>NZ_JBVVQL010000019.1:0-78280 GCF_055811195.1 Mesorhizobium sp. WSM4823
CCCGCCAAAGCCCCCTCAACGGCGCCCGAGCCGGAGGCGCCGCCAGCCGAAATCCCGCCCCCCATTCGCCAGCCGGCGCCGGTCGAGGCGAAGCCAATCCTTGCTGAGATCGCACCGGAACCGGCGGCCGTTCCTCAACCGCCGCCGGAGCCAAGGCCCGCCCCCGGCAAGGTGACCGTAACCAAGAAGGTCGAGCAGAAAGCCGAGCCGCAGAAGGCGCCGGAACCGGCACCGAAGCGCTCGTGGTTCCAGCGCATGAAGGAGGGGCTTGCCCGCTCTTCCCGGGAACTGTCCGGCAACATTGCCGGCGTCTTCACCAAGCGCAAGCTCGACGAGGACACGCTGCAGGATCTGGAGGACGTGCTGATCCGCGCCGACCTCGGCATGGAGACGGCCTTGCGCGTCACCGACACGCTGGCCGCCAGCCGCTACGGCAAGGACGTCTCCGAGACGGAAGTCCGCGCCATCATGGCGGCCGAGGTGGAGAAGGTGCTGACCCACGTCGCCATGCCGCTGGAGCTCGACCTCAGCCACAAGCCGCATGTCATCCTTGTCGTTGGCGTCAACGGCACCGGCAAGACCACGACCATCGGCAAGCTGGCGGCAAAGCTGACCGACGGCGGCCTGTCGGTGATGCTCGCCGCCGGCGACACGTTCCGCGCCGCGGCAATAGAGCAGTTGAAAATCTGGGGCGAGCGCACCAAATCGCCGGTCATCGCCTCCAAACTCGGCGCCGATGCGGCGGGTCTTGCCTACGACGCGTTCGAACAGGCCAAGCAGGCCGGCTCCGACGTGCTGATCATCGACACCGCCGGGCGGCTGCAGAACAAGACCGAGTTGATGGCGGAACTGGAAAAGGTTGTCCGGGTGCTGGGCAAGCTCGATCCGGAGGCGCCACACACCGTGCTGCAGACGGTCGACGCCACCACCGGCCAGAACGCGCTCAACCAGGTCGAGATCTTCCGCAATGTCGCCGGCGTCAACGGCCTGGTGATGACCAAACTGGACGGCACGGCACGCGGCGGTATTCTGGTGGCGATCGCAGCAAAGCACAAATTGCCGGTCTATTTCATCGGCGTCGGCGAACAGGTCGACGACCTCGAACCTTTCTCCGCAAGCGAGTTCGCCAGGGCGATCGCTGGCGTGGCGTAACAGGCATGACCCCAAAAAGTCGCAGACTTTTTGGACAGAATCATGCGCAAGAAGGAAGCCCATGAACCCGCCCATCCTCGAACGCGACCCGTCCGACCCGCAGAAACAGAAGAAGGAAGGCGTCAATCCGCTGCTCAAGCTGGTGCTGGAGCTCGGGCCATTGATGGTGTTCTTCTTCGCCAACGCGCGCAGCGCATGGCTGGTGCAGAAATTTCCGGTCCTGGCCGAACTCGGCGGACCGATCTTCGTCGCCACCGGCCTGTTCATGGCGGCGACCGCGATCGCGCTGATCGCTTCCTGGCTGCTCACCCGCACCTTGCCGATCATGCCGATGGTATCGGGCGTCGTCGTGTTCGTCTTCGGCGCGCTGACGCTCTATCTGCAGGACGACATCTTCATCAAGATGAAACCGACCATCGTCAACATGCTGTTCGGCGGCGTGCTGCTCGGCGGCCTGTTCTTCGGCAAGTCGCTGCTCGGCTACGTCTTCGATTCGGCCTTCAGCCTCGATGCCGAGGGCTGGAAGAAACTCACCTTCCGCTGGGGCCTGTTTTTCCTGTTTCTGGCCCTTGTCAACGAAGTGGTCTGGCGGAATTTTTCCACCGACGCATGGGTTACCTTCAAGGTTTGGGGCATCATGCCGATCACGCTTCTTTTCACCTTCAGCCAGATGCCGCTGATCATGCGCCATTCGCTTGAAGGCAAGACCGGCAAAGAAGAGAAGGCCGGCAAGTAACAGGTAAGGAGAGGGTATGGAATTCGTCACCACGCGCGAAGAGCTGAGAACGATCTACAAGACTCCTCGGCCGACCGACGGCTCTATCCGCAAGGAACTGAACGCGCTGGATGGCCACAGCCGTTCCTTCATCGGCAAAAGCCCCTTCGTGCTGATCGGCTCCTCGGACGGCGCCGGCAATGCCGATGTGACGCCGAAGGGCGACAAACCTGGGTTTGCCGCCGTGCTTGACGAGAGAACCATCGCCATTCCCGATCGGCCGGGCAACAATCGGCTCGACACGCTGGAGAACATTCTTGTTAATCCGTCGGTCGGGCTGCTCTTCCTCATTCCAGGTATGAACGAGACGCTGCGCGTCAACGGCGATGCCCGCATCACCGTCGATGCGGCCTTACGCGAGCGGCTCGCCGTTGACGGCAAGGAACCGCAAAGCATCGTCCTGGTGACGGTCAAGGCCGCCTACATGCATTGCGCCAAGGCTTTCATGCGCTCCGATCTGTGGAAGCCGGAAACCTGGTACGACCGGGCGACGCTGCCGACGCTCGGCCAGATCCTGCGCGACCAGCTGGCGCTCGCCGATTCGGCCGAGGCAACCGACCGCTGGCTGGACGACGAATACAAACACACCATGTGGTAGACTTTCGGACATGATCCGTCCGAAACACCTCTCGGCCTTCGCCGTCTGCTGACCGGCCGCCGCAACCATCAAAGGTCGCGGCGAAATTCCTTCAACGTTTGCCGCGCATCGTCTCGACATCGGTCTCGCCGACGAACCAGTCGCGCGCGGCGACCTCCTCGAAAACCACCCAGACGTCGTTGCTGGTCAGGCCGGTGGCGCCGGTGATGGCGGCCGTCACCTGGGCAGCGATTGCGGCCTTCTTGCCGGCCGGGTCATCGGCGATCACCTCCTTGACCAGGCGGATGTTCACGAATGGCATTGTGCCCTCCCTTGGATATGCTTGGCGGCCGCTCAAAATGTCTTTGCGCCGTTGACCATCAGCCGGACCATGTAGAGCGAGGTCGTGCCGGCGATATAGAGGCAGTTCAGCTTGTTGCCGCCGAATACGCAATTGGCGACGACTTCCGGCACCTTGATCCTCCCGATCAGCGTCCCGTCCGGATCGTAGCAATGGATGCCGTCGGCGGCACTGGTCCAGATGCGCCCTTGGTCGTCGAGCCTGAAACCATCGAACAGGCCGGCCGTGCAGTCGGCGAAGACCTTTCCGCCGGAGATCTTCTTGCCATCATCGTCGACATTGAACACCCGCATATGCGCCGGATTCTGCGCGCCATGTGTGCGGCCGGTATCGACGACATAGAGCTTGCTCTCGTCGAGCGAGAAGGCGAGCCCGTTGGGCCTGACCATGTCGGTGATGACAGCTTCGATCTCGCCGGTACCGGGATCGGCTCGGTAGACATGGCAAGCGCCGATCTCGCTCTCGGCCTTGTCGCCCTCATAATCCGTGTCGATGCCGTAGGTCGGATCGGTGAACCAGATCGACCCGTCTGACTTGACCACCGCATCATTGGGCGAGTTCAGCCGCTTGCCGCGCCATTTGTCGGCGATGGTGGTGATCGAGCCGTCATGCTCGGTGCGGCTGACGCGGCGGCCGGAATGTTCGCAGGTGACCAACCGGCCCTGCCGGTCGACGGTGTTGCCGTTGGAATTGCCCGACGGTTGCCGGAACACGCTGACGCTGCCATCGGTCTCGTCGTAGCGCAGCATGCGGTTGTTGGGGATGTCGGACCAGACCACATAGCGGCCGGCCGCGAACCAGGCCGGCCCCTCCGCCCATCGGCATCCGGTGAACAGCTTGTCGACTTGCGCATTGCCGTTGAACAGCCGCGCAAAACGTGGATCGAGAATCTCGTAGTCTTCGGCGGCCATGGTTTCCTCCAGTCATGCAAATCGGTGCCGGCGCGATCAAGCCAGCCTGCGATGGATATGGCAAGATCGACGACGATCGCTTCACCTGCATCTTGAGGCGACCTGCATGGCCACAGCAGGTCACGCGCCATTAACTGGCTATGCGTCCAGTGCAATGGTGCATTGCAACATCTTCTTTTTGCAACGCACCATAACTATGTCATGTTCCGTATCGCAAGGGAGGAACAACCTGCCGCAACAATGCGGCGCAGAAGGAACCTTGCTATGATCCTCGACAGCCTCGTGAGCCGCGCTCGCACCAGCATCGCCAAGCGCCGGCAATACAACCGCCTCGTCGCCGAAATCGACTCCTTTTCCAGCCGCGATCTCGCCGACATGCGCGCCGACCGCTCGGAAATGCTCTACCAGGTCCACAAGCAGATCTACGGCTGAGTTCGGCGTTCGATCCCGAACCGAAGGTCGGCGCAGCAAAATTGCAGATCGGGCTTAGCCCATCCATTCGATCCAGCGGCCGTGGTAGTCGCAATGGGCTAGACGGCGCGTCTCGCCGTCCGGCCATAGAGTAAGGCTGAGTACGGCCCAACTGTTTGTGGGATCGCGCGGCTCCATCCGCAGCCTTGCGATTGGCGCAGCGGCTGTGGCCTGTCGGCCCGCCTGCTCCAGCGTGGCGATGATGGCATCCTTGGTCGCCCGCGACAGGTATTGCCACATGATCGAATGATAGAGCACGAAGGCGCGGCCCTGCTGCCGCGCGGCCAGTGCCTTCTCGACAAAATCCGCCGCGTCCGCTTTGACAAGCATTGGTGGAAACTTTTCTGCAAGTGACAGCGCGGCGTCGAGCCGGGCCAGCCGCGCTGCCTGATCGGCCCAGACGTAAGACCGAAGCCGTAGCCGAGCCGCTGCGTCGGCTAGATCGACCGGCGCGATGTCGCAGCCGGCGCGATGGCAGACGTCGATCGCGCCACCAAGCGGAACGAGGCCGCGCACCTCCGGCGCCAACCGGACGGGAGAGGTCCGGTCGCCCCACTCGGCATCGCCGTAGCGGTAGTGAAAGCTGTCGAAAAGGAGATTGAGCCCGGCACTGGCGCCAATCTCGCACAGATCCAGCGGCAGGCCGGTTTCCCGCGCGACCGTCAGAAATCCGGGCAACAGCATTGCCGACCGGGCAATTTCATTGGTCTGCGGCGCACCGGAGAGGCCAGCGACGATCCGCTCATCGGATCGGGCAATTGCCTCCGGCAGCACCGCGGCGATCTCTGATTCGTTTGCTTGGTTGGGCGGATAGATCAGTGCCAGTCGCTCATTGGCACCCGTCAAGACCAACGCATGCAGCGTGCCGCAGAGCCGCAATGCGAGGGCGTCGGCGCGCGCGTCCCCCGGCCAGCCGAGCACCGCCTGCCCGGTCCTGGTGTTTGCGTCGAGAACCTTGGCCAATGCACGGCATAATTTCGCGGTGAACGGCGAACCAAGTCCATCGCAGCCCTTCGCCTGGGCCAGAAAATGAACGCGCATGTCTTGTTCGTCCATCGCGTTTCCGGTGCCTCAGCCCGGCGCGGCCAGCGCCTTTTCGATCTCCGGCAAAAGCAGCGTCTGCGCCGAGCCTGGCGTCAGTGGGCCGACATGCTTGTAGGCGATCTTGCCGTTCTTGCCGATGACGAAGGTCTCCGGCACGCCGTAGACGCCCCAGTCGATCGCCGCGCGCCCCGCCGCGTCGACGCCGATCGCCTGGAACGGGTTGCCGAGATCGCCGAGGAACCGGCGGGCGTTTTCCGGCTGGTCCTTGTAGTTGAGCGCGGCGATGACGAAGCGCTTGTCCTGCGACAGCGCCAGCAGCACCGGATGTTCGCCGCGGCATGGCCCGCACCAGGACGCGAAGACGTTGACCAGCGTGACCTTGCCGGCGAACTGCCGGGAATCGAGCCCCGGCAAATTCATGCCCTCCAGCGCCGGCAGATTGGTCTGCGGCGCCGGCAGGCCGATCAGCGCCGATGGCACCTCCGAACTGTCGCGGCCGGACAATAGCTGCGTCAGGAACAATCCCGCCAGCCCGAGGAAAATCAGCAGCGGCAAAAGCACGATCAGGCGTCGTCCGGGCGCCGGCGTTTTGGCCTCCATGCTCATGGCTTGGCTGCCTTGTCGGAGCGACGCCGCACGCCGGACGCTTCCAGCTCGGCGAGGTCTCGTCTGCGTGCCCGCTGGTCGAGAAGAATCCAGCCGATCAGCCCGGCCAGAATCACGGCCGTGATGGCGTAGGCGGCGGTCACATAAAGCGCATGCGCGCTCATATGGATCGCTCCGCCGGCGCAAAACCTTTCAGCCGGACCATTTCGCTTCGCTCGAACATGCCTTTCCTTAACCTCGCGCCATCGGCTTCGCAATCGACAGCAGCGCCGCGGCCTTTGACGCCAGGCGGCCGTCTAATTTAGTCAGCCCCATGACGCAGCGCCAGCGCCGCCGCAACCGGCCCCAGCACGGCAAGAAACAAGGTCAGCGCGGCGAGAATGAGGAAAGGCTGCAGGAACGGATCGGGGTCCGCCACCGCGCCATAGCTTGCCGAGACGCCAAAGATCAGCACGGGAATGGTCAGCGGCAGCACCAGCACCGAGATCAGCAGCCCGCCACGCGGCAGCGCCACCGCCACCGCCGCACCGGCAGCGCCGATGAAGGTGATCGCCGGCGTGCCGACCAAAAGGGTCAGCGCCGTGGCGCCGATGCCGACCGGCTCCATATTCATGAACAGGCCGAGCAAAGGTGCCGCGATGACCAGCGGCAGCACGCTTCCCGCCCAATGCGCCAGGCATTTCATAAGCACGGTCAGCGCCAACATGTGCCTGTTGTCGCCGAGCACCAGCAGATCGAGCGAGCCGTCTTCCCGGTCGGCCTGGAACAATCGGTCGAGGCCGAGCAGGCAAGCGAGCAAAGCGCCGATCCACAGGATTGCCGGGCCGATGCGGGCGAGCAGGTTGAGATCCGGCCCGACGCCGAAGGGGATTGTCGCGATCACCGCGAGAAAGAAGATCACGCCGGTCAGCGCCCCGCCGCCGGCACGGATACTGAGGCGAATATCGCGCAGGAAGAGGGCTAGCATGGGCTGAGATGCCTTTGCCCAGGGGCGCGAAGGAATGCCAACATCAGCCGGTCATCCTCAATTCCCGCGCTCCCTCGATCCCCAATGGCAGATGCGTGGCTGCAATGACGATGCCACCCTCTTCGAGATGCTTCCGCATCAGCACCGCGAATCGCTCTTCCGAAGCTTTGTCCAGCCCGGCTGTCGGCTCGTCGAGCAGCCACAATGGCCGCCGGCTGACCAGCAGTTTTGCGATCGCCGCGCGCCGCCTCTGCCCGGTCGAGAGATAGCCGAACGGCAGATGGCCGATGCCATCAAGCCCGACCGTTTCCAGCGCCTCGTCAGCGCTCAAGAAATCCGCGCCCGAAAAATCGCGCCAGAAGCGAAGATTTTCCGTCACGGTCAACGCCGTCTTCATCGCGTTCTGGTGGCCGAGATAGTGGCAGGCCGAGGCAACCGACGGCAAATCCTCGCCGCCGCCTTCGATGAGCACGCGGCCTGCCGCCACAGGCAGCAGCCCGGCGACGACCCTGAGCAGCGTCGATTTCCCCACGCCGTTTGGCCCGGTGACGATGAGCGCCTGACCTTTCTCGAGGGCAAAGTCGATGCCGGAAAAGACCGTCTCGCCGCCACGTTCGCCGCCCAGTTTTTCGGCGATCAGCCGCATTCGTTCCCCTTCGCCGGAAGTCCTAGCGCGGCTTCGGTGCGCCGCAACAAAAATGGCGATTCCGTGTCTAGAACTATTCCAGGAAATTCTCTATATGCGGGTCATCCGTGCCAGCGGTCGGCGCGGGAACAGAATTAGCGCCGAACCAGCGCACGCGCCGCCTTGAACGGCTCGGGTTGGCTGGGAACGGACAGCGGAAATGGCCGTACCCGCACCTTTGCGCGTGATTGCATGCCATCGGCGTCCGTTCCCTTTCAGGCTGAACAGACAAGGACGGATCGCACGTGTCAAAATCCCTCGATAGTTTCAATTGCCGCCGCACGCTGACCGCAGGCGGCGCCGACTATGTCTATTACGACCTCATCGAGGCCGAGAAGAACGGCCTCACCGGTATCGCACAGTTGCCCTATTCTATGAAGGTGCTGCTGGAGAACCTGCTGCGTAACGAAGACGGCCGTTCCGTCACCAGGGAGAGCGTCCAGGCTGTCGCCGGCTGGCTGACCGACCGGGGCACCGCCGGCGTCGAGATCGCCTATCGTCCGGCCCGCGTGCTGATGCAGGATTTCACCGGCGTTCCGGCCGTGGTCGACTTGGCCGCCATGCGCGACGCCATGGCCTCGCTCGGCGGCGACCCGCAGAAAATCAATCCGCTGGTGCCGGTCGATCTGGTCATCGACCACTCGGTCATCGTCGATGAATTCGGCACACCGCTGGCTTTCGCCAGGAATGTCGAGCTTGAGTACGAGCGCAACGAAGAGCGCTACAAGTTCCTGAAGTGGGGCCAGCAGGCCTTCCGCAATTTCCGCGTCGTGCCGCCCGGCACCGGCATCTGCCACCAGGTCAATCTCGAATATCTCGGCCAGGTCGTGTGGACCAACACTGAAGGCGGCGAAACCACCGCCTATCCCGACACCTGCGTCGGTACCGATTCGCACACCACCATGATCAACGGCCTTGGCGTGCTCGGCTGGGGCGTTGGCGGCATCGAGGCCGAGGCCGCCATGCTCGGCCAGCCCGTCTCCATGCTGTTGCCCGAAGTCATCGGCTTCCGCCTCACCGGTAAGCTGAGGGAAGGCGTCACCGCCACCGACCTGGTGTTGACCGTCACGCAGATGCTGCGCAAGAAGGGCGTCGTCGGCAAGTTCGTCGAATTCTTCGGTCCAGGTCTGTCCAACATGACGCTGGCCGACCGCGCCACCATCGGCAACATGGCACCCGAATATGGCGCCACCTGCGGCTTCTTCCCGGTCGACGGCGAAACCATCCGCTACCTCACCATGTCCGGCCGCGAGGAAAGCCGCATCGCGCTGGTCGAGGCATACGCGAAGGCGCAAGGCATGTGGCGCGATACCGGCTCGGCCGACCCGGTCTTCACCGACCTGCTCGAGCTAGATCTCGGCGACGTCGTGCCGTCGATGGCCGGCCCCAAGCGTCCGGAAGGCCGCGTAGCACTGGAAGGCATTCCGGCCGGCTTCGCCAAGGCGATGGAGACCGAGTACAAGAAGGCTGCCGAAATCGACAAGCGCTACGCCGTCGAAGGCACCAATCATGATCTCGGCCATGGCGATGTCGTCATCGCCGCCATCACCTCCTGCACCAACACCTCGAACCCGAGCGTGCTGATCGGCGCCGGGCTGCTGGCGCGCAACGCCAACCGGCTCGGGCTCAAGCAGAAGCCGTGGGTCAAGACATCGCTGGCGCCGGGCAGCCAGGTCGTCGCCGAATACCTGGAAAAATCCGGCCTGCAGAAGGAGCTCGACCAGATCGGCTTCAATCTGGTCGGCTTCGGCTGCACCACCTGTATCGGCAATTCCGGCCCGCTGCCGACGCCGATCTCCAAGACCATTAACGACAAGGGTCTGATTGCTGCCGCGGTCTTGTCCGGCAACCGCAATTTCGAAGGCCGCGTCTCGCCCGACGTGCAGGCGAACTACCTCGCTTCGCCGCCGCTGGTCGTCGCCCACGCGCTGGCCGGGACCGTGACCAAGGACCTGACGTCAGAGCCGCTCGGCGAGGACCGTAACGGCAACCCGGTCTACCTCAAGGACATCTGGCCGAGCTCGGTCGAGATCCAGGAGTTCATCGAGAAGAACGTGACGCGCGAACTGTTCGCCCGCAAATATGCCGACGTCTTCAAGGGCGACGAGTACTGGCAGAACGTCAAGGCGCCGGAAGGGCAGACCTATGCCTGGGACGACAATTCGACCTATGTGCAGAACCCGCCCTATTTCGCCGGCATGACATCAGGCTTCGGCACAATCGGCGACATCAGGGGCGCCCGTGTGCTTGGACTGTTCGGCGACAAGATCACCACCGACCACATCTCGCCGGCCGGTTCGATCAAGGCGGCCTCGCCTGCCGGCAAATATCTCACCGACCACGGCGTCGGCGTCGCCGATTTCAACCAGTACGGCACGCGGCGCGGCAATCATGAGGTGATGATGCGCGGCACCTTCGCCAACATCCGCATCCGCAACCACATGCTGGGCGAGAACGGCCGCGAGGGCGGCTACACCATCCACTATCCCTCCAAGGAAGAGACATCGATCTACGATGCCGCCATGGAGTACAAGAAGGAAGGCGTGCCGCTGGTCATCTTCGCCGGTGTCGAATACGGCAACGGCTCGTCGCGCGACTGGGCGGCCAAGGGCACCAACCTCTTGGGCGTTCGCGCCGTCATCGCCCAGTCCTTCGAGCGCATCCACCGCTCGAACCTGGTCGGCATGGGTGTCATCCCCTTCGTCTTCGAGGAAGGCACCTCGTGGGCCTCGCTCAACCTCAAGGGCGACGAACTGGTCGAGATCGACGGGCTGAGCGCCATTAAGCCGCGCCAAAAGATGACCGCCAAAATCACTTATGGCGACGGCACGGTGAAGAAAGTTCCGATCATCTGCCGGATCGATACGCTGGACGAACTCGACTACTTCAAGAACGGCGGCATCCTGCAATACGTGCTGCGCGATCTGGCTGCTTAAAGCTGCAAGGGAATAGGGCTTAGGCATTAGGGAATAGGCTACTGCCTACTGCCTACTGCCTTCCCAAACCGCGCCGTCGCCGCCAGCAGCACGCCGAGCATCAGCCCGTTGAGGATGTGCCACAGGAAATGCGTGCCGAGCGGAAAGCTGCCGCAGACCAGCGGATCGATCATCCGGCAGATGACCGACACGACGAAGATCGCCGAGCCCGCCAGATTGTACCAGCCGGCGCGATTGCCGCTCGCCGCCACCCAGGCGCCGAAGAAGGCGAGCGCCAGGAAGGGCGCCAGATAGCCGGTGGTGCCGTTCGACGCTTGGCGCAGCCAGTCCGGCACGGCCCAGGTCAATAACCCGGCAACGGCATAGAAGGCGACGAAGACGGCGATCGCCTTGCCCCATTTCATGCCGAGGAAGCGACGCAGGTTGAACAGCGTGTAGGCCAGCGTGAAGCCGGCGATCGGCAGGATGTCGGCCCAGATCGTGGCGTGGTTGGCGAAGGTGTGGAACAGCGCCGAGCCGATGCCGATCGCCACCACCCACCAGGCCAGCGCTTCGGCAAAGATGCCGGTGCCGCGCCGGCGCACCTCCCGGACACCCCACAGCCCGGCGGCAAGAAAAGCCAGATTTGTCAGTGCGTTGACCGGTTCGGCCCAGAGCTCCGGGCCGACCCGCTCGCAATAGAGGTCGACCGGCGTCAGAAGAGTTTGCCACATGCTGATTGTTGCCCGAATCGCTTTCTACCCTGAAGTGTAGCTTCTGCTGTTGCGCTCTTGCAGTCGATTGCGACGATAAAATTTCACCGCAACGTGACTTCCCGTTGACTGCCGCTTCTGCCACATATTTCGCCAATCAGAACAAAGCCGGCATCACCGGCGGGAGTCGAAACGGGCCATGACATCTCGAAGACCATTGCGGCTTGCGGCATTTGCGCTGGCCCTCTCGGTGTTTGCCGGTAATGCGCTTGCCGGCGAAGCCGACGGCCCCCAGACCGACAAATCCTCGACCGGACAAACGTTGGGCGTGGTCGAGCTCTTCACCAGCCAAGGCTGCAATTCCTGCCTGCCGGCCGATGAATTCTTCGCCGAACTTGCCGCCAGGGAAAGCATCGTCGCGCTCGCCTACCATGTCGACTACTGGGATTATCTCGGTTGGAAGGACACGCTGAGCCGCAAGGAGAACACCGAGCGGCAATACGAATATATGCGCACCTTTGGCAGCCGCTCGGTCTACACGCCGCAGGCCGTCATCAATGGCCGCAGCCATGTCAACGGCGCCAGCCGCAAGGAAGTCGACGGCGCGCTCGCCCGCATGGAGAAATCAGGCGAAGGGATGCGGGTCAGCATCAAGGTCAGCCAGACCAGCGACCGCGTCATCATCGACGCCGGCGAAGCCGGGGCCGGCCCCAGCGATGCTCATGTCGTCATCGTCTATTTCGACCCGCCGCAGACGATCAAGATCGGCAAGGGCGAAAACACCGGCCGCAGCATGACCTATTGGAACGCCGTCTCCGGCATCCAGACCGCCGGCATGTGGCACGGCAAAGCGCAGCGCTACGAATTGCCGATGAGCGTGATTTCCAAGAAAGGCGGCTGCGCCGTGCTGCTGCAATCGGTGGGCAAGGACGGCCTGCCAGGCCCTATTCTGGGCGCCGCCTTAATCCATAAGCCGTAAGCGGAAACCTCTCCTTCTCCCCTTGCGGGGAGAAAGGGAAGCCGCGCGCATCCTACTCCATCCAGCAATAAAAACCGACGTCAGCTTGCTTCTGACGCCGGTCATTTAGGTTTTGGGATCGTCGCACCCGATTTTTCCAAAGAAAAACCGAGGTTGGTTCGATCCGACGCAGACCCGTGGGCGGGGGGCTTGGGGTTTACGAGCCAGTGCCGGACCGAACCGTCTCAGGCAACAGCCGTAAATTCGTCGGACATTGGGGCATGAGCGCGGATAAAAGAAGGCAGAATTGTGGCGAAGCATCACCAATTCCAACGGACGTTTTATAAACGTGACTGGACACTGCGGAAACGGTGCGGGCGCTGCCTTTGCCCGGTTGGGCTTGCAATTCCACGGCGAAAGCGCCAACTTTGGCTGGCATAAGATTCATTCGAAGGGATCGAGGCATGACTGATCACGGCAGTGGGACGGAGGATGGAGACGCATCCGCAATACTGATCCCGCTGCATGAGGCAAGACGCGAACGCCTCGACCAGCCGGTGCGGTTCGACCGGCGCGAACTAGACCAGATCCTGAGGCTGTACGGGCGCATGGTCGCTGCCAATGAATGGCGCGACTACGCCATCGACCATCTCACCGATCGAGCCGTCTTTTCGGTGTTCCGCCGCACCAGCGAGGTGCCGCTGTTCCAGATCGTCAAAGATCCGAAGCTGGCGCGCCGGCAAGGCGCATTCGCCGTTATTGCCGCCGGCGGTCGCATCCTCAAGCGTGGCCAGGAACTTGGCCGCGTGCTCGGCGTCTTCGACCGCACGCTGAAGCTGGTCGAGGCCTAACTCGTTATTTTACTTACGGAACTTCTGTTCGGGCAGCGATTGCGGATCGGGCGCGATAGACGCGCCACCGTTGATCGGCAGCTGCATGAACACCGTGTCCAGCCAGCGTCCGTGCTTATAGCCGGAGCCTTCGAGGCGACCCGAATGGCGAAAGCCTAGCTTTTCATGTAGCCGCACCGAGGCACTGTCCGGCCGGCCGTCACCGATCACTGCGATGATCTGGCGAAAGCCCGCCGCCTCGGCCGCCTCGATCAGCCCTCGCATCAACTTGAGCCCAACGCCCTGGCCCTTGGCCTCGGGCGCGACATAGACGGAATCCTCGACGACAAAGCGGTACGCAGGGCGCGGCCGAAAGGCACCGGCATAGGCATAGCCGAGCACGATGCCGTCTTTGTCCGCGACCAGATACGGAAAGCCGCCAGCTATCAAACTGTCGAATCGCTGCCCCATCTCGGCACGATCAGGCGGCTCCAGTTCGTAGCTCGCCGTGCCATGGATAACCGCATCGGCATAGATGCCGGTGATCCGGTCAAGATCGGCCGAAGTCGCGGCCCGTATCGTGACGCTGCTCATAATTTATGCAAGTTGTTCATCTGCCTTCCATCACAGCAAAGGCCGGCACAAAAGAAAGGGCGGCTGTTGGGCCGCCCTTTCCAAAATCGCTGGTCCACAGAAGCAGGGATCGCCTTAGCGGCGGTCGCCCATGAACTGCAGCAGGAACATGAACAGGTTGATGAAGTCGAGATAGAGCGTCAGCGCGCCCATGATCGCCTTGCGGCCGGCAACGTCGGTGGCGTCGCCCTCGAAATACATCTCCTTGATCTTCTGCGTGTCATAGGCGGTGAGACCCGAAAAAATCAGCACGCCGAGCGCCGAAACGGCGAAAGACAGGGCCGACGATTGCAGGAAGATGTTGATCACCATCGCGATGATCAGCCCGAACACGCCCATCACCAGGAACGAGCCGAACGCGGTCAGATCGCGCTTGGTCGTGTAGCCGTAAAGCGACAACGCACCGAAAGCCGCTGCCGTGGCGAAGAAGGTCTGCGAAATGCTGGCGGTCGTGTAGACCAGGAAGATAGACGACAGCGACAGGCCAACCAGGCCGGCATAGACCCAGAACGTCGTCTGCGCGGCAGAAACGCTCATCGACTGGACGCGGAACGACAGGAACAGCACGGCGGCGAGCGGAGCCAGCATCACCACCCAGCGCAGCGGCGACCCGAAGATCGCGTAGCCGAAGGAGGTCAGCATTTCGCCGCTCGGCAGCGTCGCGACCGCCGAAGCCGGATCGGTGGTGGTGGCCAGCATGATCGTGCCGACCGCGGCAAGGCCGGTGATGAGGAGGCCAAGCCCCATCAGATTATAGACCTTAATCATATAGGCGCGCAGGCCCTGGTCGATGGCAGCATCGACGCCGGCGCCGGGCACGGCGCGCGTCTGATAGTTGCGAAGCGGTTCAGCCATGGAAATCCTCATATTGCTTCTGCCCCGTCCGGTGTCAGGTCCATTTTGGACCCAGGCGCCGCTGGCGGGGCTCCAGCATGCCTGCGGCGAAATATGATGGTTATTGGCGTCGAGAACAAGACCGTAACGGAGCGTAATGCTTCGTGAAGTCGCGGAAATCCGGTTTTTCGGCTTTTAAAGCCTCAACATTACGCAGAATTAATCAAAAACCAGCCTCGCCCAGCCTTGCGGTCAGAGATTGCGTAGCACCGGGGCTGCCTTGTGGCCCAGCACCCGCCAGGTGCCGGCGAGGCCAATGCCGACCGTGACCACCAGGGCAAAGACGATGGTTGCCACCGCCACATCGGGCATGAAATGCGATGGCAGCGTCATGACGCGGGCGACAACGAACCATGCCGCTATCCCGCCTGCCGCCAACGCGAAGATCGCGGTTGCGAGGCCGATCAGCATATATTCCAGCGAAAAGGCCGCGATCAGCGTTTTCCTGGTGGCGCCCAGCGTCTTCAGCACCACTGCGTCATGGATGCGGGCCCGGTTGCCGGCGGCCAGCGCACCGGCCAGCACCAGCACCGAGGCGATCAGCGCCACGCCGGCCGCCGCCCTGATCGCGGTGCCGAGTTGCGCCACCAGCCGGTTGACGATGTCGAGCGCGTCCTTGACCCTGACTGTCGTCACCGCGGGAAAGGCACGGGTGACGGCATTGAGAAGCCGGGCATCGTCGGCCGCCGACGCGCCCTTCTCGGTCAGCGTCGCCAGCCAGCTATGCGGCGCGCCGGCAAATGTGTTGGGCGAGAACACCATGACGAAGTTGATGCCCATCGTCTCCCACTCGACCTGGCGGAAATTGGCGATCTTCGCCGTCACGTTACGGCCAAGCACGTTGACGGTGACGGTGTCGCCGAGCTTCAGTCCGATCTCTTTGCCTTCCTCGGCCGAAAACGACACCAGCGGCTCGCCGGCATAATTGTCCGGCCACCACGTGCCTTCGGTCAGCGTCGCATTCGCGGGAATTCTGGCCTCGTAGGTCAGCCCGCGATCGCCCCGCAGCACCCAGGCCCCTTCCGCCGGGACCTTGACCTTGTCGACGTCGACGCCGTTCAGCGCCATCACCCGGCCGCGCAGCATCGGCACCTTGACTAGCGTGCCCTGCGGCGCTTGCCTGACGACCAGCGCCGAGAACGCGTCGACATCGCTGCTCTGGATATCGACGAAGAAGAAGTTCGGCGCCCGTTCCGGCAGGCTGCCGGAAATCTGCCGCCTGAGATTGCCGTCGATCAGCGCCAGCGTCACCAGAAGCGTCAGCCCCAGTCCCAGCGACAGCACCACCGATGGCGTCAAGGCGCCTGGCCGATGGATGTTGCCGATGGCGAGCCTGAATACCGTCGAACCAACGCGCGGGCTTTTTCTGGCGGCCCACTGCACCAGCGCGCCGACGAAGCGCAGCACCAGGAAGGCAAAAATGGTGGCGCCGACGAAGATCGAGGCGATGCGGCGGTCGTCGGAAAACAGAATGGCCAACGCCGCCAGGAGCAGCGTGATGCCGAGCGCCGCCGCGAGGTAGAGCGGGCGTGGAAAACCGCGACCCTCAAAACCCATTTCGCGAAACAGCGCCGTCGCCGGCACGTCGCGCGCACGGCCGAGCGGCAGCAAGGCGAAAGCCAGCGTCACCAGCAGGCCGAACAGCGCCGCCATGCCGAGCGCGCCGGGATAGAACCCGCCTTCGGCCGGCACCGGAATGACCGACTGGAGTGCCGCGCTCGCTGCGAACGGCATCAGTGCGCCAAGCACGAGGCCGAGCGCGATGCCCAGGGCGGCGATCATCAGGATCTGCACCAGATAGACGGCAAAGACGAAACCGCCTGAAGCGCCCAGGCTCTTGAAGGTGGCGATGACGCCGCGCTTGCCATCGAGATAGGCGCGCACCGCATTGGCCACGCCGACGCCGCCGACCACTAGCGCCGTCAGCCCGACCAGCGTCAGGAACTGCGAGAACCGTTCGATGTTGGAGGATAACGCCGGCGCCGCATTGCTGCGCGTGCGGATCGACCAGCCAGACTGCGGAAACTCCTCTGCGGCCTGCTCCTGAATGGTTTTTATGCGCGCCTCGCCGGTGCCGCCGGGCAAGCGGACCTTGTAGGCGTTCTCGACCAGGCTGCCGGGCTGGATCAGGCCAGAAGCGGCAAGCCCGTCCGTCGAGATCATCAGCCGTGGCGCAAAGCCGAAGCCGTCCGATACCGCGTCCGGCTCGCTGACGAGCCTGGCGCGCAGTTCGAATGTGGCGCTGCCAAGCTTCAGCCGGTCGCCAATCCCAAGGTTCAGCCGCTCGAACAGAAGGTCGGGTGCGGCGGCGCCGAAAACACCGGATTTTTCGCCGAACAAGTCCTGATTCGACAGCGCCGGCTCGGTCTCCAGCGCGCCATAGAGCGGATAGGCTCCGTCGACCGCCTTGGCCTCGACCAGCGCCTGGTCGGAACCATCCTCGAGCCGCGCCATCGAGCGCATGTTGGCGCTGTGCGAGACCGTGCCCAGGCCGTTGACAAAGACGTGCTCGGCTTGCGTCGCGACGCGCTGGTTGAGCTGGAAACGAAGATCGCCGCCGAGCAGCGACTGGCCTTCATTGGCGACACCGGCAGTAATCGCCCGGGCCACCGAATTAACGCCGCCGATCGCCGCGACGCCAAGCGCGATGCAGGCAAGGAAGATCAGAAAGCCGGACAGCCCGCCGCGCATCTCGCGCAGCGAGAAGCGGAAGGCGAGCGTTAGCGTGCGCGACAGCGGCATCAGGCCGGCACCTTACCAGGCTTTGCGGCTGGTTCTGGCGCGTCCTCGATCCGACCCGATCGCATCGACACCTGCCGGGAGCAGCGGGCGGCGAGCGCCGGATCATGAGTGACCAGCACCAGCGTCATGCCACGCTCTGCCGCCTTGGCGAACAGAAGATCGGCGACCTGCCGCCCCGTCGTCTGGTCGAGATTGCCGGTCGGCTCGTCGGCGATCAGGATGCGAGGAGAAGGCGCCAGTGCCCGGGCGATAGCCACACGCTGCTGTTCGCCGCCGGACAATTCGCCGGGATAGTGGGTGACGCGGTCGCGCAAACCCACCGCCTCCAGCTCACGCGCGGCCACGCCGAACGGATCGACATGGCCGGCAAGTTCCAGCGGCACTGCGACATTTTCAAGCGCCGTCATGTTGGGAATGAGGTGAAAGGACTGGAAGACGATGCCAATGTTTCGCCCACGAAACGATGCGATCTGATCTTCGCTCTTGCCGTTCAGCAATTCGCCGGCAATTCGTACCGTGCCCGAATCGACCCTTTCCAGGCCGGCCAAAACCATCAGTAGCGTCGACTTTCCCGAGCCCGACGGCCCGACGATGCCAGTCGCCTCTCCATCGGTCACCTCGAGGCTGACACCTTTCAGCACATGGACGGAAGACGCTCCTTCGCCGAGCGTCAGCGATACGTCTTTCAGCGCGATGACGGCTTCTGTCAAAATAAAATCGTCCTATATGGGAAAGGGGAGGCCAGAATTCCGCCTGCCGCCAACACAATGTTCTCGGTCATATGGGGCCTGCCGCATGGCTTTCAAACACACTCTTGCCGCAGCCTTCATCCTTTTCCTCGGAATTTGCGGCGCCATTTCGTCGGCGCGGGCCGAACCCGTAGAGATCGTCGGCTTCGGCGACAGCCTGATGGCGGGCTTCGGTCTCGGACCGGACGAAGGCTTCACCCAAAAACTCGAGGCGGCACTTCGTGCCAAGGGCCATGATGTGACGGTCGCCAATGCCGGTGTTTCCGGCGATACGTCGAGTGGCGGCCTGTCGCGGCTCGACTGGTCGGTGCCGGACGGCACCCAGCTTGTCATCCTCGAGCTCGGCGCCAACGACATGCTGCGCGGCGTTTCTCCCGATATCACGCAAAAGAACCTGGACACCATGCTGGCGAAGCTGAAGCAGCGCAAGATTGCCGTGCTGCTGGCCGGCATGCGTGCCGCACCCAATCTCGGCGCCGACTACCAGAACGGCTTTGACGCCATCTTTCCGAAGCTGGCGGCAAAATACGGCGTTCCGCTCTATCCGTTCTTTCTCGACGGCGTCGCCGGCGAGCGGGCTTTGCAACTCGAGGACGGCCTGCACCCGAACGCCAAGGGCGTCGACCGCATGGTCGAACGCATACTGCCGGATGTCGAAAAAGCCATTGCCCTGGTTCAGGACAGCTCTTGAGGGACGATATCGCGATGGGTCATGCCTTCCCCCGGAAGATTTTAGGCGGGCCTGCGACCAACAAACCACTTGCCCCGCTCGATCATCGATGATTCGCTAGGGACAAGAGTTCGATTCGAGGACAGGAGGCTTGCCATGCCGCGTCTTTTCACCGCCCTCGAAATACCGCGTGATGCCGCCCTTTCGCTGTCCCTGCTCCGGGGCGGCCTGCCCGGGGCCCGCTGGATCGACGTCGAAAACTATCACATGACGTTGCGCTTCATCGGCGATGTCGAGGGCCATGTCGCCGACGAGATCGCCAACGCGCTCGACCGTGTCCACCGCCCGTCCTTCTCGCTGACGCTGTCCGGCGTCGGCGCCTTCGGCCAGAAGAAACCGCATGCGGTGTGGGCCGGCGTCTCCGCCTCGCCCGATCTTTCGGCCCTGCAGGCCGAGATCGAGCGCATCTGCCAGCGGCTTGGCATCCCCGCCGATCCGCGCAAGTTCATGCCGCACGTAACGCTGGCCCGCCTACGCAATTCGAGCCCGCTCGACGTCGCTCAATATCTGTCGGCGCGCGGCAATTTTTCGACGCTGCCCTTCCGCGTCGGCCGCTTCGTCCTGATGTCGTCGCGCGATTCGGTAGGCGGCGGACCCTACCTCGTCGAGGAGGCCTGGCCGCTGTCGGGCGTCGATGCCCGCGCTTCGAGCCGCGTCGCCAGCGCCTCCGACGCTTCGCGGATCATGCGGTAGACCGAGGCAAACGCCTCCGGCCCCTCGCGGTAAGGGTCCGGCACGTCGCTCACCCTTCCCTGCGCGAACTCCAGGAACAGATGGACACGGTCGCGCATGGCGGTAGGCACCAGCGCTTTCAGGTCCCGGAGATTTGATCGGTCCATGGCGAGAATGAGGTCGAAACGCGAAAAATCGTCCGGCGTCAGCTTGCGCGCCCGCTGCGTGGAAATATCGATGCCGTGCCGCTCTGCGATCGACACCGAGCGCGGGTCGGGTGCCGAGCCGGCTTCCCAGTCGCTTGTTCCGGCCGAATCGAGCAGGATCTCCCGATCGAGACCGCGCTCCGCAAGGACGGCGCGCAACACGCCCTCCGCCAAAGGCGAGCGGCAGATATTGCCAAGACAGACGAAAAGAATGGATTTTGTCGGCTTTGCGCTCATCGATCCGGCATTATGCTGAAGACTGCGAACTCCAGATAGCACGGGAAACGAACATGGCGAGAGAGAAACTAAGCGGGGACGCAGTCGCCGAGGCGCTGGCCGGCCTCGATGGCTGGTCGCTGGCCAGGGATGGCGGCTCGATCGCGCGCACCTTCACCTTCGAGAACTTCTCCGAAGCCTTCGCCTTCATGACCCGCGTCGCCCTGGCGGCGGAAAAGATGGATCATCATCCGGACTGGTCGAACGTCTACAAGACCGTGAACGTGACGCTCAACACCCATGATGCCGGCGGCCTGACCGCGCTCGATTTCGAACTGGCCAGGAAGATGAACCGCTATTTCGATTAGCGGTTGGAGCCCTTGCCAGCTATTTCAGACCAGCATCACCTGAGCCGTGAGTTAGCGCCGCAAAGACCAATCCGATTTTCAGTCCGGAGAACGGCCGAGCTCTTGTAGTGGACTGGCGCTTTGACCACATTTCCCGCTGGCAGGCGCGTGGAACGACATGCGTAGCCTCGTTAGGAGAGACTGATGGCGCAAAAATCCGGTTCTGATTTCTTTGGCGGCAAGCCGGGCGACGAGAGCGAAGTGCGCGCGAAGTTCTGGCGCACGGCCAAGAAGGCCGCCCGGCAGATTCCGTTCATGGAAGAGCTGGTCGCCGCCTATTACTGCGCCATGGACAAGAACACGCCGCTGCGCGCCAAGGGCATCCTGGTGGCCGCGCTCGGTTACTTCGTGCTGCCGACGGACGTCATCCCCGACTTCGTCTTCGGGCTGGGCTTTACCGACGACATCGCTGTGCTGACCGCGGCGATCACCACCGTCAAAGCCCACATCACATCAGCGCACAGGCTCGCCGCCAAGCAGGCGATTGCCGACAACAGCTGAGCCGGCGATAAGGCAGAAAAGTCAAACTCTTGCCGCTTTCGTGGCCTCCAAGTCGCGAAAGGGACGTTGCAACTGCCGCTTTTCGAGCGACGGGAGCAAGGATGGCGGCGGTTTCCGGGGTGGAAGTCCTTTTCCCAAGGGAAGTTCACCGTTTGGTAACCCAGATTAAATCAAAATGAAGCGACGGGCAGGACGCCGAGCCGGCCTGCTTCCGCACCATTTGGAATATACGGGAAAAGCGATGCGCGGATTGATTGCTACAATTTCAAGCCTGGTCCTGGTGGCCATGACAGCGCCGGCACTGGCGCAGTCGGCGACCAAGATCGGCCAGCACAATGCCTGGGGCACCTACAGCTACCAGGCGTCGGGCGGCAAGGTCTGCTATGTGTTGACCGTGCCGACCGACAAGCAGCCGCCGTCGCTCGACCATGGCGACATGTTCTTCTTCGTCAGCCAGCGGCCGGGGCAGCAAGTATCTTACGAGCCGCAATTCATCGCCGGCTACAATTTCCAGGAAAACTCCAAGGCCACCGTCACCATCGACGGCAAAAGCTTCTCGATGTTTACCCGCGGCAAGTCGGCCTGGGTCGAGAACGCCGCCGAGGAGCCGGTGCTGATCGCCGCGATGAAATCCGGCAGCGACATGAAGGTGCAGGCGAAGTCCGGCCGCGGCAACACCACCACCTATGTTTTTTCGCTGAAAGGCATTTCGGCGGCGCTGTCGTCGATCGCCAGGTGCAAATAGCCATAGGTGGAGTTTGAGTAAGGGCCGGGCCGCAAGCCCGGCTTTTTGCTTTTGAAGCGCCGCCGGCCGGCACATTGCGGCGAGCCTTGCCCCGCCGCCGCCCATGACTCCGCCATCAACCTGTGCTATGCGCCGCGCTTCATTTCGGGCACGATGCTGTAATCGGCCGCAAATCGCTTATATCAGTGCAACAATGACCCTTTCATTCGATCTTACCACTGACGGCGCCCGTGACGCGTTGCGCGCCCGCGCCATGCCGGCCGAAAAACCGTCGCTGATCGGCCTGACACGGACCGAACTGAGCGCAGCCCTCGTTGCATCAGGCATCGTGCCGGAGCGCCAGGCCAAGATGCGCGCCCAGCAGCTCTGGCACTGGATGTATGTGCGCGGCGTCTCCGACTTTGCCGGCATGTTCAACATTTCCAAGGATCTGCGCGCCGAGCTGGACAGGCACTTCACCGTCGCCAGGCCCGAGATCGTCGAGGAGCAGATTTCCTCCGACGGCACGCGCAAATGGCTGTTCCGCTTTCCGCCGCGCGGCGCCGGCCGGCCGGTCGAGATCGAGACCGTCTACATTCCCGAAGAAGGCCGCGGCACGCTTTGCATCTCATCGCAGGTCGGCTGCACGCTGACCTGCTCCTTCTGCCACACCGGCACGCAGAAGCTGGTGCGCAACCTGACGGCGGAAGAAATACTCGCCCAGCTTCTGACCGCGCGCGACCGGCTCGGCGATTTCCCCGACCGCGACACGCCGGACGGCGCCATCGTGCCGGCCGAGGGTCGCAAAGTGTCCAACATTGTCATGATGGGCATGGGCGAGCCGCTCTACAATTTCGAGGCGGTGAAGAAGGCGCTGCTGATAGCTTCCGACGGTGACGGGCTGTCGCTGTCGAAGCGTCGCATCACGCTGTCGACCTCCGGCGTCGTGCCCGAGATCTTCCGCACCGGCGAGGAGATCGGCGTCATGCTGGCGATCTCGCTGCATGCCACCAATGACGATCTGCGCGACCTCTTGGTGCCGATCAACAAGAAGTATCCGTTGAAGGAGCTGATCGCCGCCTGCCGCGCCTATCCCGGCCTGTCGAACGCCCGCCGGATCACCTTCGAATATGTGATGCTGAAGGATGTCAACGATTCGATCGAGGACGCCAAGGGGCTGATCAAGCTGCTCAAGGGCATTCCGGCCAAGATCAACCTGATCCCGTTCAATCCGTGGCCGGGCACCAACTACCAGTGCTCGGACTGGGAGACGATCGAGAAATTCGCCGACTACATCAACAATGCCGGCTATGCTTCGCCGATCCGCACGCCGCGCGGCCGCGACATCCTCGCCGCCTGCGGCCAGCTCAAGTCGGAATCCGAGCGCATGCGCAAGGTCGACCGGCTGGCGCTGGAAGCGATGATGATCGCGGGGCATGGCGAGGCGTGAATCGCCTTATCGCTTACCTCATCCGCTTTGCCGTCATCCTGATCGGCTATGGCGTCGCCTCGCTGGCGGCAAGCGCCTTCCTCAACATCATGTTCTTAGCGTCTCTTGGGCTCATGACGGACGTGACGCAACCGGCGGCGCAGGCCTCGCTGTGGTTTTCCGTCCCCTTCGTTGCTTTGTTCGTCGCCTACTTCGCCTTTATGCCGGCGGCCATCGCCATCCTCGTTTCCGAGATCCTCGGACGGCGCGACTGGCTGTTCTATGCACTGGCGGGTGCGGCGGTCGCCGCTGTTTTCCTCGGTTTCGTCCGCCAGACGGGCGACGCCAATTTCGAGGTCACCAACACCGGCGTCATGCTGGCGGTGGTCGGCTGCGGCATGGTCGGCGGCATTTTCTACTGGCTGAGCGCTGGGCGCTCGGCCGGAAGCTGGCGTCAGATCGGACCATGATCCTGAAAAGTGGAGCCCGGTTTTCGGAAAAGATCATGGTCAAGTAAGAAAGCGCCCTACTTCGCCTGGGCGGTCAGGATCTTGAGCGCGAAGGCCGAGAACACTCCGGCGAACAGATAGTCGACGACGCGCGTCACCCGCGGGCTGGTCTTCATAGCCGCCGAGAATTTTTCTGCTGCAAATACCATCGGCGCCGTCACCGGGATCGACAGCACCACGAACATCGCGCCGAGGAAGAACAGCTTTCCGGGCGCGTTCGGATCATGCGCGGAGACGAATTGCGGCAGGAAGGTCATGAAGAACAGGATGATCTTCGGGTTGAGCAGATTGACGCCGAGCCCGGCCGCCCAGCTGCGAAACAACGAAACCTGCGGGCCGCTTTTCTTCTCCGGCGAAAACGCCGACCCCTTGGTGATTGCCTGCCACGCCAGGAAGACGAGATAGCCGGCGCCGAACAGCTTGAGCACGAGGAAGGCCATCGGCGAGGCGACGATCAGCGCCGAGATGCCGACCACCACCAGCGTCGTGTGGATCAGCGTGCCGCACAGCGCGCCGGCCATCGAGGCAAAGCCGGCGGCGCGCCCTTGGCTCAGGGTGCGCGAGACGAACAATGTCATGTCAGGCCCCGGCGTGATCGCCAGGATGAAGGTAGCGACGGCGAACTGGATCAGCGTGGTGGTATCGGGAATGAAGGACATTGGTCGGCCCCTGGATAAGGAGTTGAAGCCTATAGCGCAGGTGCCAAGTCGGCGCCAGCTTACGGCCGGCGCAGGATCTGGTCCGCCGGGAAGATCGGCAGCTATACCGACGACCTGAACACCGTCGTCCCTTGCGCTAGCCGGAACCGGCGTGATACCTCGCCCGCGAAGAACCCCGTCGCGGAACCGCCCAAAATGTCAAAAGCAAAAGCCGTCAAGAAAGTCGTGCTCGCCTATTCCGGCGGCCTCGACACCTCCATCATACTGAAATGGCTGCAGACCGAACTCGGTGCCGAGGTCGTCACCTTCACCGCCGACCTCGGCCAGGGCGGCGAGCTGGAGCCGGCGCGGCGCAAGGCTGAAATGATGGGCATCAAGGACATCCGCATCGTGGATGTGCGCGAGGAGTTCGTTTCCGACTTCGTCTTCCCGATGTTTCGTGCCAACGCCGTCTATGAAGGCACCTATTTACTCGGCACCTCGATCGCGCGACCGCTGATCTCGAAGCATCTCGTCGAGATCGCCAAAGAGACCGGCGCCGATGCGATTGCCCACGGTGCCACCGGCAAGGGCAACGACCAGGTCCGTTTTGAGCTTTCGGCCTATGCGCTGAACCCCGACATCAAGGTCATCGCGCCATGGCGCGACTGGTCGTTCAAGTCGCGCACCGACCTGATCAACTTCGCCGAGCAGCACCAGATACCGGTGCCGAAGGACAAGAAGGGTGAGGCGCCGTTCTCGGTCGATGCCAATCTCCTGCATTCTTCCTCGGAAGGCAAAGTGCTGGAGGACCCGTGGAACGAGCCGCCGGAATTCGTCCACCAGCGCACCGTCTCGCCGATGGACGCGCCTGATAAGGTCACCGAGATCGAAATCGAATTCGTCAAGGGCGATCCGATCGCGCTCGATGGCAAGAAGCTGTCACCAGCGACAATGCTGGCTGCGCTCAACGATCTCGGCCGCGACAATGGCATCGGTCGGCTCGACCTCGTCGAGAACCGTTTCGTCGGCATGAAATCGCGCGGCGTCTACGAGACCCCCGGCGGCACTATCCTTATATCAGCCCACCGGGCGATCGAATCGATCACGTTGGACCGCGGCGCCGCCCACCTCAAGGACGAGTTCATGCCGCGCTACGCCGAGCTGATCTACAACGGCTTCTGGTTCGCGCCCGAGCGCCTGATGCTGCAGGCGATGATCGACAAGAGCCAGGAAGATGTCGAAGGCACGGTGCGGCTGAAGCTCTACAAGGGCAACGTCATCGTCACCGGCCGCAAGTCGAAGAAGACGCTCTATTCCGACGCGCTGGTCACCTTCGAGGACGACCGTGGCGCCTACGACCAGAAGGACGCCGAAGGTTTCATCCGCCTCAACGCGCTAAGGTTGCGGACGCTGGCGGCGCGTAGTCGAAAAAGCTAGCCAGTCTCTGCGCAGAGGGATTTGGCTCTTTGGCTGCTCGAAAGGACTATGGGCGGTCGTTGGCGGCCCACATCCGCCAGTCTCCAACATTTGCGATTAGCCATAAGCCACCCACACCTTCGTCATCCCAGGGCGAAGCGACGTCGCGGAGACCCTGGGATCCATGCCGTTACCTCAGCCGAAGAATGCAGCGGCTTAGAACGGCGCTTGCATCAGCAACCGCGCTCGCTACCCTTCCACCATGACCGGTTATGCCTACATGACCGCGAGCCAGAAGCGTGGGACGATCTACATCGGCGTCACCAACGACCTCGGCCGCCGCATGCCGGAGCACAAATCTGGCGAAGGCTCACGCTTCACCAGCCGCTACAGCGTGCAGCGTCTGGTCTGGTACGAGGAACATTTCGACATTCGTGACGCCATCCAGCGCGAGAAGTCGCTGAAGCGCTGGCCGCGCCAATGGAAGATCGAGCTGATCGAAAAGACCAATCAGTCAGAAGAAGCCTTTGACCGCGTGTTGAAGAAAATCGCGAAGAACTCAGCGAAAGAGAAGCCGGCTAACAAAGATATTTCTGATGGCGACGACGAAGCCGTTTGACCCCGGAATCTTGGGTGTGCTAGAATCTCAAAAGTGAGCGGAACCGGGGTGATCAACCCCGGCCCCCTTGGGTCCCTAACAGACCTTGCCGGATTGGGCCGTTGCAATCGGCTTTCTCCGGGTAGCGACTAAAACTATATGGGTGGCATCGTGGCCTCCTATGTTTTTCTCCTATTATTTGCAGCGGGTGATGTTTGGCGACGTGCCCGCTGCAAATTCTGATTCGGCCTCTCACTTCTTAACTATTTATTAACCACTCATGCCTGCAAACACTAAATATAGTGTTAACAGACAATTTATCCGAGTCCGACAATTTTCCCTTTCGCTCCCAAAGGCTAAAAAAGACGTGCGTCCGCTAACCTCGCGACGGGGTCGCGATTGCGGGCAAAGCGCACATAATCCGGGAAAAAGACCGGGCTCAGAACGTCCCGGTCGCGTTCTCAACAGGAACGCATGTAACCCATAAAAGGCGAGTCGTTTTGCGCCGTCAAGGATTCGTTTTAGCAGTGTCTGAAATGAGGATAGAAAAGAGCGGCTCGCTCTATCTCCACTTATGAAGGAAGACGCCATTCCCCTATGGCTGGTAGGCCAGCCGTGCCTTCAAGTTTAAAGACTTTCTTCTTAATGAAGGTTCGGGTCATTCCGGTGGCGCGGCTGGCCTGTGCCGAACGTCTGCCCGTCGTCGGGTTTGTCAATCGATGTGAATTGAGGCCTGATCGAGAAACACCGTCTGGCCCATGGCCGGAAGGCACTTCTTCAGCTCAACATTGCCTAAGGAATATGCGAGGCCCCATGCGAAAACTGATCTCCACCGGCTCGCCGTTCGAGAAGGCCGCCGGCTATTCGCGCGCCGTGGTGCAGCGCGACTGGTGTTTCGTTTCCGGAACGACCGGCTACGACTATGCGACGATGTCGATGCCGGAGACGGTCGAGGCGCAGACGCGCAATTGCCTGGCGACGATCGCCAAGGCGCTGCAGGACGGCGGCTTCGAGATGGCCGATGTGGTGCGGGCGCATTACTACATCACCGACGCGGCTTTCGTGGATGTCGTCTTTCCGATCCTCGGCGAGGCCTTTGGCGACATAAGGCCGGCGGCGACAATGATCGTCTGCCAGCTCAACAAGCCGGAAATGAAGATCGAAATCGAAGTGACGGCGCTCAGGCGCACAACCTGAGCGCGCGGCGGTGCGGGGCGCCAAGGGTCCCCAAAGATGCTCTGAACCAAAAGCTTGCGCATAGGCCGCTTGGTGTTTAGCAAGGCCGCGGCTCACGACAGCGCCGCGCGTCCTTTTGGACGCGCAAAGGACGCTGTAGAATTTTGGTTCTGCGCATGATCCTTTCCGAAATCGATTCCGATTTCGGGGTCATGCGCCACGATTAGGACGGTTCTGATGGCTTCGAAAAATCTTCTCCTGCTCGCCGGCGACGGCATCGGCCCCGAGGCCATGGCCGAGGTGAAGAAGCTGATATCAGCCATGAACGACAAGCTCGGCAGCGGTTTCGTCACCGATGAGGGGCTGGTCGGCGGCTGCGCCTATGACGCGCATGGCGCGGCGATTTCCGATGCCGACATGGCCAAGGCGATGGCTGCCGACGCGGTGCTGTTCGGCGCCGTCGGCGGGCCGAAATGGGATGCGGTGCCTTATGAAGTGCGCCCTGAAGCCGGGTTGCTGCGGCTGCGCAAGGATATGGAGCTGTTCGCCAATCTCAGGCCTGCCATCTGCTATCCAGCGCTGGCGGCGTCCTCCTCGCTCAAGCAGGACGTGGTCGAAGGGCTCGACATTCTGATCGTGCGCGAGCTCACCGGCGGCGTCTATTTCGGCGAGCCCAAGCAGATCATCGATCTCGGCAACGGCCAGAAGCGCGGCATCGACACGCAGGTCTACGACACGTTCGAGATCGAGCGTATCTCGGGCGTTGCCTTTGAATTGGCGCGCACCCGCAAGAACCACGTCACCTCGATGGAAAAGCGCAATGTGATGAAATCAGGCGTGTTGTGGAACGAGGTCGTCACCCAGACCCACAAGGCCAGATACGCAGACGTCAAGCTCGATCACATGCTGGCCGACGCCGGCGGCATGCAGCTGGTGCGCTGGCCCAAGCAGTTCGACGTCATCGTCACCGACAATCTGTTCGGCGACATGCTGTCCGACATCGCCGCCATGCTGACCGGCTCGATCGGCATGCTGCCGTCGGCGTCGCTCGGCGCGCCGGATGCCAAGACGAAGAAGCGCAAGGCGCTCTACGAGCCGGTGCATGGCTCGGCGCCCGACATTGCTGGCAAGGGCATCGCCAACCCGATCGCCATGATCGCCTCCTTCGCCATGTGTCTGCGCTATTCCTTCGGCATGGTGGCTGAAGCCGACCGCCTGGAAAGCGCGATCGCCGCCGTGCTAGACGACGGCCTTCGCACCAAGGATATCTTGTCCGAGGGCATGACCGAGGTCGGCACCACTCAGATGGGCGATGCGATCATCGCCAAGTTCCTGGGCTGAGCCTGTGGCGGTCGACGTCCGCTGGGCGACGACCGGGGATGCGACGGCGCTTGCCGTCATGCTGTGCGAGATGGCGGTGCATTACCGGCAGCTGCCGCTCGACGCCAACCGAGCGCTGTCGGCGGCGCAGAAATGGCTTGGCCAGGAAAGCCCGGCCTATCCGCACTTCGCGCTCGCCTTCGTCGAGGGAGAGGTTTGCGGGCTGGCCTCGGTTGCCATAGCGCATCCCGGCGTTGATCTTGAGCGGCTGCTGTTTCTCAAGGACCTGTTCGTGCGCGAGAATGCCCGCAACGCGGGTATCGGTCGGGCGCTAATCGGCTTTCTCGCCGGCCATTGCCTGCGTGAAGGCATCGGCCGCATCGACCTGACCACCGAGGACTGGAACGAAGGTGCGCTGCGCTTCTATGACGGGCTTGGTGCCGAGCGGCACGGCCAGAAGATCTTTCTCAGGTTGTCGGGCGAGGCGCTAAAGGCGACCGCTGCTAGATCGTGACGCCGGCCGGCATCGCGCCCCACGGGTTTTCGCCCGTCTGCGACGGGATAAGCCCGAAGACCAGAACGACCAAGCCACCAACAGCCGGAACGTAACAGAGCAGGACAAGCCAGCCGCTCAGGCCGATATCGTGCAGGCGCCGTACCGGGAGGATCGTTAGCAGCACAAAAAAGAGGCCGGGAACGAACCCTATCTCCGTTCTACCCGCGTCGTAGCCGAAACCGTTGATGGCCAGGTTGAGCAGTATGCCAAAGCCAAAAAGCGCGACAAACATGATGGTCCAAAACAGGTAAAAACCCCAGAATTCCTTGCGGCGGGCCCGGCCGGCAAAATTGACATGGTTCTCCGTCAGTGCACGCCGGAAATAAGTCCATAATCCCATGGGTCCGACAGGCTCGGTTTCGGCGAGACGGCCAAAGTGCTGCGGCTGACCGGCTCCCGGCGTCGGCGTACCGCCAGCAGGTGAGGCCGCGGCGACGATGTCGTGCGCCGTTCCATCGTCCGGCCGGAACTCGACGGGCGTGCCTCTGACCAGCGCCACGTGCTGGCTCAGGTCCTCACGCGCGAAGATATAGCGCTTGCCGTCTGCTCCGTTGATGTAACCGAAGTCCTGATCCTCGTCGTAGTGAAACACTGTGCCGCGCATTGCTTTCCCCCTGATTGCGCCGCTGATACTATTAAAAGTTGTATGCAATGGCAAGATACACGTTTTAAGATAAATGATTGACGCCTGCCGGCGCCGGGCCCCACTGGTTTTCACGGGCCTGAGACGGGATCAGCGCGAAGACCAGGAGGATCAGCCCGCCGATCGTCGGGATGAACACCACCAGAAAAAGCCAGCCGGTCAAGCCGATGTCATGCAGGCGACGCACGTTCAGTCCGATCCATGGCGGGATTGTCGCCAGCACAAACGCGCCGCAAAGACCGACCGTCACTGCCGGCAATTCGCTAGAATTGCCCATGGTGTCGTCGATGAGGAGGCCAATGCCGACGACCACTATCAGCGCGATCGTCCAGAACAGGAGATAACCCCAATATTCCTTGCGGCGGGCGCGGCCGGCGAAGTTGAAGTAATTTTCGGTCATGCCCCGCCAGAAGTAGCTCCACAGGCTGGTGGCGGGACCATTTTCAGCGAAACGGCCGAAACGTTGCGGCGCCCAGGGCGCTTTGCCGGCCTGAGATGAGGCAGCGGTTACGGCGTCGGCAGGCGGACTGGCGATTTCGGCGCGGATCGAAAAAACGCCGCGTGCCCGTCCGCCGGCTGGCTGGAATTCGACGGCCGTGCCCCTGACCATCGACGCCTCGCTGCGCAGATCCTCGCGCGCGAACGTGTAGCGGTTGCCATCGGCTCCGGTGATGAAACCGAAGCCCTGGTCCTCGTCATAGTGAAGCACTTCGCCGCGCATGCCCTGCCCACCCTTTGCCCCGCTCCAGACTGTTCAAAGTTCCGGCAGATCGCAAGGGGTATGCGCGGAATGGAGAACCCATCGCTTCAGACAATGATAGCGCTTTCACCCGTGTTGGAGACGATCAATCGTCGAAGTCTGCCTTGGCGAAAGACAGCCCCTTGCAAGGTCATGACAGGCCAACGATGCCGGCAGTCGCTCAGCCGGGCCGCTTCTTCGACTTCTTGTTCTTGGCGGGTCCGGCCTTGTCGAATTTCGGCTTGGCTGCCTTACCGGCCCAGGGCTTTGCCTCGAACGCGGCGGGGCGCTGATCGGCTGACGGCGCGCGCTTCTCAAACTTGGGCGCGTTCTGGTCGAACGTCCGCTTGCCACGATGCGGTTTCTTGTCCGGCCGTGGTTCTTGATAGCCGGCCCGCGACAGGTCGGGCGTGCCGTCCAGCCGCTTCACCGCGATGTTGTTCTGGAGCTTGCGGTCCGGGCCGATCGCCTGGACAAACCGGTCGGCCCAATCGGCGGCGATCTGCACGAAGGTTTCTTCCGGCTGCATCTTGATGGCGCCGATCTCGCGCTTGCTGATGCCGCCTGTCCGGCACAGCATCGGGATCAGCCAGCGCGGCTCGGCATTCTGCCAGCGCCCGACCGACAGCGAGAACCAGACGCTGTCGCCGAAATCGTCGCGCCGGCTTGGCGCCTCGTCCCTGCGCGCAAACTTGTCGCCCGACGGCGTGAAGGGAGCGACGTCGAGAAGATCCTCGGGCGCCGAGCGGCTGGAGCGGCAGAGACGCACGAAGGCCGCCGCCACCAGTTCGGCGCCACGTTGGTCGAGAAGCGTGCTTATGAAACCGCGCTCATCGTCCGTCACAGGTTCGCTGAAGACCGGGTCGGCGAGGATGCGCTCGTCGTCGCGCCGCAGGACGTCGTCGGCCGAAGGCGGGCTCGCCCATGTCGCCGCAAGGCCAGCACTTTGCAGCAGCCGTTCGGTGCGCCTGCGGGCATTGTTGGGCACGATCAGCGCGCTGACGCCTTTGCGTCCCGCCCGTCCCGTCCGCCCGCTTCGGTGCAGGAGCGTCTCCGGATTGGTCGGCAGGTCGGCGTGGATCACCAGTTCGAGGTTGGGCAGGTCGATGCCGCGCGCCGCCACGTCGGTGGCGATGCAGACCTTGGCGCGGCCGTCGCGCATCGCCTGCAGCGCGTGGCTGCGCTCGTTCTGGCTCAGCTCGCCCGAAAGCGCGACGACGGAAAAGTTGCGGTTGTTGAAGCGCGCGGTCAGGTGATTGACGGCAGCGCGGGTGTTGCAGAACACCAGTGCGTTCTTCGCCTCGTAATAGCGCAGCACGTTGATGATGGCGTTTTCCCGGTCGGGCTGGGCTACGCTCAGCGCCCGGTACTCGATGTCGAGATGCTGCTTCTCCTCGCCGCCAGCCGAGATGCGCACCGCATCGCGCTGGTAGCCCTTGGCCAGCGTTGCGATGGAGCGCGGCACGGTGGCCGAAAACATCAGCGTGCGGCGCTCGGCAGGGGCAGCGTCGAGGATGAATTCCAGATCCTCGCGAAAGCCAAGGTCGAGCATCTCGTCGGCCTCATCGAGCACCACGGCCTTGAGCGCCGACATGTCGAGCGAATTGCGGGTAATATGGTCGCGCAGCCGGCCGGGCGTGCCGACGACGATGTTGGCGCCGCGTTCCAGCGCGCGCCGCTCGGTGCGCATGTCCATACCGCCGACGCAGGACGCGATCGCAGCGCCGGTCAGTTCGTAGAGCCACTCCAGCTCGCGGGTCACCTGCAGGGCGAGTTCCCGCGTCGGCGCCACGGCCAGCGCCAGCGGTGCGGCGGCGTGGGAAAAGCGTTCGGCGCCGTCAAGAAGCGTCGGCGCAAGGGCGAGGCCGAAAGCGACGGTCTTGCCGGAGCCGGTCTGCGCCGAAACCAGCGCATCGGCCTGCCCGAGCTCGAGAACCGCCTTCTGCACCGGCGTCAGCTCGACATAACCGCGTTTTTCCAGCGCCTTTGCCAGCGCGGGGACAAGTGCTTCGAAATTGGACATATGCTTCTTTCGGAATTCGGATTCTTTTATGCCCGGCAATGGGTCATCCGTCGGCGAGCGCTGGGAGCGCCACGAGCCAAACGATCCAATCGTTCGTACTTCGCGCCGCCGCTATTGTACAGGGCAAGCCGCCTCGCTCGTCGCGATTGACTCTTTACGCAAACCGCGTAAAAGCCGGCACCGAACGGGATAGTTTCGATGCGCGGCCTTTTGATGGCGCTTCTTGCATACGACCTCCCCGGCCGCAATGCGAACCATTGCGCCGGACGCGTCGGCGCGTCTCCTCGTTCCAGCAAAACCCCATTCTTGGTCAAAGAAACCGGTAAAACGACCACTAAAACGGTCTGATTCCCTTGGCCTAACCACCCTCTCCCGGGTCCGGCCCGGGGGTTGAAACCCGCATCGGCCGGCGGGTTTTCTCCAAAAACCGAGCGGAGAGGACAGGAGATTTCGATGAGTTTCAAGGTTGCAATCGTCGGCGCCACGGGCAATGTGGGCCGGGAAATGCTCAACATACTGGAAGAGCGGGGCTTTCCGGTGAGCGAAGTGGTGGCGCTGGCGTCTCGGCGCAGCCAGGGCAGGGAAGTGTCGTTCGGCGACCGCACGCTGAAGGTCAGGACGCTCGACCAGTATGATTTTTCCGACACCGACATCTGCATCATGTCGGCCGGCGGCAATGTCTCGAAGGAATGGTCGCCGAAGATCGGCAAGCAGGGCTGCGTCGTCATCGATAATTCGTCGGCCTTCCGCTATGACCAGGACGTGCCGCTGATCGTGCCGGAAGTGAACCCGGACGCGATTTCGCTGTTCACCCGCAAGAACATCATCGCCAATCCAAACTGCTCGACGGCGCAGCTGGTTGTGGCGCTGAAGCCGCTGCACGACTTCGCCACCATCAAGCGCGTCGTCGTCGCCACCTATCAATCGGTATCCGGCGCCGGCAAGGAAGGCATGGACGAGCTGTTCACGCAGACACGCGCGGTGTTCGTCGCCGACCAGGTCGACGTCAAGAAGTTCACCAAGCGCATCGCCTTCAACGTCATCCCGCATATCGACGTCTTCCTCGACGACGGCTTCACCAAGGAAGAGTGGAAGATGGTGGCCGAGACCAAGAAGATGCTCGACCCCAAAATCAAGCTGACGGCGACCTGCGTACGCGTGCCGGTGTTCATAGGCCATTCGGAAGCGGTCAACATCGAGTTCGAAAAGCCCATCACCGCAGACGAGGCACGCGATATTCTTCGCGATGCCCCCGGCTGCCAGGTTTTGGACAAGCGGGAGGACGGCGGCTATATCACGCCGCTGGAATCGGCCGGCGAGGATGCCACCTTCATCTCGCGCATCCGCGAGGATTCGACCATCGACAACGGCCTGTCGATGTGGATCGTCTCCGACAATCTGCGCAAGGGCGCGGCACTGAACGCGGTGCAGATCGCCGAATTGCTGATCGAGCGCGGACTGATCCAGCCGAAGAAGAAGGCGGCTTAATCTCGCTCACGGGCCGCACCGCCGCTAGCGCGGCTGGCCCTCCGCGGGGGCGCCGGAAAGCCGGCGGCCCGCAGTCGCGGGCTCGGCCTTCGGCCGCTAGCTTCCTTCTCCCCGTTCGCGGGGAGAAGGTCCCGGCAGGGGGATGGGGGCGGCGCCGGCGTCTCAGGTAGGTCGCATCGGGCCGGCATCACCTCAGGCTCTCTTCCGCTAATTCCACCAATATCGCCATCGCCTCCTCCGCGCGGTCGGCCGGGACGAACAGATGGTCGTGGTAGAAAGCCGAGACCGGATTGACGCCCATGCCGGCGGCGGCCAGACGTGTGGTGATGGCGGCGAGGAAGCCAACCGCCTCCAGTGACGAATGGATGTTCAGCGTCACCATCCGGCAGCGGAAGACGGTTTGCAGGCCAATGGCCTTGGCTCTCTCCTCTGGCGCGATCACCGTCGTGCCCTCGCGCTCGCGAAACAGCATCACCGGCTCGAGGATGTCTGGCACGGGCGCATCGGGCGGCAGTGTGGCGAAGACATGGATGCCGGGACGCAATTCCGGCGTCATCGTCGCCAGCAGTTTCTTCAGGTCCGTCTCGCCGGCCATCGATTTGCTCCCGAACGTCTTGCAGATTTCGATAGCGTGCTCTGCCCCAGGCGGGCAAGACGACATCGGCATGTCGCTGGTAGCCGGGCTTGTGCGCGTATTTGAACCGCACAATGTAACCAATCAGGACCATTGCCGGTCCGTGAAAGGGGTTTCGATGATCGTTCGTCCGCGCCCGGGATTCCTGCGTCTGTTCTTCATCATGCGCGGCTCTGTGGTGCCGCGCATCCTGCCGCAGATCTTCGGCTTCGGCGTCTATGGCGCCGTGGTGGTGCTGGTGTTCAGGACGCTGAAGCTCGATTTCGGCAATGCCGGCCCCGCGCCGTTCGCCTTGCTTGGTGTAGCGCTGTCGATCTATCTCGGCTTCCGCAACAATGCCGCCTATGACCGCTGGTGGGAGGCGCGCAAGCTGTGGGGCCAGCTCGTTTTCGACATTCGAAATCTGGCGCGCGCCAGCACCGGGCTGATCGAAAACCGGGCGGAACTGCGCGGCCTCTTGATGGAGGCGATCGCCTTTTGCCACTTCCTGCGCGGCCTACTCAGGCGGGTGGATGCAACAGCCGAGGCACGCGCGTTCATCGGCGACGAAGCCGAAAGTGCCGCCAAGGCGGCCAATGCGCCCGACGCGATGGTGCGGCGGATGGGCGAGCGAGCCGCCGCGCTGTACAGGGCCGGGGCGATCGATGTCATGGGTTACCGCATTCTCGACGAGCGCCTGTCGGAAATCGCCGCGGCGCAGGCCGGCTGCGAGCGCATCATGGGAACACCGCTCCGTTTGCCTACACGCTGCTGTTGCAGCGCACCGCCTATATCTTCTGCCTGCTGCTGCCGTTTGGGCTCGCCTCGACTGCCGGTTGGGCGACGCCGCTGTTCACGGCGCTGATCGCCTACACCTTCTTCGGCCTCGACGCGCTTTCGGAAGAGCTCGAGGATCCGTTCGGCACCGAGGCCAACGATCTCGCCCTCGACGGCCTGTGCCGCGTCTGTGAAATCTCCGTGTTCGAAGCGCTCGGCGAGGCGCCGCCGAAAATGATTCCCGCCGAAAAGTTCTATTTTTCCTAGAGCAATTCCAGAAAAGTGCTTAGCAGTTTTCCGTCCGGAATTGCGTAAAAACAAATACTTAGAGCGGTTCGGCGGTTTTATCAAAAGCTGAACCGCTCTAGGTTTGTTCCCGCACTCATCGCAGCACCGTGCGCCCAAAAAATCGTAGGCGTGTCGGATCGTCATCTCACGCCGCGTCCTTGGTTCGGGTCCTGGCTAGAGGATCAGTGCTCAAACCGCCGAAGGGGAACATCAATGACCATTTCTCAAATCGCACCCGTCACGCCGCGCGCGCTGTGGACCGGCCGTGGGCTCAGCGCCGTCATCGTGTTGTTCATGATTTTCGACGGTGTCATCAAGCTGCCGCCGCTCGACATCGTCACCCAGACCATGGTGCAGCTCGGCTGGCCGGCCGATCCCAACGTCTCGCGCATGCTCGGCGTCATCGGGCTGGTCTCGACCGCGCTCTATGCGGCGCCGCGTACCTCGGTACTCGGCGCCATCCTGCTCACCGCCTATCTCGGCGGCGCCATCGCGACCCAAATACGTATCGGCAGCCCGCTGTTCTCGCACACGCTGTTCGGTGTCTATCTCGGCCTCATCCTGTGGGGTGGCCTGTATTTGCGCGATCCGAGGGTGCGCGCGCTGATTCCGTTCAGCCGATAACGGCAACTTCAAAAGCCGTTCCATGGCGGTCGGGCCGCGAGAAAGGGCGCGGTCTGCCGCCGTCCTTCTTCTTCGTCTTTGGATCAAATCGCCCGGTTGCGAGTTAGGACATGTGGCGGCGAGGACGGAAAACCCCGTTTGAGAGGAACGACAATGAAGAAACTGGTAGTCCTGATGGTATTGGCAATCTCACTCGCAGCCTGTTCCCGGACAGAACAGGGCGCTGCTGTCGGTGGCCTGGGTGGCGCTGCTGTAGGCGCTGCCGTGGCAGGCGATCCGGTAGAGGGAGCTGTCGTTGGTGGCGCGGTCGGTGCCGTCGCCGGCGCGCTGATCGGTCGTGCTACCGAAAGCGGCCAGTGCCGCTATCGCGGTCGCAATGGACGCGTCTACACCGCCCGCTGCCCTGAAGGCTATTGATCGGGCCGCGTCATAAGTCGGACGAAACAGCAAAACGGCGGGCAAAGGCGCCCGCCGTTTTGCGTAGTGGATAGAAAGCGGATTATTCGGCGGTCGCGGCTTCCGCCTCGGCCGGCGCAGCTGCCGCCGCGGCAACAGCGGCGGCTGCATCTTCCTGCGCCTTCTTCAGCAATGCGGCGCGTTCCTGCGCCTTCTTGCCGGGCTCGGCCTTCTTCGGGTTGGAGCGGGCCTCGCGCTTGGCAAGGCCTGCCTCATCGAGGAAGCGCAGCACGCGGTCGGTCGGCTGGGCACCGTGCGAGAGCCAATGCTTGACGCGGTCGGCATCGACCTTGACGCGCTCGCCGTCCTTAGGCAGCAGCGGGTTCCACGAGCCGAGCGACTCGATGAAACGGCCGTCGCGCGGCGAACGGGCGTCGGCGACGACGACATGGTAATAAGGACGCTTCTTCGAGCCCGCACGGGCCAGTCGGATTTTCAGTGGCATTTTCTTTCTCCTAAAACTCTGATTTTCGTTGATCGGGTTATGGCTGTTGTCAGCCGGTTTTCGTTACGCCGTTTGATGCGGCGATCTGCTCGTGATGCCGGATCACTTCGCGGACGACGAAGTTCAGGAATTTCTCCGCGAAATCCGGGTCGAGATGGGCGTCCTTCGCCAGTTGACGAAGGCGGGCGATCTGCTGCTGCTCGCGTGCCGGATCGGCCGGCGGCAGGCCGTGCGACGCCTTCAGCACGCCGACCGCCTTGGTGCAGCGGAAACGCTCGGCCAGCATGTGGATGAGCGCTGCGTCGATGTTGTCGATCGAGGCGCGGTAGTCGACCAGCGCCGCATATGCGTCGGCCATGTCCTTTTCTTCGTTCATGGCGCCCTCACTTCTTCTTGCCGAGGCCGGGCAGACCGCCGCCGCCCAAACCGGGAAGCTTCATGCCGCCCGGAAGCCCGGGGAGGCCGCCGCCGCCGGGAAGGCCGCCGGGAAGGCCCTTCATGCCGCCGAGACCGGCTGCCTGCGCCTGCTTCTGCAACGCTTCGAGCTGCTTGGGGTCCATCTTGGACAGGTCCGGCATGCCGCCGCCCATCATGCCGCCCGGGCCGCCCATACCCCCTGGCATCATGCCGCCGAGGCCCATCTTCTGCGCCAGGCCGCCCATCATGCCGCGCATCAGGCCACCGCCTTTGCCCTTGCCGCCCATCGCCTTCATCATGTCGGCCATGCCGCGGTGCATCTTCAGGAGCTTGTTGATCTCGGCCGCATCGGTACCGGAGCCGGCAGCGATGCGCTTCTTGCGCGAATGCTTCAGAATATCCGGGTTGGCGCGCTCGGCCTTGGTCATCGACGAGATGATGGCGAGCTGGCGGCCGAACATCTTGTCGTCGAGACCGGCGGCGGCCATCTGGTCCTTCATCTTGCCCATGCCCGGCATCATGCCCATGATGCCGCCCATGCCGCCCATCTTCGACATCTGCTGAAGCTGGCCGGCAAGATCGTTCAGGTCGAACTTGCCCGACTGCATCTTCTTCGCCATCGCCGCCGCTTGCTCGGCGTCGATGTTTTCGGCAGCCTTTTCGACGAGGCTGATGATGTCGCCCATGCCGAGGATGCGGTCGGCGATGCGCTTGGGATGGAATTCCTCCAACCCGTCCATTTTCTCGCCGGTGCCGATCAGCTTGATCGGCTTGCCGGTAACGGCGCGCATGGAAAGTGCCGCACCACCACGGCCATCACCGTCCATGCGGGTCAGCACCAGGCCGGTGATGCCGACGCGCTCATCGAAGCTTTTCGCCAGATTGACGGCGTCCTGGCCGGTCAGCGAATCGGCGACCAACAGGATCTCGTGCGGCGACGACACCTTCTTGATGTCGGTCATCTCGACCATCAGCGGCTCGTCGATATGGGTGCGGCCGGCGGTGTCGAGAATAACGACATCATGGCCGCCGAGCTTTGCCGCCTGCACGGCGCGGCGGGCGATGTCGACTGGCGTCTGGCCCTCGACGATCGGCAACGTCGCGATCTTGACCTGCTCGCCAAGCTGACGGAGCTGCTCCTGCGCGGCGGGACGCCGCGTATCGAGCGAGGCCATCAGGACCTTCTTGTTCTGACGCTCGCTGAGGCGCCTGGCGATCTTGGCCGATGTCGTCGTCTTGCCGGAACCCTGCAGACCGACCATCATGATGACGACCGGAGCCGGCGCGTTGAGGTCGATGGCGACGCCCTCGGCGCCCAGCATCTCGACCAGCTCGTCATGGACGATCTTGACGACCATCTGACCGGGCTTGATCGACTTCACTACGGCGGCGCCGACGGCCTTCTCGCGCACCTTGTCGGTGAACGAACGCACCACTTCCAGCGCCACGTCCGCCTCGAGCAGCGCACGGCGCACCTCGCGCAACGCCGCCGAGACATCGGCCTCGGACAGGGCACCGCGGCCGGTCAGGCCGTTCAGGATCGAACCAAGGCGCTCTTGCAGGGACTCAAACATCGGTCAAACCGCCGTGCGAGAGCGCCTTGGATTCATGCTGATCCCCGTCAGGCCTGCGGCCCTCCACGCCTCTTATGCGTTCCTGTAGCGATTCAAACATTCTTTTTCCTTTTCCCTGGCACCCGAATGATGCCCGAGAGGTAATGCGTTCGCGCCCAGTGTCCAAGCAGTCCGGGCAAAAGCCCAAAGCCAAAAAGCACCCGGGGGCGCACAGCGCTGCCGGATGTTGGCCTCCAGGATCGATTTACAGCACGTCACCTCAAAGAGGCTTCGGCGTCCCGGTCGGCTTGCTCGGAGGGATACTCGTCGCGGAATTCGCGGCGTGTAGACAGGAAATCGGCCGCGGAGTCAAGGAGCGGGCAAAATACGGTTGCTGAAACACGGCCATATCGGCCGGTTCGAACACGGCCATATCGGCCGGTTCGGTCATGGCAGCGTTTCGCCGTCGAGGATCCGGGCATAAAGATCGAGATAGGCTTTTGCGGTGCGGGTGATCGGAAACCGGGCGGCGGCGGAGTCCCGGCAGCGCTGCGGGGAAAGGCGGTCGACCGCGTCGAGGGCCGCAGCGAATTCCTCATCGCTGTCGAAGAATCGCCCGGTGTCGTCATCGACGATCTCGGGCATGGCGCCGCGCCGCGTCGTCAGCACCGGCGTTCCGCACAGCATGGCCTCGACCGGCGCCATGCCGAACGGTTCTTCCCAGGCGATTGGGTTGAGAAAGGCCTTTGCCGTGCCCAGCAGGCACAGTTTTTCGTCGCCGTCGACGACGCCATGGAAGCGAAAGCGGCTGCCAAGGCTCTTGAAGAAGACGCCGTCGCGCCGGACCTGGCTGCGCGTCAAAAGCTTCCAGCGCGAGCCACCGGCGATATCGAGGACGAAATCGAATTTTTTCGCGAGATCGACCGCGCGATTCAGATTCTTGCTGGCGCGCGCGATGCCGGCGAGAAACAGAAGGCGGTCGTTCTTCGAACCGGCCAGGCGGTAAGCATCAGTCGGAAAGCCGTTGTAGACGAAGGTCTTCCTGCCGTGGTTGCGCGCGTGGCTGGCGCTGACGAAATTCCAGTTTGCCTGCGGCTTGGGGCTTTCCGGGGAAAGGCCGTGCGTCGTGTTGAGGGTCGGGAACGGAACATCGAGAAACCAGCCGTGAAAGTGGACGATATCGGCGTCCGCGGGGATGGCGGCCCGGCATTGCGCTTCCGAAGATGCATGCCGCACCTCGCAAAGCGGGTGGCTCGAGCCGGGATCGGCAATCAGTACGACGCGATGGCCAAGCCGGGCAAATTCTCCAGCCAACCAGTCGACCTGGCGCTGGGTGCCGCCATAGCCCTTGGAGGGGATGGTTCCGGTCACCGCCAGTGTGATGCGCATCAGCTTGGCCCGCCAGTTTTTTGCCTGACCATGATCTGACCCAAAAACCGGGTTCCGCTTTCTGGGATCATGGTCTGTCCGGTTCGACCTTCAGCGGCGAGCGCGGATGCAGCAGCAGCAGGATCGTCAACAGGCTGCAGACGATGCCGATCGCCGCGATGAGCACGGCGTCAAGCGTCGTCCAGCCTGGGCCTTCGAGCGGCTTGGCGTTGAATAGGGCGAAGGAATTGTAGCTTTGTTGATGGGAAATCAACAGGAAACCGATCAGATTGTTGCCGAGATGGGCGCCGAAGGCAGCGCCGAGATTGCCCGTAGCATAGACCACAAGCGTCAGGAGCAGAGCAAAAGCGGCGATCGAGGCCAGTACGCAGGCGTTGATGGCAGCACTCGAGCCTGGGCTCCAATGCATCGAGGTGAACAGAAGTCCTGGCAGCAATGCCCAGATGAACGGGCTTCGAAACCGGTTGGCCAAGCCCCTGAGGAGATAGCCGCGGAACAGCACTTCCTCGGACGAAGTCTGCAGCAGGGTCAGCACGACGATCGGGATCAGGAACAGCAACCAGGACGACAAGCCGATCGCACCGCGCGCAATGTCGGGTTGCAAGAGATAGAGCAGGATTTCGGAGAGCGCCGAAGTGACCAGCACGGCGGCCAATCCCCTAAGGAATCCCGAGTGCGAAACGCGGCGTCTGGTGCCGATCAGCGCCATCAGCGGCTCGCGATGGACCCAGCGCATGGCAACCCACAGGCCGAGCCAGATTCCGGCAAAAGAGGCGAGCGCGGCGAGGATTCCGGCAGGCGAAGCCATGAAGTTCTGCACCGCCTCTCCGTCTATCGGGGCCGATGATGCCTGCCAGACAATAAAAAGATAGGCGCCGCCGAACAGCACGGCGATGGTGGTCGCGACCCAGAACAGGATGACGATCGTCATTCCGAGCAGGAGGCGCGGCACGGTCGTCTTGGCGTTGGGAATATGCCGGTAGCGCTCGAAGGCGGCAGGGTCTGATATCACGCGGGTTCCTTGCCTGATGCATCGGGTCGCATGATCTAGAGCATTGTATCCAAAAGTGGAACCGGTTTTGGGAAATCCGGTGCTCAAACAAAAGAGCTGGCGCGGCGGCGGCCGCTCCAGCGGGAAGCTCAGGTTAATAAGATATCGGAAAAGCGGCCGCCATTGGCTCTGGCCCGGCGGCCGCCTGATTGCTTGGTGACGTCAGCGCTCGACGTACATGATGCGTCGGGTGCCCGGATCGACCAGTGCCGGCTGGCCGTTCACATAGACATAGCGGTAGTCATAGTCCGGAATCTCGCGCAACTCGACGGTATCGGGCAATGTCGCGCCCGTAACCACCTCGCCCTCGAGATAGACCGGGTCGAGCCGGTTCGTATCGATATAAGTGCGGACTTCGGCCGGTGGCCGCCTGATCGGCTCGATCGGATCGCCAGCGACGATCGCTCCGGTATAGGTGTCGGGGTAGTCGACGTCGGCGGGCGCTTCGACGATGGTAATGTCTGCGTCATCAGGGCGCTCGGTCAGGACGACCTTGTTACCGCCGAAATCGGCCGTCACATAGTCGGAATAGATCCAGCCTTGGCCGTTGGCCTCGGCTATGGTGCACCATTTGCTGTTTTGGATGCAGCCATCGAGGGTTGCCGACTGGCCGGCGGCGAGCACGCCGATAACCGGGTATTGCGGGCCGGGGCCGGCGCGCACATTGAGATCGGCGACAGCCGAGACGGCGGTATCGGCTAAGGCTGCGCCGGACATAGCGACAAGCGCTCCGGCGACAGCAGGAAACAGTATGCGCTTCATGGTTTCGCTCCGTTTTTGGGTCCCTCGCGAACGAAAACGAAACAACACCTCATGCGTTCCGGCTAAAACGCTTCGGCCGGCTCACGTTTTGTTCCAGTTTCTTTCGCTACACCGGTCAGGAGTTCGTGGACGAAGGCCAGCTTCCGTGCGGTCACCTCCGAGATGACGAAGGGATAGAGGTCCGGCAGGCCCATGCAGCGGTTGATCGAATTGGACGCTTCCGACAGCACCAGCCAGCGCGCCAGGATCTTTTCGAACGGTTCGGGAACGGCGGCAGGTTCCGACGGCGCCGGTTGCAGCTGGCCGCCGGTGTCGCCCCGCGACAGGTCGTTGGCCTCCACGGTTTCCAACCGGCCGAGCGGGAAATTCAACGCGTGCACCATCTCCAGCGTATCGGTGATGTGCAGATGGTGCGCCCATGTCTCGGCCCAGTCCTCCCAGGGATGGGACGTGGCATAGGCCGAAATGTGGCCCTGCTGCCAGTCGGGCGGAGCGCCATTGGCATGGTATGCCTTCAGCGCCTGCTCGTAATCGGTGCGCTCGTCGCCGAATAAAGCGCGGAAAGCGACAAGCCGTTGCGGATCGTCGCGGATCAGGCGGTCCCAGTAATAGTGGCCAAGCTCGTGGCGGAAATGGCCGAGCAAAGTGCGGTAGTTCTCGCCCATCTCGACGCGGCGTCTCTCGCGCTCGGCCGAGTCCGCCTCGGCGACATTGAGCGTGATCAGGCCGTTGCCATGGCCGGTGAGGATGCGGCGGCCGCCCGGGCCGCCGCCGATCGGATCGGCGAGGAAGTCGAAGGCGAGACCGGCCTCGTCGCCGGCGTTCCGCTTGGGCGCGACCGGCAGTCCGGCTGCGAGCAGCGAATAGATTGCCCGCTTCTTTGCCGCTTCGACGCGGATCCAGCGACGGCGGTTGCCATCGACCGAAAGGTCCGGAATCAACTGGTTCAGCATGCAGGCGCGGCAGAAGGCATGGCCCGGTTCCGCCATCCAGTTGCAGGCGCACTCGTCGGCATTGGTGCACTGGAAAACGCCATCGACGCCAGACAACACGAAGCGCGCGTGTCCGGGATCGTAGAGCACGGAGCTGGCGCAGTTCAGGCACTGGGCGTTCTCGAAATAGAGGCGGTGGCCGCAATGCGGGCAATCGAAGAGCTTCATCCCAATCTCAAATCAGGTCTCAAACCATCAGGTCCGGATATAGTGCGGAGCGGCATTTCGCCCAAACGCCTATCAGCGGCCGGCGTTCCTGCCGATGCTATTTTGCCGCAAGCTGGGCGGCGACCGCTCTCGCCACCGCCTCGCCCGACAGCCTGGCGCCGCCGCAGGTCTGCATCAGCGGACCGGCCAGATGCTCGCCGGCGAAGAAGATTTTTTCTGCCACTGGCTGCATCAGCGTGGCGCGCGCCTGCGAACGGCCGGGGCGGGCCGCCGCATAGGCGCCACGCACGAAACGCTCGCCGCCCCAATTGGTCATCATGGCGCGCCCGACATGTTTTCTGACGTCGCTGCCGAAGATGGCGCACAGCCGGTCGACGACGAAGTCGACGCCTGCCGCCTCGCCTGCCGCCGACATCTCCCAGGCGAAATCGCCGCCAACGAAGCCGACCATCAGATCGAAGTCGAAAGGAAAGCAAAGGAAGTAGATGTCGTGCCTGGCCAGCCGCTCGATCAGCAGGTCGTCGAACGGCGCCAACCCGAGCCTCGTGCCCCTGATTTCGACCGGCAGCTTGGTCAGCATGCCCATCGGCAGGTCGAAAAAGGCAGCGAAATGCGTGTCGGGCAGTGCCGGCGAGAATTCGATCTCCTCGAAGGCGAGCACCGCCGGCGAGGCGGTGACGATGGCTGCCTTGGCGCGGATGGTGCCGCGATCGGTGACACAGGCAACGCCAGGCACGTCCCAGAGGATTTTCCGCACCGGCGTCGACAGCTCGACCGGCACGTCGGCGCCAAAACGGGCGACCAAAGCGCCGAGCCCCTCCTTGGTGAAGTAGTTCGGCTCGAGATCGGCGGCGGCCTGAAAATCGCGGATCGATATCTCGTCCTCATCGGCGCCGAAGTCCATTGGCCCGGCGAAGGTGGCGGCGGCGCGGCGCATGGCCCCTGGCGAGCAACGCCGAAAGGCGGTCGTCGTCGCCATCCTTGACCTCATGCGCCGCCAGCAACTCGAACAGCCTGACATCGGCCGCCTTCATTGCGGCCTCTTCGTCCTCGCTCGCCTTTCGGTTGCGATAATAGAGATGATCGACGTTCATGTCGTGATGGTGGAGTGTCCAGCGGGCGGCTTGCGCCTCGGGAAAATAGAGGTTGCGGTCGGCCGCGTGCAGCCAGGCGCAGCCGATGTCGAAAGGAACGCCGAAATGCTGGTCGCTGGTCCAGGCGCGCCCCCCGATCCGGTTCATCGCTTCGAACAGCTTGAAAGAAAGGCCGGCTGCACGCAGGGTCTTGGCGGCGGAAAGTCCCGCCGAGCCGGCGCCGATGACCACGACATCAACGTCATCCATGAATATTCCAGCCCCCGCCACAATAATTACTTGATCGTAAGCAAGTTCTCCGGCATTCGCCAGCGCTGCGGCGGGAACGCGTAAACCACTTCTTAGCGCATCGGCCTGAAAATCAGGATCGATTTTCAGAAAGCACGATGCGCAGATTTAAAGTGTTGGAGCGTACTGCGTCCAAGTGGACGAAACCCGCTCCAACAGTGACAAGCGCGCGTTTCGCTGGCAAATTCGTATTGGGACGTGATCCAGGTAACCAGGAGAGCAACATGGCATTTCTTGCCAAGGGAAAGATTTTCGCGGCGGCAGCATTGATGATGCTTGCGGCGGCAACAGGTGCGCAGGCCGCCCAATGCGGCAAGACGAGTGCGGGCTTCGAAGCGTGGAAGGCGGATTTCGCCGCGGAGGCCAGGGCCAACGGTGTGGGCTCGAAGGGTCTAGCTGCTCTGGCTCGAGCGACCTACGCAACAAAGACGATCGCCGTCGACCGCGCCCTTCATAAGGCCTTCAGCGGCTCCGTGGAAAGTTTCATGAAGCGCCGCGGCGGATCCGCGATCATTGCCAAGGGCCGTGCGCTGAAGAAGTCGAACGCGGCGCTGTTCGACAAGATCGAACGGACCTACGGCGTGCCGCCGGGTGTGTTGCTCGCCATCTGGGGCATGGAAACTGGCTTCGGCGCCTCCATGGGCAAACAGAATACGGTCTCTGCCATTTTAACGCTTACCTATGATTGCCGCCGCCCCGAGTTCTTTTATCCGCACGGCATTGCAGCCCTGAAGCTGGTTGATCGCGGAGCGTTGAGCGCCTCGTCGGTCGGTGCCGCGCATGGCGAGATTGGCCACACGCAGTTCCTGCCCGGAAATGTTTTGAAGTACGGCGTCGGCAACAAGAATCTGCGCGACAAGGGCACCGCGCTGGCTTCCACTGCCAACTTCCTCAAGGGTCATGGTTGGCAGGCCGGCGCGGGTTATCAGGCGAATATGGGCGCAATTGCTGGCTGGAATTCCGCCAGCGTCTATCAACAGGCCATCGCCCGCATGGCGACGGCGATCGACGGCGATTGATAGAAATCTCTGTTCGACGGAAGCCCGGCCACGCGCCGGGCTTTTTGTTGATGCTCTAGAGCAATTCCAGGAAAAGTGTGAAACGGTTTTCCCGGGAAAAGCGCATAGCGCTTTCCCTGCGGAATTGCGCAAAAACAAAGAGATAGAGCGGTTCGGCGTTTCCGTGAAACGATGAACCGCTCTAAGGTGACGACTGCCGCCGCTCGGTCCCGCCTCCGGAACGAAGGCGCGAAGCAAAGAAGCTAATTCGGCGAGCCGAGCGCCTTGTCCATCACTTCCCTGACCTCGGCGGGCCACGTGTTCACAGCCGGCCACGCGTCAGGCTCGGGGGTGTCGCCGCGGCGGGCGAAATAGAGCTTTTGGTTGGCCGGATCGACCGCCATGAAGCCGTCATTGCCGCCGCAATCATGCGGTACGCAGCCGCTGGCATAGAAGGCGCCCGACGCGGTCTTCTCGGTGCCGCCGCCGACCAGCAGGCTGGTCGCCATGTCCGGCATGTCCTTGCCGAGCAGCGTCTCAGCTTCTTTGTAGACAGCCTCGTTGTGGAAGGCATCGATGATGTTGTCGTATTTCGCCGGATCGACATCCTTCCAGCCGGTGCCCGGTTCCGGCATGTAGGTGAGAATGCCCGAGGTCGACAAGCCGCCGGTCGGCGACCACTGCAGCGCCGGCTTGGAATCTCCCGGCAGCAGATAAGGCACGAAATAGATGGCGTCGTCGGACACTGCGGCCGGCGGCGCGCCGCATTCGTCCTGCTCGACCGTGGCACTCTGGATCGTGCCGCCTTCCGGCTTCCACACGATCACCTTGGCCGGTCTGCATTGATTGCCGCCGTCGCCGACATCGACCAGCGCCACATTGACGCCGCCGACCTCGACTATTCTGTCGAAGAAGACGTCGTAATTGCTGGCCAGCTGCTTGCCGTCATAGGCCAGCACCTTCTCGCCATACTCTTCCTGCTGGGTGATGGTCAGTTGGCCGCCCTCGAATGGGACCGGCGCCTGCTTGTCGTCGTCTGAAGCCGCCGAATCGTCAGTGCCCGATCCGTCATCGGTGGCGGGCTTCTCGGTCGCAGTGGGCGATTGCGTCTGCGCATATACGCTCGCCGCAGGCAGGAGCATCAACGTCAGTCCGAAGGCACCGGCAAGAAGCGAACGTGTCATGACATCCTCCGTTTCACCTGAAGCAAAGACCGGCCATCGGAATGGTCTTGCCGTTCAGGCCCAGGGACGCAGCTCGGCGTTCTTCTTCTCGAACGAGGCGATGGCGCCGGCCTTTTCCATGGTCAGGCCGATGTCGTCGAGCCCGTTGAGCAGGCAGTGCCGCTTGAAGTCGTCGAGATCGAACTTGACCACGCCGCCGTCCGGTCCGCGGATTTCCTTCGCTTCGAGGTCGACCGACACGGTCGCATTGGAGCCGCGCGAAGCGTCGTCCATCAGCTTCTCCAGATCCTCCGGGCTGACGGTGATCGGCAGGATGCCGTTCTTGAAGCAGTTGTTGTAGAAAATGTCGGCGAACGAGGTCGAGATGACGCAGCGTATGCCGAAATCGAGCAGCGCCCACGGCGCATGCTCGCGCGAAGAGCCGCAGCCGAAATTGTCGCCGGCAACCAGGATCTGCGCCTTGCGGTAGGCCGGTTTGTTGAGCACGAAATCAGGGTTTTCCGAACCGTCGTCCTTGTAGCGCATTTCGGCGAACAGTCCGGTGCCGAGACCTGTGCGCTTGATCGTCTTGAGATAATCCTTGGGGATGATCATGTCGGTGTCGACATTGACGATCGGCATCGGCGCCGCGACGCCGGTGAGCTTGGTGAATTTTTCCATGGTCTTTGCCCGTCTTCTTTTCGCTGCGGGGATGTGTTGGCGCCCGGTTTACACAAAGAGGCGGGCAAATAAAAGGTGGCTGTCTTCGCTCGTGGTCCCGGAACACGAGATCAGCACCAAGCAGCTTCAAAACCGCCGCCCGATGGTGCACTTTCACCGGCATGACAACGCGATCCAAAATCCTCTACGCCAGTGAACCAACCCTCGACGCTGCCGAGTTCCGCCGCGTGCTGGTGGAATCCGGCCTCGGCGCTACCCGGCCTGTCGATGACGAAGCCCGTTTGAAGACGATGCTTGCCAGCGCGGATATGGTGTTGACGGCGCGCCTCGATGCGCCTGGCAAGCCGCTGATTGGCCTCGCCCGCGGCATCACCGACTTCTCGTGGGTATGCTACATTTCCGAGCTCGCCGTTTGCAAATCGGCGCAGGGGCTCGGCATCGGCAAGGGCCTACTTGACGAAGCGCGGCGGCAGCTCGGGCCGTCCGTTGCCATCTCACTGATTTCCGTGCCCGATGCCGTCGGCTTCTACGAGCGGATCGGCATGATGCGCATGCCCGACGCGTTCTGGTTCGGCCGCGAGCACTGACGGCACGCATTATTCTGCCGGCGGGAGCCAAGCAGCGGCCGAGCACGCGGGAATAGTGGTGACAGGTGAGCGACGGCCGCATGGTCTCGGCCTAGTACACTCCCTTGACCTGCGCAGTGCCTTGTCCACATTTCTGGCATGGAAAAGCATCGATGCTTCGTGGGCACGGCCGGTTGGGGCATCCCGTCGCGTTACAAGGATATTTTCCCGGATTCCGGGTCGCATCTCGAGCGTTACTCCGGCCGTCTTGCCGGCGTCGAAATCAATTCATCCTTTTATAAGCCGCACCGCCGTGAGACCTATGAGCGTTGGACGCATTCGGTCCCGGAAGATTTCCGCTTCAGCGTGAAGGTGCCCAGGGCAGTGACACACGAGCATCGGCTTGCCGACTGCGAAGACCTGATCGAGGCATTCCTCGGGCAGGCCGGAGGCCTCGGCCCGAAGCTCGCTGTGCTGCTAGTGCAGTTGCCACCCAGCCTGTCCTTCGAGCCGCGTGTCACTGAGGAGTTCTTCGGTTTGTTGCGAAAGCAAACCGGCTCGAAAATAGCCTGCGAACCTCGTCATGCGAGCTGGTTCGAACAGGACGCCGATGCGCTTCTGACCGGCTTCCGCGTAGCGCGTGTGGCAGCCGATCCGGCTCGCGTCCCCGCTGCGGCCACGCCATCCGGCTGGCCGGACCTGGTTTACTTCCGCCTGCATGGCGCGCCGCGTATCTATTACTCGGACTATGACACTGAAAGCCTGATCGCGATCAGGCAGCGGCTGGATGCGGCGAGTGCGGCGGGCGCTGAGGTCTGGTGCATTTTCGACAACACGGTTAAGGGCCATGCGCTCGGCAACGCCGTTGCCGTAGACGCGATGGCGCCTCAAATCACATTCAGCTCCCTGAACGCCCTTCCCTCCGCAACACGGCTATACCCAAACGCCGTGCAATCCACCGTGCGGTAGCCGCCATGCACGATCAGCTCGGCCAGCGCCTTGCCGACGGCCGGCGCCTGCTGCAGGCCGTGGCCGGAAAAACCGTTGGCGAAGAGGAAATTCTTCACCTCGGGATGTGGTCCGATCACCGCGTTCTGGTCGAGCGTGTTGTAGTCGTAGTGGCCGGCCCAGGCGCGTGTTGGCTTGATCGCTTCGAAGGCCGGAATGCGGGTCGCCAGCACCGGCCAGATCACCTCTTCGAATAGCGGCCAGTCGGGCTCGAAATCGCCGGGGTCGGCCGTGCCGTCGCCCTCTTCCGGTTCGGCACCGCCGGTGATGTAGACCGAGCCTTCCGGCCTGACATAGATGCCTGAGGGGTCGACCAGCAGCGGCATGTCGGTATATTTTTCGCGTGCCTCGAAGACGAACACATTGCGCTTGCGCGGCTCCACCGGTAGCGCCAGCCCGGCCATACCAGCCACCTTGCCGGCATTCGGCCCGGCGGCGTTGACGACGATGCCGGCCTCGAGCCGCTCGCCATTGTCGAGGCTGACGCTGGTGACACGATCGCCCTGCCGCTCGATGCCGGTCACATCAGCGGTGACGAAATCGATGTTTTTCTCGCGCAGCGCCTTGCGGAACAGCATCAGCATCGCATGCGCGTCGAACCAGCCCTCGCCCGTGCGGCCATAGGCGCCGGCGGTGATGCCCTCTGCCGACAGCCATGGGAAGCGACGCACCAACGCCTCCGCATTCTCAAGCACGATGTCGGCCCCCTCGGCCATCTGCGCCTCGTGGTTGCGCTTAAGGATCGGCAGGCCGTTCTCGCCGGCCAAGATAAGATAGCCGCCTTCGCGAAAGCCGATATCGGCGTCGGCCCCGAACTCTTCCGTCAGCCGCCGGAACAGTTTCAGCGTGAACTGCGATAGCCGGATGTTTTCGGGGATGGAAAACTGCTGGCGAATGGAAGCGCAGGACAGCGTCGTCGCCGCATGGGCGAATTGCGGGTCGCGCTCGACCAGCGCGATCGAGCCCGAAAACCCTTCCTCGCGCAGATAGTAGGCGATCGAGGAGCCGACGATGGCTCCGCCGATGATGACGATGTCGTAGCGCACGTTTTCCACGTCTCCAGTTCTGAAGCATGATCCCGAAAGCCGGTCTTCGGAATGAGGCTCCAATTCATACAATCGGCAGGATGATCTCGAAGCGCGTGCCGCGCTCGGAGTCAACCAGCCGGATCGTGCCATCATGCGCTTTCAGGAGGGCCAGCACGATGCCCAGCCCCATGCCGGTGCCACCTGAATCACGGCGCGTGGTGAAGAATGGCTCAAAGATGCGGGCCCGGTTGCTGGGCGAAATGCCAGCACCATCGTCGCTCACCTGGATCGTTGCCTTGCCGTGCGCGCTCGCTGCCGTGATCGAAACCAGCGTTGCGCCATGCCGCGCCGAATTGTCGATGAGATTGGCGAGCACGATTGCCGCGTTCTCGGCCGAGATGCGCAGACCGATATCGCCGCCGGCCTCGACGCGCACCGCCAGCCTGTCTTTGGCCGGCAGCAGCGCCAGTGCGGCGTCCATCGACGTGCTTTCGCTGCTGGGCGCGAGATTTTCGGCGCGCGCCAGGTCGAGCAGGCGGCGCACCAGCAAATTGAGCCGTCCGGCATCGGTGACGATGTTGTTGGAAAAGCGACGCCGCTCGGCCTCATCCATTGCGCGGCCCGAATCGCGCAACAGTTCCGCCGCACCCTGGATTGCCGTCAGCGGCGATTTGAGTTCGTGCGAGACATGCGTGGCAAAGGTCTGGATGCTGTCCGAGCGCTCATGCAGCTTTTCGGCCATGTCGAGGAAGGCGGCGGAAAGTGCTGCCATCTCGCGCGTGCCGTGATGGTCGAGCGGCCTGATGGCCTCGCGGTCGCCGGCGGCGATGCGTTTCGTGCGTTCCATCAGCGCGTAGATCGGCCGGCTGACGGTGCGCAGGAAGACAAGACCGATGAGCAGCGTGCCGCCGAGAATGGCGATCGTCGCCAGCACCACCTTGCCGCGCTCGCCATAGAGATGCTTGACGATATTGTTTGGCGTTCGCGACAGGTAAACCACGCCGGCGATGTTGCCGTCGACCGCAACCGGCAGGGCGACGAAGACGCGGACTCTCGTGCCGCGGCTCACCGAATAGAGTGATGGCGGCGGCTCGTCGGAGATCCTTAGCCTGAGCGCGCTGGCATAGCGGCCGGCCAACGCTTCGCGAACCTCCGCGACCGCGCCGAGCGACAGGCCGACCTCTTCGCGTCCGGCGATGACGACGCCTTTGGGGTCGAGCAGCCGGAAGCCGGCAAGCGTGGTTTTCTGCGTCTCGGCAAGAATGCCCGACAGGCGTGTCCCGACCGGAGCGAAGGCAGGATCGATGGCGGCGGCTGTCGCCGCAGGCCGGGTCGGCAGCACGGTATCGGAGGCAAGATCAAGGTGCGGCTCGATCGGCCGGTAGGGAGAGTTCGGAGCGCTGGCACTGGCGGCAGGCACGGCCGGGCCGAGCTTCTCGGCGGGGATGCCGGCGTCGCGGACCTCTTGCGCATAGATGGCGGCAAGGGCGGCACCTTGCGCGATCAACTCGGCCTCGGTCTGGCGGATCAGCTGGTTTTCGTAGAGCCGGAAGAAGAACAGGCCGACCAGCGGCAGTGCCATCACCATGATCAGGATGGCGACAACGATGGTGGCGAGGCGCGGCCGCCATTTGCTGCCAATCCATTTTTGGGTGCTCACGCGCCGCACCGGCCGAGCCGGAAGCCGACGCCATGCACGGTCTCGATCGCATCCGTGCAGCCGGCCGCCGCCAGCTTGGCGCGGATGTTGCGGATGTGGCTGTCGATGGTGCGGTCGGCGACATGGATGTTGGCGGCATAGGCATTGGCCATCACCATGTCGCGGCCAAGCACATGCGCCGGGCGCGCCAGAAACCCTTTCAGGATCGCGAATTCGATCGAGGTCAGCACCAGCGGCTGGCCGTCGAAGCTGGCGGCGTGGCTGGCCGGCACCAAGGCCAGTCTGCCATGCGAGAACTGCCGGTCGTCGGTCTGTTCCGGCGCCGCCTGGCGAGCGCGCCGCAGGATGACATTGACGCGGGCGACCAACTCGCGCGGGCTGAACGGCTTGATGACGTAGTCGTCGCCACCCATTTCGAGCCCGAGGATGCGGTCAATCTCTTCATCGCGCGCGGACAGGAACAGCACCGGCACGTCGGATGTGTGCCTGAGCCGCCGGCAGACCTCCAGCCCGTCCATTTCCGGCATGCCGATGTCGAGCACGATAAGATCGGGCGGTCGGCGTTCGATCGCCTGCAAGGCGGCGGCGCCGTCGGCTACGGCAACCGTCTTCATCCCCGCCTTTTCGAGCGCAAAGCAGATGATTTCGCGGATGTGCGGATCATCGTCGGCGACCAGGATGTGATGCGGCATGAATCAGCGGCCCGGCACGAAGGGTTCGGAGCCCTGAGGAACCATGAACGGGATATTTGTGTCGAGAGTGCGAAGGAGCCGCCAATCGCGAAAACTCCAGGCGCGCCAGTTTTCTTGGTCGGCGCGATAGCGGGCCTCGTCCTGCCCAAGCAAACGGGCGAGTTCGCTGTAGGAGGGAAGGCTGGCCGCATTCGTGCTGGCTTGATGCTCGAGGAAGCGGTCGAGCGCCGGCCAGGCGCTGGGACCGAGCGAACGCAGGTAGCAGAAATCGAGTTCGGTGCCCTGGCCGGTCATTTCGAATGAGTGCTCGACATTGTAGTTGGCGATCAGCGCCGCGAAGTTGACGAAGCAGCAGGCATAGAGCGTCACCGAAAGCGTCAGAAGATTGGCGGAAAGCAGCCATTCGTTGGATCTTTCGAGCGCGATGCGGGCGATGATCAGGGCAAGGCCCGCCGCCACCAGCCCCATCCAGACGAAGGCGGCGATGCGCCAGTAGGTCAGCGCATAGATGCCGATATAGAGGTCGAGCCGCAGGATCGACGAGATGACCAGCACGATGTTCTGTGCCACCCAGACATAGACCAGCCGGCGGATGAGCGGATCGCTGGAGGTCGCACTCCCCGGCCGCAGCGCCGCCAGGACGAAGCCGGCGGCGAGCAGTGCCGTGACGATCAAGGGATAGGCGCCGCGATGTGCATAGGCGGCGTAGGTCAGCCCGTCGGGAAGGGCGATGCCGCCCCACAGATAGGTGGCGTCGAGCGCCGTCTGTATGGCGAACAGGAGGTTGAAGACGACCAGCGCGCGAAGAATGGCGGCCTTGCCGAAGATGATGTCCTCGATCGCTTTGGCGGGTTTTGTCGTCGTCACCCGGCCGACAGGCACAGACGACACTACACGCGCAAAGGAGCGGAAAAGGCGCGGCAGACGCGGGCGCAAAAAGGCCCAGACACCGGCAAGCACCAGCAGCCAGAAGGCCAGCCGCGGCAGATGGATGAGCTCCAGCAAGGCGAGGAGATCGATCAGCGACAGCCAGTATTCGATGACCGGATTGGCGGCGCCGAACAGCGCGAGAAACACCGCTCCCAGCGTCAACGGCATCACCCAGACGGCGATCGCCGCGAAGCGGATGCGCCGTTGGCCAAGCCGCCGCGCCACCTTGCGCCAGCGAAAGAAATCGTGGGCGAACCGGAATGGTGCCGCGAGCAGGAAGAGCACTACCTGGCCGGCGATACGGGCAAGCCCGTGCCGCAGCCGCCCGACCAGCGAAAGTGCGAAGACCGCCATCGCCGCAAGCCCGATCGCGACGGACAGCGCACTGACATTTTCAATGAGCGGCAGCAGCCCGACAAGCAAGGCACCGAGCCCGAGCCACAGGCCGCGGGCGCTGAGCGCCGAAGGCTGGATGGCCGCGGCTGCGGCGGCAAGCGTAGTGCCGAACAGGAAAAGCGTGATGCCGATGGGTTGCCCGTAAAAGAAGAAATCGGCCAGGGCAGCAAGCAGGACGGCAGCGCCGAATCGCGCGCAATAGCTTGGCGCGGCCGTAAGCAACGATGTCATGATCGGACTTTCTCGGCGGCTTTGATGCGGCCGGCATATCTGGGCAGGGATTTGGGGATGAAGGGGAAGAGGGTCGCCGAGCGATGCGTCCCGGGTGGATCGACGAGCCACCAGCCCTCATTGCGGAGCCGGTAAGGCAGGGACCAACGGAGTTTTTCTCGCTCTTGCATGCCGCCCTTGTCGTCGGCGGAAGTGCCGGTGGCGGGGCGGACGCGAGGAGATTTTCGGGACTTTTGTGCAGTTTTTATGCAGGTCAAAGCGGCTTGCCTCGACCGGCCGCAGGCGGCATAGATTTGGTATGACGACCGAAACCTACCGCCCGCGCCGTTCGGTGCTCTACGTCCCGGCCTCGAACGACAAGGCGCTGGCCAAGCTTGGCTCGCTGGCCTGCGACGCCGTCATCATCGACCTCGAAGATGCCGTCGCTCCCGCCGACAAGGGTTCCGCGCGCGAAAAACTCGCCGGCATCTTCGCCGATCGCCCAGTTGCCAACGACTATGGCCGGCGCTGCGAGATGATCGTGCGCATCAACGCGCTCTCCAGCGAATGGGGTACCGACGATTTGCTGGCTGCGGCACGCTGCGAGCCCGACGCCATCCTGCTGCCCAAGGTCGATACGCCGCGCGACGTCCTCGAAGCCGGCGACGTGCTCGACGACAATTTTGCCCCGGACGCGGTGAAACTATGGGCGATGATCGAAACGCCCAAGGCTCTGCTCAACATCGGGCCGATTGCCGAGCTTGGCCGCGATCCGGCCTCGCGGCTCACTTGTTTCGTGGCCGGAACGAACGATCTGGTCAAGGACACCGGCATTCTCGCCACGCCCGACCGGCGCTACCTCACACCGTGGCTGATGCAGATGGTGCTGGCGGCACGAGCCGGCGGCCTCGACCTGCTCGACGGTGTCTTCAATGATTTTCGCGACCTGGACGCTTTTGCGCGCGAATGCGGGGAGGCGGCTGCCATGGGGTTTGACGGCAAGTCGCTGATCCATCCGGCCCAGATCGAGGCTGCGAACCGGGCCTTTGCGCCATCTGCCGAAGCGCTGGCCGAGGCGCGCTCGGTAAAAGAGGTGTTCGCGCTTGCCGAAAATGCCGGCAAGGGCGTCATTGCACTGAATGGAAAAATGGTCGAACGGCTGCATCTGGCGCAGGCCGAAAAACTGCTGGCGAAGGCGGCCGCCATCGGGGCATGATTGGCAACTCACGACAGGAATGAAAAATGAAACTCTACCGCTTTTTGTCCGGCCCGGACGATTCCAGCTTCTGCCACAAGGTGACGGCGGCGCTGAACAAAGGCTGGCACCTGTTCGGCTCGCCAACCTATGCCTATGACAAGCAGACCAAGAGCATGCGCTGCGGCCAGGCCGTGGTGAAGGATATCGAGGGCCAGGAATACGGGCCCAACACCAAGCTCAGCGATTGGTAGGGAAGTTCGCTGAAGCGCTCGTCTTTCGTCATCCTAGGGCGAAGCGACGCGAAGCGGAGTGCAGACCCTAGGATCCATGCCGTTACCTCTGCCGAAGGGCTCGGCGGATCCAGGATTAATGCGATCATACCACCGATCGGGATGGTCCCGCTTGCTCATTGCCGCAGAACGGGATGATGGGCGTTCGGTTCTGCATCGCCGGAGCACTGCACCACAGTCACGGCATGGATCCCAGGGTCTCCGCGACGTCGCTTCGCTCCTGCTCCGCCCTGGGATGACGAAGCGTGGGGCCCTTTACTCCGCCGCCTCTTCGATCCGCTCCATATCATCGTCCGACAGGCCGAAATGATGGCCGATCTCGTGGATCAGCACATGAGTGACGATGTCGCCCAGCGTCTCTTCGTTCTCAGCCCAGTAGTCGAGGATGGCGCGGCGGTAGAGCGTGACGCGGTTCGGCCCCTCGCCTGTCTGCGGATTCCAGCGCTCGGCGATGCCGCGCCCCTCGAACAGGCCGAGCAGGTCGAAAGGCGTTTCCAGCGACAGATCGTCCATGATCTCGTCGGTCGGGAATTCGGCGATCTGGATGACGATCTCGCCGGTCAGCTTGCGAAAATCCTCCGGCAGATGGGCATAAGCCTCCAACGCCAGGAACTCCATTTCCTCCATCGACGGCGAAAGCTGGTCGTGCCAGACACGGGTCTTGTAGATGCGGGCCATGCTTTGTCCTTCTGATCCCGGCATATAGGCTTTCGAGCCGGACTCGGCAAATGGCCGGTTGCCGTCGACGCAAGGGCAGGAATAAATTCCCCATGACTCCGCTTGACTCTTCGGGTGGCCTCTGGAATCTATAGGAACATAACAGGAACAATTGTGAGTGGAAGCTGACCGTCATGGCGACAAGCGCCGTGGCGCGGGAGACTGTTTTTGCCCTGCGCCGCCAGATCGCGAAGATCGAGGGAACGCTGCCCGCGCGCTTGGAGGTGCCGGCTGGCGCAGCCCCCGTTGATACTGACGTCACCCCCCAGAATCCAACAGCGGATGGTCTAACAATCGTCCGCCGCGGCCTCGCCGTGGCGCCGCCTGATGCGTTTCTGCGCACCGGTGCCGAAGGTCTCGACACCGCGCTTAGCGGCGGCCTGCCGAAGGCGGCGCTGAACGAGATCCATGGCGCCGCGACACGTGATGCCGGGGCCGTCGCCGGCTTCGCCCTGTCACTCGTCAGCCTGATCCTCAAACAGGGGCCGCAATTGCCGGTCCTGTGGATCGGCACTGCGGAAATCTTCCGGGAGGCGGGCTTCCCCTATGCCAGGGGGCTTCACGCTGTTTTCGGCATCGAGCCGGAGCAATTGCTGTTTTCCGAGGCGCCAAGGCTCCTCGATGCGCTGTGGATCGCCGAGGAAGCCGCCCGGATGACCGCGCTCGCCGCCGTCATCCTCGAAATCCGCGGCAGCCCGCAGCGGCTGGACCTCACGGCGACGCGGCGGCTGCACGCCCGGGCGCAGAATGCCGGCCGGCCGGTGTTTCTGCTGCGCCAGGCCGGCGAACCCGAGCCAACGGCGGCACCCGTCCGCCTCGTCCTGTCGACGGCGCCGTCGGCATCCCGCCAGACGATCGCCGGGCCGCTTGCCGGCTCGATCGGCCGTCCCGCCTTCACCGTCAGCATCGGCAAGAGCCGCACGGCCTTGCCAGGACAATTCACACTGGAGTGGAACCCCGATGAACACAGTTTCGAAGAAAGACGGGGCGAGGAAGGAAGGGCAGCGAATTCTGTCCCTGTGGTTCCCGCATCTCGCCGCGGAAAGGGTCCTGCGGCAGCGGCTGGGGCGGTCCTGGCGTTCCCGACCGTCGGATCACCTGCCGCTGGTGATCAGCCATCGCCAGGGGAACGCGCAGCGCATCGCCGCCCTCGACGAGCGGGCTGAGGCGCTTCACCTGAAGCGCGGCATGGGCATAGCCGACGCGCGCGCCATGCATCCGTCGATCGACGTACTGGAAGCCGATCCCGAGGCCGACCGCCGCCTGCTCGAAAGCCTTGCCGACTGGTGCGACCGCTACACCCCGCTGGTGGCGCTCGACGCAGCCGATGGCCTGTTCCTCGACGTCACCGGCTGCACCCATCTTTTCGGCGGCGAACGCTCGATGCTCGACGACATCCTGTCGCGCTTTTTCCATCAGGGTTTTGATGTCCGCGCCGGCCTTGCCGCCACGCCAGGTGCTGCCTGGGCGGCAGCGCGGTTTGCCAGTGACCGCATCGTCCCCGGTGGCGAGGAGGAGGCGCTTCTCGCACCCTTGCCACTGGCGGCGCTACGCATCGAGCCTGATATCCGCGCCAGCCTGGAAAGCGTCGGCCTGCGCACGGCGGGGGCCGTCATGGCAGCCCCCCGCGCGCCGCTCGCCCGCCGCTTCGGTGTCTCGCTGCTTTTGCGCCTCGACCAGGCGCTCGGCCGCCTCGACGAAGCGGTGTCGCCGCGCCTGCCGGTCGCGCCGCTTTCGGTCGAACGCCACCTAGCAGAACCCATCATGCTGACCGACGAAATAGAGCGGCTGGTGAAAATGCTGGCGACGACTTTGAAGGTGGATCTCGAGCGCCGCGGCGAAGGCGCAAGAAGGCTGGCGCTGCTGCTCTTCCGCGTCGACGGCGCCGTCAGCCGGATCGCCGTCGGCACCTCGCGGCCGTTGCGCGAGCCGCTGCTGATCCAGAAATTGTTCCACGAAAGGCTAGCCGCGCTCGAACAGGACATCGATGCCGGCTATGGCTTCGATCTCGTGCGCCTCTCGGTCCTGACGGCCGCGGCCTTCGACATGCAGCAGGCGGATCTCGCCGGCGAGACGCGCGATGACGGCGCCGATATTGCCCTTTTCGCCGACCGCATCCGCGCCCGGCTCGGCGACAGCGCGGTTTTGAAACCGGTTGCCGTCGAGAGCCATCTGCCCGAGCGCGCCGTCGCCACGCTTCCCTTCGCGGAAGCGCCGCAAAGGGTCTCTCCGCCGAAGAAGCCGGACAAGATACAAGACACTAAGCCTGTCTTCCGGCCGGAACGCCCGATCCGGCTGTTCCGTTCGCCCGAACCGATCGAGGTTCCGGCCACCGAAATGCCTGAGGGCCCGCCGATGAACTTCCGCTGGCGGCGGGCGCTGTACCGGGTCGCGCGCGCCGAAGGGCCGGAACGCATCGCCCCGGAATGGTGGCGGGAGGGGTCGGGGCAGGAAGACGCGCCGACCCGAGACTATTTCCGCATCGAAGATAGCACCGGCCGCCGTTACTGGCTCTACCGCCAGGGCCTCTACGGCGCCTCTCAAGTCCCGCCGCGCTGGTTCATGCATGGGGTCTTCGCATGAACGCGCTGACGGCCGTTCCCTATGCCGAATTCGGCATCCAGTCGAATTTCTCGTTCCTGCGCGGCGCCTCGAAACCGGAGGAACTGGTGGTCGCGGCAAAGTTTTTGGGATTCTCGTCGATCGGGCTTGCCGACCGCAACACCGTGGCCGGTGTCGTGCGCGCCTGGCAGCAGGCCAAGGTGGAAGGACTATCCTATCATCCCGGCTGCCGCCTGGTTTTTTGCGACGGCACGCCTGATGTTCTCGCCTATCCGCAGGACCGCAAGGGCTGGGGCCATCTGTGCCGCATGCTGACGCAAGCCAATATGCGCGATGAAAGCGAAAAGGGCGCACCGCTTCTCTTTCGCGCCGACCTTTTCGAATGGGGCGATCTCATGTCGCTGGCGGTCCTGCCGGATCTGTCGGCGCCGGCGGAAGATCACCTTGGACTGATTAGCCGGCTTAAGGATAGATTTGGCAAGGCTTTGCGGCTTGCCGTTTCGCCGGATTATCAGGGCAACGACCGCTTCCGTATCGAGCAGGCGGCTGCCATGGCTGAGGCATCGGGCATTCCGCTGATGGCGACCAACGACGTTCTTTACCATACGTCCGAACGGCGCCGGTTGCAGGACGTGCTGACGGCGATTCGCCTCAACGTGCCTGTTGCCGAAGCGGGGCTGGAGCTGGCGGCCAATGCCGAGCGCCATTTGAAGCCGCCAGTGGAGATGGCGCGGCTTTTCCGCAGGCATCCGCAAGCGCTGGCGGAAACGTTGCGCTTTGCCGGCGAATTGAGCTTCTCTCTCAGTGACCTCCAATACAACTATCCCGACGAACCGACGGAATCGGGCCTCGGGCCACAGGCCGAACTGGAAAGGCTGGCTCGAGAGGGTGCAGCGATACGGTATCCTGCAGGCGTTCCCGCCGATGTGACCAAGCGCATCCAGGAAGAGCTCGCCTTGATCGAGCGCCTGAACTACGCGCGCTATTTTCTGACTGTCTACGACATCGTCAAATTCGCCCGCAGCCAGGGCATACTTTGCCAGGGGCGTGGCTCGGCAGCCAACTCTGTTGTCTGTTATTGCATCGGCATAACCGAAGTGGGACCCGAGCGGATCGACTCGCTTTTCGAGCGTTTCATTTCCGAGGAAAGGAACGAGCCGCCCGACATCGATGTCGATTTCGAACATGAGAAGCGCGAAGAAGTCATCCAGTACATCTACGAGAAATACAGCGCCAAGCGCACCGCTCTTGCCGCGGCCGTCGTCAGCTACCGGGGCCGGTCGGCGATGCGCGAAGTGGCCAAGGCGATGGGCCTGTCGGACGATGTCAGGAGCGCGCTGTCCAGCTCGATCTGGGGTTGGTCGACCTCGGAGCTCGGCGAAAAGGAGACCAGGGCCGGCGGTCTCGACCAGACCGATCCATCGACAAGGCATGTGATCGAATGCGCCAACGAGATCATGGGCTTCCCCCGTCATCTGTCGCAGCATGTCGGCGGCTTCGTCATCACCAGGGACCGGCTCGACGAGATCGTGCCCATCATCAAGACGGCGATGGATGAACGCAAGATGGTCGAGTGGGACAAGGACGATCTCGACGCGGTGAAAATCCTTAAAGTGGATGTGTTGGCGCTCGGCATGCTGACCTGCCTGCAGCGCGCCTTCACCCTGCTTAGGGATTATTATCCTGATGAGCGGGATGACTATGGCCAGCCCTATGTGCTGGCCACCCTGCCGCCGGAGAACAAACATGTCTACGATATGATCTGCCGCGCCGACACGATCGGCGTCTTCCAGATCGAATCGCGCGCGCAGATGTCGATGCTGCCGCGCCTCCGGCCGCGCACCTTCTACGATCTCGTCATCGAGGTGGCGATCGTGCGGCCCGGCCCGATCCAGGGCGACATGGTCCACCCCTATCTGCGCCGCCGGCAGAAAAAAGAAAAAGCCGAATATCCCAAGCCGGAACTGGAAGAGATACTCGGCAGGACGTTGGGCGTGCCGCTGTTCCAGGAACAGGCGATGAAGATCGCTATCGTCGCCGGCGGCTTCAGGCCGGGCGAGGCCGATGAACTGCGTCGCGCCATGGCCACTTTCAAGCGCACCGGCACGATCGGCAATTACCGCAAGCGGATGGTCGATGGCATGATGAAGAGAGGGTACGAGAAAGACTTCGCCGAACGCTGCTTCAAGCAGATCGAGGGATTTGGCGAATATGGCTTTCCCGAAAGCCATGCCGCTTCCTTCGCCCTGCTGGTCTATGCCTCGTGCTGGTTCAAGACCTTCTATCCCGACGTGTTCTGCGCTGCGATCCTGAACTCCCAGCCGATGGGGTTTTACCAGCCGGCTCAGCTTGTCCGCGACGCAAGCGACCATGGCGTCGAAATCCGCGAGGTCGACGTCAATTTTTCCGGTTGGGATTGCGCGCTGGAGGAAGCGCCCTTCGATCCGGCCCGCATCCTTGAACGCCATGCCCAGATGCGCGGCGTCATCCGGACCAATCATGCCGTCCGGCTGGGTTTCCGCCAGGTCAAAGGTCTGTCGAAGGAGCGGATGGAGGTGTTTGTCGCCAGACGCGGCGACGGCTACGCATCCGTTCGCGATGTCTGGCTGCGTTCAGGTCTCTATGTCGATGAGATCGAGAAACTGGCGCAAGCCGACGCTTTCCGTTCGCTTGGTCTCGACCGCCGCGACGCCCTGTGGGCGGTCCGCGCCCTCGACGGCAGGAGTGCCGCCGAGACCCTGCCGCTGTTCGACCGGCCGGCGATCCGTTTGCGCGATCTCGAGCCCCAAACCAGGCTCCCGACAATGCCGCTCGGCGAGCACGTCGTCCACGACTACCGTTCGCTCGGCCTGTCGCTGAAAGCGCATCCGCTTGCCTTTCTGCGCCAGCGGCTGGATCGTTCCGGCGTCACGCCCAATGCGCGCCTCCCCTCCGTGCCGGATGGCAGGCGGGTCTCCGTCGCCGGCCTGGTGCTCGTGCGGCAGCGCCCAGGCACTGGCAAAGCGATTTTCCTGACGCTGGAAGACGAGCAGGCCGTCGCCAACGTCATTTTCTGGGAAAGAACCTTCAATCGCTACCGGCCCATTGTCATGGGGGCGCGGTTCGTTCGTATCACCGGCAAACTGCAGTCGGAATCGGACGTCATCCATATCGTCGCCGAAAAGGTCGAGGATCTGACGCCCTGGCTGTCCGTGCTTTTGGAGGAGAAGCCCGATGTACCTGTCGTACAAAGCGACCGGCAGGATATCGCGACGCTATCGGGGAAGGCAGAAAGGGTCATGCCCAAGGGGCGCAATTTTCAATAGGGACCCACGCCTTCGTCATCCTAGGGCGGAGCGACGCGAAGCGGAGCGCAGACCCTGGGATCCATGCCGTGACATCCGCCGAAGAATGCAGTGGCTCGGAATGGCGGCGCGAATGGTGCGCTCGATTCTGGTCCGCCGGAGCACTGCCGCTGGGTCACGGCATGGATCCCAGGGTCTCCGCCACGTCGCTTCGCTCCTGCTCCGCCCTAGGATGACGAAGGGAGGACGTGTCGGCCAATATCCAAGGTTTGCGATTTGCCGCTGAGAGGAATTACCGACATTCCCTCCCGATCGGCTTCCAGCCCGCTGTTCAGGACGGTCCGCCCAGGCGCGGCGGCAATCCGTCCTCCAAAGGGATCGCGCGCGCCTCCGAAGGCAGCATGATCGGGATGCCGTCACGCACCGGATAGGCAAGCCGAGCCACCCTCGAGATGAGTTCGCCGCGCTCCGGATCCCAGGTAAGCGGGCCCTTGGTCAGCGGGCAGGCCAGCAATTCCAGCAGCCTGGGGTCGACATTGGCATTCTTTCCGTCACGCCCATCCACCATTCGGTCCGTCCTTATCCGGGCAATCACTTCAGGTTTCGCGCGGCTCTCCCTCCTTCCACAAGGGGAGAAGGAAGAGCCTCCTACTGCAAACTCGATCCGAAATCCTCGTTTTCGCGCGCCAGCGCCATTTCGGTGATGGCAATCAGCGTTTCGGCGCGTGTCTTCAGGTCCGCCGCTTCGAGCAGCGCCTGTTTCTCGGCCGGCCCGTAGGGAGCCATCATCGACAGCGCATTGACCAGCATGGCATTTTCGGCGCGGCTGACGCTTTCCCAGTCGGCTTCAAGATCGTTGGCTTGCAGATAGGCGCGAAATGCCTTGAGCAACGCCGGTCGGTCGATCTCTGCCTCTGCCTGATCTTCATCGAGATCGGTGAGAAAGGGCGCAAACCGACACTGGCGGAAGGGCGTCTTGACCGCGAGCTCCTGCACGATGCGGAACCGGCACACGCCTTGCAGCGAAATCAGGTAACGGCCGTCGCCACTCTCGGAAAGCGCAATGATACGTCCGGCGCAGCCGACATTGCAGAGTTCAGGCTCGCCATCGGCGCGCCGCGCGCCGTCGAGGCTGGGCTGTATGATGCCGATCAGCCGCGATCCGGCGATCGCCTCATCCACCATCTCCAGATAACGCGGCTCGAAGATGTTGAGCGGCATGCGGCCTCCCGGCAGCAGCAATGCCCCTTCAAGCGGGAAGATCGGCACCGTCGACGGCAAATCCGTATCGAGCCGGTAATGCGCGTTTCCCGCCTGCACTTCAGTCCTCCGCTCGCTTCGTCGAGAAGCGCATCAATCCGCCCGCCCATCGCAACCTGGCGTGTAAATCGTCAGGAAGCGAAAAACGGATCCGGTCTGGCCCCTATCTGGCGCAGCCGCCGCCGACCGCAAGGCCGCCACGCAAAAACAGCTTGATGCGCACTCAGGAGAACAGCAGCGACGACAATTTGCGCCGCGCCGCCAGCGTTGCTTCGTCGGTCATCCCCCATGCCTCGAAGAATTGCAGCAACTGCGTCTTGGCGCCGTCGTCGTTCCACGAGCGATCGGCCTTGACGATTGCCAGCAGATTGTCGGCCGCCGCCATGCGCTCGCCATTGGCGTTCTGGATCATGGCAAGATCGAAACGTGCCTGGTGGTCCCCGGGGTTCTCAGCCAGCCGACGCTCGAATTCGGCCGGATTGCCAAGTGCTGCTGCCTGTGCGGCAAGCGCCATCTTGGCGCGCACCGCGGCGAGTGGCGGCGCATCCTTCTTTGCTTCCGGCGCCCGCGCCAGCACGGCTTCGGCGCCCTCGGCATCGCCGGCCTCGAACAGCAGATCACCAAGCCCGGCAATGGCCTCGATCGTCTCCGGCGCCTGTTCCAGGACCGCGTCGTAGATGTCGGCCGCGGTCTGCACATCGCCGGTGTCGCGCGCCTCCGCGGCCGCGGCAAGCGCCTCGGCCACCTGCGGCGCACCATTGGTCTTGCCGCCGACCTTCTCGATGAACGCGGCGATCTGGCTCTCGGGAATGGCGCCCATGAAGCCGTCGACCGGCTGGCCATCCTTAAAAGCAATGACCGCCGGGATCGACTGGATGCCGAGCTGTCCGGCGATCGAAGGATGGTCGTCGATATTCATCTTGACCAGCTTGACCTTGCCGCCGGCGGCCGTGACTGCCTTTTCCAGCAGCGGCGTCAGTTGCTTGCAGGGCCCGCACCAGGGCGCCCAGAAATCGACCAGCACCGGCTGACGGCGCGATTCCTGGATGACGTCGGCGGCAAAAGCGGCGGTCGTCGTGTCCTTGATGACATCGACGGCGACAGGCGGCTCGCCAAGCGCGGCTTTCGCGGGGGCGGCCTCGGTGCCGCCATACTGCACTGTGGTGGCATATTGCCCGCCATTGCTGCCAAACGGGCCGCCAAATTGATTGTTGTCGCTCATCTCGTCGCCCTTTCGGTCGCGCCGCCAGCCCACCGGCCCGGCACAACGTCCACATCCTCACTTAGAAGTCGGTTTATCGCCATCCATGTGGCGATCATGCCGTGACTTTCAAGATAACAGCATCATGCCCGGTTGCCTCGACGAATTTGACGAGGTCGGCGGCAGCGATCGATGTCGTTGCCTCGTTGGTCAGCGGATGGGCGTTGATAATGGCATGGCCCATCAACTCCTGGTCGAGAACCACCTTCACTCTTCCCGCCGTGTCGTTGATCACGCCGAACACGGTGACCGCGCCCGGAACGACGCCGAGAAGCTCCATCAGCATCTCCGGCTTGCCGAAGGACACGCGCCCGGCAGCGCCGATCACATGGTGGATCTGCTTGAGGTCGACCACCGCCTCCTCGCCGACGCTGACCAGGAAGAAATTGTCCTTCTTGTCCTTGAGGAACAGGTTCTTGGTGTGCCCGCCGGCGATTTCTCCGCGCAGCGCCTGCGAATCGGCGACCGTGAACAGCGGCGGATGACGCAGGGTCGAGACCTCGATCCCAAGATCGGCGAGGAAGGCAAAAAGCTCGGCTTCGGTTTTCGGCATGTTGTTTCTTGTCGGACTTGTTGTTGTCGCGGTTTGGATCACGCCGTTTACGGCCAATGACGCGGCCGAGACAAGACCGTTGCGCGGCGAAGCCGCCGATTCCGTTCCTATCGTCGCTACGGAAGGCTTGTTTACGTCGCCGGGTGCGGACCAAAAAACCTGCGATTTCCCTGTTGCAATCGCCGCGCCCTTCAGCCATATAGGCGCGGCTTGCGGCCCAAAAGCCGCGCGAGCGGGTGTAGCTCAGGGGTAGAGCACAACCTTGCCAAGGTTGGGGTCGAGCGTTCGAATCGCTTCACCCGCTCCAAATCTTCTTTAGATTTGAAAAGCATAAAGGGCCCGGGTAACCGGGCCTTTTTGCTATCTGGCGCCGGGGAGCGCCAGGGGGAAGCACGACGACAGCCAATGTGCTATGGGCCCAGGCTCTCGCTAAGAAATGATGTCGTCGACGACGCTTGAGAGGCGCTGTGCAAAATCCAACAGCCCACTGGCACCAATTGTGGCGCCCCAATTGTCCTGCGTCTGTTTGGGCAGACGATCTCGGAAAATGATGTCCACACCTTCAAGGTCGCGAGCGTCCGACGAAAATTGGACACGTCTGTGCGAAAGTGCGTTCCGTATATGTCGAACGTGATCGTCGAGGGAGTTCGACCGACCTATTTCGAATCTCCAGGCAGGCCACCCTTCAGATGCCAACTTCTCGAACGAGTACACTTCTAAGCCGCTTATGCCGCTGTCTTGAATGAATCCACAAGGAAAAACAACCAAACCAAGCAAGGAGGTTACTAGCTCGGTGACCACATGGACGTCCTCCTGCCGCTCCCCCGCGGCAAGCACGAAAGCCAAGTTCCTCCGTACCCTCCGGCCAAAGCCGGCGACTGTGTTTCGGTCGATTTCCACGAAAACTCCTTGTGTCGCCATGAGGCCGCTAAGGCTCTGTTTTGCCGAGAGTTCGGGAACGTGAGGAGTTCAAGCAAGTGCTGTCCACACCGTTCGTCACGCTCTCCAACCGAGAGCACTTCTCGATCGTTGCTCCGGATATCCCAGACGGCCATCTCTTAAACGTTCGGAGCTTAGCACGATTGATAGCGATCGCCGCTCGGAAGCGCTGCATATGACCTAGCTGAAGCTATAGACCTTCGGAGTTTCTGCGAAATCAACAGCCGCATGCCCGCGTAGCGCGGCGTCCGGGCCTGATCCTCACGGCCTGCAAAAGCAGGTGTCGTCAACTGCATAAAACGACTGAGCTCTAAGTAATCCCTTCAATTTGGAAGAATGATATCTCGCCTTTTGCTTCAGATTGGGCATTATGCGGAAGGGGGATTCAATATTGCCGAAGCGCGGGATGAAGGATTGGGGGGCAGTCGATCGTAGCAACCGCATCTCGGATGCCGGCCGCTCGCACGGTGAGCGGGCCCGTGCGCTTCTAGCGCAGCGGGAGGAAATGGGTCGCGTGAACCAGACGATCGTGCGACCGGGCGTCGGCACCGCGACCACGACCAGGTATGCAACGACGGCTAATCCAGCTGGATGGGCGCCGCTAACGGCGGGAGCCCCGGCCGTGCACGCGGTTCTGGACGCCGTCGGTGACGGGCGTGACCGTGTCCTGCTGGGGTGGCCCGAGCGGCCGGGCAATGGGTTTACACTCGCAGCGCTCGCCATGCGGGAGGCGCGCGCCAGCGGCCGGCTCGCTTCCGCGACGCTCGCGATCTGGCCATGGCGCGGCGGCATCACACGTGCGGCCCGGTCCGCGCTGGTCCACCCCGAGGACGTAGCGGAGACCGCGCGGCTCGCGCTGAACGACATCAAGGGCGGCGCAGTATGGCCGAGCGACAATCTGGCCCAACGATCGCTCGCGATGGTTGAGCTGCGGCTGAAAGACTTGATTCTCAAGAACGCGCCCGCGCGCGTTGTCAGGGGACGCCCGCGTTTCGAAGTCGTCGTCCGCAGCCCTAGCCTCGTCGAGACGACCGCGGTGTTCGCGCCATCCGCGGGTCGCTACGTGAACGATGCCGACCAGGTTCTGAAGCGCGTCCTCAACCACACCTTCCTCGGGGAGGCGGGAGCGGGCATTCCTAGGCAGCGCGCCGACGTGGGTTCCCCGGCCTCGACACCATTTGCGTTATTCGGCTTTCCAGCCGAGAGGAGCGCGGCGAGGCTATGCGCTCTCCTGACGTTAGACCGCTTCGCGTCTCATGGCCTGGACGCCGTCTTAGTCGACCTGACTAGGCAGTCGCGCGCGGAGCTGGGCGACCAGTGGGAGCGGAGTTTGGCGGTGCTGCTTGAGGCGCTAGACTCCTCACCGGGGCGCCGGCCGCCTGTGGTCGCCATCTGCGACGATCCGTTCGCGCTGAGGGGGGCCACCCGCGCGCTACGTTCCCACGCCGCACGCCTTAGGCCGCGGCGGCAGCCGCCTGTCGAGGTGGGCGTCTATCTCGCCGAGCCAGGGTTCCTCGGTAGCGTTTCGGTACTGCCCGAGCGCCTCGCCGACGTCTCTTTTTCCGCCGACATCAAGGATGCCTCGCTAGTCCATATCCGGGAGAAGCTCGTGACGCTTGGGCGACGGCTTCGTGATGGCGGGGACGGCGACGGCGCGGCGGGAGTATCACGTGCCCTCTCTTTCCTCAGGCGGGTCGCCAGCCTGCCGCTTGGGCTGGAGGAGGCGCGGGTCACCGCGGACACTCTGTTTGACGCCGACGACGAGGTCGACAACAATATACGGGCGATGTTTAGGCCAAAAATGGCGCTCAGGCAGCTCGCCGAAACCGGGGCGGCTTCCCCGGATGGCGCTCTCGCTAGAGACGCGGTCAAGCTGATCGAGGCTAGGGTGGGCGGCTGGCTCGTGGAGTCGCCGGTTTCCTCCAAGCTCGTTGAACTGATCGCACAGGACAGTTGGAACGCCGCCACCACTCTGATCGCAGTGCCGGATCGGCGAATCGCCGAGGTCCTCATGGCCTCCGACCGAGGTGTCTCTTGGCACTGCGGCATCGTCGACCATTCCGACCTTGGCGCAGCGCTCACCAAGGGTGGGCTTGACCGCATTATCGTAACTGGGCCGAGTGCTACCGCAATCCGCGCGCTGCTCACCAGCCCGGCGACGCCGCCCGAGGTCGTGCTTCTCGGCGACACCTCAGGATCCGCCCTGCTCGCCGGTGAGCTCGGGCCGCTCGCACGCCTCCCCGGCTTCGCTCCAATCGCGGCGCGTGCATCCGCGATGCAGCAGGCGCTCAAGCGCGGCGGCTTGGACGAGCGGCTGGATGCTGGGGAGAGTGAGTTCAGAATCCTCCCGATCGCCGAACCTCGTGAAATCGACCTAACTCGCGAGGGTAGTGCTTACACCGGCGAGAGGATCGTGATCTCCACCAGCGCTCACCGCATCGCATACCGGCCCTCGAGCGACGTCCTAGTCTTCACCTCCGGTGAAGCTCGCCCCTTCGAGAAGGTGCACGCCCGGGACGTCGAGGTTGGCGACCAGATCCTCGTGCTGAACGAGGGTGCGCGCAACCGTATCCGCCACGCCCTCGCGACTTCGCGGACGAGCCTCGACCAGCTGACATTGTACCATCGCCACATCGGGCAGATGCGCGCGGCCATCCCGGGGGACACCGACGCCGGGAAGGCGCGCGAGGTGTTCCGGCGCATGCGCGAGGTCGATCCCTCGCTGCCAGGAAGCGAGCTTAACAACATTCAGCGCTGGCTGACAGCCGACCGCGCGGCACCGGCCGAGGACGGTGCGCGGCAGCCGCGCGCCGCCCGGGACTGGCCTCGCTTCAGGCTCTTTATGCAGGCCAATGGGATCGGCGAACAGCTGGGCGAGACCTACTGGCGCTTCGCCATCGTGCCGACGCGCTCCTACCGAGTGCAGGAGGGCTTCCAGTTCAACCAGCGCGTAGTGCAGTTCGTGCTGGATCCGGAGAGCTTCACCGCGGGACAGACAGGCGGTGTGCTTCGGGGGCTCTGGCTGTCGCTGCTTGACGCCGTGGACGACGTCGAGAGCATCGAACAGGCAAAAGGAGGAGTGAACCTTGAGTGAGCCGTCTGCGCTGATTGACATGAACGCAGACGAGCGTCAGCTCCTGAAAGAGGCGGTCTGCGACGCCATCCTTGAGCGGACCCGAAGATTGGTGTCCGGTGACGGCGAAGTCGGCAGGACAGTCCTCGGCGCCAAGCCGTCCCGCGTGCTCAGCAGCGGATTCGTGCTGCCCCGCATCGACGAAGACGGCGATGATGAGTCCAGTGATATCCGGTTGGCCGCCCACGGGCTGGATCTCAGACTGCGGAACGTCGGCGGAACCCTTCGGATCACCCCGTCGCTGGCGGCCTACGTCAGGACACTACCGAGCTCGGACGATTTGTTCGAGCGGGAGGGAAGGCTGATCCCCCGCGCGGAGCTGTCCGCAGCAGCGTTGCAGCGGGCCAAGACCGAGATCACTACGCGCCTCGACCGACAGGCGAATGGAGTGACCGGAAGGGCCCGCCGCGAGATGCGGATCGCCATCGTGGCAGAGGTTTACCGCGAGATGGGAGTGGTCGTTCCGGAAGGCGCCATCGTACCCCAAGGCGCGGACACCGACCTGCCCGAAGGGTCGGACCGACCCGTGCGCGATGGGGGACTTCCCCGGCTCCGCATCCCAAACGCGATCGCGCGGCAATACACCGCACCGCTGAAATGGCGCCGAGTGGACGTGCCCGCACCGGTTCTCGAACTCCCTATGCCCGCGGATGCCGGCGGCTGGTCGACCCTCCTAGCCGACTACAACCTGCGCCTCCACGCGGCCATCCGCAACGCTTGCCTAGCGTTTCTCGCCACCGAGGAGGGAAGGGACTGGGCATGGCGGCCTCGGCGTCCAGAATCCGAGGACTTCTGGTCTCGTGAAGCTTGGGACCAGTTCCTCGCTCGCGTGCGAGCCGACGCGCCGGTGCCAGCTGACGTCGTGCCGCAGATCCAGCTACAGCTGCTCGTGCAGGCCATACCGGACCCAACGGCCCCGGGCTGCCAGTCGGTGCGCGTCGCGATCGAAAACTTGCGCGAGAGCGATGCCGACATGGAATGCGGACTGTTCAACGTCTCGCTACACCTCGAGTTACCAGACGGCGCGCTCGTCCCGATGCGCCTAGAGCGCGTGCGGCGCAGCTACCACCTCGCCGGGTTCATGACAATGCCTGCGATCGGGGTAAACGGCGGCGTCGAGGACCTCGGCGATGACGCCGGCGCGCGCCGGCTGCGCACCACGTGGATGCCACGATATGTGCTGCCGCGCATGACGGCTCGCTCTATCGCGGAGGTCCCGACCACTTACGCGTTCCTTTCGGACCCGGACAAGGACGTAGGCGCGCTGTCGGCGCTCGTCGCCACGATGGACGCCTGGCGCGCCGAGGTCTCTGGCTCAACTAACTTGGCCCTGCACCCCGACGAGGGCGACGCCCACGACGAGCAACGTCAGCGCGAACAATTTCAGACCGACCTCAATGCCTGGGAGTACGAGGCGCGACGCGTCGAGCTTGGCGTCGACCTACTATCGCGATCCCGGAGCGCATGGCAGAAGGACTCGACCTCGGAGGGTGCAATCCCCTACCGCGCGTGGCTCTTGCTCAATAAAGCGTTCCACCGTGCGAACCCGCAGCGAGACGGTCAGTCAGCCGGCTGGAGGTTGTTCCAGCTGGCGTTCATTCTCGCGCACGTGCCGACGCTGGCGTCGCGACTTCCGTCGTTCGAGGGCGACTTCCGCGCCGACTTCGACGAGGATGCCGCCAGCCTACTCTACATGTCGACCGGCGGCGGCAAGACCGAAGCATTCTTCGGCACCGTCGTATTCGGACTGTTCTTAGACCGGCTGCGCGGGAAGCGTCGCGGCATTACCGCGATGATGCACTACCCGCTGCGGTTGCTGACCGTTCAGCAAGCCCAGCGCCTCGCTCGGCTCCTCGCGCACGCGGAGATGGTTCGCCGGGCGCATCGGCTGGGCGGCGCGCCCTTCGAAATCGGATTTTGGGTGGGGGGCGGCAACACGCCGAACCGAACAGAGATCCGGCCGGGGACCTTGCGCGACGACCTATTGGCGATCCCCGCTTGGAACGAGCCCCGCGCAAGCGACGAGCAGGCTCTCATGAACGGCACGGCCGGAGGCGAGCGCGGCTACGCGGCCTCCCGTGCCGCCTGGAACAAGTTGCCGACTTGTCCCTTCTGCCTCTCGTCGACGGAGACCGCGCTACGGCTCTTTCCGGAGGAGCGCAACCGGCTCGGCATCGTGTGCCTCAACCCGCAGTGCGACTGGAACGAGGAGCACCGTGGCACCGGACGGCCGGTCCCGCTGCCGTTCCTGCTTGCGGACTCCGACATCTACCGCCGTGCGCCCTCCGTCCTGCTCGGAACGATCGATAAACTGGCACTGATCGGCCAGAATACGAGGACGATTGACGACATCGCCGGCATGCTCGGCCTCGCCCGCGCCGTCGATCAGGGCGTCGATGGCATGCTGGCCCAGCCGACCGGGCAGGATCTCTTAACACTGGGTCGCGGGGCGGGGGTCCGTGTCGCGCCGGCCTTCGACGATGGCCTAGAGCTGTTCCATGACCCGTTCCCGAGCCTGATCGTCCAGGACGAAATGCACCTACTGGAGGAGAGTCTAGGCACATTCGGCGGCATCTTCGAGACCGGACTGTTCGCCTGGCTTCGACGGCTCGCGAAGCTGTTGGGCACTCGCGTAGCTCGCGTTCCCGGCGCGCTCGACCGGCCACGCCTGCCGCACGTCATCGGCGCGACGGCTACGGTGTCCGACGCGGCCAAGCACGCACGGGCTCTATACCAGTTAAGGGTGCGACAATTTCCACACCCGGGGCCGTCGCTCTACTCAACGTTCTACAGTGGTATGGCCGGGTTCGACGCGACCGGCGCGGCATCCGATAGAGCCGCCGTCCTGGACAGCCCCGGCGTCGCGCTACGCGAACGCGAGCTGGCGTCGCCGTGGGGACGGCTGCACGCGAGTATCATGACGAACGGCCGCCTCCACACGGTCACCACGATCTCGGTGCTCACTGCTCATGCCGCGACGATCACCCGTTGGGAGAGAGACCTCGCCTCAACCAACGCGGCGCGACGCGAGCGAGCCGCGCGAGAGATCGAGGAGAACGTGTCCGACGCACCCTTCGCAGCCGGGCGGCGGGCGGCGGTCGCGAACGCGCGCGCGCAATCGCGCCACGACCGCCTCGCCGCTCTGGTCGATCTGCACCGCATCGAGCTCACCTACGTCACAAATAAGAAGGGCGGGGACCAGATTCTGGCCGCGCTCGCCCCCGAGGCGTTTGAGGCGCACGCCGCAATGGGCGACGCGTACCGACTTTCCGCCTTCATGACCGAGCTGATCTCCGGTGGCGTCGACATCGCGGGCATCCAAAGAGTCATCCGCGAAGCAGAGATGCCGTTCGATCCGCTGACCGAAGACGTCTCCGAGGCGCTGCGCGTCATCGTCGCGACGAGCGCAATCTCGCACGGCGTCGACGTCGAGGCTTTCAACGCCATGGCGTTCGCCGGCATGCCATCCGACATCGCCGAGTACATCCAGGCGTCCTCACGCGTGGGACGAACGCATGTCGGGTTCTCGCTCCTCATCCCGACGCCGCAAACACGCCGAGACCGCTTCGTCGTAGAGGTACACGAATCCTTCCATCGCCTTCTTGAGCGCATGATCGCAGCTCCCGCCATCGAGCGATGGGCCGACCGCGCGATCGCTAGGACCGTGCCCTCGCTCGTCCAGACCTGGCTGGCCGGCGTCCAGTTCCAGCGCCGGATTGTCGAGGCCATTGCCGAATCGAAACCTGGCGTGCCGCTGCCCGCGACCGTCGAGCAGCTCGCCCGCGTCCTCTCTAATCCCGCTGCGCTCGACGATTGCGCGGCGTTCGTACGCGAGGCGGTCGGCATATACGGATCGGAGGGTCAGCCCGCCAACCCCGGATACTACGCCGACCTCGTCCGGGAAGAGCTGCGCCGCATCGAGGTCGCGGCAACCTCCGACCAATTCACCGGCAAGCTGGACGACTTTTGGAACAACCGGCTCAGCGGATTGCAGCGGCCCATGACCAGCCTGCGCGACGTGGACGCCGCCGGCACCATTCGGGCGTCGCGGTTCGACACCCAGAACCGACGGCTTGACGACGAGGCGGTTGAGTTCGCCATGGCGTTCCTGCGGAACCGCGGAACCCGCCGCGCGGCCTCCAGTGAGCTCGATCAGGAAGCGTGAGATGAGCAAGCCGAAGCCGCCCACCATGCAGCGCTCACGCAGCCAGATCGCGATCGCATATGCGCCGCACAGTCTCTTCACTTTTGAGGGGGGGCGCGGGGCCTGCATGGCCCTGCCATCTGGCATTAACCGCACAATCGAACTGCCTCACGTCACCATCCGCACGATCGGAGAACAGGTACAGGAGTACTTCGCAGCATGGGCCGAACGGGCACAGCGCGGGAACGGCCTATCCCATCCCGTTCCGCCCGAGCTGTCCGTCGACCGGCGCGTCCTATCCGATGACGTCGTGCGTGTTCGCCTGGGCGAGTTCACCTTCCAGATCCCCGACTATGCCGGCTACGTTCCGTTCCCGCTATCGTTCGCCTGCGGACGCTGCGGCCTGCACCGCGTCAGCCGTGGCGTCGACATGCTCGAGCGCGATTCGGAGCGGTTCCGCAACGCGTGCCCGACCGGCGCCGCAGGGTGTGCCGACGACTGGGAGCAGCTTGACGTGGTGCTGACCCACTGGTCCGGCGAGGTTGAGCCGATCACGCCCTCCTACCGTCGATGGTCGAACGAGCGAGGCGATATCGTCGAGCTCGACCAATGCACGAACTGCGACGAGAACCGTTTCTACCTGCGCAGGCCACCTGGACCGCTAGCGGGCTGGCACTTCGAATGTGTCCACTGCCGCTTCCCTCGACAGCTGCTTCAGCGAGACAAGCCGACGCTTCGCGCGCTCGGTCCGCTGCTCGACAGCGGCAACGCCCTGCCCGCCGAGATCAACATGGAGCCGGTCTCCTACCGTGCATCGGCCGCCTACTACGTGCACGGCGACCGGCTTCTCGTGTTCCGCGACGACCAGCACCTAGGTCTGCTCGCCGACACCCATGTTCCGGCGCTTGAACAGCTCGTATCAGCGCGGTTCGGCTACCCCCCATCCGAGATGTCCGACCACGAGAAGGAGCGGCTGCTGATCGCCGCCGGGCGCGGCGGGGAGTGGCAGAACCATACGAACCTGATCAGCATCCTCCGCATGCTTGAGGCCCAGGGCGTGAATACGCACATGCTGGAGTCACAGCGACAGGCGATCGCCGAGAATGAGGCCGAATGGGCTAGAACCGTATTCATGGCCCACGCGCAAGCGCCAGCCAGCATCGCCGCCGCGTGCCGTGGCCGGGGTGACTATGTCCGCAAGCACGACCCGCTGCGAATGGCTATGGAGCATCTCACGTTCGAGGAGGAGAAGCTCAGAGGCGGGCAGATGGCGGACGGGAAAGAGGTCTCCGTGGATGTTTCCATCCTCGATCCCTTCCTGCGGCCGGACGGCCTCGACGAGGCTGGCCTCCAACGGCAAGCCGCGGCGTCAAGCGCACGCCTTCGGTCTCTCGGCATTGAGGAGATGCGGCTGATCCGCGACGTCCAGATCTGCGAGTATAGCTTCGCCTACTCCAGAACATCCTCGGCCCCGACCGTGCAGCGCGACAAGGCGGGCACCGCCGAACTGCCGGTCCGTCTGCGGCTGTTCGAGCGCGTCGAGGTCGCGGACGCCGCAAAGAACCCTATCTTGTGCTCGCTTCAGTCGAACGAGGGTTTCTACGTCCGATTAGACGAAACGCTGGCGCGGGAATGGCTGGCACAAAACGAGATCATGCTTCCGCCGGCGCCTGTTGGCGTGCGCCTAGGCGGCCAGTTAATCGAGGACTTCGAAGCGATCGAGCGCAATCCCGACACGCGCTTTTCGCGCTTCCTGGACGAGTACCGACGCGAAGGGGCGCTGACACGGCGTGCTTACCCGTTCGTCTACACACTACTCCACACTATGGCGCACCACCTCATAGATACATGCTCCGCAATGTCGGGTCTTGACCTAGGCTCCTTCGGCGAGCACCTTTTCGTTCCCGACCTGGCGATCCTCGTCTACCGCCGCGGGACGACGATGGACCTGGGCAACCTGTCCTCGATGTGGCGGGACCAGGGCGACGCCGACGTTGGTAACCAGGTGCTTGAGCACATGCTGAACCCGTCGAGCCTCAGGTGCGGCTCGGAAAGCGTCTGCAACCGGCGCGGCGGCGCCTGCCCGGATTGCGTGCTGATCCCCGAGAACGCTTGCATCACGAGGAACGAGCTATTGTCGCGGTCGTCGCTCGTCGGCCGCGGCCGCCCGCGGTTCGACTCGACACCGACCGACGTCGTCGGCTTCTTCGAGATAGCGGCGATGCGTCCGTGACGGGCGGGCATACCATCGGAGAGGCGATGGCCCGGTCCTTGGTGCAGCGTCTCGGCGACGACTGCGGGGCTGCCGCAGCGCTCGCGGAGAATCTGGAGGCTGGCGCGGCGACAGTCGTGCGTGGAACTACCTTCGGCGGCATCGGACCGGCCGCAATCGGGCGCGCCGCCAAAGATTTCTCCACGCGCGGATGGTTGGACGAGGACCAGTCCGGATGGCACCGCACATTCGAGCCGCTGCCCGCGGGCCTCGCCGTGTTCCTCGCCGGCGCGGAGGCGATGCGAGCAGCCTGCCTGCCGAGGATCGACGCAGTGGCCGCTAGCGTCGTGACCCTTCCCCGCGCCCCAAGCGCCATCGCTCGTGTCCTCCCCGCCCAAGGCCCGATCCACGCCAGCATGGGCCGAACTGAAGAGGTTCTGGGCGAGATCGCGCGAGCCGCGGTTTCCTCCTTTACGGTTATGAGTCCCTTCGTGAACCGCGAGGGCGCTCGGTTCGCAATGGAGCTCTTCGAGCAGTGCACTGCTCCGAAGCGCACCCTGATCACACGCCGGGCGGGCTCGACTAAGGCAGCCATTGACATGCTCCTGCCGACACTTACCGGGAAGGGTGTGCGCGTATTGAACTATTTATTGCCGGCCGGGGATGGCTACGAGACTTTCCACGCGAAGGTGGTCATCGCCGACGCAGACCAAGCATATGTGGGGAGCGCCAACATGATCAAGTACGCCCGGCATTCGATGGAACTCGGCGTGATCCTTCGCGGCCGCCAGGCGCGCGCCGTTGCTGCGATCGTGCGCGCCGTCGAACAGATTTCTTCTGTGATCGGGGAGCGCTAGTGCTCGAGCGGCCCGTATCCGACATCGCCGCAGCGGAAGATCGCGTCTCGCGGATTGTAACCTACTACCGCAAGCGACCAGCGCTGGACGCCTCCGCCAGCGCGAAGGCCATCCTAGACGGTAACGCGCCCTTCCAGGTGGCCGAGTTGCTCGCAGGTCTGGAACCCGCATGGTCCGACCATGCAGTTGCCAGCGTCTACGCATCGCTCATGGGTAAGCGCCGACGCAAGGCGCTTGGCGCCTACTTCACGCCCCCTGGACTGGTCACCTATCTGATCGGGCGCGCGAGAGAGTTTGGCGTTGATGTCGCAGCAGCCCGCTTCCGGGATCCCGCCGCGGGTGGTGCAGCGTTCATCGTGCCGATCGCCCGCGAGATGGTGAGGCTGTGGCGCGGCAAAGGCCAAACAGACGTCGACATTGTGGACCAACTCCGCGAACGGCTCATAGGACGCGAGATCGAGCCTGGCCTGGCGCGGCTGGCTAACTCCCTGATGCGGCGTTGCCTGGTCAGCGAATATGGTATGGAGCCCGAGCTGGTCGATACGTTAAACGTTATCAGGGAGGCAGATACGCTCGCTGTCGAGGATGACGGTGGTGCCGATCATGAGATTGGAAATCCGCCGTACCTCCGCCTGGCGGCCAAGGACGAGCCCGCCGGCCCAGAGCGATTCCGCGACATCAACGGGGGCCGCCTAAACCTCTACTCCATCTTCGTCCGTCGCGGACTTGCCGCGCTGCCCGCAGGCGGGATCCTCGCTTACATCATTCCAGCCTCGTTCATCGGAGGGCCCGAATTCGCCCGCTTCCGCCGCCGCATCCGGCAACTCGCGGACGTGCTCGCCGTCGACACTATAGAGGGTAGATCAACGGTCTTCTTGGACGTTGTGCAGGACACTTGCATCCTAGTCCTTCGCCGGCGTGAAGCTGAGTTGACGGACGTCTTGGCAACCGATGCTGTGTCGAACACCGTCGCAGGTGACGGTTACGTTCTGTCGAGCGGTAAGGTGAGACTGCTCGCTGAAGATGCCCCCTGGCTGCTTCCCGGCTCGCAACCCGACCTTCCTTCCACGCTAGCGGAATGGGGTTATGCCGCCCGAATCGGCTATCTGGTGTCGAACCGCCAAGCGAACAGGTTGCACAAGCGTCCAGCAAAGGGGCGCGTGCCGCTGATTTGGGCCAAAGCCATCGGGCAGGACGGAACTTTCGATTTTGAGCGGGGCAAGCGGTTCCGTACTATGAGCTGGGTGGATGCACCTGCAAGCGCGCCTTATATCGCGCGAACCGGCTGCGTCGCCGTGCAGCGAACATCCGCGCGCAGCCAGAGACGCCGCATCGCGGCCGCTGAGATCCCAGCCGAGTTTGTCCACGAGCACGGCGGGGTCGTTGCTGAGAATCACGTAATCCTGCTCTTGCCAACACGGCCGGAAGCCGCGTCGCCCGCAGCGCTCGCCCGTGCGCTCAACCGACCCGAGGTGGGCGACCAGCTCGACAGAATGTGCGGCTCGGCTTCAATCCCGGCGCGGCTGCTCGAGCGTGTGCCGATGCCGAAGCCTCCGATCAAGTGACGTGCGCATTTCGCAAAAGCCGGACAGGGGTTCCGCTAATTCCCGGACAGTGGTTTCGCTAATGTCGGGACAGTCTGGC
>NZ_JBVVQL010000020.1:0-17358 GCF_055811195.1 Mesorhizobium sp. WSM4823
CATCCACCCTGAGAGGCAGACATCATGGCCAACTCCCCGTCATCACCCTCCCCTGTCATTCGCGACGTCATCGCCGAGCGCGGCGCCCCCCCCGGGGGGCGCCTGGTGATGGCGCCGCGCGGTTGACCTCGTCAGGCAGCGAAGCGTTCGATCACCTCGGCCAATGGGACATGGCCGAGGCAGGCGCCCGAACCAGCGGGCTTTTCGCCATCCTCGATGGCTTGCGCATACCGCACGGCCGGATCGGCTTCGATCCTGCCCCGCAACGCAGCCAGCTGGGGGTAGCTCGCCCCGTCGACGGCTTGGTGGAACTCCGCCCAGCGCGCCACGCCAATCAGCGTGGTGTCGGCAAGCGTCAGGCGGTCGCCGACCAGAAAGTCGCTGTCGGTGATCATTGCCTCAAGCCGGTCGTGGCGATCGCTAACGGCTTTGCGGCCGAAGTCGCGCAAGGTCGCCAACAGGGCCGGTTCGCCCGATTCCATTTCATATGCCACCCAGAGCGGCGTGAAAGCGGCGGTGAAGCCTGTGTTCACGAAAGCCATCAGCTGATGCATCCGGTCGGCTTCCGGCGAGCGAGGATCAAAGCTGATGCGACGTTGCGTGTCGCGGGCTTCGAGCCAGGCGGCAATCGCCATGGTCTCGGTGAGCACCTTTCCCTCGTCCGTGATCAATACCGGCGTTTCCTGGCGGCCGTTGATGCTGGCATAGGCGTCGTTCTTCATTTCAGTGAGCATGTCGACACGACATAGGCGGTAGGGTTGTCCGAGGCGTTCAAAAGCAGCGACAAGCCCCATCGAACTTCCCAGCGGGATGCCGTAAAGGAGGATAGGTTCCATTTCTTTGTCTCTTCCATGTTTAGGGATCACGCTGCGCAGCGAAGCTTGACCCTAAACGCTGGTCGTCCCATGTAAATTACGCACTATTCTGTAACCACCACGGTGCCCGCCCATGAAAGACGTCGTCTCAAGCTGCCCGATCGAAGAGGCCATGCGTGCGCTCAGCGGCCGCTGGCCCACCTTGCTGCTCTACTATCTCAAGGATGGGACCAAGCGCTTCAGCGACCTGAGGCGTGACAACCCGACCGTCTCGCACCGTATTCTGGCGCTGGAACTGCGCAAGCTGGAGGAAGCCGGGATCGTGCTGCGAACGGCGCATGCCGGCTACCCGCTACGCGTGGACTACGAGCTCACAGCGCCAGGCCTCAAGCTTGTGCCGCTCATCGACGCGCTCGGCGACTGGTGGGAAGAGACCGAGGACGATCGGGCTGGTCGGGTCTCGTCGACGCTGGAAACGAGGCTCGTGGCGGCGGAATAGCCAGTAGGGAAAATCTGATGGCTGATACCCGAGGCTGGACAACCGGCTTGGGTGGGACTTGATGTCCGTGCCGAGTATCGGAATGCGCGGGCAGCGGACTGCCGACGCTCTGCGTCTAGAACAATGAACGTCCTATTGAGACGTAACCCGACTGTCCGCAATCGAGAGCCATATGGGCTAAAGCGGCCATTCCTGAACCGACCTCTTTGTGGACCTTGAGGTATGGCAGGCCATCGAGAAGCGGCCCAAGGTATTCGACGACATCGGAAACACCCGTGCCGCTAAACTTGACCTTAGATTTGTAAAGGTCGCTTCCGATATCCTACGTTGACGGCAAACACAGTGGTATTTATTCGGATCAAATCCTGACCGATGGAAAATGCTAATCTGGCCTTTATGGCACGAAGATATAGCTGACGTCCTGGGTCAGATCCGGCTGGCTGACGTAGTGAAGTGTCGTTCGCCTGATTTCGGCATGACTGGAGCTGATGCCCGCGGCGGCGAGCAAATTCAACACACCTTGAGATAGCTCACCCGTTGATACCGCGACAACAGGCTGTCTTATACGAGATGCCGCGCCCGGCATCGCCGGATAGGCAACGACCAAGTCTGGATCGTATAGCCGCAGATTCCCTGGAATCTGCGGTCCCTCGGAAACCACGACCTGAAAGTCTCCTGCTTCCCGCAACCGTTCGTAGAGGCTCTTGTAATCCAACTGCCCGATCGGCGGCTTTCCCGCCCTTCCGTAGGAAAGGTTGAGTGCCAGCACCGGCATGATGACAAGAGCGGCCATAGCGCTCCAGAACGCGATCTGCCGCAGGCCCCTGTCGCCGCGGACATGATACGAAAAAAGCAGTGCCAACAAAAGCGGCAAAAGAAAAAGGACTGGCTGAAGCCAACGGTCCTCGATGCGCGTCGCCCCGCTGATGACGATACCGACGAATACCACCCCAAGGCTCCATGACACGAGCAAGACGACGAAGCGCTCGCCAGTGCCCATTGCACGCGATCGTGAAATAATGTCGGCGCGGTTGCGCCAGACCGCGATGGCGAACAGAATCACCGCGACACAGGAAAACAGAGCTGTTTTCAGCAGCATCACTCCAATGCCGGTCGCCCGGCTGATCAAAAGGCTTCCGCTGTTGTCGAACGCGAACTTGCTCGACCGCGCGGTCACATGATGGCTATGCTCCAGCATCCATAGCCCTACCGGCGCAAGCGCGGCCACCAGAACGACCAGGGTTAGCAAGCCGGTCCACGAGAGAAGTGTCCTCCTGTAATCCGACACTGAAAATCCGGCGGCCAACAATGCCAGGATGAAGAACGTCGCGTTCAATTTGCCAAGCAGCGCAGCCGCCGTCGCTAAGCCAAGTGCAACGGCTAAGAACCACGATTTCGACTTCATGTGCCAGGCAAAGCAGAAGAACGTCCAGGCGCAGCCCGCCACACCTACGACCGAATGGGTAAGGGCGCGCTGCGATTCCCAGCCGATCGGCGGCAGGAGAAAAATTCCGAGCGCGCCTGCCGCCGCAACCCACCGGCCAAGTCCGAGCAGCCGGGCGCCGCAATAAACGCTGGCATACATGCTGGCGAGAAGGCCGAACTTCACCAGCTGCAGCGTAAACAGATTGACGCCGAAAACGGCCGTGGCCGCACTGACGATCCAGCTGTAGAGGGGTTGCTGAGAACTGCCGTATCCCAGTTGCCAGGATCCGGCATAGGCAAGCTGTTCGGCATCGTCCGTGCTGGCCCCGTTCGACACGAAGGTTACGAAAATGATCTGCAACGCAAAGTAGATTAGGACGAAACAGAGAGCGGGATCCGCACCCAGCCATCGGCGCTTACGTGCACCGGACAACGCTTCTGAAAGGGAACTTTGCTGCATCGTACTTTTCGGAAGCTCGATCCTGAACGCAGTCGGAAAACCTGGATCCATCCTCACCCTCTAAGGAATAAGGCGGTCGTCAACATCCGCTACACCATTGCAGTCGTCGCGAAAATGGTCGGCTGTACATTGAAGATTGGCCCATCGTGGTCGCTTTCGGTGCCGAGCCCTTACTGACGCAGAGCCGCGCCAAGGCGGCGATAACAGTAGGAGTCGAACTCGTCGCAGATTGCGATCATCGCCTCCACAATCTCGGTGTCAACGGTCCGCTTTTCGGGAGATCCAGGCGCGACCCTGTCACTGGCTTACGCTATGCTGGCCTTCCGGAAGCTTTTCTCGGTATACGTGTCGGCACCACGCGTCGGATTTTACCACCGACAAGACGAACCGCAGTGGGCGAGATTTTTCATCGCCTGCCCGGCAAAAGCCATGATCACTGCTATGTCAGGCAGGCATGAATGCTGCGAAAATCGAAAATTACGAAAGCCGACCAAGCCTTGACCGGCGCACGCTGCTGAAAGGCGCCGGCCTTGCCGCGCTGGCCGGGCTCGCTGCCTGCGCCACTGTGTTGCCTACCGGAGAAGGCGCCGGCGTCTCTGCCTCCGCCGTTGGCACGCTGACCAGCATCCGCGCCTCGGCCGGCCTCGCGACGCTAGTCGCCGATCCTCAGCTCGAACGGGCAGCCTTGCAGCAGGCCGGCTACATGGCCCGCGGCGGCCGCATGACCCACACCACCGGCTGGGGCAAGGGATTTGCCTCGCGCGTCAAGGGCAACGGCATCACCGGTGCGGCTGCCGAAAACATCGCCGAGGGCCGCTTCGACCAGCAGAAGCTGTTCGAGATCTGGATGAATTCGGCCGGCCACCGCCGCAACATGCTCGACCCGCGCTTCACCCGCTTCGGCCTGGCCTATGTGCGGGACGGCCGCGACAGCTCGCGGCGGTACTGGAGCCTAGTTCTGGGAAAGTAGGCCTCTTCCGCCACTCGTTCATCAATCCATATGCGCGGCGGGCGCCCCGCCGGCGGCCGGACCAGCTTTTGGCTTGCGCAGCAGGAAAACGAACGGGATGGCGAACAGCGTCATCATCATCAGCAGCTTGAAGTCGTTGACGTAAGAAATCATCATCGCCTGGATATTGACCATGCCATCCATCTGGGAAAGCGCGGTCGGATCGCCGCTCGCCGCCGCCGGCGACGCCGCCCAGAGATTGGGATTGAAGGGATTGATGTGGGCCGAGAGCTCGCTGTGATTGACCTGGGTGTTGCGCACCAGCAGAACCGTCACCACCGATACGCCGATCGACGAGCCAAGATTGCGCACCAGGCTGAACAGCGCGGTGGCATCGGTGCGAAAGCGTGTATCCAGCGTGGCGAAGGCCACGGTCGACAGCGGCACGAACACCATTCCCATGCCAAGGCCCTGGATGACGCCGGAGCTGAGGATGAGCCAATTGTCCATCTGCGGTGAGAAGCCGGACATGGTGTAGAGCGATTGCGCGGTCAGCAAGAAGCCGATGACAACGAGGATCCTGGCATCGATCCTGTGCATGATGCGGCCGACCAGGAGCATCGCAACCATCGTGCCGATGCCGCGGGGACCTATGACCACACCGATGGTCATGGTCGGATAGCCGAAGATGGTCGCCAGCATTGGCGGCAGCAGCGACATGCTGGCAAGGATGAGCACGCCCATGACGAAGATGAATGCCAGCCCGGTCACGAAATTGCGGTCGAGGAATATCTTCGGGTCGATGAAGGGGTGCTCCGCCGTCAAGGTGTGAATGATGAACACCCAGAAGCCGGTGATGGAAAGACCCAGCTCGATCCATATCTCGACCGAGGAAAACCAGTCGACCTCGCCGCCGCGGTCCAGCATCAGCTGCAGCGCGCCGACGCCGAGCGAGAGCATGGCGAAGCCGAAGAAATCGAAGCTGCGTATCCGCCTTGCAACGGCCGGCAAGTAGGCGGCCATGCCGAGGAAGGCGAGGATGCCGACTGGCAGGTTGATGAAGAACACCCAGCGCCAGTTGAAATTCTCGGTCAGCCAGCCACCGAGCGTCGGGCCCAGGATCGGCCCCAGCATGATGCCGGCGCCCCAGATGGCCATGGCCTGGCCGTGGCGTTCCTTGGGGTTGATGTCGAGCAGGAAGGTCTGCGACAGCGGCACGATCGCCGCGCCGAACACGCCTTGCATGAGGCGGAACAGCACCATGGTTTCAAGGCTCCATGCCAGGCCGCACAGCATGGAGAAGATGGTGAAACCGACCACCGCCGTCAGGAACAGCTCCTTGCGGCCAAAGCGGTCGGCCAGCCAGCCGGTCACCGGCGTCATGATCGCCGCGGCAACGATGTAGGAGGTCAGCACCCAGTTGATGTTGTCGGGGGAAGCGCCGAGATCGCCGGTCATGGTCGGCAGCGCGACGTTGGCGATCGTGGTGTCGAGCGCCTGCATGATCGTCGCCAGCATCAGCGCTACGGTGATCAGGCCGCGGTGCGGCACTTCGCGAAAGGGTTCTGGCGTGCTCATGATGCGGAACTTCCGGCAGATAATAAAAACGTGTACACAAGAGCGACCTTGAGTCAGCGCATCGTGCTTTCCGAAAAATCGATTCCGATTTTCGGGCCGATGCGCGAGGTTTCCGGGCGGCGCGGCCTTTCCGTATGGAGAGACCTCATCGCGGTGGGACGCGACTATCGATGTGGGGGGTACATCGACCGAGCGTCTCGATAAACGGGCGCCTGCCGCCCGGAAGCCTAAGGACCGAAGGGCTACGTCGGGTTGTTCAGGATTCGGTCAGGCAGCAACGCGGCCCGGTTCATACCCTCAACCCTTCGCCACCTCCCATCGGACCGATCCTGTCATTCAGTTCGCAAAAAATGGCGAGTAATTCTATTTAGTGCTCGCCCGCCGTGGCGTGGCCGAAGATGCTCGGAAAGCCCCGCGCCACGCCGGTGTCCACCGTGACGGTCGCGCTCATGCCGGTGCGCAGCGCCATCTTGGCATCGGCATCGGCCAGTTGCAGGCGCACCGGAATGCGCTGGGTGACCTTGACCCAGTTGCCGGTGGCGTTCTGAGCGGGCAGCAGCGAGAACTCGGCCCCCGTGCCGGCGCCGATCGCCTGGACCGTGGCTTCGAACGTCTTGCCCGGATAGGTATCGACCACGATTTCGGCCTTCTGGCCCGGCTTCATGTGGGTGAGTTGGGTTTCCTTGAAATTGGCATCGATCCAGGTATCGCCGGTCTCGACCAGCGAAAACAGCGGCGTGCCCGAGCCGACATACTGGCCGATCTTGAACGAGGCAGCCTGGCTGACGATGCCATCGGCCGGTGCCCTGACCGTGGTCTGCGCCAAATCGTAGGCAGCCTTGTCGCGCGCGGCGAGCGCTGCCATCACGGTCGGATGGTTGTCGGTCTCGATATCGGGATTGCCGCCAAGTGCCGCCTTGGCGCTGAGGATGCCCTGCTCGGCCACCGCCAGTTGCTGCTTGGCCTTGTCGAGATCGTTCCTGGCCTCGTCCAGCGACGACTTGGCATTGATGCCCTTGCGGGCAAGGTCGGCGGCCCGGTCGTATTGCGACTGCGCGTAGTCGACCTGGCTGGCGTCGGACTTCTCCTGCGCTATCGCCTGGCTGTAGGCGGCACGCAACTGCTGGACATTGAGGCGCGCGGCGGCCACCGCGGCGTCGGCCTGGGCCAATGCAATCCGGTAGGGCTCGGGATCGATGACGAACAGCACATCGCCCTGCTTAACGGACTGGTTGTCGAAAATGTCGACCTGAACGATGCGGCCCGCCGTGTCGGCGGCGATCGAAACCTTGGCCTGCTGCAGATTGGCGTTTTCCGTCTCCTGGTAGCGGCCACCGGTCACCCAGACGTAGCTGCCGCCGGCAATCAACGCCACGGGGAGCGCAAACATCAAAAGGAAGCGGCCGGCACGGCGCTTCTTCTTCGGCGCCACCGGCGCTAGCTGCGGAGCGACCGTAGCCGGAGCTGCCGGCTGCGCGGGAGCTTCCATCTCCAGCTTGGTTGCATTCTCATCTACTTTGGCTACCGCGTTCATGCTGCTGCGCCTTCTGTATTCTTGACTTTTTCGCAGGACGCCGTGTCGCCGTCCGCAAGGTTTTCGGCCATCGCCTCCAGCGCCTTGATCAGGACGCGGCGATCTTGCGGCGACACGCCGGTCAGCGATTCTTCATAGACTTCGCCAGCGAGGCTCTTGACCTCTGCGTAGGCCTCGCTCGCCTTGGCAGTTGGAAAGATCATGCGGACGCGGCGGTCGGCAGCGTCGGCACGACGCTCGATCCAGCCGCCCTCCTCCATCCGGTCGACCAGGCGCGATACGCTGATCGGCTCGATCTCGAGGAGTTCGGCGAGCCGCGCCTGCGTGATGCCTTCTTCCTTGGCGACGCGGACCATCAGCCGCCATTGCGCCGAGGACAGGCCGAGCCCGCTGGCCTTCGCCTCGAAGCGCTTGCGCATCAGGCGCTGCACGTCGTGGATCAAAAAGCCCAATCTGTCGATGCCGTCGGAAACCATAAGCGGCATATATTATAAGCGTGCTCATCATTCAAGGAGCAGCATTGTGCCAGAAGGCGGCAAACTTGCATGACAGTCATGCCGAACGATTGCGAATGAGCATCGTCACGACGAAGAAAGCACCAACCGAACTGGTGATGATGCCGATCGGCAGTTCCTGCGGCGGCAGCAGCGTGCGCGCCAGAAGGTCGCTTGCCAGCAACAGCACCGCTCCGAACAGGGCGCAGCTTGCAATCAGGCGCAGGTGCAACGGGCCGGCCAGGGTCCTGGACAGATGCGGGATCATCAGGCCGACGAAACCTATGACGCCGGCGACCGAGACAAGGATCGCCGTCGAGAAAGCGGCGACGAGAAATGTCGTCCTGCGCATCCGCACAACCGGGACGCCGAGGCTTTCGGCGGCATTTTCGCCGGCAAGGAAAGCGTCGAGCCGACGGTGGTTCCACAGCGCATAAGCAAGGATGGTGCCTGCGCCCAGAGCAGCCAGCCCGACATTGTCCCATCGCGCCAATCCGAGCCCGCCCATCGTCCAGAACAGCACCGAGTGCGCGGCGCGCTGGTCTCCGGCAAAGACGAGATAATTGGTCAAGGCGGTGAACATGAACGAGACGGCAAGGCCGGCCAGTATCAGCCGTTCGGGGCCTTGCCCCCTCACTCTGGAAACCAGCAGAAGCACGATGCCGGCGGCCAATATGCCGCCGGTGAAGGCGGCGACCGGCAGGGTCCAGATGCCGAAACGGTCGCCAAAAATGGTGATGACGGAAACTGCACCGGCCGCGGCACCGGAAGACAGGCCGAACAGGAATGGGTCGGCAAGGTCGTTGCGCGTTACCGTCTGCAGCAGCGCGCCGATGACGCCCAGCCCGGCGCCGACACAGATGGCCATGATCGTGCGCGGCGGCCTGAGATCGACGACGATCTTGCCGACCGGACCGGACACGATGTCTCCGCCCAGTCCGGCCGCATGTCCGAGCGCGCCAACGACGTCCGTCAGCGGGATCACCGTCGAGCCATAGGCGATCGACAACAGTGCAAGAACGGCCACCGCTGCCGCCCCCGCAATCATGGCCGGTAGGAATGGCTTATGCAGCAAGCTCACGTTTTCACGCATGCCATTGCTTCGCCGGCATTCGAGATTGGCCGAAGCCTCTCCAGCTTCGTCATCCCAGGGCGAAGCAGGAGCGAAGCTCCGTCGCGGAGACCCTGGGATCCATGCCGTAACCTTGAGCGAAGAGTGCCACGGAGCAGAATTCTGCACCGCAGCAGCGCCTTGAAGTCACGGCATGGATCCTGGGGTCTGCGCCGCGTCGCTTCGCTCCTTGCTCCGCCCCAGGATGACGAAGCGATGGGCGTTTCGGCCAACCTCCAAGGCATGCGATTCGTCAACGCAAGCATCTGACCAGAATTTCGACGCCAGAATCAAAAAGCTTCCGGGTGCATCGCCTTGGCGATCTTGCCGATCGCCTCGATATTGGCCGGCCCGGGCGTCAGTTCGGCATAGCGCAGCGCGACGAAGCGTTCATTCTTGACCGCATCGGTCTCCTTCATCGCCGGATGGGCTTTGAGGAAATCGAGCAGTTTGCGGTAGCCGCCGCCGTCCTGGTAATCGAGCAGGACCAGGAACTGCGGATTGCGGGAGGCGACCGTTTCCCAATCCGTGTTGCCCCAGCTCGTCTGCATGTCGGCCATGACGTTGTCGCCGCCGGCAGCGGCGATCATCGCGCTGGGGATCGCGAACTTGCCTGATGTGAAGGGTTTGTCTTCGCCGGAGTCGTAAAGAAACACCCGCGTTCCCTTGCTGTCGCCGACCTTTGCCGTGATCTCGGCGAGTTGCGCTTTCCAGTCGGAAACAAGTTTTTTCGCCTTGGCCTCCTTGCCGAAAATCTTGCCCAGCTTCTCGACGTCGCCATAGAGCAGGTCCATCGAGGCGGCGAGGCGGTTGCTGTCGAGGTGGACGCAGCTTTCCGTCAGCACCAACGTCTTGATACCGTGCGGCGCCAGCGTATCGGGCGTCACCTCGCCGCCCGGCTTCATGCCGTAGTACCAGCCGGCGAAGAAGAAATCGGGCTCGACGGCGACGAGGCTTTCGAGCGTCGGGTATTTCGGCGCGAGTTCTGGGATCGCGCCCTGCTCGGCCTTGAATTCCGGACCGACCTTGTACCCTCCGGTGATGCCGGTCAGGCCGACGATCGACGGTTGCAGCCCCAGCGCGAAGGCCATCTCGGCCATGTTCAGATCCTGGATGACGGCGCGCTTCGGCGCGGCATCGAAGGTCAGCGGCGTGCCGCAGCTGTCGACAGTTACCGGAAAAGCCAAGGCGGTCTGGGCAAGCAGGAGGGAAGCAAAAGACAGTGCGAGGCGTTTCACGGATGTTGCTCCTTGGTTAAATCGGAAGAGGCGCGGTTTGGAACTTCGAAGACCGTGAGTTCGCGGTCTTCGGTGGGATGGCGCAGCCGAAGCACGTCGACGCCGAAAATCTCGCGGATCAACTGTTTGGTCAGCGCCTCGCGCGGACCGGCGAGTGCCTGCAGGCGGGCCTCGTTCATCACCGCGACCCTGGTGGCAAATGGCGTGACCAGCGACAGATCGTGAAGCACCGCCACGACGGTCATGCCAAACTGCGACACAAGTTCGAGAAGTTCGCTGCGGGCGCGCGGATCGAGATGATTGGTCGGTTCGTCGAGGAACAGGATTTTAGGCTCCTGGGCGATGGCGCGTGCCAATTGGGCGCGCTGCCGCTCGCCACCGGACAGCGAGCCGATCGTGCGGCCGAGCAGCGGCAGCAGGCCGGTCCTTCGAAGCGCTTCGACGACGATGTCGCGTTGCTCGCTCCTTCGTCGCAAACCGGCATGCGGGACGCGCCCAAGCTCGACGTAGTCTATTACGGCAAGCCGCGGATCGGGCTGATCGGTCTGGCCGACGACCGCCATGCGCAGCGCCCGCTCGGCGGCCGAGAACGTCTCCAGCCGGCGGCCGGAAAATCTCACCTCTCCCGCGCTTGGCCGCAGCGTACCGCATAGCATGCGCAACAGAGTCGTCTTGCCGGCGCCGTTGGGGCCGATGATGGCGAGGCGGTCGCCCGCCGCCACCGAAAGGCTTACCGCGCTGACCAGGCGCTGGCCATTCGCCGTCGCGCTCAGTTCGCGCGCTTCAAGAAGAGGCTGGGAGGCGTCCAACTTACCGTCACTTTCTCAATGGCGACGGAAGGAAGCTGGACCGATCGGCCGACAAGACCGATGTCCACGTCTCCTCCCGGCACACCCCGTCCGGTCAACTCAAGCCGATGGCAGGTCTCCTGGCTCGCGGGTCTTTGCGCCATCCTGCCTTCCCAGCCTTGCCGGCCAGTGGCATTTCGGATCTTGCTAACCGCTTACAGTTGCGGGGGCAGCCACGGCCTCGATCCGAAGATCTCACCGTGTTCCCTTTTCACCCCTCGCCTTTCGACTCGGGGACCATCAGTCGCCCAGCCTAGTTTCCCGCCAATCACAGCGCAATAAATTTCCGGGGCTCGGAAAGCCACGAGAGCTAGGGTCTTGTTAGAAGGAGTCATATGGATCTCGTTATGTAATAACGTTACTACCTAAAAGACGTTGCTTGCTCCTGTCAAGCTCTTTCGCCTGACGCCTTCGACTGCCGGCCGCCGTCGCGATTTGCGCGGTGCGCAATTTCGATCAAACTGCGAGCTCCAGGAAACGGCACGATGACCTGCCGACGCGAAGACCCGAGCCCATGCAAGGAGCCACATGAATCCAACCGAGAAAGCGCTGTGGTTCGTCGAAAGCCATCTGCCGGAATCCGTCTCGCTCGACGATGTCGCCAAGAGCAGCGGGGTGTCGCGCTTTCACGTGACGCGGGCTTTCGGTGCGGCGACCGGCCGTTCGGTGATGGGTTACATGCGTTCTCGCCGGCTGACCGAAGCGGCGCGCAAGCTCGCCGCCGGTGCACCCGACATCCTCTCGCTCGCTCTCGACACCGGCTATGCCTCGCATGAGGCCTTCACCCGCGCCTTCCGCGACCAATTCGGCACCACGCCGGAACTGGTGCGCGCGCAAGGCTCGCTAGACAACCTCGATCTCGTGGAGCCGATCCTGATGGACCAGTCCTTCCTCACCAATCTCGAGCCGCCGCGTTTTGAGACCAGCCGGCCGTTTCTCATCGCCGGTCTCGGCGAACGTTATAGCTGCGAAACCAGCGCCGGCATCCCGATGCAATGGCAGCGGTTCGGCCCCTATATCGGCAACATTCCAGGCGAGATCGGCGACGTCGCCTATGGCGTCTGCGTCAATGGCGACGACACCGGCAATTTCGACTACATCGCCGGTGTCGAGGTGTCCGATTTTTCGGATTTACCGAGGGAGTTTTCGCGCGTGCGCGTGCCGGCGCAGAAATACGCCGTGTTCGCCCATCGTGACCACATCTCGACCATCCGCCGCACGGTCAACACGATCTGGAACAAATGGCTGCCGGCCTCCGGGCACGAGATCGCCGATGCGCCCGAATTCGAGCGCTACGGCCCCGAATTCGATCCGCGCAGCGGCAATGGCGGGCTGGAAATCTGGATACCGGTGAAGGGGTGAGAAACGCTACAGCTCCAGGTTCCAGTTCTGGCCGACCAGATCCTTGCCGAAGGAATGGTGGCGCTCTTCCTCGGCAAGCTTGAAGCCCGCCGCCTCATAGATGCGGCGCGCCGAGACGAGAATGTCGTTGGTCCACAATGTCAGCGTCTTGTATCCCTTAGCACGGGCAAAGCCGATGCATTCCTCGACCAGTCGCTTGCCGATGCCGAGACCGCGCGCCGAGGGCTCGACGTAGAGCAGGCGCAGCTTCGCCACCGTGTCCGACTGGCGCACGACAAAGACCGAGCCAACGACTTCCCCCTCCCGTTCGGCGATCCAGCTGCGTTCCCATTTCGGATCGAAGGATTTGACGAAGGCGCCGAGGATTTCGGCGACGAGCGCCTCATAGGTTTCGTCCCAGCCATATTCCTGCGCGTAGAGCAGGCCCTGGCGATGAATGATCCAGCCGATGTCGCCGACCTGCAAAGGCCGCAGCATGTAGGGAATTTTGGGCTCTTCACTCTCGCCCAGCAGGCGCTGCACCGTCTGCATCGCCTTGACCAGCCTGTCCTGCTCCGGATCCGGGAGCCGGTCGAGCAAGGCCGCGACCTGATCGTGCGAACCCTGGTTCAGCGGCGCGAAGGCCGCCCTCCCCGCCGGCGTCAGCGCGATCGACGAGCGCCGCGCATCGGCTTCCGTCGCAGCGCGCTCCACAAGGCCGCGCTCCTGAAACTTTTTCAGCAACCGGCTGAGATAGCCGGCATCGAGACCGAGATCGCGCGCAAGATCGGTGGCGGTCAGCCCGTGGCGATGCGCCAGTTCATAGAGCACACGAGCCTCGGTCAGCGAGAAGGCGCTTTTCAGCCATCCTTCGTCGAGCAGGCCGATCTGGCGGGTGTAGAAGCGGTTGAAGCCCCGCACCGCATCGATCCGCTCCTTGCCGGGTTGATGATGAATCGTCATGGCATCCTCCTGCCCGACATAGTCAATAATTTAGTTGACTTGGTCAAGTATTAGTTTGGACCAAGCCCACCGCATTATCCGATCCGACGGATGAGGCCTTCGAAGCCGTCGGCGAGATAGGAAGCGCCGGCCGCGAACATCTTCACCAGGTTTTTGGGGCGGCCCGGGGTCTTGTTCGCATCGAGGAGTACGGCCCTGCCCTCATGCATGACGAAATCGAACTTGCCATAGTCGAAACCGAGTTCGTGTCTCAAAGCACGCAGTTCGTCGGGAACGGGGACAGGCTCGCGACGGATCGTTTCGGACGCCTTGACCAGCGCGTTTGGCGAGACGTAGCGGGTGCAGCGTTCGCTCTCTCCGCAAAACACCCAGAACCGCGCCGCGAAACCATCGGGTTCTTTCTCCGGAATGAACTTGTCCACGACCAGATCGTCGCGTTCGAAGACGCCATCCGGAACATCGCCGAGAGATCCGTAGACCTCATAGGGCTGCAGGACTGGCATATCAGGAAGTGGCGGTGGTTTCCTCGCGCGCCGCGCTCGCCGATTGAGGAGAGTCTCCGGAATGCCTTGATTGTTGAGATTGCTTTTGACGATAACCGGGCCTTGCCAAACGTCTCCCTGGTTCACTAACGCTCCGCTAATCCGTTGTTTGGATATGTCGGCCGTCCCGACATTGAGGCAGAATGGGAAACGCCGTGCATAGTCGAGATAGTCTGCGGGCGTTATCGTCGCATCGACATGCAGAACCGCGACGTCGGCGCTGTATGTCTTCGACAGACCTTGCTGAATCCGAACCGAATGGCCGCGTCTTTTCAATTCTCCCAGAACGTCGAAAAGCAGATAGGGACTATCCCTGCGCAGCAGGATATCGCGCTTGCCTAGGAAGCGATCGTGCTCATGTGTTATGACGACGACATGCGCCACAGTTGTCCCCCCTTGTCGTCCTTACCACTTCCGTTAAGCGGTTATGAGCAGTTGATGCCAGACCTTCTTAGGTCCGACGAGCCTGCATGACAAATCATTGGGACGATTATCACCGCCACTGGATGCTCCTGGAGGCGCCGCTCCGGCCGACTGCCGAGACAGTTGGCATTGTCGAGCGCGAGCTTGATCTTGACGAAGCCAACGTTCTGCTGCTGGGCGTTACCCCGGAACTGGCCGGCCTCGGCAAGACGATGTTGGCCGTCGACGGATCCGCCGCCATGGTTTCGGGCGTATGGCCGGGCGATAGCCCCTGCCGCAAGGCAACGACCGGGGACTGGCTGGACCTTCCGCTCGGCCACGCCAGCGTCGGCGCGGTCATAGGCGACGGTTGTCTGACGGTCGTCGATTCCGCACGCGCTCGCCGCGCCCTCCTGGGCGAGGTTGCCAGAGTGCTGAAGCCCGGCAGCCGTGCGGCGATCCGCGTATTCGCCGGCCCTGAGGCGTTCGAGGATCTGCAGGACATCAAGGCCCAAGCCCTGGCCGGCGGAATTGAGAATTTCCACGCGCTCAAATGGCGGATCGCCATGGCGTGTGCGACCAGCGATTCCGATCGCGCCATAAATGTGCAGGTGATCCGCGACGCTTTTGACAAGACCTTCCCGGACCGCGCCGCCCTCGCCGCGCGAACGGGGTGGAGCGTGGCGTCTATCGGCACCATCGATGTCTATGCGGGTTCCCAAACGACTTACTGCTTCGCGACGCTTGCCATGCTCGTCGACGAGGCGAACGGCTGGTTCGACGAAGTGCGCGTCGTGCCAAGCGGATCGTATCCGCTGGCGGAACGATGCCCGCTGCTGGTACTTGGTTCGCCAAGACACCAATAGTTCGTCGTCCGGCATCGATCGGCTCAACGAGCGCCTTGACTCTCGCATGCCGCCAGCCTATTTCAGCGCCACGTTAGCACTCGCCATTGGTGAGTGCTAACCAGGTCCGGCGCCGCCGGACGGAGGAACTGTTCTCACCATTCTCATCGAGGAATAAAAAATGGCAAAGTCGAAGTTCCGCCCGCTTCATGACCGCGTGGTCGTACGCCGGGTTGAATCCGAATCCAAGACTGCCGGCGGGATCATCATCCCCGATACGGCTAAGGAAAAGCCGCAGGAAGGCGAGATCATCGCCGTTGGTTCCGGCGCCCGCGACGAAGCCGGCAAGCTCGTCCCGCTGGACGTCAAGGCCGGCGACCGTATCCTGTTCGGCAAGTGGTCGGGCACCGAAGTCAAGCTCAATGGCGAAGACCTTCTGATCATGAAGGAATCCGACATCATGGGCATCATCGGCTGAATATCGGCCTCACCGTCACTTAAATCTTCGGGCTCAATTCAAGCCCCTGCCAGGAGCTAAAAATGGCTGCCAAAGACGTAAAATTTTCCCGTGATGCCCGTGAGCGCATGCTGCGCGGCGTCAACATCCTCGCCGACGCAGTGAAGGTCACGCTTGGCCCCAAGGGCCGCAACGTCGTCATCGACAAGTCGTTCGGCGCCCCGCGCATCACCAAGGACGGCGTCACCGTTGCCAAGGAAATCGAGCTTGAAGACAAGTTCGAGAACATGGGCGCGCAGATGGTCCGCGAAGTTGCTTCGAAGACCAACGACATCGCCGGCGACGGCACCACGACCGCGACCGTTCTGGCGCAGTCGATCGTTCAGGAAGGCCACAAGGCGGTTGCCGCCGGCATGAACCCGATGGACCTGAAGCGCGGCATCGACCTCGCGGTAACCGACGTCGTCGCAACGCTGATCAAGAACGCCAAGAAGATCAAGACCTCGGAAGAGGTTGCCCAGGTCGGCACCATCGCCGGCAATGGCGATGCTTCGGTCGGCTCGATGATCGCCGAAGCGATGCAGAAGGTCGGCAATGAGGGCGTCATCACGGTCGAGGAAGCCAAGACCGCCGAGACCGAACTCGAGGTCGTCGAAGGCATGCAGTTCGACCGCGGCTATCTCTCGCCCTACTTCGTCACCAACGCCGACAAGATGGTTGCGGATCTGGAAGACGCTTACATCCTTCTCCACGAGAAGAAGCTCTCCAACCTGCAGGCCATGCTGCCGATCCTCGAGGCTGTCGTGCAGACCTCGAAGCCGCTGGTCATCATCTCGGAAGACGTCGAAGGCGAGGCTCTGGCCACGCTCGTCGTCAACAAGCTGCGTGGCGGCCTGAAGATCGCCGCCGTCAAGGCGCCGGGCTTCGGTGATCGCCGCAAGGCCATGCTGGAAGACATCGCCATCCTCACCGGTGGCCAGGTCATCTCCGAAGACCTCGGCATCAAGCTCGAGAACGTTGGCCTCAACATGCTCGGCCGCGCCAAGAAGGTGTCGATCTCCAAGGAGAACACCACCATCGTCGACGGCGCCGGCAAGAAGGAAGAGATCCAGGGCCGCGTCGCCCAGATCAAGCAGCAGATCGAAGAGACCACTTCGGACTACGACAAGGAGAAGCTGCAGGAACGTCTGGCGAAGCTCGCCGGCGGCGTTGCGGTGATCCGCGTCGGCGGCGCGACGGAAGTCGAAGTCAAGGAAAAGAAGGACCGCGTCGATGACGCCCTCAACGCGACCCGCGCGGCCGTCGAAGAAGGCATCGTTCCCGGCGGCGGCGTCGCACTCCTGCGCGCTTCGCTGAACATCAAGGCAACCGGCGCCAACTCCGACCAGACCGCTGGCATCAACATCGTGCGTCGTGCGCTGCAGGCTCCGGCCCGCCAGATCGCGGCCAACGCCGGTGCGGAAGCATCGATCGTTGCCGGCAAGATCCTCGAGAACAAGGGTCCGACCTTCGGCTACAACGCCCAGACCGGCGAATATGGCGACATGATCGCCATGGGTATCGTCGATCCGGTCAAGGTCGTGCGCACGGCTCTCCAGGATGCGGCCTCGGTCGCCGGCCTGCTGGTCACCACCGAAGCCATGATCGCGGAGGCTCCGAAGAAGGAGTCGGCTGGCGGCGGCATGCCAGGCGGCATGGGCGGCGGCGGCATGGGCGGCATGGGCGGCATGGATTTCTAATCCACGTTCCATCAGCCTTCAGATACGGAAAGGGGGGGCGCGGGGCCCCCCGGTTTTTTTTTGATGCACCACAAACGCCCAGCCCGCCACGATCGGCAGGCGGGGCCGCCTCGTTACC
>NZ_JBVVQL010000020.1:17368-69075 GCF_055811195.1 Mesorhizobium sp. WSM4823
CGGGGGGGGGGGGGGGGGGGGGGGGGGGCGGGGGGGCTTTAATAACAACCCCCCGCCCCCCACCCGACACCACCCCCCCGGGGGCCCCGCGCGCCCCCCCTTTTTGTTTGTCATGCACCACAATCGCCGTGCCAGCCTCGATCGGCAGGCGGGACCTCCTGTATCCCTGTACGCTTTGGCAATAGTAACGGCATGGATTGCAGGGCTGGAACCATCTCTGTTCAGCCTTTCGGCCCCTCGACAGGACTCCGCGCCGTCCTCAAAAGCGATGAGGCGTGAAGCGTCAACGCGCTGTGACAGCGACCTTTTTGGCAGGCAATGCACTTTCCACCAGCGCGGCGACCTCATCGGCCACCGCCAGCACCGGGGCACGGTCGCGGGTGGCGCGCGCGATCACCATCAGCCCTTCCAGCGATGATTCGACAAGCAACGCCAGAGCGTGGGCGCGGCGCTCAGGCACCCCTGCCCTGACGAAGGCCGCTTGCAGCAAGCCTACCCATTGCTGGAAAGCCGACCGGCATAATTCGGCCAACTCCGGCATGTTGGCCGGCGAGTCCAGCACCACGGGCGCGATCGGACAGCCAAGCGTGAACTGGTTGTCCTCCAGCATGCGTGCCACCGCCTGGTAGATATGGTGGACGGCCACCGCCGGGTCCTGCTCGGCGGCGAGCGCCTCATCCATCCATTGCGTGACCTTTTCGACGCTGTCGCGCGTCACCTCGATAACCAATTGGTCCTTACCGCCCGGAAAATGGAAATAGAGCGATCCTCTCGGCGCACCGGAGGCGCTCAAAATATCGTTGAGCGAGGTGCCGTGATAGCCGCGCTGCCTCAGCAGCAGCGCCGTCGCTTCGATCATGCGGGTGCGTGTGTCTTTCGCCATGTCAGCCTCTGTCAAGAGACAGCATTATAGGCCTTGTCAGGAATATGACAACCGGTCTATATAATATGTAGATCAGTCTACATACAACAGGGAGAGCTCCAATGACAGTCCGTGAAGCTTCGGCCGAATGGCAAGGCACGCTGAAAGAAGGTTCAGGCCGCTTGCGGCTTGGCAGCGGCGTCTTCGAAGGCGCCTATTCGTTTCCGTCGCGTTTCGAGAATGGCCCCGGCACCAACCCGGAAGAGCTGATCGCCGCCGCACATGCCGGCTGCTTTTCGATGGCGCTGACCGCTATCCTCGGCCGCGACGGCCACGTCGCCCAAAACATCCGCACCATCGCCAGAGTGCATCTCGGCGCAACCGAGGCGGGGCCGACGATCACGCGCATCGAGCTCGAAACCGAGGCGGCGATCGCGGATCTGGCAGACGACGAATTCGAGCGCCTTGCGCAGTCCGCCAAGGCAGGCTGCCTCGTCTCGCGCGCGCTTGCCGGCGTGCCCCGCATCATGCTCAAGGCCACGCTCGTCAAGGGTAAATGAAACCAGGAGAGTGACGATGACACAGGAGCTTATCATGGACAGGGCTGCGAACGAGCTGTCTGGGCAGACGGCCGAGATCATGCGGCGCTTCAACAACGTGTTCGAGCGCCATGACCCGTCGGCGCTCGCCGAGCTGGTGGCTGAGGATTGCGTGATCGAGAACACCGTACCGGCGCCGGATGGCGCCCGCTACCCAGGCCGCGAAGCCTGCGTCGGGCTGTGGTCGGCGATCGCCACCCAGGCCGGCACGCGCTTTGACGTGGAAGAAACCTTCATTGCCGGCGAGCGGGCGACGATCCGCTGGCGCTATTTCATGGCCGACGGCAACTCTATCCGCGGCGTCAACCTGATGCGCGTCGAGAGCGGGCGGATCGTCGAGGCGATGGGCTACGTCAAGGGATAGGGCTTCGCCCGGAAGCCCGCCAGCAGGACGTAGATTCCGGGCGAGTTGCCATCCGTCTTCCTACGCCGCGGATGGTCCAAACCAGCGCGTCAGCGCTTCGCGAAGGCCCGTCAAAGCCGTGCCGCCAACCCAGGCGACATAACCATCGGGCCGAATCAGCACGGCGCTGGGCGCGCTGACCTCACCGATCACCGGAAGCTGCCACGCTCCATCATAGCGAGCGTCGACAGGGCGGACCCGGTCGGCCCATGGGCTGAGGTCGAAAGCAAGGGGATCGCCAAAATTGAGCAGCACCGGTCGGGCCTCGTGCAGCAGCGCGAAAACCCGCTGCGGACCGGCGTCGGTGGCTAAATCGAGGTCGGGCATGCGACGGCCAAGCAATAGATGCCCCTCGCCAAAGTCGTAGGCGATATCGAGACCGGACATCATGCCGGCAAAGCGCCGGCGTGGCTCCTCCATGGCAAGAAATTCCGTCATCGTGTCGCGCAGCGCATTAGTGCGCTCGTCTCCGCGGCGCAGCGCAACCGATGCCATCGTGGTGCGCAAAACCCGCGCGGCAACCGGATGACGCTCGGCATGGTAAGTGTCGAGCAGGCTGTCGGGGGAAATCCCTTTCACCACCTGGGCCAGCTTCCAGCCCAGATTTACTGCGTCCTGCACGCCGGTCTGGAGACCTTGGCCACCATCCGGCGAGTGGATGTGCGCGGCGTCGCCAGCAAGCAGCACCCGTCCCTTGCGGTAGGACGCCGCTTGCCGGGTCATGTCGGTAAAGCGACCAAGTGATCTCAGATTGTGGACACCATAGTCCGTGCCGTAAACATCGATCAACGCCTGGCTGAGATCGGCGAGCGTGGGTTCGCCCGCGGCACCTGTTTGCCGCTCGGTCACCAATATGCGCACCACCGGACCGTCCATCCTGCTGAGGCCATGAATGCCGATGGCGTCGCGGCGGATGCCCCATTCCGGTTCGCTTGAAATCTCTGCCTCAGCGATCAAATTGCTGGTCGTCGGGTCCCAACCGGGAAAATCAATACCGGCCGTTTTGCGCACGAGACTCCGTCCGCCATCGCAGCCGACGAGATAATCCGCATGCAGAAACGTGCCGTTGGACAATTCGATGTCGATGCCCGCATCTCTCTCCACGAAGCCCAGCGCCTCGAGGCCGCGATAGATCGTGACGCCGAGTTCAGCGACCCATTCAGCCAGTATCTGCTCGATCTGCCTCTGCCACAAAGCGAGCCCGTAATTGTGCCGAGTGGGAAAGTCGCTGATGTCCATGGTGACGTCTGCGAACCGGGCCACCTGGGCAGTTTGCCCCTGCGACAAAAACCGGTCGGCAATGCCACGCTGATCGAAAACCTCAATCGTGCGGGCGTGCAGGCCTCCGGCGCGGGAACCGGCAAGGTCCTGGTTGGCGCGACGCTCGACGATGGCGGTATCGATGCCCGCCAGGGCGAGTTCGCCCGCCAGCATCAACCCTGTCGGACCGCCTCCGACAATCAGTATCTGATGGGAAATCGCCATGCGATCGGCACTACTGCTCGCCAAGCGCTCGGCGTCGCGAGCGCCTATTTCGAATTGCTGCATGATTTTGAGCCCTCTTTCAGTCAGGGCTCCGCAATCTAAGCATAAAAAGCCGAATGCCAATTCTTGATCTTAATTGGTTCGGCCCCATGTATTAAAGCAAGAGGCGCGACAGCCGTCGCCCCCACGAAATTCCTTAGCAAATGCGATGATCAACCGCCCACCCGGCAGCTTGGCTTACCTCTCGGTCAGCGCCAGTTTGGCGCCAAGCATGACGAAGGCGCCGGCGAAGGTTCGGCGCATCCAGATCAGCACCATCGGCCGCGACACAACATGGCTGCGGATCGAGGCGGCGAAGATGCCGTAGCCGACAAAGACGACGAAGGTCAAAAGCATGAAGACGGCGCTGAGCTCCAGCATCTTCGACAGCGCATGCGGTTCGGTGGTGAAGATCGACAGCTTCGGGTTGAGGATGTTGATCAGCATGCCGGAGGTGATCACCTTGCCGGCCGAGCGCGGCGCGAGATCCCTGTCCATGACCGCCAACGAAAGTTCGCTCGCCCTCGATTGGACTTTGGTTTTTGGGAGTTGATTTGCTGCAATACAGTAAGAATGCTACGATATTTAGCCGCTAATATTTTTTGCTGATTTAGCGACCAGCCTGCCAAAACGTAGGGTGCGTTCGTCCGCTGCGAAGTCCATCTCGGACTAGCGGGCGCGAGTTCGCGTTACCGGATATGCGCACATCCAGAAGAGCATCACGAGGTTCGGCGGCATAGGTGCGGCCCCGTTCCTTAAATCCCGCTTGCATGCATGAACAGCCACCGCGAGCACCGGCCAGAGCGCGTGGCGTTGAAGATAACGCAACGCAACCCAAACCCAGGGAGATCGTCATGAATGATATTCAGGAGCGCGGCGAAGCCACAATCGCAATCCCTTCAGCGCGAAGGGTCGACATCAAGCTCGAAGTCGTCGTCATCCCCGTTTCGGACATCGATCGAGCCAAGCGATTTTACGGCGGCTTGGGTTGGAGGCTCGACGCCGACATCACAGGCGACGAATTTCGTGTCATCCAGTTTACGCCTCCGGGCTCCCCGTGTTCGATAGTCTTCGGCTCAGGGGTCACCCCAGGGCCCTATGCCCGGGTCGAGCTCGATGTCCTCGAAAGCGTTGGCGAGCTCGTGGTGTCAGACATCGAGGCAGCGCGCGCCGAACTCGCCGATCGCGGTGTCGACGTGAGCGAGGTGTACCACTATGCCGGCCATGAAGGCCGTGTCAGCGGTCCGGACCCTGAGCGGCGCAGCTACTCCTCGTGGGCCTCCTTCAGCGATCCGTCCGGAAATGTCTGGCTGTTGCAGGAGGTCACTGCGCGAGCGCCCGGCCGCGTCGACGCTGACGACGCCACATTTGTCTCGTCGGCCGAGCTCGCGGCCGCGTTCCGGCGTGCGTCTGCGGCCCATGGCGAGCACGAGAAGCGGACAGGCGGCCAGCGTGATGAGAACTGGCCGGACTGGTATGCCGAGTACATGGTGGCCGAGCAGGCTGGCAAGCCGCTGCCGTTGTAAGGATTGGATCACGACGTCATTTTGAAACGGCAGCATCGACGCAGCCACGCTTACACGCGACCGTGCTCTATCCTCGGGCGCAGAGCGGCCTCCAGCTCGCGCTATTTCATGGCCGACGGCATTCGTTGCGCGGCGTCAACCTGATGCGCGTCGAGAACGGGCGGATCGTCGAGGCGATGGGCTACGTCAAGGGCTAGGGCCGGCACTACCTCTCGGTCAGCGCCAGTTTGGCGCCAAGCATGACGAAGGCGCCGGCGAAGGTTCGGCGCATCCAGATCAACACCATCGGCCGCGACACAACATGGCTGCGGATCGAGGCGGCGAAGATGCCGTAGCCGACAAAGACGACGAAGGTCAAAAGCATGAAGACGGTGCTGAGCTCCAGCATCTTCGACAGCGCGTGCGGTTCGGTGGTGCTGACGAACTGCGGCAGGAAGGCGAAGAAGAAGATCGACAGCTTCGGGTTGAGGATATTGATGAGGATGCCCGAGGTGATCACCTTGCCGGCCGAGCGCGGCGCGACATCCCGCCCGACGTTCAAGCCGCCGCTTTCCTTCAGCGTATTCCAGGCCATATAGAGCAGGTAGGCGACGCCCAGATATTTGATCGTCTCGAAGGCGAGTGCGCTGGTGTGCAGCAGCGCCGCCAGTCCGGTGATGGCCGCCGCCATATGCGGGATGATGCCGAGCGTGCAGCCGAAAGCAGCGATAATGCTGGCGCGCGCGCCACGCGAAAGCCCGGCGCTCAGCGTATAGAGAACGCCGGTGCCGGGCGAAGCCACGACAATCAGCGACGTCAACAAGAATTCGATGCTCACGATTGATCCTCCGCTGTCCTGCCCAGCGGAAAGGGTATCCAGTCAGGGCTCGCCGCACAAGCTGTGGTGGAGGGAGGCGATCGGCAGCTCCACCGGCAATCCATGCGCCCTGCGCGCCATCAGGCAATCGTCGCCACCGGGCATGCAGGCACGGCAGACGTCCGGGCGCACCTCGTAAATGCCGCAGGCGGTCGACTTGCCGACCTCGCCGGAAAGTGCCGAACAGCGCACGCCGTCGCAGCGCATGCCCGCTTCGTCGGCAGCCACATAGTCTTGCGGGATGCAGTCGAGCTGCGCGTCATCTTCGGTCGAAAAGCGCGGCCAACCGGCCGAATAGGAACAGCAGGCGCCGCAGCTCTGGCAGTCGAAGTGAGGGACGTCGCCTTCCTCCAGAGACGAAAAGTCTCCACTCGCCAGGGCAAGCAGCCCTGACGCAACCGGATCCAGATCGGCTTTTCGCGGCAAGGAGGCTATTTCTTCTTCCTGGTCTTGCGCGACGCCACTTCCGCCGGCGACTTGAACAGATCGGTCGCGGCCTCGGCGGTAACGTCGGCTTTCGGCGCAGCGACCGGCTTGGCCAGCTTTGCGGTGGCAGTGGATGCCACCGGCTGGTCCTTGGCGGAGAATTTTATAGCCATATCAATCCTCGTCGGAGAAACGCGATGATGGCGCATTCGGGTTGCGAAGGCGGCCGATCAGCGCCGAGACCGCCGTGATGTTCATTTCCTCGGGCGACCAGTTCTTGGCCTCCTCGATGTGCCGGGGCGCCAGTTCGCGATGCGTGCTGCCGCTATAGGCGGCGTCCTGATGGGTGACCCGCTCATGGGTCTTGGCATTTTCGCGGACATACTCGATCAGGTAGTTCGGGCATTCGGAGCGGCCACGCACGCCGAGGCGGACCTGGGCATCGCCATGGGCGCGCTTGCAGCGCTCGAGCTTTTCGAGCACGCGCCGGACATATTCGACCGGCTTGTCGAGCTCTCCTACGACATCGGCGATGGTCGAATCGGCGGCGATCGCCTTTTGCGGGACGCGCTTGGTAGCCATCAGCGCTTGCCCACGCGCTTCGGCGAGGCGGCGAGCGCGGCGGCGGCAGCCATATCGTCGGCTTCCTTTTCCAGGCGCAGTTCGCGCAGTCGCGCGGTCTTGGCTTCCCGGGCCTGGCTGGCGGCATCCTGTTCGGAAATGATGCGGTTGAGCGACATGGACTGGGTCTGGGTCTTGCTGAAGATGGATTCGGCCTGGTCGCGGGATTTCTTTGAAGTGGCGGTCAAGGTCTTTCTCCCGGTTCGGAGCGTAATGCCGCAAATGGCGAGACCGGTCTTTCGACCAGGACCACGCACAAAGCAATACGGCAGTCGGATTCAAATTGCTGAAGCACCCTTAACACGTTCAAGCGAACGCGCGGTGCTCTTTTCGAACTTTTGAAGCGCCCCAAATGCAAAAGGCCAGGCATTGCCTGACCTTCCGCTGGAGCGCCGCGCATCCACATGAACGCGCTGGCACTTTCTCATTCTGCGCATGATCCTTCCGGAAACTGATGTTTCCGAGACCATGCGCGAAATTTGCATTCACCAGTGCCAGTACATCCGTGGTCACCGGCGAGGCTGAATTCCGTTTTAGGCCGCCTTCAACTGATCGGCAGACATCTTGCCCGACTTGTTGTCGCGGACCATCTCGTAGCCGAGCTTCTGGCCCTCGACGATGTCGCGCATTCCGGCGCGCTCTACGGCCGAGATGTGGACAAAAACGTCGGCCGAGCCGTCGTCAGGCTGAATAAAACCAAAACCTTTGGTGGCGTTGAACCATTTAACTGTGCCTGTGCTCATAACGAACCCTTTCCGTGGCAAATATTCGTTCGCCGTCATGCGAATGCACAACAGCGTTTGTCTCGATTTTGATGGGGGAAGTTCGTCAAAGGCGCGCCTAGGCACGCGGATAACAAAAGTCAGTCAAACAAATATCGACGAATTTCTTATAGATTTCTTTTAGCGCCGTGTCAATTTTTGCTTTCGCCACCGGACGGACCGGTCACCGTAAGCCTGGCTGAGGCAGGAGATTCAATGGCGGATTCGGCGCCTAAACCGGTCGAGCGCAGCTGTTGAAAAACGCGCTATGCCGGGAACCATTTTGGCACCCGTGCATTTTGGGTATCGTCAGCAGTTCACGAGAGCAATCTCAGGAAGGCTGACATAAAGGACGCCTCCCGTGCAATAAAACGCGCGAGGGGCGTTCTTTTATGGTGAGCGGCGATCGCCGCTTGGCCGCCGGCGGGCAGGACCGGGCTCCGGCCCTGTACCCCCCTCGCCACCTCCGCGGACCCGGAACCGAAAACCCAGCCGCCCGTTTCTCAAATTAATCCCAGGAGATGCGGCCCATGGTAAACAAGGATCAGGTTGCGGGCATGGCCAAGCAGGTCAAAGGTTCGGTGAAGAAAGCCGCCGGCAAGGCCACAGGCAACCGGCGCATCCAGGCTGAAGGCTCGGCCGACAAGATCGCCGGCAAATTGCAGAAGGCCTATGGCGACGTGAAGGACAGGGTCAGGAAGGCGCTCTGATCCGTGCGCGGCCGTTTCGACAGCGATGAGGAAGGCGGCTTGCCCTGTTTGCCTTAATTGATGTCGTTAGAAGCTCAGGCTCTTCGAGAAAGCGTTGGTGAAGGCGACCTCGCCACGGTCGCCAACATCTTCGCCAAGCACCACGTCCATGCCGTCGCTGGTCACCCGCGCCAGCGCGAAGCCGCCCATATAGGCGGCCTTCGGCTTAAACAAATCGAGCCCGTCGCTGCGGTAGATCATCGGTGTCTCATGCTGGTGGCCATGGAAAATGCCGATGACATTGTAACCCTTCAGTGCTGCCAGCAGCGCCTGCCGGTCCGCCGCGCTCCACCAATGCGGCGCTCCAGTGCCGTCATCGTCGAAGGTACTTTTGGCGGCATCCCACCGTTCGATCGAAAAAACATCCCAACCGTAGTGCTGGAACAGGATGACCGGGCGGCCGTCCGCCGCGTGGGCCGCCAGATCCTGCTTCAGCCATGGCAGGCCGGATGCCGCGCCGTGGCCGGTGTCGCCGGCAAAACGGTGTGTCTGCACGAGATGCAGGCCGCCCCAGTCCCATGAATAGCAGTCGGTGTCGACATCGTAGTCGGTCACCGGCACCGGCGGCTTGAAGAACACGCCGGAGCGGTGATTGACCTCGACGTAGTCACGCATTTCGCGGCGGTACCAGTCGACGTGCTGCGGCGGACCGTTCTGGTCGAGATCGTGGTTGCCGAGCCCGACATAGACCGGCACATGCACGCGATCGGGGCCGACACCCTCCTGGTAACGCTGGCTGAACTGAAGGAGCTGCGTGCCTTCGCTGGGCTGGGTGACCTGGCCGCCGCCGTCGTCGGTCATATCGCCGCCGACGACGAGGCCGAGCGGCGTGCCGATGCGGCTGCCGGCCGAGCGCAGGCCGGTGGCGATGCCGTTGATTTCGGCCGGCCACTCCTTTTCGCCAAGGCCGTTCAACGCGGCAACACTGCGCAGCAGGGCGGCGTCGGTTTTGCCTTCCTGCTGGCAATTGGGACTCAGCCCGCTGGCCATGCGGCAGGCATGGACATCGGCGACGAACAGGAAGGTGGCGTCGACAGGCTGCCGGGTCTGACCAAGCGCTGGTCGCGCAAGGGCGCCGGCCGCGGCAAGCCCCGCCGCTTGCGCCAGGAAGCTGCGCCGGGAGAGTGATCCTGCCGAGATGGAATTCATGGCGCGAAGTTCAGCACAGCCAGCGCCTCTTCGTCCAGTTGCCCCGAACGGAATGTCGACACGGTGCCGCAGGTCTGGCATTTCTTTCGGTGTCTGAACTCAACTTTCACGGGCAGAGGAGGACGCTATGAAGACTATATCCATCGGCACGACACTCACCATCCTGGCGAGCGCCGCTCATGGTGCGGAGTGCATCGACGCCAAGGCAGCCAAAGCCGGCTTTATTCTCGAAAGGCCCGGCATCCACAGCGAGTTTCGGCCGGCGGCGGGTGGAATGGTGTCGGTTGCCAACAGATACGAGTCTCAATCGCCGCAGACGCAGTTTCTGTTCGGCGGTCTGATCGAGGTGTTTCGCGACAGCGAGACCGGTCAGCTTGCCGTGATCCCGTTTTCCGATCTCAGAAAGCTGTTTCCGCTCAAGGCCGGGGCGAAAAGCAAGACCGTGTTCGTCCGTCTCGCACCCAACAAACAACCGAAGGGCACCGAGACGCTCGAGATCGACGTCAAAGGCAAGGAGACGTTCAGCCTGGGCGATTGCAAATACAACGTGCTCACTGTCAGGCAGACGATCAAGAATGAGGCCGGCAAGACACAGGATGAATTCACCGCGCTCTACGCCCCCGACCTGCAGGCCGTTCTGGCCAGGCGCTATGACGAGGGCACCAGCGGCGAAAGCGTGGTCGGCTACGAGACGATCAAGCCATTGGCGGAGTAGCCCCGTCAGCCTTCCCACCCCCTCCGTCCGGCAGGCCAGAGGGGGTGTTGTCCCCCGACATCAAAGGGTTCCGGAGCGCAGCAGCACCCGGCGACGTCGCTTCGCTCTTGCCGGGACAGCACCCGGCTCCAGCGCCATCAGGCAATCGCGCAGCACAGCAGAATCCTGCGTCGTCTTGGCCATCGACATGGCGCCGGAATAGGTGGCGACCGCTAGTGCTGCCAAGCGCTGCGGGTCGATGCCCTGCTCCCTGCCCGCTTGCTGATCTGCCCTGATCTTATCGGCAATCGCCTCGCGCCATGCCGAAAAGATGCCGGCAAGGGCAGTGCGAAAATCCGGATCGGCGAGCGACAGTTCATGCGCCAGATTGTTGAGCGGGCAGCCGCGCACGAAACCCTGCTGTTCCAGTTCCGCCGCCACGGTGTCGAACACCTTGCGTATCCCCTCGCGCGCCGAGCCTGCCGCCTGCACAGGCGCGATCCATGTTTCTTCCACGGCCGCCGCCACCCGCTCCTCGATCACCGCCAGCGCCAGCGCCTTCTTGGTCGGGAAATGATGGTGCAGCGCGCCGCCGGTGACATCAGCCGCCGCCATCAGGTCGCCGATGCTGGAAGCGTGGTAGCCGCGCGCCTGAAAGGAGGCTTCGGCGACATCGAGCACGCGTTTGCGCAGGCCTTCCGGGTCGTTGGTGCGTTTCCCGGGCAACGCCTTTGGGCGAGTGATCATCTCTGCTGACATGTCCTAGAGATAGCAGATTGACAAAACAGGACAACCAGTCTGTTTATAAAACAGGATGATTACCCTGTTTTGGAGATTGCATGATGAGCCTGCCCCTGAATGCCCCGTCGAAGTCCGGCCTCAACGCCTCGCCGGTCGTCGAGCTCAGGCAATACACGCTGAAACCCGGCCAGCGCGATGCGCTGATCGGCATCTTCGATAATCACCTGATCGAGGGTCAGGAAGCGGCAGGGATGACCATCATCGGCCAGTTCCGCGATCTCGACCGGCCTGACATGTTCGTCTGGCTGCGCGGCTTCGACGGCATGGAAGCGAGGAAAAATGCACTGGCTGCGTTCTATGAGGGGCCCGTGTGGGCTGCCTGGCGCGATGCCGCCAACGCCACCATGATTGACTCCGACGACGTGCTGTTGCTGAAACCCGCATGGCCGGGCGCGGGCTTCGACCTAACGGGCTCGCAACGAGCGGCTTTTCAGGATCACGAAAAGCCGAGCAGAAACAATCGTTTGTCGGGTATCGTTGTCATCAAGATTCATCATCTGCGGCCTGATGCCGAAGCCGACTTCGCCAGCCGCTTCGAAACCGACGCCATTCCTGTCTTGGCGGCACTTGGCGCGCGGCCGCTTGCTGCTTTCGTCACCGAGCATGCCGAAAACAGCTTTCCCCGCCTGCCGGTGCGCTTAGGTGAAAACGTTTTTATCAGTGCCGCGGGCTTCGACAGTACGGACGCTCATGCAAACCTTGAAGCGGCGCTTGCCGATTCTCCGGAGTGGCAGGCATTGCAGCAGAAGGTCCAGACATGTCTGGCGGGATCGACCGAGACCTTGCGCCTATCTCCGACCTCACGATCGTTGCTTGTTGGGTAAGAGGCGCTCTTCAAACCGATTTGCATTCTTATCGCCCGCAATCTTCGCTTGAAGGCTTTTGTGCAACGCGATAGGCCGTTTGCAAAATTGCAAGCCGGAGAGACCAAGTGAGCGCGCCAGAGACCAGAACCGAAACCGACACGTTCGGTCCCATCGAGGTCGCCGCCGACCGCTACTGGGGCGCGCAGGCGCAGCGTTCGCTGGGCAATTTCAAAATCGGCTGGGAAAAGCAGCCGACGTCGATCGTTCGCGCGCTCGGTATCGTCAAGCGCGCGGCGGCCGAAGCCAATATGGAGCTGAAGCGGCTCGACCCGGCTATCGGCAAGGCGATCATCGACGCCTCCCAGGAAGTCATCGACGGCAAGCTCAACGATCATTTCCCGCTGGTCGTCTGGCAGACTGGCTCGGGCACACAGTCCAATATGAACGCCAACGAGGTGATCTCCAATCGGGCGATCGAGCTGCTGGGCGGCGTGCTGGGGTCGAAGAAGCCAGTACACCCCAACGACCACGTCAATATGAGCCAGTCGTCGAACGATACCTATCCAACGGCCATGCACATCGCCTGCGCGGAGCGCATCGTGCACGACCTGCTGCCGGCGCTGAAACATTTGCATGCGGCGCTCGAGGCCAAGACCAAAGCTTTCGCCCACATCATCAAGATCGGCCGCACGCATACGCAAGACGCGACGCCCCTCACCCTTGGCCAGGAATTCTCAGGCTATGCAGCGCAGGTCGCCTCGTCGATCAAGCGCATCGAGATGACGCTGCCCGGCCTGCAGGAACTGGCACAGGGCGGCACCGCCGTCGGCACCGGCCTCAATGCGCCGGTCGGCTTTGCCGAAAAGGTGGCGGCGCGCATCGCTGACATCACCGGCATCGGCTTCATCACCGCGCCGAACAAGTTCGAGGCGCTGGCGGCCCATGATTCCATGGTGTTCTCGCACGGCGCCATCAATGCCTGCGCCGGCGCCCTGTTCAAGATTGCCAACGACATTCGTCTGCTCGGCTCCGGTCCGCGCTCCGGCCTTGGTGAACTGTCGCTGCCGGAAAACGAACCCGGTTCGTCGATCATGCCGGGCAAGGTCAACCCCACCCAATGCGAGGCGTTGACGCAGGTCTGCATCCAGGTGTTCGGCAACAATGCGGCTGTGACCTTCGCCGGCAGTCAGGGCCATTTCGAGCTCAACGTCTACAACCCGCTGATGGCCTATAATTTCCTGCAGTCGGTGCAGCTGCTCGCCGACGCCTCCATCTCCTTCACCGACAATTGCGTCGTCGGCATCGAGGCGCGGGAAGACAACATCAAGGCTGCCCTCGAGCGTTCGCTGATGCTGGTGACGGCATTGGCGCCGACCATCGGCTACGACAACGCCGCCAAGATCGCCAAAACCGCGCACAAGAAGGGTACGACCTTGCGCGAGGAAGCGCTGGCCACCGGGCTGGTTACCGAAGCCGACTACGATCGCTTGGTGCGGCCGGAGGACATGACACATCCCGGGTGACGCCACGTCATCCCGGATGATTTTTGCGTTGATCGCAAAAACGTTACTACTGTGAACGATCTGTAACCAAATCTGCATCTTTGGTGAACAGTCGACCTGCTCTATCTCAACGGCACTACAACCCCTTCCGGAGAGAGTCACCATGTCCACCAACACATCCGTTGCCGGTTCCGGCACCGTTTCCAACGCCTCGGCCACCATCCTGCTTGGCCGCGTCCTGCTTTCAGTCATCTTCGTGCTTTCCGGTTTCGGCAAGCTTACTGCGATCGCCGGCACCGCCGGCTACTTCGGCAGCATGGGCCTGCCGATGCCGACCGTAACGGCTGTTGTCGTCGGCTTGCTCGAGCTGCTCGGCGGCCTTGCTATACTGATCGGTTTCCAAACCCGGGTCGTTGCCTGGGTGCTGGCGGTCTTCACAGTCGCTACCGGGCTGGTCGCCCACACCGGCTGGGCCGATCAGATGCAGATGATCAGTTTCATGAAGAACCTGGCGATTGCCGGCGGCTTCCTCGTGCTGGCTTCCTCGGGAGCCGGCGCCTATTCGGTCGACGCCAAGCGCGGCTGACGCAAGCTAAATAGCTGTTGCAGCAAGGGGCGCGGAATTTTCCGTGCCCCTTTTTCGTTGTAGGTTTATGCCCGTCGATCTGCTGGCCGGAACTTTGCTAGCATCGGCCCTCGGCAAAGGCCAATCGGTCGCCAAGATCGGAGCTGACGATGCCCCGCAATGCGCTGCTTCTGCTTTCCCGTCTTCTGCTCGCCGCCCTGTTCGTTCCGTCCGGCCTCCACGCGCTTAGCGACATTGGCGGCACATCAGGCTATTTTGCCGGCCTTGGCCTGCCGCTGCCGACACTCGTAGCCTGGGCGACGGGCCTATTCGAGCTGATCGCCGGACTGCTCATTCTCGTCGGCCTCAAGACGCCAATCGTGGCACTCCTGCTTGCCGCCTTCTGCATCGCGGCAGGCGTCATCGGCCATTATGGCCAGGGCGGCGACGATCCGACGCTGACCTTCATGCATTCACAGATGCTGATGAAGGACATCGCCCTATCAGGCGGTTTTCTGGCGCTGGCGATGGCAGGTGCCGGCGCTCATTCGATCGACGGGCGGGCGTTTGGGACCGGTGCCGACGCAACTTGACGAACCAGGCTACTAGACTGAGCCAGATTACTTGGCTGGCGCGCTTGACCCGCCCTCGACTGCCAGCACCAGCCGGCGATTGGTGACCCTCGCCAGTTGCGCCAGGCGCCCGGCCGGCCGCTCACCGTAAAGATCGGACAAAGAGGCCGGCAACACCAGCGCCAGCACACCATTGCCACGGCTCTCCCATTTCAGCCGCGGCATGACGCCCGGCATCGCCGCCGTCAGCACGTAGACGACGCGCATCACCGCGGCCAGTGCGCGGGCGCGCTCGAGGTAGCGCGGCGTCGCCAAACCCCGGATTTCCGGAGCGGCTTCGTTGAACAAGCCTTCGTGACGAAACAGATTGACAAGCGCCAGGAAGGCTCGCCCGGGGTGGTCGACGCCGATGAAGGAGGCATGAGCGATGATGTTGAGCGACTGCTTGCCGCGATATTCGGGATGCGCGCGCCAGCCGATGTCGGCAAGCAGACAGGCGGCCTGGCGATAGCGCCTCTCATCGTCGGTTTCGTCGATACCAAAGGCGGCAAAGGCCTTGCCCGTCCACTCGACAAGCTCATGCGCGTGGGCGACCGAGCGCGAGCGCAGCCGGGCGAGTTCCTCCGAGGCCGAGATCAGCGGATCCGCCTTCTGCTCGGCTTCGTCGAGCAGCGAATAGAGAAAGCCCTCGCGCACGCCCAGCGCCGAGACGATGATCTTGGACGGCTGCATCGCCGCCATGATCTCCTGAAGCACGATGGCGCCATAAGGCAGCAGCGAGCGGCGATTCTTCGACACGCCCTCGATACCCTTCACCTTCTCGATCTCACCCTTGGCCACCTGCTTAAGGAAGTTGGCAGCGCTGTCGATGCCGATCTCGTAGTGGTGCATGACTGCCAGCGGATAGTTGGTCATTTCCATGTGCAGCCGGGCGAGGTTTCGCCAGGTGCCGCCGACCGCGTAGAATGGCCTGCCCCGCCCGCCGCTCAGGAGCTTTGCTTTCGCGAGTTCGTCGCGCGCTATCTTTCCCGCCTGAGCCAGAGAGCTCTTCGCCATGTCCTGCAGGCGCAGGCCCCCCAGCGGCAGCGTGATGCCGTCGCCGATCGTCTCGCCGTCGACGTCGACCAGTTCGAGGCTGCCGCCGCCGAGGTCGCCGGCGATGCCGTAGGCCGGATGGAAGCCGGAAATGACGCCAAGCGCGGAATAATGAGCTTCCTGGCGTCCGCTCAGCACCTGGACCTCGGTCTTGAGCACATCTTCGGCGCGGTGGATGAAATCGGGGCCGTTGATCGCCTCGCGGGCGGCGGCGGTCGCCAGCACATACATATGCTCGGCGCCGGCCTGCTCGGACAGCGCGCGGAAACGGCGAAACTCGTCCATCGAGCGGGTCACCGCCTCGGGGTCGAGCTTTCCGGTCGAAACGATGCCGCGGCCCAGGCCAGCCAGCATCTTTTCGTTGAACAGCGTGGTCGGCGAGCGCGACAGCCCCTCATAGACGACAAGACGGATCGAGTTCGACCCGATGTCGATGATGGACAGCGGTCGGCGGTCCTGAAGCCGGCCCTGGGACGCTGAAATCATCAGCCGGACGCTGCGCCGTTTTTCTTGCGGCGCTTGAACTGCGCGATGCGCTTGGGCGCATGCGATTTCAGCGCATCGCCCCGTCCGGAAAGGCTCGGATTGGTCATGAAGTATTCCTGCGCGTTGAACGGTTCCTCGCCCTCCTCAAGCACGGCGCGCCGGGAGGTTCCGTCAGCCAATACGTCGAAACTTTGCTGGTTGTCCATGATGTTGCCCAGCATGATCTGGCCGAGAACCTGTTCATGCACAGTTGGATTGGTGATCGGCACCATGGTCTCGACGCGGCGATCGAGATTGCGCGGCATCAAATCGGCCGACGAGATGTAGACGACAGCCCCGTCTGACGGCAGTCCATGGCCGTTGCCGAAACAGTAGATGCGGCTGTGTTCGAGGAAGCGGCCGACGATCGACTTGACCCTTATGTTTTCCGACAGGCCCGGCACCTGAGGCCTCAGGCAGCAGATGCCGCGCACGACGAGATCGATCTCGACGCCGGCGCGGCTGGCGTCATAGAGCGCGTCGATGATGGTCGGGTCGACCAGCGAATTCATCTTCATCCAGATGCGGGCCGGCCTGCCCTCCAGCGCATGGGCAATCTCGTTCGAAATGTGCTTGAGGATGCGTTTGCGCAGCGTGAAGGGCGAGATGGCCAGCCGCATCTCCTCGGTCGGCTCGGCATAGCCGGTGATGAAGTTGAACAGCTGGGCGACATCGCGGGCAATCGTCGGATCGGTGGTGAAGAACGACAGGTCGGTGTAGATGCGCGCGGTGACCGGGTGGTAGTTGCCGGTGCCAAGATGGACATAGTTGCGCAGCTTGCCGTCCTCGCGCCGCACCACCAGCGACATTTTCGCATGGGTCTTCAGTTCGAGGAAGCCGAAGACGACCTGAACGCCGGCGCGCTCGAGGTCGCGGGCCCAGCGGATGTTGGCTTCCTCGTCGAAACGCGCCTTGAGCTCGACCAGGGCCGTAACCGATTTGCCAGCCTCTGCGGCGTCGACCAAAGCGCGCACGATCGGGCTGTCGTTCGAGGTGCGATAGAGCGTCTGCTTGATCGCCACCACTTCCGGATCGGCCATCGCCTGGCGCAGGAACTGCACCACCACGTCGAAAGATTCGTAGGGGTGATGGACGATAATGTCCTTCTCGCGAATGGCGGCGAAACAGTCACCGCCGTGCTCGCGGATGCGTTCGGGAAAGCGCGGATTATAGGGCCTGAATTTGAGATCGTCGCGGGCGATGGCGACGATCTCTGAAATCTGACTGAGCGCCAGCGGACCGGTAAGCACGCTGATGCGGCTCGAAGAAACGCCAAGTTCGCCGGCGACGAAGTCGCGCAGTTCGGCCGGCATCAGCTTGTCGAATTCGATGCGGATGACCGAGCCACGGCGGCGGCGCTTCAGCGCCGTCTCGAACAGGCGCACGAGATCCTCGGACTCCTCCTCGACCTCGATGTCACTGTCGCGGATGATGCGGAACGTGCCGGAGCCCTTGACTTCATAACCGGGGAAAAGCTTGCCGATATAGAGGCCGACCGCCTCTTCCAGCGGAATGAAGCGGATATGGTGCTTGCGGTCGGGCAAGCGGATGAAGCGCTTCAGCGCCACCGGCAGACGCAACAGCGCACTCATCTCCTCGCCATTTCTGCGATGGCGCAGCTGCAGGGCCATCGAGAAGCCGAGATTGGGAATGAACGGAAACGGATGTGCCGGATCGATCGATAGCGGCGTCAGCACCGGAAACACCTGCTCCTGGAAATGATCCTCGAGCCAGGTCTTCTCATCCTTGGTCAGCGCATCGCGGCTGATGCTCTCGATGCCTTCCTTGTCGAGCAGCAGCATCAGCGCGGAAAGGCTGTTCTGCTGATCTTCCTGCAGACGCTCGACCTCGCGCAGCAACTGTTCCAGCTGCTGTTCGGGGGTGCGGCCGTCCGGGCTCTTCAGCGTGATGCCTTCGCGGACCTGGCCGGCGAGGCCGGCGACGCGGACCATGAAGAACTCGTCGAGATTGGCGGCCGAAATCGACAGGAAGCGGACACGCTCGAGCAGCGGATGATTGGCGTTCAGCGATTCCTCGAGGACGCGGCGGTTGAATTGCAGCCAGGAAAACTCACGGTTGACAAAGCGGTCCGGGTTGCCGCCCTCTGGGCTCGCCACCTCCACAGTGGTGAATTCGCTCTGCACCGGCTTTAGTTCGTTCATGGTTCCTGCTCGTTTCGCACCCGCTGGCCACAGCGTCGCGCGTCATTCCGGGTACGCAAAGGACGCTCTACCACTTTTAAGCTACGCATGATCCCCGACGAAACCGAATTCGATTTTCGCGGCCATGCCTTAACCGGCTTAGCTTATCCTGTGACAGGCTTTTACGACAGTTTGATTTCATCGATCTTGCAAAGAGACGGGTTATGATCCAGATGCAATCCAGGTACAGCGCAGCGCGTCCCTTGGACGCGCAAAGGAAGCGGTAGAATTTTGATCTTGCGCGTGATCCGGGTCATGCGGCAGATGTAGGAGACGACGATGGCAGGCGGTTCCATTCCCCATTTCCAGAACGATGCGGGCTATGCGGCGATCGACATCGGCGTCAAGGAATTCATGTGCACCGGCGCCAACCCGCCTTTCGACCATCCGCATGTGTTTCTCGACATGGGCGACGACAATGAAAAGGTCTGCCCCTATTGCTCGACGCTTTTTCGCTATTCGCCAAAGCTGAAGGCGACGGAAACGCAGCCTGCGGGATGTCTCTATATCGACCAGGCCGCCTGAAGCGCACGCCATCCCTATGGACGACACCCGGTCTCGGCAGGTCGTCATCGCCGGAGCCGGCGTCGCCGGACTGACTGCGGCGCTGGCATTTTCCGAGCGCGGCTATCTGGTGCGGCTGTTCGAACAGGCGCCGCGCCTGGAAGCGGCCGGCGCCGGCATCCAGCTCTCGCCCAACGCGACGCGCATCCTTCGCCAGTTCGGTGTGCTCGAGCGGCTGCGGCCGGCGACGGTGCGGCCGGAGGCGGTCGTGCTCAAGGACGCCGCCACGCTGCGCGAGCTGGCGCGAGTGCCGCTTGGCGAAGCAGCCGAAAGGCGCTGGCAGGCGCCTTATCTCGTCGCTCATCGGGCTGATCTGCAAGACGCGCTGATGGCGCGCCTTGCCGAACAGCCTGATATCAGTCTTGTCACCGGCGCGCGCGTCGGCGGCATTGCCGCGGGACCGCGCCATACCACGGCAACAGTCGAGATTGCCGGCAAGACAGTCGAAGCCGACGGCTTTCTGCTGATCGGCGCCGATGGCGTCTGGTCGGAGGTCCGCGCTTTTGGCGGGGTTGCGGCCAGAAGCCGGTTTTCGGGCGAGCTTGCCTGGCGCGCTACGATCAGCGCAGACAGTGTCGCGGGCGAAGCTTTTACGGCGATCGGCGCCGCCGATTGCGTGACCACCTTCCTGCATCCCGGCTTCCACCTCGTCGCCTATCCGGTCAGCAACGGTGCGGCGTTCAACCTGGCTGCCTTCACCAGGGGCGAGATCATCACCGAGGGCTGGTCGGGTCGCGCCGATCCCGAAATCCTCGCCGGCGCCATGCGTGGCACGGCGGCAGCACTGGCCCGGCTTGTCGAGGATGCCGGCCCGTGGACCGCATGGCCGATCCATACGGTCGACCAGGCACAGCCATGGACGACGCCCGCCGGCATCGCGCTGATCGGCGATGCGGCGCATGCGATGACGCCGTTTGCAGCGCAGGGTGCGGCGATGGCAATCGAGGATGCCGCGACCCTTGCCGGCTTTGTCGCCGCCTCGCCAGCCGATCCCTGGGGCGCGCTTGCTGCCTGGGAAAAGGTGCGGCGTCCACGCATCGCCAAGGTCGCCCGTCGCGGTGCGCTCAACCGTCTCGCCTGGCATGCCTCCGGGCCGGTGGCCGTCGCGCGCAACCTGTTCCTGAAGCTGCGCTCGCCGGAAAAGCTCGCGGCCGATCTTGACTGGCTCTATGGCTGGCAGCCGCCGGAAGTCGGCGGCCAATAGCGCCAAGCATCAATTATAAATCTGCATCGACAGGTCCAGCGAGGCCGGCAGCGGGTTCCACCAGCCTGTCCGCAGGCCGGCGGTGCGCAAGGCAGCCGCGGTCCAGGTGTTGCAGCCGACCAGCGCATTGAAATGGCCGTTGGCTTCGTAGAAGCGGTCGAACCTGGAATAGGCAGCATTCTCGATCGGCATTGGGCCCTTCGGCCCTTGCTGGAAACTCGCGGCGATGAAGTCGAGCAGTGCTGCAAAACGCTCCTCGCCGATGTCGAAGCCAGCGATGTCAGGATGCGGCTCGACAATGTCGCCGGCGACATCGACATGCATGACCGAAGCGTCAAGGGTCAGCGCCTTCATCACCGGCCCCGCCTTGAGTTCCGACCAGGTCGGCGTCTCCAGATAAAAAGCGCGGCCTCCCCAGCCAAATACGATGTAGCGGACTTCAGCCATGTCGGCCGGGATGCCGCCATCGACCAGGAAATTGAAGCGCCGGCGCACATCGTCATCGACTGGAATGGCAATATCGGTGTGGATCGGATTTTTCAGCACCAGGATGCGACGGGTGGCGACGGGATCGGCGGCGGCTGCCGGCAAGAGCGGCCGTGGAATGAAAGTGCCCAGCATCACGGCGAGCACGATTGCCACCACCAGAATGGCGAGGAAACGGCCAAACCTTTTCATCAGGGACGGCTTTTTCATGAGCGACGGTCTTGCAGCCGGGACGCGACCGCCGACTGACAACTCGGACGCAAAAGAGCCCGGCCGGGTTTCGGCCGGGCTCTTCTGATTTGCATGAGAGCGATCAGTGCAGGATCTGCGACAGGAACAGTTTCGTGCGCTCGTGGCGCGGATGGTCGAAGAACTCGGCCGGCGTGTTCTGCTCGACGATCTGGCCCTGGTCCATGAAGATCACTCGGTTGGCGACCTTGCGCGCAAAACCCATCTCGTGGGTGACGCAGAGCATGGTCATGCCCTCTTCGGCAAGGCCGACCATCGTCTCCAGCACTTCCTTGATCATCTCCGGATCGAGCGCCGAGGTCGGCTCATCGAACAGCATGATACGCGGGTTCATGCACAGCGAGCGGGCGATGGCCACGCGCTGCTGCTGGCCGCCGGAAAGCTGGCCGGGATATTTGTTGGCCTGTTCCGGGATTTTGACGCGCGTCAGGAAGTGCATGGCGATTTCCTCGGCCTGCTTCTTCGGAGTCTTGCGTACCCAGATCGGCGCCAGCGTGCAGTTTTCCAGGATGGTCAAATGCGGGAACAGGTTGAAGTGCTGGAACACCATGCCGACCTCGCGGCGCACTTCGTCGATCTTCTTCAGATCGTTGGTCAATTCCTTGCCGTCGACGATAATCTTGCCCTTCTGGTGCTCTTCCAGGCGGTTGATGCAGCGGATCATCGTCGATTTTCCGGAGCCCGACGGGCCGCAGATGACGATGCGCTCGCCGCGCATCACCTTCAGGTTGATGTCCTTCAGCACATGGAATTCGCCGTACCATTTATGCATGGCGATGATGTCGATGGCGACATCGGTGGTGGAAACCTGCATCTTGGCGGCATTGACCTTGATCTCTTCCGCGCTGACCGCATTTTCTGTGGACATGGAGGGTTCCCTTTTTTGTTCTTAGCGTTTGTAGCTGGTGTCGAGCCGACGTTCCGTGAACATCGAATAGCGTGACATGCCGAAACAGAACAGCCAAAAGACGAAGGCGGCGAACACCAGGCCGGACCTGGCCGTCTGCGCCGTCGCCCAATTGGCGTCGGAGAAATTCTGTTTGACGATGCCGAGCAGGTCGAACATCGAGATGATGATGACCAGGCTGGTATCCTTGAACATGCCGATGAAAGTGTTGACGATGCCCGGAATGACCAGCTTCAGCGCCTGCGGCAGCACGATCAGGCCCATCTTCTGCCAGTAGCCGAGGCCGAGCGAATCGGCGCCTTCGTACTGACCTTTGGGGATCGCCTGCAGACCGCCGCGTATCACTTCTGCCATGTAGGCGGCCGCAAACAGCGATACGCCGATCAGTGCCCTGAGGAATTTGTCGAAGCTGACACCGGCCGGCAGGAACAGCGGCAGCATGACGCTTGCAAAGAACAGCACGGTGATCAGCGGGATGCCGCGCACCGTCTCGATGAAGACCACGCACAGCGTCTTGATGATCGGCATCTTCGAGCGCCGGCCGAGCGCCAGCACGATGCCGACCGGCAGCGACACGGCAATGCCGACGAAGGACAGGCTGAGCGTCACCAGCAGTCCGCCCCACAGCGAGGTTTCGACATGCGGCAGGCCGAACATGCCCCCGACCAGCAGGATGAAGGCAACGACCGGCAGCGCGCCAAAGAGAAGAATGGCGTTCAGTCCCTTGCGCGGCACCTTCGGGATGAGCAGCGGCACCAGAAGCGCCACAAACAGGATGGCGACCAGGATCGGCCGCCAGCGCTCCTCCAAGGGATAACGGCCGAGCATGAACTGGCCGAACTTGGCGTTGACGAAAGCCCAGCAGGCGCCGGACCAGCCGTCCGGCTGGATGCCGCCTTGCGCGACCGTGGCGCAGACCGTGCGGTTCGGTCCCGTCCACTGGGCGTTGATGAAGGCCCAGTTGATCACTTGCGGCAGGAGCATCGCCACCAGCACGATGCCGATGATGGTCAGGATGGTGTCGCCGGTCGACGCGATCAGGTTCTTGCGGATCCAGGCGCCCAGACCACGCTCGCTTGGCGGCGCCGGCTGCGCCAGCACCATTTCGGCGCGGACGAAGGAAAGGTCGTGTTCCTGCATGGCCCTACCTCTCCACCAGCGCCATCCTGGCATTGACCACGTTCATGACCGCCGAGGTCAGCAAGCTGAGCGCCAGATAGACGGCCATCATGATCACCACGCCCTCGACCGCCTGGCCGGTCTGGTTCAGCACCGTTCCGGCGATCGCGGTCAGGTCCGGATAGCCGATGGCGATGGCCAGCGAGGAGTTCTTGGTCAGGTTGAGATATTGGCTGGTCAGCGGCGGAATGACGATGCGCATGGCTTGCGGAATGACGACAAGCCGCAGGATCGATCCCGGCCGCAGCCCGAGCGCACCGGCCGCCTCGGTCTGGCCTTTGCTGACACCCCTGATGCCGGCGCGCACGATCTCGGCGATGAAAGCGGCCGTATAGCAGGACAGCGCCAGATAAAGCGACAGGAACTCCGGCCTGACCTGAAAGCCGCCGGTCAGATTGAACGTCGATTGCTTTGGATAATCGAAGCTCAACGGGAAGCCGCTCAGCGCATAGGCCAGCAACGGCAGGCCGATGATCAGCGCCATGGATGTCCAGAACACCGGGAATTGCTGGCCGGTCGCCATCTGCCGTTGTCGTGCCTTGCGGGCGACGAACCACGCCATGGCGATGCCGAGAAGCAAAGCAACCAGGATCAGCCAGGAGCCATCGCCCCACATGGCGCGCGGAAAATAGAAGCCGCGTTGATTGAGAAAGGAGCCGAACGGCAAATGGATGCTCTCGCGCGGCGCCGGCAGCACGGCAAGCACGCCGGAATACCAGAAGAAGATGACCAGCAGCGGCGGGATGTTGCGGAAGACCTCGACATAGACCGTGCAGATCTTCCTGATCAGCCAGTTGTTCGAAAGCCTGCCGATGCCGATGATGAAGCCGATAATGGTCGCGGTGATGATGCCGACGACGGCAACGATCACCGTGTTGATGAAGCCGACCAAAATGGCGCGGCCATAGGTCGAATCCGACGAGTAAGCGATCGCGCTCTCGCTGATGTCGAAGCCGGCGCGGCCACTGAGGAAGCCGAAGCCGGATGCGATGCGCAGGCGCGTCAGATTGGCAACGACGTTGTGGGCGATCCACCAGACCAACGCCGCCAGCACGATGATAACCAGCGCCTGGAAGACGATGCCGCGGACCTTCGGATCGTTAATGAAGGAACCGCGGCTTGGCTCCTCGCGAAGAATTTCCTGCGATGCCATTTCGACCATCCCTGGAAAGAGAAACCGGAAGGCAGGAAGCTGCCTTCCGGATCACATCTCGATCAGCGGATCGGCGGAGCGTATTGCAGGCCGCCCTTGGTCCACAGCGCATTGATGCCGCGGGCGATCTTGAGCGGGCTGCCCGAACCGACATTGCGCTCGAACATTTCGCCGTAATTGCCGACGGCCTTGACGATGTTGACGACCCAGTCGTTGGAGACGCCGAGATCGGTGCCGATCTTGGTATCGGCCTCCTCGCCGAGCACGCGCTTGATTTCGGGATTGTCCGAGTTCTTCATCTCGTCGACATTGGCCTTGGTGATGCCGAGTTCCTCGGCCTGCAGCAGTGCGAAGTAGGTCCACTTGACGATGTGGTACCATTGGTCATCGCCCTGACGCACGGCCGGTCCAAGCGGTTCCTTGGAGATGATCTCGGGCAGCACGACGTGGTCGGCCGGCGCACCCAGCGTCAGCCGGATGCCGTAGAGGCCCGACTGGTCGGTGGTGTAGACGTCACAGCGGCCGGCGTCATAGGCGGCGTTGACCTCTTCCAGCTTTTCGAAGACGACCGGGTTGTACTCCATCTTGTTCGACTTGAAATAGTCGGCAAGGTTGAGCTCGGTCGTGGTGCCGCTCTGCACGCAGACCGCCGCGCCCGAAAGCTGCAGCGCGGAATTCACGCCCGGCAGCTTCTTGGCATTGATCATGAAGCCCTGGCCATCATAGTAGGTGACGCCAATGAAATTCAGGCCAAGTGCCGTGTCGCGGTTGATGGTCCAGGTGGTGTTGCGCGACAGGATGTCGATCTCGCCGGACTGGAGCGCGGTAAACCGCTCCTTGGCGCTGAGTGGCGTGAACTTGACTTTGCTGCCGTCACCGAAGACGGCCGCCGCGACAGCGCGGCAGAAATCCGCATCGATGCCTTGCCAGTCACCCTTATCGTCCGGTGCCGAGAAGCCGGCCAGACCAGTCGAGACGCCGCATTGGATGAAGCCCTTCGCCTTGACGTCGTCGAGCGTGGCCGCCGACGCGGCCGAAGCCGCCAATCCAAGCACGGCGGCGCCGAGAACGCCGATTGCAATGTGTTTCATAACCCACAGACCCTTTTCTGTTTTTTCAGGCGAACCTGACTTTTTTTCCCGTGTGAACGCAGCTTCCGGTTCCGGCCCATTCCCGGAACCCCGCATCGCAACCGACGCGCTGCCTCCCATTCACGAACCGCATCGAAGGCGATTATTCCTGTGAGGTCAAGGAAAATGACCGAAACCGAAAGAGTTCGAAAACCAATTGCCGGAAATGCTCGAATTGCAGACGAACACGCCTGGAAATTAGTCAATGGTGCGAACGAAGCCGGCAGGTCCGGTCGGTGCAAAATCGGGGTTGGCCTTCGAAACCGCCTTCGGGAGGCTGCGTTTTGCCGAGTTGTCATGGGGTCAATTGGCACACCCAAAGTCCGCCGGCTGGCGGATGGCGAACGGTTGCGCCGCCAATGCTGCCGCACTATGGCTAGCGCTTCACCAGAGGCGAAGCGCAATGACAAAAGACCGCAACGAATTGGGCATCAACACGCGGCTTGCCCACTCGGGCAACAATCCGCGCGACTATTTCGGCTTCGTCAATCCGCCGGTCGTGCATGCCTCGACCGTGCTCTATCCCAACGCGGCGACGATGGCCGGCCGCGGCCAGAAATACACCTACGGCACGCGCGGCACGCCGACCACCGACGCCCTTGCAAGCGCCATCGATGGGCTGGAAGGCTCGGCCGGCACGATCATAGTGCCATCCGGGCTGGCGGCGGTGATGGTGCCGCTGCTGGCTTTCCTTTCGGCGGGCGACCATGTTCTGATCGTCGATTCCGTCTATCATCCGACCCGCAATTTCGCCGACACGATGCTGAAGCGCCTGGGCATCGACGTCGAGTATTACGATCCGCATGCCGGTGCCGGTATAGCGGCGCTGATCAAGTCCAACACCAGGGTCGTGTTCACCGAATCGCCGGCCTCCAACACCTTCGAAGTTCAGGACATACCGGCCATCGCCAGCGCGGCACACGCAGCCGGCGCGATCGTCATGATGGACAACACCTGGGCGACGCCGCTCTACTTCCGTCCGCTCGACCACAGCGTCGATATCTCGATCCATGCGGCGACGAAATATCCGGCGGGCCATTCCGACGTGCTGCTTGGCACCGTCTCCGCCAATACAGCCTGCTGGAAACAGCTTTGCGAGACCTTCTACACGATGGGCTGCTGCGCCGGACCGGACGATGTCTACCAGGTGCTGCGCGGCCTGCGCACGATGGGCGTGCGCCTCGACCAGCATCAGCGCAGCGCACTTGGCATCGCCGGCTGGCTGGAGGGCCAACCGGGCGTGGCGCGCGTGCTGCATCCCGCCCTCCCCAGCCATCCCGACCATGATCTCTGGAAGCGCGACTTTTGCGGCTCGAGCGGCATTTTCTCGATCGTGCTCAAGGGCGGCGGCCAAAAACAGCAGCATGCCTTCCTCGACGCGCTTGAGATTTTCGGCCTCGGCTATTCCTGGGGCGGCTATGAGAGCCTTGCGGTGCCGGTCTTCCTCGGCGACCGCGTCGTCGCCAAGGGCCCTTACGAAGGTCCGCTTGTCCGCCTGCAGATCGGGCTTGAGGATATCGATGACCTCAAGGCCGACCTTGCACGCGGCCTCGCTGCGGCGGCGGGTTGAGCGACGGCAGCGAGCCTCCAAAACCGATTCAGAAAACGCGCGCAACCACTTGAAAAGACTAGCCGGATCACGCTGCGTAGCTGCTCCGGCTGGCGGCCCAGACCTCGCCTGATCTGCCCGCGCGCAACAATATTTCCCAAATCCGCTATTTCTCGGATTGGTTTGGCTTTCGAATTTCAGCCGTCTGGCGTCATTGGAAGGCGTTTCAAAGTTCAACACTCCTCGGGGATCAACCCCAGAGTGGGATAAACCCCAGAGCATCCATGGCCTTTCGTCTTTTTTCTCCCATATTGGCCGGCGCGACACTGCGCGAGCGCATGATCGCCTGTTTCGGTGCGACGATCGGCATTGCGCTGACCGGCGCGATCGGTGGCCTCGTGCTCGGCAGCGGCCCGCATGTGCCGCTGCTCGTGGCGCCGATGGGTGCCTCGGCAGTGCTTTTGTTCGCAGTGCCGGCGAGCCCGCTGGCGCAACCCTGGTCGATCATCGGCGGCAACACAATATCGGCGCTAGTCGGCGTGATCGTGGCGCACTTCGTGCATGAGCCCGTTCTTGCCACGGGCATTGCCGTTGCGCTTGCCATCGCCGCCATGTCGTTCACACGCTGCCTGCATCCACCAGGCGGCGCGGCGGCTCTGACGGCGGTGTTCGGCGGCCCGGCCGTCATCAGTGCGGGTTTCCTGTTTCCGTTCGTGCCGGTGGCGCTGAACTCCGTGGTGCTTGTGGCGCTCGGCTACGGCTTCCACAGGTTGTCGAGGCGCAACTATCCTCACGTGCCGGCTCCTGCCCCCAGGAGCACGCATGGAACCATCGACCCGCCGGCACGGGAGCGGGTCGGCTTCCGGCCGGAGGATATCGATGCCGCACTCGGCGCGCTGGAGGAGACCTTCGATATCGACCGCAACGACATCGAACGACTGCTGCGGCAAGTCGAATTGCAGGCGATGGTGCGCACGCACCGGACCTTGCTGTGCGAAGACATCATGTCGCGCGATGTGATTTCGATCGATGAAAACGCTCGCGCAGAGGACGCTCGTCATTTGCTGCTCGAGCATAACATCCGCACGCTGCCGGTCGTCGATAGAGAAGCAAGGCTGGTCGGCGCCGTCGGGCTTCGAGAACTGACGCGAGCGGCGGAGACCGTGAAAAGCGTGACATCGACAGCGGCGACTGCCTCGGCGAGCGCGCCGGCCATGGGCCTCCTGCCGGTGCTTACCGACGGCCGCAGCCACGCCGTCGTCATCGTAGACGACAACCAGCACATTCTCGGCCTGATTACGCAGACCGATCTGCTGGCTGCAACGGCACGCGCGCAAGCTGGCGACAAGGCGTTGGCGGAAGCGGCAGCGTAATCGGTGCCGGCCGCCGCGAAAAATATTCGGGAACCTTTTCTCGGCTAGACCGTCCACTGTTTCGATCGGAGGATTTGCTTCCGGTCAGGAGATTGGCTCGCGATGAGGAAACCGGTCATGTCTGCTGTCTTGACCGTCACGGCATCTGGCGACATCCAGCTTGTCGGGCGCGCGCTGGCGCGCGAGGGCGGAGCCTTCCGCACGATTATCAAGATGCACAACCGGCGACTCTATCGTATCGCCCGCAGCATCGTCCGCAACGACAGTGAGGCTGAAGACATCGTGCAGGAGGCCTATGTCAGGGCCTTTGCCCATCTCGGGGATTTTCGCGGGGAATCCTCGCTCGCCACATGGCTGTCGCGCATCGTCATCAATGAGGCGCTTGGGCGCTTGCGCAAAAGACGGCGAACGGTAGCCATGCCGCAAACTCCACACGCCGAAATCATCAAATTTCCCCTCGATCCCGGCGACGATCCGGAGCGGACGATGGCGCAACGGCAAATCCTCGAGCTCGTCCAACGGGCGACCGATCGGCTTCCCGATGTGTACCGGACAGTGTTCGTGGCACGGGTGATCGAGGGTCTCAGCATCGAGGAGACCGCCGAATTGCTTGATGTGCGGCCCGAAACCGTCAAGAGCCGCCTGCACCGCGCCCGCGCCCTCGTGCGCAAGGCGCTGGACGATCAGATCGGCCCGGTGCTGCTCAATGCGTTCCCCTTCGCCGGCCGCCGGTGTGAACGGCTGACCGCCGCGGTGATGCAGCGACTTGGCTTTACAGACTGATTTCTCCCGAATTCCCGGGAACGTTTGCCCCCGCCCGGCATCCAATCATCGTCAACTGAAATGCCCGGAGCCAACCGCATCCGGCGAAGGAGAACGTCATGTCTATTCGATCGACCACCGCACTGGCAGCGCTTTTCCTGCTCAGCGCAGCGCCGTTGGCGCAAGCTGCCGACAAGCCGACCGACCCGCAGATCGCCCACATCGCCTACACAGCCGGCGTGCTTGACGTCGAAGCGGCCAAACAAGCGCTGGAGAAATCGAAGAACAAAGAGGTTGTAGATTTCGCCAAAGATATGGTGCGAGATCATGAAGCCGTAAACAAACAAGCGCTTGACCTGGTCAAGAAGCTCAAGGTTACGCCGGAGGACAACGCCACCAGCAAGGCGCTGACCGAGGCGGCGGCCGAGGAACGAGCCAAGCTCGCCAAACTCGACGGCGCCGCCTTCGACAAGGCCTATGTCGCCAACGAGGTCGCCTACCATAAGCAGGTCAACGGCGCGCTGAAAACCCTGCTGATACCCGCGGCCGAGAATGCCGAACTGAAGAATCTGCTGGAGACCGGCCTGAAGCTATTCCAGGGCCATGAACAGCATGCCGAACATGTCGCCGGCAGACTGAAATGAGAACAGCACCGACGGCGTCGAAACGGCATCTGTGGATTGCTCTGGCGCTAACCATTGGTGCCGCACCAGCCAAGGCCGAAACGATTGAGGTGACGATTGAGAAGCTTGTATTTTCGCCCGCAAGCATCAAGGCGAAGGTCGGCGACACGATCGAGTGGGTCAACAAGGACGTGTTCGCCCACACGGCGACCGTCAAAGGCGGCTGGGAGGTGATGATCCCGCCGAAGAAGGCGGCGAGCCTGACGCTGAAGACGGCGGGTTCGGTCGACTATTTCTGCCGCTTCCATCCCAACATGAAAGGCCATCTGACGGTAAGGTCGCCGTAGCCATGCCAAGCGGAGACCGCCCTGTGCGCACAGGGCGGTGCGGCAGCGTCAAGCCACCTGGTAGCGAGGGCGGGTTCGCCGGTTTGCGTCGCGGCGAACAGGATGGCTCGGGCGGCGGCGTAGGTTTCCTACAGCGCACGGTCATGGACTGACGGCAGCATGATGGCTTCACCCTGTCGAACCCTGCCAGGGCGGCGTCGATCATTGTCTTTCGCGGGCAGCAACCGCCGCTCGACAATCTATGTTAAAACAATCCTATGAAAGCATGGCTGGAAACGGCAAAGCGCCGGGCGCGCGACATCAGGCTTGATGTCGTCGCCCTGTGGTTCGCCGCGCGTGACCCTCGGGTGCCCTGGTCCGCGAAACTCGTGGCGGGGATGGTGGCCGCCTATGCGCTTTCCCCAATCGACCTGATCCCGGATTTCATCCCGGTGCTTGGCTATCTCGACGACCTGATCATCGTGCCGCTCGGCGTAATCCTGGCGATAAAGCTTATTCCGTCGCCACTGATGGATGAGTTTCGGGCGCGGGCTGCCGCGCTCGAAAGACGCCCGCAAAGCAGGACGGCAATGTTCTTTATCGTGGCGCTCTGGCTGGCTTTGGCGGCTTTGCTGATCTGGGCGTTCTGGCCCACCCGCGCCAAATAGTCCTCCGCAATCGAACGCCTCAACTATCGCCGGAACCGGCTCCAGCGAGATCACAGTCCCTGGCGCTTCACGCATCCGTAGCAATGCGCGACCACGAGCCGGAATAGGTCGGCTTGCGGCGCGCGATCCAGGCGTCGAGCCCTTCGCGCAGATCAGCGGTCGGAGCCATGCGGGCGAACTGTTCGGCCTCGACCAGCAAGCCTTCGGCGATGGACTGGTTGAGGCCGCGCGTTACCGCAGTGAGGATACTGGCGACCGCCAGTTGCGAGTGCCGGGATATCCGCCGAGCCAGGTCGAGAGCGGCCGGCATCAGGTCGTCATGTGGAACCACTTGGTTGACGAGGCCGAGCTGGAGCGCGCGTTGCGGCGAGAACACCTCCCCTGTCAGCAGCAATTCAAGCGCGCGCTTGCGCCCTGCCAGTCTCGGCAGGCGCTGCGTTCCACCGAAGGTCGGCGGCATGGCGAGATTGATTTCGGGTTTGGCGAACGAGGCGCGCTCGCTGGCGATGGCGAGCGGCGCGGCCTCGGTGATCTCGCAACCTCCGCCGAAGGCAAGACCGTTGACTGCGGCGATGACGGGCTTGCGGAACGCTTCCAGCCGTGCCGTCAATCGCTGCCCGCGCATGACGAAATCGCGCAGAGCGACATCGGCGCCAAGTGCCACGCTTGCCGAGAATTCGTGGATGTCGCCGCCTGCCGAGAACGCCCGCTCGCCTGCGCCGGTGAGGATGACTGCGCGGATAGAGCCATCGACCTCGATGACGTCGAGGATGGCCAGCAGGCGATCGATCATGGCGTAGTTCAGTGCGTTGAGTTTTTCAGGGCGATTGAGGGTCAGGACGGCAACTCCGTCGCGAACCTCGCTCAGGACAAGTCCGGTCATTTGGCTTCCTTTCCGATATGGCTGGGCAAGAAAGGATCAGGCTTTCGATTGCTTGTATATTCACTAGTCGGTATACCTCGCCCTATGCCGCAAGCGCCCAGCCCTACCCGCAAACGCATTGTCGATGCCGCGACGAAGCTCTTTTATGCCGAGGGGATTGGCCGTGTCAGCGTCGATGCGGTCGCTGAAAAGGCAGGCATCACCAAGCGCACGCTTTACTATCATTTCAAGAGCAAGGACGACCTGATCGCCGCTTATCTCGATGGCCGCGACCAGCCGAACCTGAAGCAGATGGCCGGCTGGTTCGACACCGCCGAAGGCGGCCCCGATCGCAAGGTCGAAGCGATCTTCACCAATCTGGCACGGGTGGCGCGCCACCCCAGATGGAAAGGATGCGGTTTCCTGCGAACGGCCGCGGAACTCGCCGCCATGCCCGGACACCCGGCGATCAAGGTCGGGGCGCGACACAAGGCGAATTTCGAAAAATGGCTGGCCGGCGAAATGTCAGGCCGCGGCATTTTGGAACCGCAGACGCTAGCGCGCGAAATCGTCCTTCTCATGGACGGCGCCTTCTCGATCATGTTGATCCACCGCAACCCTGATTATATCGAAGCAGCCGGCCGGGCTGCGGCGATGCTCGTTCGGGCGAGATCCAAAAACAGCGTCTGACGACGCGTTCATAATGCTGCCGGAACTATCCGCGCCGGCTAAAGCCCGAAAGCCAGCCACGCAGTCCCGGCAAGCAGCGTGACCAGCGTCAGCGGCAGGCCTACCTTGAAGAAGGCGGCGAACGATAGTGGTGTGCCGGAGACCCGCGCGTGCTCGGCGACAATCAGATTGGCGACCGAACCGAGCAGCGTGAAATTGCCGGCCAGCGTCGAACTCATCGCGACGACCAGCCAGGCGCGCTCGGGGTTTTCCAGACCGGGTATGAACGGCCGCAACGCCAGCACGGCCGGAACGTTGCTCATGATGTTGGACAACACCGCGGTGAGGCCGGACAGCCGCCAGACGTCGTCCAGCCCGAGGTCCTTTGCCGAGGCGATGATGTCGGGGCTGAGCAGCGCCTTCTCGGCGCCGGCGACGACGATGAACAGGCCGGCGAACATGAACAGCAGCGGCCCGTCGATCTCGCGATAGATGCGCGCCGGCTTGATGGCGCGGGTGACCAGGAGAATGGCGCCGCCGATGAGCGCCGCCTTGGCGACCGGCACGCCGGCGAAGAAGGCGATCGCCAGTCCGATGCAGACGGCTGCCGCCTTCAGCACCTGTCCCGGTAGCATGCGGCCGCGATAGACTTCGGGGCTGAGTTCGGCCTTGCGAGCGAATTCTGCGCGATAGACGATTCGCACGATGACGAGGACGGCGACGAGGCCGAACAGGGCGACCGGCGCCAGAGCCGCCGAAAAGGCCGGATAGGAAATTCCCGACAGCGCGCCGATGACCATGTTCTGCGGATTGCCGGTGATGGTGGCGACGCTGCCGCAATTCGACGCCGTGGCGGTGGCGATCAGGTAGGGAACTGGGTTGCGGTTGATGACACGGGTGACATGGACGACAATCGGCGCCATGACCAGGCAGATAGCGTCGTTGACCAGGAACGCCGACAGAACGCCGGTCAGCAGCGTCACCATCACCAGCAGCATAAACGGCGCATGCGCGTGCTCGATGGCGATGGCGCCGAGTGCGCGAAAAGCGCCCGACACTTTTAGATGGGCCACGACGATCATCATGCCGAGCAGCAGCGTGATGGTGTCGAAATTGATGGCACGGTAGGCCTCGTCCAAGCTGAGCGCGCCGATGGCGATCATCGCCGCACCGCCGAGCAGCGCAATGCCTGCCCGGTCGAGGCGCAGACCGGGGAACCTGCCGATGGCCACGCCCGCATAGGTCAGGATCAGGATCAGCAGTGCCGCCGCGCCCATCGTTGTCATTCGTGGAAAGCCCCGTTCAGATCCGCCCGACCGCCATTGGCGGATATGTCCACCAACGCCCCCCTCACCGCGAACATTGGATGAAGCACAGGAAGTGCCCGCGACATCGGCGAATCCAACCTGCGAAGCGTGCAGAGATCGGTGATACCTGAAAAGGGACATGGATTCACGCGCCATGTCTCCGGCGTGCCCGGCGTGCTTTTGGAAGCGTCTTCAGAGCCGCTCGCGGCCCGCGGCCGGAACTAGTGAAGGCCTAGCCGACGTATTTGCGCGTGCCGATCTCGCCCATCGGGGCGAACGCCGGCTTCCCCGCCTCGCGCGCTCGCCCCCGGCAGTCGAGCTTATTGCCGCATCTACCGCGCTCCCGGTGGAGTCGTGAGCAAGTACTCGTGCTTCCTGAAGATAGCAATCTTGTCGGGATAGGTGATCCGGATATCGCGTCCGCATCCGTCGCACTTGTAATGGGAAACGACCTGAAACCAACTGCCGTTCTTGACGACGGTGAAATTGCACTGCGGGCATTGGAAGGTCAGACCGACAGAGAATAGGCTGGGTGAGAGGGACATTGCAGCGCCTCGCATTCTGAAGAGCTTAAGGGCGGCTTGGTTAGTCCAGCGTCTCGACGACGAAGGATGCGGCAATCAAATCGTCGGCATCGATTCTGCCCTTGCCGTCCTCCATGACGGCTGCGACCTTTCGAAAAGTCTTCAGTTCATTCTCGGTAATCCGCGCGTCGCGCATCCTTTTATCGAGGTTGGTCATGCGCCTTCGAAGCGCCTGCGATGCTCCAATCTCACGGTTCAACATGGTGATCATATTCCTCCCTTGCTGGCTTCCCTTGCCGGCTTCCCGCCGCACGTTTCGGCACGGCGGGATCTCCTCCTAGCCGCCAGAGCGATTCAGTTTTTTAGAACCTCAGAACCGCTCTAAGTATTTGTTTTTGCGCAATTCCGGACGGAGAACCGCTACGCATTTTTCCTCGAATTGCTATGGTCATTCAATGACTTTGATGATCTTGCGTGTGCCTGGATCAACGACAACAGTCCGGTTATCGACCACCACGTAGCTGTATCTGGTGTCGGGAACTTCATGAAGCTCGACCGTCTCGGGCAGCGTTGAGCCTATATTGAGCTCCACCCCTGGCACCTTCACCGATGCGAGCGGCTGCTTCTTCACATATTCCTTGATGACGGTCTCCTGCTCAGGCTCGATGACTACGTCCTGAGCGGCAGCGGCGCCGATGCCTGCCAGCAGCAGAAATCCCGCCGCTGCAGTGGAAAGACGCATTCTCATAAGTGCCTCCTTTGTGTGAGCTCTGTTGCGCCAAACGGCGTCTTCGCGTCAGGCTCACCAAACCTGAGGCAGCAGCAAACGTTCCTTGAGTGGGCTTCGGTCCTATACGAGACAGGACCTAAGTCTCAGCTGTTCGCGCAATAGGCTGGATATCGCGCCATCCGGAACCGCGGTTGCTCGCAATCGTTGCAAGCTGCGAGTTTACGGGAGGAGCCCATGGAAAAGAGTGTTCACCAAGCCCGCTGGTTACTTGCTCCGGTCCTCGCGGTCTCCATCACGTTTCTGGCGATTGGAATGATCGTTAGCTAAGGACCAACTGAGCCGTACTGAGATCTGCGCAGCTACGTCCCTTCCTGCGCTGATAAGGGACCACCCGCTATTCCTCGATTTGGCGGGTGGTCCGAACCGCATTTCGGCTGACCAAGCCGGCCAGCTTACAGAAGGCCAAGAGTGTCTTGCGGCACAAACCGTCACCTATGTGTCCAAAATGGACCTTGGAAAGATTGGCGATCCCGACAGGATTCGAACCTGTGACCATCGGCTTAGAAGGCCGGTGCTCTATCCAGCTGAGCTACGGGACCGCTGGGCCGACGCCAAAAGGCCGGCTGAATCATGCGCCGGGATCGCTGCCCGGCATTGCCCGTCAATGTGTCCAGGGCGTCCTGCGGTCATAGCGGAAATTCTCCGCATAGGAAATCTGGCGGCGCTTGGATTCCTTCGGCTCCTCGACACGGTACGCCAGCCCCTCTTTTTCGGCATAGGCCACCGCCTCTTCCCTGGTGTCGAACGTAAGCCTGATCTGGCTGCGCATGTCACCCGACGTGGTGTAGCCCATCAGCGGATCGATTTTCTTGCGCATCTCGGGATCGAATTCCAACACCCAGTGGCCGGTCTTGGCCTTGCCGGACTGCATCGCGGTTTTGGCTGGGCTGAAAATGCGCGCGGACATGGCCACCTCGTTGCTAAGTGCAGCGGCACCGCCGCTATAGCCCCGTCATTACTTCGCAATGCAGCCGGCGGCAAGGCCGATGCTTGCCGCAGCACCCTTCGGCAGGCCTGGCCACCGACAATGATCGTGCCAGGTCTTGGCAAAACTCCGTTCCCCGCCATCAGCTTGAACAGTTTGCGGCGAAGCCGTTGCGCGACTTGGTTGGCATTTTCCGCTCCGCTCTCGGCCCGGGCCTGCCGTTTGTTCCGTTTTCGTCTTTTAAGGGGTTGCGCAGCCAAGCCTGGAACCCTATAGCCCGCAAGGACTCGGAGTGTAGCGCAGCCTGGTAGCGCATCTGGTTTGGGAAAAGTGGCGCTTGGCGCATTTTCCTCCGGGTTTTCAGATAGTTCGAACCTACCTATACTGACGCCGTGGTAATCCCCGTGGTACTTTTGGTGTGGTGGCTCGCATGACCCGTTTCCGAGGTGACGCCCGCCTCATTGTCACCGCGGCCCTGATCGTCACGCCGTTCGTGATCGTGTTCGGGCTGATCTATCGGGCGCTTCAGTGGATGGGCTGGATCTAGCGCCGATCAGCTTTAACGGCATGGCGGGTGTAGGCGCGCTCGACCCGGCGCATGCGGCTTGAACTTAGGGCCGGCACCCAAGGTCAATTGCAATACTGGCGAGACCGCGCTTCAGGCTATCGTAGCGCAAAAAGGGCCTCTCTTGCAGGGAACTGTCCTCCAGGCGATGCAGACTAGCCAGCAGCCCGCGTCGTTGCACACCCGCCTTTTAGCTATGCATTTCGTGCACCTCGAGTTCCAACATCCCCACCAAGATAAGTCATCGCCGCCGCCTAGACCAACTCGGGCTGCACCTGGATAAGCGCTTTGCCACTCTAAATCGTCCTCGCCTTCCAAACCGCCCCTATATGGCCCTAGCCAGGTAGGACGGTCGTCTGTCGCGACGCTATCAAATTGCGGCGGTATGCCCCCACCCATCCTTGATAAGCCAGAACCGTCAAATTGGGTCTGATCTCTCAACACCTGAGGGCCGAAACCGGCAGTCTCTCTAGGTTGTGAGAGGAGAGCCGCGAAAACTTTGGCCTGACCGTCTTTGGGTTCCTTCAATGTGATCTGGAGCAGCGGGTGGCTGTGGTCTTTGCATGGCGCGCTTCCAACTCGTTCGGCCGATTCAATCATGTCCACAGGCAAGTCGACCCAATTTTCGCAACCGGACCGTGTGAAGGCGATGTAACCCGCCGTCTTCGATGCTTTCGACATTCCCGTGATTACAAGATCAGAACGGTCCAGTTGGCCTGAATTGAGCGCCTTTTCGAGTTCAATGCCGGAATAGGTTGCGCTAGCCATGCTACCCTCCAATTGTTTCGAAAGCCCCAGAGTACTATACGCGCAAGAAGCCGCATCGTCGCGGCAAACTTTCCCGTTGGTTTATAAACCCGCGCCGGCAACGCCGCCATCATTCCCCGCATTTAGAGACTGTTGTGCAGCCGCTCACCCTCGAAATCTTTCCGTGTGCCAATGGATCTTGCCGCCGATCTTCATCGGTTTATGGATCATCAGGCGCTTTGGCAGGTGCTCGGGATGGACCTCGAGGAGCGTGATTGTGATTTGCGGCTTGCACCGGCTGCAATCGAATTTGAGCGACTGGGGATCGACGCCGCCGCCATAGACCATCATCAGGTCGGCTGAACGGCAGTAGCGGACATTGCCGCAGCTGCATTCCGCTTTGACGAGCATATTGTGCCGGGTCGCCTTGCCCAGCGTGTCGATCGGATCGTGCGCCATGCCACTAGAAAAGGAACATATTCCTGATCCGTCAAGAGGCTCTTGACTCTAATGTTCTCATTTCGTTCACTGTGGGCATCAGAAGGAGCTGAACCATGAGCGACAAGCAGGAACCTATGGTCCCAGTCGAATTCGCGGGCGTGTTTTTCTCCGTCCATGAAATGCCGAACGGTCGATTGCGTATCGATTTTGAAGGCCAGGCAATTCCATCACTGCCGGGTGTCTCCTATGGCTTGGCCATGAAGGCTGGTGCCAGCAAGGAACAGGTGGAAAAGTTACGGGACTTGCTCGAGGAGCTTTGCCCCGAATATTACACTGGGTTCCTGGATCGCGTCGACGATGAGCAGTTTCAGGACTGGATGATGGAAGGCTACGACATCGCCGGGTATTTGAACCCCGGGCGCCGGTTGGGCCCGGGTGATGAAATCGGCCGCGATCCTTTTGCCTACGATAGCAAGTAGACACGTTCCTTATGCGCAGTCGCGGCCCCTCGCCCGCTAGGATCGATCGGGAATGGCCTTACCAAGTCGCTCTGCCCGACGACCTATGCACGGGGCACAGCTTCACGTTGATCCGCGAGGTTTGCGAAGAGCGCAGGCTGACCCCAATGAAAAGGCTAGTGCAGGCGAAATGGCCGAACGGCCGATATGAGGACTGGCGGCTCTACTGTTTCGCCGATCAGGCTTCAGCTCAAGCGTTCCTTGACCATTTCCCGGGCGTGATGTTCGATCCAAAGCGCGACCGAGAAAACGGAAAAGCACGCGGCGTCTGGCGCCGGACGGGCGAATACAAGAGAACTCTCGATCTCGGGCCGCTGAGCGTCCCCGAGATCCTGCGCAACTGAGGCAGCGGCATGTGCGGACGCTACACCAGATATCTGCCGTGGTCGGAAATTCACCGGCTCTACCGACTGACGGCGCCAGCCGAAATCGGCCGCAATGACGCGCCTCGCTACAACATCGCGCCGACCGAGGAAGTGCCATTCGTCACGGCGGGCGAGAATGATGGGCACAAGCTCCGCCAAGGTCGATGGTGGCTGGTTCCCTGGCATGCCAAGGAACTCCCCAAGGCCACCATGTTCAACGCCCGCTCCGAGACCATCGACACCTCTGGAGCCTTCAAGGATGCGTTCAAGTCGAAGCGCTGCCTGATCCCTGCCGACGGCTTTTATGAGTGGACGATCAGCCCGGCTGACAAGGGGCGTGACCCCTGGCATATCTTCCTGCCCGATCATCAGCCGTTCAGCTTCGCCGGCATCTGGGCCTACAACAAGAACCTCGACGTGACGAGCTGTTCGATTGTCACCATGCCGGCCGGTGACACGATGCGCCAGATTCATGATCGGCAGCCGGTGATCCTCGATCCGGACGTCTATGATGCCTGGCTGGACCCGGAAACGCCGCCGAACGACGCCAAACAGTTGTTGCACGAAAACCTCGATGAGGACCTGGAGCTCTACCGTGTCGGCCGCGACGTGAACGCCTCCGTCAAGAACAAGCTGCCAAACGACAGCGCGCACATGATCGAACGGATAGCGCTGCTATGAGCGACGAAATCCGCCTTCCCGGCACAATGGAGCCGGTCACCCGCCCAGGTATTCAGCATCACCGGTGCGAGCATCCCGGCTGTGGCAAGAATGCTGGATGGGGCTTTGCCAGGCCAAGGCAGACTCCGCACTGGTTCTGTTTCGAGCACCGCGAAGACGGCGAGCTATATCTTTGAGGAAGATCCGCATGATCAGACCGCCAAGACGACAGGGCGAATACCCCGACCGCGGGATTGATTGCCAGGAGGCCATGGAGCCAGGATTTCAGGCGATCGTCGATTGCATGCTTGATGCCGGATGGACGCGTGGGGAGATCATGCGGTCTTTGAAGCTGCTGATCGCAGCCGACAACATGACCCAAAAGGAAAACGCGAAGGTTGAGGCGCAGCTCGCGATCGCGCGTGCGATGATGTCCGCTGGCCGACCTCGTTAAGGAGCACTGATCGACGAGCGGACCTGAAGGATATCTGGACTCTCGCCTAAGATCCAAGCATTCTCTCTTTCGGGAGAAGGGGCGTGAGCAAAATCCGCCGATATCAGGCTGACCGGTGGCGAGGGCGCGCTGGCCGTAGAATGCCGTCACGGCGGCTGCCGCGACCGCTATTGGGGCTGATCTTCCTCGGCGTCGCCACGCTTGCCGCCGCAGTCACCCAGTTCGTAATGCAGAGCACCGCAAGCCTCCAGTCCACGGTAACAAACTGGACAGAGCCGCTGCCTGGTTCGATGGAAGGCCGCGCCTCCGTGATTGATGGCGACACGGTAGAGATTGCAGGCCGAAGGATTCGTTTCAATGGCATCGATGCGCCAGAGAGCCGGCAGTACTGCGATGACGCGAAGGGCTTCGATTATCCATGCGGGCGCCGCGCGGCCCAAGCCTTGGACGAGTTCCTGGCAGCTTCGCGACCACTGCACTGCAGTTTTGTCGACCGTGATCGGTACGGGCGTCTCGTCGGGAACTGCAATCGCGCCGACGGCCGAAGCGTTCAGAAATGGCTCGTTGAACAAGGCCTCGCTCTAGACTGGCCTCGCTATTCGAACGAAGCATTCGCCGCCGAGCAAGTCTCGGCCAAGGCCGCGCATCGCGGCGTATGGCAAGGCAGATTCGATCCCCCGTGGGACTGGCGGGCTGCGAACGTCGACAAGGTTGAGACGGTCAGCGAGCAATCGACCGGCTTCGGTCTGCTCGGCTCCGGTTGCAACGTCAAAGGCAACATCAGCGTGAACTCGGGTGAGCAAATCTACCATCTGCCGGGCCAAGAGTATTACGACGAGACAGTGATCACGCCGAGCAAAGGCGAGCGCTGGTTCTGCAGCGAGGCCGAGGCGCGCTCGGCCGGCTGGCGTAAGGCCAGGCGGTAAAGGGTCGACGGGCAGCTGCGCGAATGGCTGGAAACCAACCCTATCTGCCGGTCGGCCACTTTCAGCCCCTTCGTTCGAAAGTTGGCTTCCAGTCGCGATTGCGCGCCCGCTGCTGGCCTTCGTAGTCAGGAATGAATGTGAAGAACACCGGCCGCCGGTCATGGCCGACAGCCTTGCGACTTGAGCAGACAAAGAGCCCGACCAGGTCGTCATGCATCGAGCCGTGGTCACGGCCGAGCCTGTCAATCAGCGCCTGGATGTCAAGCTTCGTCGATTTGCAGCACATCGGGTGTCCGCAATTGACATAGATGGTTTCGCGGGTGGCCAAGGTCTCGGCGAGGGTCTTTTGGGGCATGGCGATCTCTATTGAAGGGCTCGCCGCAATGGGGAGGAATATAATCCTGAGACCGGCGCCGGCAAGGGGTTTGCAAGCCTCGTGCCATTAGCGTATCCTAATTTATTGTACTGAGATTGTGAGGCAACAAGGGGAGACGGCTATGGGGAAGCATCTGTGGTTAGGCCTGGCGTTAGCATTCTCGGGAATACTTTTGAACACCATGGCCGCTGAGGCAAAGGCTTTCAAAAACTTCCAAGGCAAGGAATGCAAGAAAGACTACAAACGGCTTTGCCCAATGACACCGATCGGCAAATGCGATCTTCAAAGCATGATTGATCAGCTATCCCCCGCATGCAAAGCGTTCGTTGAGAAGCACTAGTAGGGAGTCAATTCTCCTCCCAGAAATCCTGCAGTGATGCGTGCCGAAGGTCTTCCTCGCCCCGGAGGTGCTTCACGCGGGCTTTGATACCCGGCTTGACCCACTGTGTTGCCGGCCGCTTTGGCATGTCCTTGGGCGGTGGCCCGGCATGTTCCTGGACGCGCTTCCACAACCGCTCCCGCATCTCGCGATTGACACTGACGAAAGCACTGCCGACATACTTCCGGGTGTCTGGCTCGGCCATCAGAGCAAACGCGGGCTTACCCCGCTCGCGTTCGACGCCGAGTAGTTCAAACTCGCTTTCGGTGAAGGATTTTGTCTTCAGCCAATTGGCAGTCGGGCCGCTGCGGTATTTGCTATCTCGACGCTTCGATACCATCCCTTCCAGACCGGCCGCGTCGATTAGATGATAGATCGCATTAGCCTCGCCTGGCATCGTCTCGCTGAACTGGATGCGGCTGTCAGACCCTATAAGGCCGGCCAGGATTTCCCGCCTGTCCTCCAGCACCATGTCGCGCAAGTCATGGCCGTTGAGATGCAGCAGATCGAACGCGACGAAATAGAGGTCGTGCTGGCGCCTGGTGATTGCCTTGCGCAGGGCGGCAAAGTCCGAAAGGCCGGCCTCATTCAAGACGACGACTTCGCCGTCGATGATGGCATTCTCGACGTCCAGCGTTCGCGCCGCCGCAGCTAGGTCGCGGTATTTGGAGGTCCAGTCGAGTCCGCGGCGGGTGAAAATCCGCACACCATCGGCGTCGATGATGATCTGGGAGCGGTAGCCGTCGAATTTGGCTTCATGCATCCAGTCATCGCCTTGGGGCGGCTTGGCGACCAAGGTAGGCATCATCGGAGGAATGAACTCGAGCCGGCCGACGCCGGTACTTACAATTTTACGCACCCACTCGATTCTAGGTGCCGGCTTTATATTAGCCAGAGTGAACAGATCGTGATTCCGCAGCCTTGCGGAAACAAAAACAGCTTGTCGGCGTTGCCATCGATCCAAAGCTCATCAGGAGGACGACATGGCCGACGATAAGAGCAAGCGAGACTTTCGCGATCGCAATCGCGTGTCTGCCGACGAACATTATGAGGTGGAGTATTTCGCCCGCGAGAATGGCGTGACGATCGAGCAGGTCCGCGAGCTCATCAAGGCCAACGGCAACGATCGGTCAGCGCTGATAGAAGCCGCGAGGGCATTGCGGGAGAGGAAATGAGATATCCGACCAACAATTTAGGCACCGGCTTCAAGGGCAGAGATCACGACCATCCGGTTAAGCCCGATGCGCAGCATTTCGAGCATTGCCCCATATGCGGGCAGGATTTCGACATGCGCGATCTCGGCCAGGTACTCCATCACGCGAAGTCAGAGCATCAACCGCTTCAGCCTGTGAATTGAAAGCCCGCGCCCCACGGGGGGAAGGACGCGGGCTTGATCGGCAATCCGATCGGACAGCATTTGTCTACGGGAATGCTGCAAGAGCTCAAACTATCCTGCCAAGCCTTTGTTCCAAACGAAAAAAGCCCGCCGCACCTTTCGGCACGGCGGGCGACACTCCTCACTCGTTTACCAGGCACAAGGGTGTGGGCGGGGGTGATGTGCCTGGCGCAAAATCCTATGCGCGCCGGCGGCGCTGCGTCTACCAACCGGCAGTTGGAATGTTTCAGCTATCTGCCGTCAATCAGGATCCTTACCGGCCGCAACCCGACGATACCGGAAGTGATTGCGGATGTAGTCGTTGAAGAAGCGGCCTTTGGCGAAGGCTGCTTTGAACGCGGCGAAGGTCTCAGGCGGCACTTCCTCAAATTCGTATCGTTTGCCGCTGGCGACGAACCACACCGAGAGCACTTGGCGCTCCGGATCGTATTCCGTTTTCCGTATTGAGGTGGATGGCATGACACGGCTCGATTAAAGCCGGTCAACGGTCCGAGCAGCCGTCGCGTTCCTTGTGATTTTCGTTGATCAGGCTAAGGCGGCGGCCGGCCGGTCAGCCATGTATAGACGCCGATCAGCCAGCCGGCGACCGACACCACGCCGATGCCGATCCTGATAAGCCAGTGGCCAAGCGTGCCGGCACCCTGCGCCCGTTGCCGAAGCGCGACCACATCGTCCGATACGGCCTTGACGGTGTCGACCTTGTTCTTGACCGACAGCATGTCGAATTCGAGGCTGGCCGTCCGCAGCACCATCTCGTCTAAGCGACGATGGACATTCGCACGGCTCTTCGAACTCGCGACCTCCGATTCGCTGACATCCTGCTTTAGATCGTCCACTTTTTCGTCTATTGCCTTGACGGTGCCGGTGAGCTCGCCAAGCAGGCGGTAGATTTCGTTCAGACTTGCCGGCAATGCTTCGACCCCTTTATTTCAATTCGGCGCGGCGCCCGGCGCTGGCCTTGCTGTGTCGATCGCATTCGTCGGGCTTATAAAGGCCGACGGCGCAACCCGGCGCCATCGTCCGGTCGATCCTGTTCTGATCCGACAGCGTCTTGCCCTGTGCGCCGGCGAGGCTGCTACCGATCGCCGCCCTAAGGGCTGGAACATCGCTGACGCCGGAAGTCCCACACCCCGCCAGCGGTATCGCAGTCGTCAAAATTACGGCTCGCCTCAATTCCTTTGCCAATCGCATCCTGGTTGTCCTTTTCGATTCTGTCGCGAAGCTCTTCCGCGCCCCAATGCTTGACGAGTTGATAGCCGCCCAGTGCGGCGCCCGAGGCGATTACGGCGATTGCGGCCCAGGCAACGATGCCGGAAACGAGCTGGCCGAGCCCAAGGCGGGCGGCAATGAAGGTGATCAGCGCGCTCATACCAGCCACCCTAGAATGACGCCTGTAACGACCCCGGCCGCGAAGATGCCGCCGACCCTCAGAAGGATTGCTCCGCCGACCCGGCTCCAGAAGTCGACATTGTTGCCGCCGCCGCCCATGGTCAGCCCTCCACCGCGCCGCGAATGTCCTGCACTGCGGCGATGATCTGGCGGCGCAGCAGGATGACGACAACGAGAATCACGATGGCCAGCCCGCCGATCGCCACAACGGCCTGCCAGTCGGCGCCGAGCAACCCGGCAAGCCCAGCGCCGCCGCTTCCGAAGATACCGGTCAGCCAGCCCCAAAGATTCGTTTTCTTCTTCACCTCATGCTCGACGGCGAGAGGAACAATCGGCTTGTCGACGGAAACGGGAACCTCGACCTTCACCGGCTGTTCCACGATGATCTTGTCGGAAGCGGGAATAGTGCCGGCCAGCGCGTCGCGCAGCTCCTTCTCGACGTTGATGCGTCGCCCGCTCTTCCAGTCGATCGAGCCGTTCGGCCGCACGATCGCATATTCCGTCATCGTGCCGTTGTTCGACCATTTGCCGTCGAAGAACAGGTCGCGCTCCCTCTCCCGGCGCGGGATGATCGAAGCCGGCTTCCGGTAGCTCATGAAGGCCTTCCTTGCCTCGGCGACCTTTCCGGCCTTGAACAGCTTCACCCATGAGGCCTTGCCGATCTGGCCAGTGTTCCAGTGGAACGACAGGGCAGCAGCGAACTGCGCCTTGGTCAGCACCGTGCCGGCAAAGGCCTTGCGAACGGCATCAGCGTAGTTGTCGAGCGCCCAGACATAAACCCGCAGACAGTGCTCCAGCGACTGTTTCTTGCCGATGTAGCGCTCGACCGCATGCCCGGTCGCCGAGGTCAAGCCGACGCTCCAGGTCCACACCCCTACGCTGTCCTTGTAGGCCTGGCGCACGATGGCTTCATGGCCGGCGATCTCCATCGCGACGTCATAGTCGACGACGGTCGCCGCGCCGGCTGGCACGATAGTGTTCATGGCTGTTCCTTTCCGCCCTCGCGGGCAGGTTTGTTTGTTTCAGGGTGAAAATTCGCGTGATCTAGCGGCGGTCAATAAAACCGGCTATGAAGCGCGCGTGGTTTGTAGGGGATCACTAGTGCCGATCTATAAAGACTTGTGGGCGTGGTCATTCGCCCTGGCGGTTTGCGGGTATCCGATTGTCGGTATCCTGTCAGCCACCACACAAAACGACGGTTTGTCCGTGCTATTCCGTGTGTTGGTTCTACTGCTTACCGCGGTGTGTTTTCTGTTTCTGGACCACCGGAAAGGCCTTCGGTTCGGCAGTATTTGGCTGCTTTCCCTCGCCACACTGTACGCGGTAAAGCTCTGGCTCGATGTTCAATACGATGTTCTTGGCGCGCAGGATGCCATGGTGTTCGCGCTGGTAACCTCGATGGGCCCGGCCATTTTTCTGGCTGCATCGAACCCAAGGTGGTTTGAGGCAAACACCTCATTGGCCGTTTTTATCGTCTGTTCGGTTGCCGTCGCCGCGCTTCTGTGGCTGGAATATAGCGGCGCCGTTGTCCTGTCGCGAGACCCATCAAACCGCGTGAAACTGGACACACTCAACCCGATTTCGATAGGCCACACAGCGGTCACCGCGTTAATCGCCGGGTATGCCCTATTCCAACATGTCGAGCGCAAATCCGCGAAACTTGCCATTGCCACAGTGTCCGCCGCAGCGATCTTCACCATTTATCTAGCAGGAGCTCGCGGCCCCCTGATAGCCTTGGGCGCTTGCACCGTTGTCCTTCAACTGCTCCGGCCCAAATTCGTCAGCGCGGTGTGGGCGATTATCATCTGTATCGGCGTGGTTCTGGCGCTGGCTCTTGTCGACATAACGCCATTCATCGACAAGTTTCTCCTCGCCACGGTTGGCGAGGACCGATCATCCTCGGAACGGCTCAGTTCCATCGCCCTATCGTGGGATTTGTTCACCCAATACCCATGGCTCGGCTTTGGGACGCAGCTCCCCGTCTGGCGCTACCCCCACAACCTGTTCATGGAAGTCCTTCAGGCCATGGGCCTGGTCGGGATGGCGATCTTCTGCATGGTGCTGGTGCGGCTGTATTCCGCCAGCAGCTTCATGGCGGACTTGCGCTTCCCACTGCTCCCGCTTCTTACGACGCAGTTCTTTGTCGGGGCTCAGTTTTCCGGATCGCTTTACGGCTCAAGCTCGCTTTGGATTGTGATGTCCGTGCTGATCTTCCGCGCCAATGCCATGAAGAAGATCACCTATCCTTCCGGGATTTTGCGGAGAAGGCCCTACGGATATAAGGGTAGGCGAGGAATACAGCCAGAATTACCCAGCACGCGATGACCCACAGAGCGAGTGAGTTGGCGAGAAAATCATTGAGAAAGCCTGGCTTGTAGATCGAACTTCTCCTCTAGTGTTTATTTCTGGAGTTCGCGCAGGAAACGTAGGGTAGCCTGCCACCATTCCGCCTTGTCATCCCATATGGCTGAACGGTGCGTCGGACCACTGTCGCGAATGGTGCCCCACAGGACAATCCCGTCAGCCAGGCGCCGGCATGTGTCGAGTTCGGCATACCAGTAATCGCCCGGCAGAAATGCAAACGTCTTTGGGAACTGCGGCCACAAAAAGCAATAGACCGGTTTACCAGCCGATATCCGTCGCGCTTCCCGAAGGTTGGCTTCAGCATAAACCACCCATGCGTCTTTATCCCCATAGAACGTATAGAGGGAGGGGTATAGGTCATCGACATACGGGATGAGGCCGGCAGCTAGTTTCGAGTTCGCTTGCTGCCAAGCCGCGAAACCGCTGTCACCATTATACCCGTTTGCCCTCCAGTAATCACGCACCGGCAAGACGCTGTAGAGGCCAATTCGAACGCTCGGATCAGCATTCTTGAAGGAGGCTAGCGTCTGCTGGTATTTGCTTATTGAAGCAGCTTGGCCATCCCCCTCCACGGGCCAGTGTTCAATATCGATGACGAGATGGTCGTTGGTTCTCGGCTGCTGTATCGCCTCTTTTACCTGAGCCGAATTCGGGACGCCAAGTCCTAGGATATGGCCATCCACAACCGTCATTCGTTCCATGCCGAACTGCCGGAAGTCCTTCGGGCCACCATCGAAATTCAAATGCTCGAAGATCTTGAACTCAGCCCCTAGACTTGGGGATGCGAAGCCAAGGAACACAGCGATCAAATATGCTTTGTAGGGCATGGCGCCGCAATCTACAGCGGCAAGCAAACTGGTCAACCCTGTATATGGCGATAGCGTCAGCGTCTTCCAGTCCGCGCCGCCAGCGCTATCGGCCACCTTGTACCACTTGGCCACCGATCCTCCTGACGGTACAGTGTTTCGACGGTGTCGCCGTACGGTAGTGTTCACAGCCGTGGCTTTCCGCCCAGTGATTGTGATGGCAGTGGGTTGTGGTATTGTCCGCGCTCGAAACTGGGGCGAGCGGCATGAACAGTGTTGTCGAATTGATCGAAGGTCGCTTTTATCGACATCCGGAAGGCGGGACATTCAAGGCCGGCAAGATGAACCTGGCGAAGACCACCGACCCCGTCGAGCGCGCCGTCGAGTGGGTGTCCGGCGGCGGCGCATCCGCGCATGCTTGCTATCTTTGCTACGCGCCGATGTTTTCCCTCAAGCCCGACGACCAAGTGTTCGCGCCGTTATCGGATGAACAGGCTATGGAAATCGAGGCTCGCGTGATGCTTGGTGAGTATCAGGCCGGCAAGCGCACCACTCCGGTCGTGCGCAGGTCGCTGCTTACTGTCCTTACGGAGATGCCCACCGAATGGCGGACAAACGTCGCAAAGACCTGATCATCCTTGGTGGGCCGTGGGCTCGACACAGCGCGGCTTTTCGAGCGAATGCTGCGCGGACGGCCGGCGAAATCCACACAACCGACCACGGCCTAGTGAAGTTGATTGACGGCCTTTGGGAAGTCTTGAGGAGTGGCGACCTAAACGAGGCCGACGTCGTCCGGAACGCGCTGCGTCCGCCGAACTAGCCGACGGCCGTGGCTCACCAAGTCCAACCAAGCAGAGGGAAGAGAAGTGCAAAAGGGAGGAACATGAGGACCATCATGAAGAAGAACGGCCAAAACCCGGGGCCGGAAAAATAGTCCTCGAGCCTCGACCTCAGTTCTTTCACGATGAACAAATTGCTCCTGCCATATAGACGAGATTGCGAGTCGCGACCCTGGGCGCGAACCTCAAAAGCCCCGATCGAACCTGATATTTCAACCAACCCTTTGCCCTGCCGGCCAATTGCTCGTAAGCGAGGTCATGCGGAAAAACCATCAGCCGTTCGACTTTTAACCCCGATGTCTTCAGCAGGTTTTCGAAGGATAGCGGCGTGTAGAAATTGATGTGGCCGTACTTGCCGGAGATCCGTATCGCCCTGCTCATAAAGCGGTGTTCTCCAGCGGCACCTCGACATAGAGCTTTTTGCAGACCCTGGCCGCTTCCGCCAAAAACATGCGCTCGTGCTCGACGTGCTCGACGACATGAATGGCGAGGCCGAGATCGTAAGATTTGTCGGCGTGAGGAATGTGGTAACCGTCGAACATCTCGACGCTCTTGAGGTTGGGGATCTTCCGCTTCTCAATCTCTGCCTTGCCGGAACTGGAGATTTCTACAGCGCCAAGGATCTTTCCGATCTTGCGCTTGTGCAGTTTGTCCAGCACCGCACCTTCACCGGCGCCGATGTCCAGGATCGTATCGAAAGACTCGCCGCCCGCGATATTCAGGATATGGCCGACCGTCTGGTTCGATGTGATTTCTCGTTTGAGCGACACTTTGCCGTCGGCATAGTAGTCGTCATACATGGCGATGATGCCGTCTGCGCTCATAGAACTCCCCGGTCGTGATCGTGGCGAACGTGCCATGATGCGCCTATCGCGTCTAGTCCCAATGGCTTGCCTCGATCAGCCTCAATCAGTTACAAACAACCCGCACCGGGGGATTCCGCAACAATGTCGCTGACAAAGGCAAAGGGTGTCCTTTCTGTTTGGAAGGGCCGGCTGCTCCCCAGAAAAACCGTTCCCTGGCAAGATCATTGGACCGCGCGGACCTACATGATCGCCGCTAATCTGCGTTGGCTTGGTCCAGGCAGTCTGATCCTGGTCGGGGATTCCAACCTTGAGATGATCCCTCCACATGCACTTGAAGGCCTCAATGCGGTCAACGCTGGCTTTGGAGGCGCCACGGCGGAGAACGTGCTGGCGTCGATCAAATCTCCCATGGTTGCGGAGGCGTTGAAAGAAAACCCGTCGTCGAAAGCGATCATACAGGTCGGAACGAATGACAGCCGCGTCGGAGCAGAGCCGAATGCTGTTGCGGGAAAGACGATGCTGATCAATTCGTTCTTCGACAGCATAGGGACTAAGTCGGTCATCTTCGCGATCCCGCCGATCGAAGAGAAGAAAACCGCATTCAGATCGGCGTCCGTCGCCGCTGCCATCAACGACGCGACACGCCAGGCGTGCCTTAGGAGTGGGGTTCCTTTTGTCGACCCCTACATCGCAATTCGCGGCTCGAATGACGTGACTGAGGACGGCATCCACTTGACCCGAGGCGCGATCACAGCGCTCGTCGACGCCATTCGAGCGGCTTAGGTTATTATGATCAGAAAAGTCCCGACAATCTCTGGACTGCACTATCTTCGGGCGATCGCCACCGTGCTGGTCGTCGTGACTCACAACGTAAGTGCCGCTTCTCTGGACAAATATTTCGGGCCAGGAATGCTGACGTCGTTTTTTACGAGCGGCGGCGGAGAAGTCGATTTCTTTTTCATGATGAGCGGCTTCATCATGGTCGTGACGGCCACAGATTCCGCGACGGGCGCCCCGAGATATACACCGCTCGAATTTCTGTTCAGGCGGGCAGTACGCCTGCTGCCAATGCTCTATCTTGCCGTGGTCTTTTATAATGTAGCGCTCATAGTGTCCGGCGCGCCGCCTGATTTTTGGGGGTCGCTTCGTGCGCTCACAATATGGCCTGTCGGAGAGGTAGTTCCGTCAGTTGCTTGGACGATCCGCTATGAGGTCGTTTTCTACGCTGTTTTTGCCTTGTGTTTCCTCGTCCGCCCGCAGTTCTGGTGGTTTATTCTGCTTTGGGCGGCATTGCCGTTGGCGCGATACGCTATGACGGGCTCATCGGAAGAAACCGACACTTTGGCTTCGTTCATTTTCAGCCCGTTCAATATCGAGTTTGGAATTGGGGTCCTGCTCGCGTTGGCGATGCGCAAATGGAAGCCAAGCTATGCGTTCTCCGGTCAGATACTTTTCCTGATCCTGCTATCTTTGGGCCTGCGCGCGTTTGTTGTGTATTTTGGCCTGGAGATCAGGACGCTGACAATGGTGCTCTCAATCGCACCATTGCTGCTCATCACTATGTTGGTTGCTGTTGGCACTAGAACCACGCGCGAAAGCCGGATTGGTATCGCGCTAGGCGATGCGTCATACTCGATCTTCCTATTTCATCAACCATGCATGCCCGCCACGCTTATGATTTTAGCCAAAACAATGCCGTGGCTGCCATCCAGTGTAGCCGCGATAATCAGTTCCCTGGTTGGGATCGCAGTCGGTTACCTGGCGCACATTCTCATCGAGAAGAGAATTCAACGGTACTTTGAGGCGGGCAAAACGAAGCCGAAATTGCAGCCCAGCCCGGCTCAATAGTGTGCCCTGAGCGGCGTCCTTGCTGCGCCATGCGATCATTGCCATTGACGTTTAGGTGTTGGCGAACATGCCTTCCCAGTCGGAGTCCACTACTATTCTAAATGGCGCCGTCGCAGAGAGCGGCGACAATCGCGTTGAACTCCGCAATGAAGCCCTCATCGTTCGGGTGCTGACCCAGCCCCTCCGCCACGAAGTCGTAGGCGTCAGTCTGAATGACGCGTCTGGCTCCGAGCTCCTTGTATGCCTGCCTGATGCCACCCACCTGGTTCTGGTAGTTGTACGTGGCGTCCGCCTGCCATCGCCACGGCATGATGGGCAGAATGTTCACGAGAGGTACACCTGCGGCAATCCACCTGTTCACGTAGTCGAGGGTAGCCTGCCGCATCTGCGCATAGGTCAGTCCTCCGATGGCGTCGTTCGTACCCAGGGCAGGAATGACGAAGTGATTCGTGCCACCTGTGATGGCCGTCGCGATGCGAACCATCGACTGCATCCGAGAAGCGGTGAAGCTCGCCATGGCGTAGGAACCATGCGCAGCCCTCATCACGTAGAGACGCGGATTAGAGCCGACGGCCTTTATCCCGAAACGCATCAGGGAGGTGATCTCCACAGCTACCGACCCGGTGTTGGTGATCGTGTACGCTCCGCTGGCGGCCTGACCTGTGACTCCCGGGGCGGCCAGCACGTCGCTTCCCGTCGCTGCAGTGTTGACCGTGGCGTATGGTGTGCCATTGAAGGCAAACTGAAGCTGTCCCGACGCAACCCCCTGATACGTCACGTCGATCTTCTCGTAGGCTGCCGCAGCAAGATTCAGCACCTGAGCGGGCTGTAGCATCAGAGAGAAGCCCACCGGTCCGTTGGCTCCGTAGGTGGGCGTTGAGGGATTGGTGAAGGAGATGCCGTGAAAGGCATTTCCTCCCGATGTGTCGGCATTGTCGAAGCTGACAAGAACTGCCTCGTCCGTCGCGATGCCGAGGTTGGCGAAACGCGTGATCAGCCCGACGTGGTTGCTTCTCGGATTGGAAGCGAAGGCACCGTTGCTGATGCTGTCGCCATTGATAATCAGGCAAGAGCCCGTGGCGATCTGCGACATGAGTGCGGCGCGAAGCTTGCGGAAGCGCGACCCGAAGGACGGCCACTCGGGGAGTGACACGAGCACGCCGTTGACCAGAACCTTCCCAGGTCCCCAGAACCCTTTCCCCATCTGGGGTATGGCAGTCACTGCGAACGTGCCGGGCGGAACATATGGATTCGGGTGCGCAGCTGCGTGTTTCGGTAATTCCCGGACACCCTTTTCGCTAAATCCCGGACAGTGATTTCAGTAATTCGCGGACAGCGATT
>NZ_JBVVQL010000021.1:0-66430 GCF_055811195.1 Mesorhizobium sp. WSM4823
CTCGTAAGGACGACCTTAAGAGCGCAGCCTCGCTACCGTGCCATCCTCCCGCAAGGCGGCCTTCGCCGGAGGCGTACGATGAAGGTGACGCCGCATGTGACGCAGAACACCAGCGGCCGTAGTTCGGCGATCAACGGGCGCACGACGCGGCACAGCGGCTATGCGGTCAGCCAGCACATTAGCAAGCGCATTGAAGAGGGCGTTCGGATGGATCAAGACAGTCGCCGCACAGGCGAAGACGAAGTTGCGTGGCCGCGATCGCGTCGGACGGGCCTTCACTTTCAACGCCGCCGCCTACAATCTCGTGCGGTCGCCGAAGCTGCTGGCGGTGCCGACGTGATCGCGCCTGCCGGCTGTCAACTGATCGGCCGCTGGCGGATCATCGAAGCTGACCTGTGGGATCGCGGCTGTCTCACCTCGGCGAGCCCGCCACGATCACCATTGGGGCCGACAACCGCGGAGAGATCGCCTTTGGCGCCCTGCAAGCCGGCCTCGAACTCGGGTACGGGCCCTCAATGGTCTTCTTCACATGGGCCGGCTTTGATGAGATGGGCGAAGTCACCGGCGACGGCTCCGCAGAATTGCTCGACGACGGCTCCATCGACATCAGCTTCGCCTACCACAACGGTGACGAGGCTATCCTCAAAGCCAAACGTAATCCTTCTTCAACAGCCTGTTAGCGTAATCAGCAATGTGACCTAAAACTGCGGGAAAGCCGGTTATTTCGCAGATTTTCATCGCGAATGGTCAATCCTTGTACCGATTTGGGCACGAGGGTAGGCGTAACATCACCATGAGGTCAACGCGACACGGGTTGACACGTTTGGCAAAATCATCAATCGGAGGTCTCCACAGTGCTAGTCAAGGGTCCCCAAGCTTTTCCGCGATCTGAATTTCTGCGCAGGCTATCCGCTGTAAAACACGAGATGGAAGCGCGGGAACTCGATGCAGTTGTGGTGACTGATCCTGCGCACGTCACCTATCTCACCGGATCCACCGCGCGATCTTATGATTCTAGAGGATTGGTGGTGACGGCGCGCGACGAGCAACCGACATTCATTCTGCGCTGGATGGATACCCCAGCAGCCATGCAGGAAACATTTCTGGATCGCGACAATATCGTCGGCTACCCCGAAGAACTGATGGGCGACTCCAACAAGAATGGCTTTGACGCGGTCATTGATTTCCTTCTCGATGGCGGCTTTGGCGGTCGCGGCATCGGTCTCGAGCTTGGAAGTCTTGCGGCCGAAACGGCCGAGAAATTCAAAACGCGGCTTCCCGAGGCCAAGATTGCCAATGTCGCGGGCATGATCACGCAAATCCGGAGCGTCAAATCGGATCTCGAGATCGAAGTGATGCGAGAGGCGGCCGCCATAGCCGATGCGGGTTTGCTGCGAGCATCGCAAATCATGAAGCCCGGCGTGCGGGAGGCCGATGCAATCGCCGAGATCATCGGCGCGCTAGCGCATGGAGCCAATGGCAAGTCGGGCACATGGGTCACAACACCGTTTCTCTGCGCATCGGCCCGAATCGGCACACCCCATGTGACCTGGAGCGAGGACGTGTTCCAGCAGGGATCGCAGATCAATCTGGAAATTGCAGGGGTGCGGCATGGCTATACCGCGCCGATATGCCGAACCTATTCTCTCGGTAAGCCCTCTGATCGGCTGCTGCGAATCCACGAAGCGCAGATGGCGGGTCTCAGTGCCGGTTTGAGCGCGGTTCGCGCCGGCGCCGTCATCGGCGATGTAGCCCAGGCAATTCATAGTGCCACCGAGAAACACGGCTTTAATAAAAGATCGCGCCCAGGCTACGGAATTGGTATCGACTGGATGGAAACAACATTGAGCCTGCAGCGCGGAAACAAGGCGCTTCTCAAGCCCAACATGACATTCCATATGCATCTCGGATCTTGGGTCGAAGAAGACTTTGGCTATGTTATCAGCGAGAGCATTCGCGTGACGGATACCGGCGTGGAAGTTCTGACCAAAACACCGCGCGAACTTTTCGTGCTGACCTGAGCGGTCAGCCGGCAAAAGGACCGCGCTTGGGATCGCCTGGCGGCCGCGTAATCAGGTGAATGACGCCTCACGCCATGGTTCACCTGACGGCCGCCGGCCTGGCTGGGCACCGTCGCGGCAATGCCGCGCGGATCGGCTAGCCGGCCGCGCTTATCAACAAGCGGACTAAATTGTTTCCGCCATTTGCGTGCCAATCCAGCGAAACCGGGAGACTTGCTCGACATATTGCGGCAGGCGGGAGGCCTGTCGCCTCGCCGGTGCGATGATTGGAACCGCAGTGCATTCGAATAGAAAGGCGGCCAATATCGGGATGCTCGCCAGCAGTTTCTCGAGACAGGCCACGAAATCTGCTTCCACGATCGCATAGTCAAATGCGGCCGGTGGGCGGCTGGGCCTTGGCGTCGTCGCGGAAGGCCAATGAATGTCGCCATCTGGCTACGAGATGAGTGGATATACAAACTGAATTTGACGCGCATTGCCCGGTTGCTGAATGATCCAGTCAAGAGCGCAAGTTAGGTCCAGGCCCAAAATCACAGCCGGAAGGCAAGTTAAATTCGGCTTGTCCTCCTTTTGGGATGGATCCGGCATATGAAGAACTCTTCAAAAACACAATGTGCCGGGTCTGGCTTCACAATGGTGCAATCCGTCAAAAGACGGCAAGAAGGGAACAAGGTAATGACATTTGAGCTCAATCGTAGACGTTTCATGCAGACGGCATCGTCTGTTATTGCAGCAGGTGCCCTGAGCGGGGTCGCCGGCCGGGCTGCGGCAAGTTCGTCAAACGAACTGCGTGTCTCGGTCTATGGTGGCCAGATCGGCGAAGCGCTGATCGAATCCACCCTGAAGCCATTCGAGGCCGAGACCGGGATCAACATGATCCCGGTTACGCAGGACGTCAACTTGGCGTCGCTCGAGCTGATGGTCAAAAGCCAGAACGTCACGGTCGATGTGTCCGGAGCGGAACAGGCCCTGACGCTCACCGCCATTAAAAAAGGCTTGCTGGAGGAGATCGACTACTCGATCTACAAGAAGGAAGAGCTGGACGGATTCCTTGATTTCGCGAAGGACAAATACGGCGCCGGCCAGCTCATCTATTCCTTGAACATGGTCTATAACACCAAAAAGTATCCTAGCGGCGCCCCGCGCCCTGGCAATTGGGCAGAATTCTGGGATGTCAAGAAATTCCCCGGAGTCCGCCATCTTGTCGGCGGCCAGTACGGAACCCAAGGCCCTTGGGAAGAGGCCTTGATGGCGGATGGCGTCGATGCGGACAAGCTGTATCCGATGGATATCGATCGTATCTTTGCCAGCCTCGACAAAATCAAGCCGCATATTCGCAAATGGTGGGATGCGGGTTCCGAGATTCAGCAGCTTTTGCAGAGCCAAAGCGGCGATCTCTTCCATGCATATGATGGCCGGGCGCTGGCCGCCATCGGTGCGGGTGCGCCCGTCGAGATCAACCGCAACCAGGCCAAATTGACCTGGGCGCATTGGGTCATTCCGAAGGGTAGCCCGAACCGCGATAATGCGCAGAAATTCATTGAATACGCGACACGGGCGGAGCGTCAGGCGGCTTTTGTGACACTTTACCCCGAAGGTCCCACCAACAAGAATGCATTCAAGCATATAGCCGAAGAGGTGGCGAAGAAGCTGCCCACCTATCCGGAATATCTCGGTAAGAGCGTGCCCGTCAAAGGCGCCTGGTACGTGGAAATCGGCCCCGATGGTCTGACAAATACTGACCGGCTGATCCAGCGCTGGAACAAGTGGATTCTCGAATAGGTTCTCATATTAATATGGCAGGCAAGCTTGGCTAGTTGCGTAGTCGGGCTTGCCGTTACCTGATATTCTTATGGGGTATCCATGTCGAACATTTTGGGCGTCTATGACCGACTGTTTTCCACCGACAACGTTGGAAACATCCAAACGAATGGCAGCGGTCGCCAACCCATTGCCACGCAGGCGTCGCTTGTAGAGAACTATGCCATGAATCACGAGGCGACCAACGCGCAGATTGAATTCCGTAAGGTTACCAAGCTTTATGGCCAAGTCGCGGCGGTTCGCGAAATGTCTCTGACCGTGGAGAATGGCGAGTTTCTGACCATTCTTGGCCCCAGCGGCTCCGGGAAAACCACGGCGCTCATGCTTCTTGCCGGTTTTGCCGAACCGACCGAGGGCGATATCCTGATCTCCGGCAAATCGGTGGCTTCTGTCCCGTCCTACCGGAGAGACCAGGGGATTGTTTTTCAGAGCTACGCCCTGTTTCCCCACCTGACCGTTCGCCGCAATTTGGAATTTCCGCTTGAGATGCGCGGCATGAAGCAGCTGGAGCGAGCCCAGCTGGTACGCCGCATGCTGGAGCGCGTGCATCTTGCAGACCTCGGCGACAGGTTTCCATCGCAGCTTAGCGGTGGTCAGCAGCAACGTGTCGCGCTGGCGCGAGCGCTCATCGCCGACCCCCCGATCCTCCTCCTGGATGAGCCGCTCGGCGCGCTTGACCGGAATCTACGGGAACAGATGCAGAGCGAGATTAAGAGCCTGCACCGGGAGTTTGGAAAAACCACCGTATGCGTCACGCACGACCAGGAAGAGGCGCTCACACTTTCCGACCGGATAGTCGTGATGCGGGCCGGCCAGATCGAACAGATTGGCACACCCGAAGCCCTTTACGATCAGCCGGTGTCGCGCTTTGTGGCGAATTTCTTGGGAGAAGCCAACATCCTTGAGGATCTGGGTGTCGATATAAATGTGGCATCGAGCGGCCCCATCGGCTCCGTGCCGATGATCCGACCGGAGCGTCTGCGCATAGCCGCAACCACGGCAAAATCTCTCGACATTTCCCTCAAACAGCATGTCACGGGCAAGGTCGAGGAAATGATCTATGCCGGCGCCGTGCGTAAATACAATGTCCGCGTGGGACAGCGCGTTCTGGCCGTGCGGGAACATGTTGCATCGGGCCAGCCCATCTTTGCCCCGAGAGACGATGTTCGCCTTGAGTGGTTGCGGTCCGATATCCGGTTGGTGACATCGTAAATCCTGAAAGGGGCACCCCCTTGCAAACGCTTGACAAACAAAGCCGGACCTTGGCCCTCGTCATCCCGGCATTCATTATACTCTTTGTCGCTTTCGGCTTACCGATCGTTAGACTGTTCCTCATCAGCCTAGACGCCCCGTCATTTTCGCTTGTCAACTACTGGAATTTTCTCGGTCAGACATCGAATATACGCGTGCTTCTCCAGACGATGCAGATCAGCGTGGTTGCCACGGTCATCTGCCTACTGATCGGTTATCCCACGGCCTATCTGATCGTCTCCGCGCCTAAGCATCTACGGATCGTGCTGATCATACTGATCGTGATCCCCTATCTGACCAGCGGGCTGGCCAGAACCTATGCCTGGATCATGATCCTTGGCGATGGCGGTTTGATCAATAATGTGCTCTTGCAACTGGGAATTATTTCGAGCCCGCTGCAACTCATCTATAACCGGATGGCAATCTACGTCGGCATGGTCCACATCATGCTGCCTATGATGATCCTCCCGCTGATCAGCGTGATGATCGGCATTGACAAGTCCTTGATGTCGGCTGCCCGGAGCATGGGCGCGCGACCCTTGACCGCCTTCTGCCGCATCTTCCTCCCCCTGAGCATTTCGGGCGTTCGCAGCGCCACAGTCCTGGTTTTTGTGATTTGCCTCGGCTTTTACATCACGCCAGCCGCTCTTGGCGGTCTCAGAGATGCGATGCTTTCGAACTTTATTGCCGCCCAGGTGACGAGCTCATTCGATGTCAAGGCGATTGCGACCAGTTCCTTCGTCCTGCTGGCCATCGCTATGGCGGTTCTCTTGATCGTTGGAGTCGATCTGTCCGGCGCGCAGGGTTTGCCGGGTCAGCACGCACGCAAGGGACGCCTGTCCAAAATCACGCCGCTTGCGGCGCTGTTGCGGTTTGTCTCGGAGCGCACGGCCGGCTTGCGAGCGACCCGCTGGGTGCAGCAACGCTACCGGTCGGAAGGTGAAAGTCGACTGCCCAAGATAGCAGGCAGGGTCTTCATCGGACTGGTGCTGGCTTATCTTCTTGCGCCTGAACTGGTCGTCATCATCATGTCCTTCAGTTCCGCGTCCGTCCTGGAGTTTCCGCCTTCAGGCCTGTCACTCCGTTGGTATAATTCCTTCTTTGGGGATGCTGCCTGGTACGGGGCCGCTTTGACGAGTTTCGAAATCGGTCTCACCGTCACAGCCATCTCCACCGTCGTGGGCACGCTTGCCGCCTATGGGCTGACGCGGACCTCCCCGCGCCTGCGTGTCTCCCTGACGATGGCGCTATTAACGCCTCTCACGATCCCTCTGATTGTTGTCGGTGTCGCCAGCTATTTCGGCCTGGCCAGCCTCGGCTTGATCGGAACAAAGACCGGCGTGATCCTGGCTCAAAGCATCGGCGGGGTCAGCTATGTGGTTGTGATCGTTTCCGCCACGCTTGCCAATTTTGATCGCAGGCTGGAGCAGGCGGCCCAGAGCATGCGGGCGGGTCCACTCCAGACCTTCATTCGCGTGACGCTGCCCTTGATCCGGCCCGGCATCATTGGTGGTGCGTTCCTAGCCTTCATTCACTCCTTTGACGAGGTCGTCGTCACCTCGCTCGTCAGCGGCTTCTCGGTCTCCACGCTGCCGCTGAAAATGTGGGAGAATATCAAAAACGCCATCGATCCGACCTTGGCTGCCGTCGCCTCGTTGCTTACCATCCTGCCGCTGCTGTGGCTAGTCGGTGTCTATATCGCCTGGCGGCGGTCGAAGTCGAAAGCACAGTTTGTCATGCTTGGTGCGCCGGCCTAGCCGGCGCACACCGGGCCCTGACGCGTCTCTTTTTCCATCACCACATCCCATGCCTGCGGGCGCCGTCCTGCAGCCCGTCTTTGATGCCCTCTCCAACAACGATTTAAAACGGACCAAAAGGCACGCCTCTCCCGGCCGTCCAAGTTGAGAAGTCGCATCGTCTGCTCATTACAATATGAATTAAGCCTTGAAGGTTTTTCGATGTGCTTCGATACCGCAAAGTCGCACGTGCCAAAGCTGTTCTCCGCTGATTATCAGGAAGCGCGCGCTAAATTCCTACAATCCGCACCAGGTGCCACGGCCTACAAATATACCGCGCTTGGCCCCGTCAGGCAGGAGCTGTTCACTGACGTCGCTTATTTTGGTCCGGTTAATGCCAAACGCCTGATGATCCTGATTTCCGCGACGCATGGGGTTGAAGGCTACTGGCTCAGCGGCGCAATTGCTGTTTATGGGACAGGGGTTTCACGGTGAGCGCTGTCCCGGCGCCACCTTTCGCGCGTGGTCGTGAGCCACGATGCTCGGAGCCTTTGAGGGCTTCGACACATGACGATTTCAGAGCTTACGCTTAAGTCCAGGGACGAGGAGCCGGTTCGACGGCTTGAGATATTCACGGGTTCTGGACGGCGGCGCGAATGGTTGCCGGAGGAGAAGGCGCGGATCGTGGCGGAAAGCTATGATGCCGGCGAGCGCGTGAGCGCGGTGGCTCGGCGACATGCATTGTCCCCGCAGCAGCGGTTCGCCTGGCGTCGGTCCGCGCGAGTGCCGTTGGCGAATGCGCCGGCACCGGAGCCGTTGTTTGTTCCAGCGGTGGTTGCGGCACAGGAGCCCGAACCGGCGGTGAAGCGCGCGAGATCGACCCGGAAGCGGAAGGCCGCGCGCGAAACCGGCGTGATCGAGCTGGAGATTGACGGCGTCGCCATGCGGGTCGGTCGTGGCGCCGACGCCAGGACGGTGGCGGCGGTAATCCGTGCGCTGAAGGCGCCGTCGTGATCGGGCCGACGGGTGTGATCAAGGTGATGGTCGCGACGAAGCCGGTGGACTTCCGCAAGGGGGCGGAGGGCCTGGCGGCGCTGGTGTACGAGACGATGGGCGCCGATCCGTTCTCTGGCGCGGTCTACGTCTTCAGGGCCAAGCGCGCCGACCGGGTCAAGCTGGTGTACTTCGACGGCACCGGCGTGTGCCTGCTGGCGAAGCGTCTGGAGGACGGGAAGTTCTGCTGGCCTGCCATCACCGATGGCGTGGTGAGGTTGTCGGCGGCGCAATTGCAGGCGCTCCTGGAAGGGTTGGATTGGCGGCGCGTGCATGACGCCCGCGAGACGCGCGCGCCGGTCGCGGCAAGTTGATTCCATGGGCGGCCAGAGGCGCTGTCAAAGCATTGGAATGCATGATTGAATCGGCTTGGTGAGCAACCCGGCCGAGCCTCAGACCAACGATCCGATCGCGCTTCAGGCGATGCTCGCGGCGGAGCGCGCCGAGAACGAGCGGCTGCGCCAGATCATCAAGGAACTGCAGCGCCACCGCTTCGGCCGCAGGGCAGAGACCCTGCCGGTCGACCAGCTGCTGCTGGCCCTGGAAGAGGCCGAGCAGATCGAGGCTGAAGGCTTCGCCGCGGAGGACACCGCCGATACTGCCAAGCGCGAGGCTCGCGCCAGCAAGCGCCGCGCCAACCGTGGATCACTGCCCGCGCATCTGCCGCGTATCGAGCAGGTCATCGACATCCCCGACAAGATCTGCCCGTGCTGTAAGGGAGTGCTGCACGTCATGGGCGAGGATCGCTCCGAGCGCCTCGACATCATACCGGCGCAGTTCCGCGTCATCGTCACGCGCCGGCCGAAGTATGCCTGTCGGAGCTGCGAGGAGGTCGTGGTGCAGGCGCCCGCAGCGGAGCGCCTCGTCGAAGGGGGCATCCCGACCGAAGCGACCGTCGCGAGGAGGAGTTAATCCTCGATTACAACACGGGGCTTGGACCCTATGGATATGGTGAATTGTCCTCGGGCGAGGGAGGCTATCAGCGTGCCTTGGCGATCTTTGGACCTTCGGTAACTTCCCGCGTCCGCGGGGATTCTTCGCCGGTCCCCATTTCCGGCACTCAGGACGCAATTTGGCAGGGGCTACTTGGCGACCGGCACACCTATGTCGGCCCCGAATTCGGGACGTTTCCCGCGCCACGCGGCCGCTCTGCCATCGGCAAAGGACCTCTGGCACTTCAAGCATCAACCGGAGGCCGCGACCTCAGAATTGGGCCGTCAGATCAGGAGCGAAGTGAAGTCGTTTTTCCACCCTGAAGGCACCGACTGGACAGAAATGATCCTGTGGCGATGCCATCAGGTCCACTCCCAGGCAATTGAATTCTACAAGACGACGGATCGCCTCTAGCCATACCGGGAGCAGGACCTCTCGAATGGGGTGGAGTCGACGTGGCAGGGCTGTTTGGCTCGATGGAGCGGGCAATTGGTGGGTGGTTCATCTCAAAGTCAGATAACGACAATCTAAACACTGCATTTGACTGGAGCATTGTCGGAACGGATTGTCGGCTCGTGACCCGATAATTGTTGAATGCAGTCAGGGTCTCAAGGAGCCGATATGCATCGCAAGGTAGAGTTCCAAGAGCTGAAGGCGGAGGCCACCGTGTGGCGCCGATTTTTGCACCAGATCCCGGAACTTGATTATCGGGTGCATGAGGCGGCAAAGTTCGTCGCGGAAAAGCTAGCATCCTTCGGAGTCGATCACATCGCGCAAGGCATCGCCGAGACGGGCGTTGTAGCCTTGATCAAAGGGCGGCTGGGCGACGGTCCTTCGATCGGCTTGAGAGCGGACATGGACGCCCTGCCGATTGCTGAAACATCGGGTAAGGCCTGGGCATCTCGGGTCCCGGGCAAAATGCATGCCTGCGGGCATGATGGCCATACCTCGATGCTTCTCGGTGCAGCGAAATATTTGGCCAGCACCCGCAATTTCAAGGGTACCGCCGTTCTCATCTTCCAGCCGGCTGAGGAAGACGGCCAAGGCGCGCAAAAGATGGTGCAGGAAGGCATTATGGACAAATTCGGGGTCGGCCACGTCTTTGGTATGCACAATATGCCAGGCCTGGATGTCGGCCGGTTCGGAATTTGCGATGGCGCCATCATGGCCGCCCTCGATGAGTTCGATATAGTCGTCCATGGCAAGGGCGGTCATGCGGCGGCTCCGCATCAATGCATAGACCCGCTGGTGGTGGGCACGCAGATTGTCTCAGCCTTGCAGACTTTAGTATCGCGCAACATGGATCCGGCTGGCGCCCTGGTGGTCTCGCTTACCAAATTCACCGGCAGCAGCGCCTACAACATTATCCCTGACAAAGTATCGCTGGGTGGCACGGTCAGGACGCTTTCATCTGGGGTGCGTGACTTCGCCCAGCGCGGAATAGAACTTTGCGCAGATGGCGTGGCCCGGGGAATGGGCGCGAGCATCGAATATGCTTACCGGCGGCTCGAGCCGATGACCTTTAATCATACCAGCGGCACAAACCAGGCCGTGGAGGCGGCTGTCGATCTCGTCGGAAGTGACTGCGTGAACGACAAGATTAAGCCTCTGATGGGATCGGAAGATTTCGCCTACATGCTGCAGGCCCGTCCGGGAGCGTTCATCTTCCTAGGCAATGGTGCGACGGCGGGTCTGCACAACCCCGCTTACGATTTCGATGACGAGGCCATTCCCTATGGCATCGGCTATTGGGTCAATTTGGTCGAGAGAAACACTTTCAAGGCAGCCTGAGCTGCGCGGAGCTAGAGGCTACGAGCGAGCGCCCGCAAGTCAACGCGGTCCCCCTACAGCCGACCAATTGACCTGACGCGGCTTTGATTGCTCCCTCGGCCGCAATAAAGCGTTCGGCGGGTCCTCCTACTATACGCCGTGACCCAATAAGAATGGAGCAAAGATCGTGTATATCAGCAGAGGTCCTCAAGCATTCCCGAAAAGCGAATATCTGCGTCGGCTTTCGCTGGTGAAATCAGAGATGTAAACGCGAGGTATTGGGGCGCTCGTCGTCTCTGACCAGCACAACATTACATATCTCACTGGCTATACGGCGCTGTCGGGCTATGTTCCGCAGGGGTTGATCATCACCATAGGCGCCGAGGAGCCGACATTCATTCTCCGCCAGTGCGATGCACCTGCGGCGCTGTATGAGTGTTTCATGGAACGCCACAAGATCATTGCCTATGCAGAAGCGCTGATCGGAAATTCTGTGCGGGACGGGTATGACGTCGTTATCGAACATCTGGAAGAGCTTGGCGTTACCAAACGCGGCATCGGTATCGAACTCTATGCCCTGCCGGCGGTATCTGCCGACAAGTTCAAGTCACGCCTTGCATCCGCCAGGATTGTGGATTGCACGAAGATGGTCACATGGCTGCGGCTGGTGAAGTCCGACCTCGAAATTGCGGTGATGCGGCAAGCAGCGGCAATTGCGGATGCTGCGATTTTGCGGGCCGCCGAAGTCATTCGACCCGGCGTCCATGAAGCCGATGCTGTGGCGGAAATTGCGGCAACCCTTATCCGCGGTGTCAATGGAATACGTGGCACTCGGATCGAGCAGATTGGCCTGTGCTCCTCGCCCCGGACGGGCACCTGCCACATTCCCTGGAGCGACGACGTGTTTCGCAAGGGATCACAGGTCAATCTGGAAGTAGGCGGCTCGCGTCATGGCTACTGCGCAGGATTGATGCGGACTTATTCGCTCGGCGCGCCATCAGACCGGCTGAAGCGCACTCACGAAATTCAACTGGCTGGCCTTGAGGCCGCGATTGCGGCCATTGCTCCCGGCCGGACCTGCAGCGACGTGGCAAATGCGTTCTACAAGACCATCGAAAAGCAGGGGCTCAAGAAGGAAACCCGCTGCGGCTATGCGCATGGCATCGGCTGGATCGAACCAACCGCCAGCCTCAAGGATGGCGACATGACAATATTTCAGCCGAACATGACGTTCCATTTGATGCTCGGTAACTGGGTCGATGAGAAATTTGGCTATGTGATCAGCGAAACTTTTCGTGTCTCCGAACACGGAGTGGAAATTCTGACTTCGGCACCCCGCAAGATTTTTGAAATCTGAATAGGACTCAATAGGTAGCCCTCCGCTCTCGAACGCGACGGGCGCCTTGTTTCCATGGACAGCGGTGCGGCTGCCGGCGCCCGCTGTGTGCCAAAGCGCCCTGAGAGATCGGAGAAAGGCCGTGTCAAGCAACTCTCGCGGGCCGGGTGTCCAACTGCCGCAGCCTTCTGAGCTAACCCGTCTGGATGTTGAGTCGCTTTCGGCTGGCTTCGGAAGCGGCCAGATTTCGCCGCTCGAAGTGACCCGCGCGGTCATCGATCACGCAGAAAACACGCAAGCGGCGCTCAATGCCTTCAGCTTGATCGATCGGGAATCAGCGTTGCAAGCGGCTCGTGCTTCAGAACAGCGCTGGAAATCCGGAGAGCGGAGATGTGCTGTCCGCCGGCTGGCCTGCGAAGCCATGTATCCGCAACGCTTTCTGCGGCCGCAAAGTCAATGGCCGCCGGGGTATTGAACCAGGGGCTACTTGGGAATACCGGCATCCCGGACGCAGGTTTGAACCTGAGGTCGGCACCACCGCTGACCGAACAGGGCATTCAGGGCATGACATCCCTTTGCTAGACACAATGCCGCTTTGAGGCCTGTTCGGAGACTGCGCCAGGTCCTTGTCATCTCGGTTACGCGCTTCACCGGCAGCGATACCTATCGTGTCGTTGCCATAGGTGCCGCGGTGCGCAGTGTTTCGCAGAGATTTCGCTGAGAAGAACATCAAGCTCTGCGAGGAAAACGTCGCCACGGGCCGACATATGACTTCGACGACAATGCAAGTCCTTACGGTGTTGGGTATTGGTTGAAGCTGGTCGAGACCGTCCCGGCGCCGGCCAAAGCTTCGGTTGCGCGTCTCGGATAGCCGACAGCGCCTTAAGCGAGGTGCAGGGTATGCGTACGCTGAAGGCCGCGGAATGAAGCGTACGTTCAATCATCTCAGTATCACCAAATGACTGCGCTCGGTTCGCTGATTGCCGATCTTGGCTGGTCAAAAGGTGTCATCGCATTGAGAAAGACAACTACTATTTCACTCACGCGGCATTTGGGGCGCTGTCCTCGGTGCTTCCAAATGCGCCGTTCAAGGATACCACCCCGTCTCGTGAAGTGGCAGAGGATCGTCAAGTCGCCTCGCAAGATCGAGCACATGCGCGCGGCGAGCAAATCGCAACAGCTATAATCAGCGGGTAGTCGAAGTGCTTCGGCCCGGCATCAAGCAATCGGACGTAGTTGCTGAGATCTATCATACCGCCATTCATGGCGTTGACGGCATTTGGGTGATTACCCCGCGGCAGTTCCCATGGTCGGTGCCGGGGTCGATGCCTCCGCGCCCCACTCAACGTGGTCTGATCGTGAGATTCGTTCAGGGAAAGCATCTTCTTCGAACTCGCGGGCGTCCATCAGCGGTACCATTGCCCACTCTCGAGAACCTTTTACCTCGGTAGGCCTGACCAGAAGTCATTGACGCGGAAACGGCCGTGCTTGAGGGTAAGGCGGCTGGACTCGAGAAGGCTGTACCGGGCAATGTCTGCGAAGCGCGGTGGGCATGCATGAATCCGGAAATACCACACGCGAGATTTTCGGTCCTAGCAGGTCCGGTAACGAAGTCTTCAATAAATTTCAGGTCGTCTTCATGGGTAAGGATCCGGAACGGCGCCTGCAGCAGGTCGAGGAACAGATACTCAGCCTGATCCCGGAGTGGGAACCAGCGCGGTCGTTAAGATGCCGACGAGTGGCAGAAGAAGCCAGCCAAGCTGCGCCAGAAGGCCCGGGACGCACGCTGGACCGTGAAGGTCTCGAAGGCCAAGGCCGATGAGGGGGGAAAGAGAAAGCAGCGCGATATCGGCCAAAACCCTTCACCACTTCGTCGGCACCCAGCAGCACGTCGTACTTCTTCGGCACGGCCTGGATTATTCCCAGTAGCCGGCCGGCGGTGGCACTATGCGGTCGGTGGTCGGCTCGCCGATGAAGGCGGCGACCGTGTCCGGCCTTCGGCCAAGATCATCTCCCGGACGGCGCAGTATTGCGACACTGCTGTTCACTCAACTAGCGGTCAGCGCGGCGGAAACAGTAGGGCGCCTCGGTGTGCGGGACCGGCGCACGCGGCAGGTCGAAGGCGTTGTAGGTCGAGGCCGGTCAGCGATTCGATCATAATGCCGGAGCCGTGATAGCCGCGCCAGCGCGAGATGATCTTCCTCTTATTCGGCCGCCCCAGCTCGTTGTGGCAGTCGACGCCGCCGCCAATTGCCAGCAGGCGACGATCTCAGGGAAGTCGCGGATGACGCGTTTGAAGTGGTCGAAATCGGCCTGGCGGTGGCGGGCCAGCGTCACCTCCATTAGCACAGTGGCGATCGGCGCTATCGTTCGTATGGCGATCGAGGCATGATAGCCGGACACGATGCCGCCCTTTTGCGCAGTCGCATCCAGCACTGTGTCGGCGACAGTCCGGCCTTGTAGGCCAGCGCCGACTTGGTGATGCGGCCGTCGCGCTGGATGGCGTCGAGGTGTTTTAAGATCGGTCGGATCGAGTCTGAGCAACGCCATGCTAAGTATCGATTTGACGCACTTATATCGGTCCAATTTGTAGCATGCTTCCGAGTCAGCGCCGATCCCAACTACAATCCATTGTTAATCCCCGTCGCGGCAACCGACGCCTACTGTCGTGTTTGTCGGATCCGCGACCCATTGTCTTTTTTGGCCTGACAGCCCGCTGCACACCGGGTCAAGTCATTGAACACACCCCAGAAAAAGATATCTAAGGCTCCCTCGGCGCAAATTGGCGTGACTTTTGAGAAGTCCTCTTCGTGAAACGCGACGCGAGGCGTCTGCCGGGAGGTTTCGAATGGTCAGAAATAGGTCGGAGCTTCTCGTTACCACGCAACTTCCAGTTGCCGCGAGTGACGTTCCGAAAAAAACCGACCGAGATTCATGCCGCCGTGTATTGCAAGGCATCACGAAGTGCCCGCCAGTGGACCGCAACTCGCTCTACTGCGAGCTCTTGCTCTGCACTGGTTTCGCCGACACCTGCGTGCTCGTTGAGTGTTCCGGGCGGTTGTTGGGCGGCTCATCGGCGGCCGAGCGAGCCCTCGACGCCCTTCATTGCCATGCATCCTGAGATACGCAACACACGGGGTGGGCAAGGGGCTGATCATGTCAGCCCTGAACAGGCCATCTTGCGAGAGCGTGACGCACATCAAAGCTGCGTTGACACTCAGCAACCGGGCGTCCAATTTGCTCTTCGCAGGTGTGGCTCGGAAGCTGCGCGCCAATCAGGCAGGCTCTGTGCTTCGACCAAGACATCGATTTTAAAGGACAGCATGAGAGCGAGCACCCGACAAGCGATCGGCCGCATTGTACGCTCCATCAGCCCTGCAGGCATGCGCGCCTGCCCAGCAATACCTAAATAACGAGGCGGCGATGACTGACCGAAGCGCTCCAGACGGCGGGGACGAATTTGCGATCGTCAGCCACCTTGAGTCTGAAGTTCGCCGCTACGCTCGTAGCTTTCCCGTCGTTTTCGCGAAGGGGCACCGGGCGCTCAGCTGTTTGCGCGAGATGGACGGCTTATCTCGACTTTCTCATGGGCTGCTCAAGTCTAAATATGGGCACAACCCACCTGAACTGAAGGCCGCGCTTGCAGACTACATTGCGGGTGACGGTATCACCCATGGCCTCGATCTATATGGGAGGCTCGACTTAGCCCAGGTCTCGACATCTTCGAGGACGCCCCTCCCATCGTTCTTGAGAAGCAACCGCACGCCTTCCCCGCTGGACGTTTCGACACGTCGGACTGTATCAGTTTCATGAGATCCCTGACGATCATCATCAGGTCTCAAGATGCCGTGTTCACTCCGCTGCCGATCACGGTATCGATAGCATTGCGATAGGAGAAGCTCGCGACAATTGGCCTCCTGATTTGTAGTGCTTTTCAATCTAACGGTAGAAGGACCCTGCAATGCGCGACGAGGCGACCACCCTTGAGGTATCGATATATATCTCCTCGCTTGACCGGAAGGCCCGCAAAGCGGGCCTGCAATTCAGGATGGGAGAAGATTTTGAGGAGTACCTTTCAATTACCAGTAAGATTGCCGGGAAATATCCTACCTTTCCGAACTTTCGCCCGGATAGTTCACAGCTTAAGCCTGGCCAGGCGTTTTGGGTCGTTGGAGAAGACCAATTCGGAAAAGTAGCGCATGTCCAGGCGCTTCGTGTGGATGATCTGGCGCCCACCAGCTTGGCCGACCATCTGGAGTCATTGAAAGCCTGCTATGTGGATCCTTCAAGGCATGCCGGCGCGGGTTCGTCGTGTGTTTGTGTCGCGCCGACTGCTCGGATCATAAGCGGGATCGTAGCGTATCACGGCGACTTATGGCTCCGAAGTGACCTTAGAGGACGGGGCTTAGCACCCACGCTTGCAGGTGTCGCTTTTGGGCTGGCATGGGCGAAATGGTCCCCCGATTTCATCTATGCTCTTGTGCCTACTTGGCTTATCCAAAAGGGAGTCGCCGATCAATACGGTTATCTTCACAAAGAAGCACATGGATGCGTCCTGAGTTTACCTGATCGAGACGTCGAAGATGATGACTGGCTCATTTGGCTCACTCAACGCGAGTTATCCCAGCTAATCAAATGCTCGGCGACTGAAACGAGCGGCTTTCTTGAGCGCTATTGACTGTCAGATTTATCATTCTGACCCACGCAGACGTGACTATAGGAAACTGTAGCGCGGCGATATGGAGACCGTGGCGGCGATTACGATGGCCGGTGGAAGGCGGCGTTTGGGCATCATCCATGATGAGACTGCGGACCTCATGTCGCCCCAGGAAGCTCAATTCACGGTACGCATCCGGTGAAGACCGCAGACGTAAGCACCGGAGTGCTGGGGTCAAGCTTTCGATGGGGAGACGCGATGATATTCTTCGAGGAGGAGTGTGAGCTCCTCGATGCCTTCATCGGTGAAGGCCAAGACCCCGTCGTCATCGTTGGTGCCGTACACCCAGATGACGCCGTCCTTGGGTTCGAGACCGAGGGTCAGGTCCTGGATGAGCGCTTCGCTGACGCCGAGTTCGCTGGCGACGCGTTCGACGGTGTAGACGTGATGCACCTTATTGCGCTGCATGATCAGGCCGCAGCTGGTTGGGTCCGCAGTTTTGCGGACCTCCAATTCCACGGCAGCAGATCATGATTTGATGGGCCGGATAGGCGGCCATTCGGGCGAGGACGTCGGAGAGCCAAGCCTGCGGGTCGATATCGTTCATCTTGGCGCTGACGATCATGCTGTAGAGAACGGCAGCGCGCTGTCCCCCCCGCCATCGGAACCGCAGAACAGCCAGGACTTTCTGCCGAGAGCGATACCGCGCAGGGCTCGCTCGGCTGCATTGTTCGATAGGCAGATCGGTCATCCTTCGGCTGAACGAGGAGCACCTTTACGTCTCCGAGCCTTCTGGTCCAGCGTGCTCTACAGTCTGCGAATGGCCGCAAGCATCGAGGACGTTCAGGCCGCACCGGCTTCGTCCAGGACCCTATGGTGTTCGCGCTCTGCGAGCCGACGGTCGATTACGAGCGCGGCCAGAGCGAGATGACGTCAAAGTACGTCTCAGGGGCGGCGATATTCATTTTCCTTTGGCTTGCCTACGAGCTCGTGGGCAATACGGTGCCCGACGAGCTCAGGCGCTTGGGCAAAGAAGGTGTCGACAACTCGTTCCAAGGGTAGCGTTTGTGGGGCGACGAACGGAGGATTACTCATGAAGTGGCGCTACTTCGCGCGCGGAAGCGATTTTTTTCGGCGTGTGGTTGTGAAGGGCATGGCTGTCTTGGGTATGGCGGCGCTGTCGAGCGTCTCGTTCGCCGGTTTAGCGTCGACGGCGTCGCTGCTCGACAAGATCAAGAACGGCGAGACCGTCCGCATCGGCTATTCTAGCGACGCCCCATGGGCCTATTCTGAGGAGAACAACGAACCGATCGGCATCAGCAATACAATTTTACTGGCTGTTTTAAAGAAGATGGGCGCGCCCAAGATTGAACCACTGGTGACCGAATGGGGCTCACTCATTCCGGGCCTGCAGGCCGGTCGCTTCGACATTATTAGCGACGCCATGTTCGTGCTGCCTGAGGGTTGCCTTAATGTGCTGTTCACCGATCCGATCGCCACCGTCAGAGATGCGCTGGTCGTGCCGAAGGGGCAACCCAAAAGGATTGCACTCCTACGACGACATCCGTGACAAGGGCCTGACCATTGTGACAGGCGCTGGCTTCGAGCAGGTCAAGAGCGCGCATAAGATCGGCATCACCGACGACAAGCTCATGCAGGTCCCCGGCTATTCGGAAATTGTCCAGGCAGTTAAGGCCGGTCGCGCCGATGCCGGGGCTGGCGAATACTTGGGAATGAAAAAGGCTATTGGGAGCGATGGCGGTCTTGAGGTGGCCGAGCCGTACACCCCGCCCAGCAAGCCCGGTTATCCAGCCCCGCCTTTCCACTCACTGAGAAAGCCGCAGTCGAGGCCTTCAACACTGCAATGAAAGGTTATATCGGTTCCGATGAGATGCTGGCAGCGGTTAGCAAGTACGGACACGATAAGCTCATGTTGCCAGCCAGCGGCAAAACGGCTCATCTCTGCAAGGGAAACAAGTCCGCGAAATGACGCTCTGTGTCTGATCCTGCGAGGACGATCGAACGAGCATCCGGGGGCCGCGGTATCTACGAGCGTTCCGAGCGCTCAGGCGATGGCTGCCCGATCAGCTGCTGCCAAGCAGCTGCATCCGATCGTTCCAATCCCGGGGGATCCAATTTCGGTCCCTGGACATCTAGAGCACGTCCTGTTTAATCCGGTTCATATCCTGCGGCTTTGAAGTAATTGGCACATTCGGCTGGGGTGAAGAGGTCGACGACCGTGCCGACCGCGTCCCACAGAGCCTTGATGGTTCTCTCGGCCTTTGCTCGCAGCAGCCCCTTGAGTTTGGCGAAGGCGTTCTCAATCGGATTGAAGTCGGGACTGTAGGGCGGCAGGTAGAGCAGGCTCGCGCCTGCGGCCTCAATCGCGTCGCGCACGCCGGCGGCCTTGTGGGCGGGCAGGTTGTCCATGACGACTACGTCGCCCTCAACGTCGGGACCAGCACCTGCTGGACATAGGCCAGGAACACGTTGCCGTTCATAGCGCCGTCGTAGACGAAGGGCGCAGTCATGCCCGTCAGCCGCAGCGCTCCGGTGAAGGTCGTGGTCTTCCAGTGGCCATGCGGCACGCCGGCCCGGCAGCGCTCGCCGCGCGGCGCTCTTCCACGCAGGCGGGCCATCTTTGTGGAGAGGCCGGTCTCGTCGATGAACACGAGCTTCGCCGGATCGAGATCGAGCTGGCCGTCGAACCAGTCCCGGCGCCGCTTCAGCACGTCGGGGCGATCCTGCTCCAGTGCGTGCGCGGACCTTTTTTGAATGTCCAGCCGTGGCCGCGAAGCCAGGCGCTCAAGGCGCTGCGGCTGATCCGCACCGACTGCTCGGCGACCAGCCGCTCCACCATCTCGTTCAGCGTGAAGTCCTTGCGTTCCTCGATCAGCCCGACGATGAAGGCTTCATGCGCATCGAGGATGGAGGCGGGGCGGCGGCCCTGCGGGCGTGGTGCTAGTTCGCCGATCTTCGCCCGCGCAATCCAGCGGATCGCGCTGGACACTCCCACGCCGACCCGCGCCGCCGCTTGCCGCGCCGACATCCCCTCGTCCGAAGCCTTCAAAACCCGCGATCGAAGATCCCCGCTCAATGCTCTTCCCATCGTCCACCTCCATCGCGGTGGATGTTGAATCAGCACAAGACGCAGCTGTCACATCACAATCGATTCATCGACCACAGGACGTGCTCTAGCCCGAAAAATTCACGGTGGTTGGCGGATGTGGTGCAAGCCATCGAAATGACCTAGGATTTGTTGCTTAGGCTGATCCGCGCCATTTCTCGGAGACCACACCCGCCATGAATGATCTTACCCTGCCGCTGAGCGGTTTGTCATACAGTCGGCGGCAAGTCCGTCGTCGCCCGGTTTGACGGCGGCATGCTCTCCTCAAACAGCGGTGTTCTGGCTCTGTCCGAGGTGGAAAAGCGGCTGCGTGTGGCCGACCGTCTGGCGCGCTGCATCGACGATTCGCGCTGGCATCCTGGGCCATCTTGAAGACCGGATCGGAGCGCACCCGGTTGGCGTCGTTGCCATTCTCGTACCGGCGGCGATCATCTTCATGCGAAAGCGATCATGTCCGCCAGGCTTGGGACGACCTGGTCCAAGCAGCGCGGATCGTCGATGCCATTGACGACAACTTCGATGCCCGAGCGGGCTGAGATCCGCCCCCACCTGCGCCGCCTCGTGCGGGCGATCCGGAGTAACTGGCCGAATACACGGATCCCGATCCGGACCGACGACATTATTGCAGTCCACCGGTCATTGACTGGTACCGCGCCAACGATGTCGACTTCATTCTCCGCCTGGGCCCACCACGACGCTGCGCAAGCAGTTCGCGGATCTGGAAGCCAGCACGCTGGCACGTTTTGAGGCGGCGGCGAAAACGAACAAAGTCCGCAGGTTCAAGGAGTTCATTGACGGCGCCGCCAGATGGAGCCGCGTCGAGCGCATCATCGCGCGGTTCGAGGTCGGCGCCCACGGTGCCGATACCCGTTACATCGTCACCAACCTTGCCAGCGGGAAGGCCAAGGCGCCCTACGAGGATGTCTACTGCCGGCGCGGCGCGGCCGAGAACCACATCAAGTCCTGGAAGACGCATTTTGCCGCCGACCGCACATCCTGCACAAGAGCGACGGCCAACCAGTTCCGGCTCTTCCTGCATGCCGGCGCCTATTGGCTGATGTGGGCCTGCGCGCTGCGATGCCGAAACGCTCGAGCTTTGCCGTCGCCCAATTCGACACGATGCGATTGCTCAAGATCGCCGCGCGGGTGGTCGAAATGAAAACCCAGATCCGCCTTCACCTGCCGACATCCTGCCCCGGCCAGCGTTTTCTGCGCATAGTCTCAGTCGCGTCCCGCAACTCGCGACATAACGACGGGGGCGTAGACTTCCCGAAACGAACCCGCCGCCTCAACCTGCCAACCCCGCCTTCCATCACGACGGATCACTGGGCCGGTGAGGCGTGTGAAAACGCGCACCAAAGGCAACCAGATCGCCATTTCAGGCCGCCGAAAGCTCATCGCCGTGCATTAAATGGGCTAGCTTATCATCTTGCCGGCATGCGGAGAGCGCTGGATCTCATGATCAACTGGAACATCGGACAACGGAGCCGCAACTCTGGCCGCGAGGTCTGCTCCATTGATGCGGTCAAGTTCGCGACGCGCATCCCGCACTCACGAAGGCAAGTGATTTGGCCGGGATCGTTGACCCGATGGTTGACCCGCGACAAGCTATGCGAGAAGTTTGCCATCTCCTACCGCAAGGTCCTGGCCTTGCCCGCGCCGCCGACGAAGTCCGAGCTCTACTGACGGCCGCCTCCAGGGTCGGCCCAGTGACCACGCTGGCCTATCCGCGCCGAGCACCGCGTCAAGCTTCACTCGATCAACCCGATCGAGCGGCTCAACTCGGCCAGCACACAGTGCCACACCGGCAAGATAGTTAGGTGCGATAGCTGCTCTTGAGCTACGGTTGAGCAGCACCTCTTAGGCGGTAGACGGAGATATGACGTTGGGATCGATCGGTGAACGCACCTCTCGCCCAATCTCCCCATCGCTCCGCTAGCTCTAGCCCCACGCATTCGGCCATGGTATCGAGTTCTTGGGGGTAAACGTAACGAACGCGTTGCGGTAAACGTCTGACCGACGTACCTGAAAACCAAAGGAGGGTTGAAACCAAGTTCTGGTTTATTGAATCGTGGGCAGCCACCCTGAGGATCGTATTCTCTTGATCCACTAGCCGCGCGGTTGCGGTTTGCTGGCCAGTGACGAGAGGACTCAAGCTTGGTACATCCAATTCTATCACCACAACTCCTTTATCATCTAGCGCCTCCGCGGCAGATCGGAGGCAAGCTATTTGCTCTTCGCGGGTGACAAGCAGCGTGAACGTGTAATAAACGCAATATACCATATTGTAACGGTGCTCTGACACGAAATGGGCAATGTCTCCCTGCCTAGCCTTGACGAGATCGGTCCGTTTGGCGAGGAGTTTCAACATGCTCCACGAATTATCGATACCTTCTACGTTGACGCCGCGCTCACTCAACGGCAATGCCACGCGCCCGTCACCTATACCCAGTTCGAGAGCACTGCCCCCGCTGCAATATCGCTCAAGAAACGCGACCGTTTCGTCTACCTCAGCTACTTTACCTTGCAGCGCCGTGTATTCTTCATAGATCGGAGCGTAGATTTCGCCATAAGTTAACTTATCAGACATTTTCGAGTCTCCTGTCACTGTTTTTAGAAGTTTCTGGATTTAGCTTTATATCTTACTAATCGAAAGCTGATTTGCTTTGTTCGTTACCGAGTGCGTCCAGTCGTCAGCCGGCCTGCGAGACCTGTGCTTGTAAGATGTCCATCGCTGCTGACCTGCACCTAAGCCTCACCACGAGAAAAAACGGGTCGCAGCAGAGCTGAGTGCGCATATTTCGTGACCGGGCACTCTGGCTGCTCAAACAGCGCGCCGATATGTCTCCTGCATAGGTCTGTTCCGTCGCGAGCAACTGGTCGAGGATAGCTCTCAAGCGAAGCTGTTGATAACATTCGTGCGGCTCTGTTGCTGGGTGAACGTGCAGTTGGAAATGCAAGAGGTGTGCCAACTCAAAAAAACGTTGTCAGTCAATAGATCGGCTTTTCGCGTCCGTTTCCGCCTGTTTTCTTTGTCACAACTGTGTCGGGCTTCCAACTAGTCTTACTGAGTCAGAAAATCGCGGATGCGGGGGATTCGCGCTGGTCACGGATTTGTAGGGTGCTGCTTGGTGATCAGGGAGCGCCCGCCATGCCCGACTGGACAGCCGAGAGTGAAGCCGCATTCGACGCCTATGTCGATGCTTTGATCGGGGTGATCGGCCATGCCGACCGAGCTGAGCCGCAGAAGGATTATTGCCTCGGATTTCTAATGCCGCTGGAGCGCAAGAGCGTGGAGTCGTTAGCGGCCGTCACGGCGCCGTCGCTGGGTGGCGGCCAGGCATCAGTCTTTGCTGCATTTCGTGGGGCAGGCGCCGTGGTCGGACGCGGCCTTGCTAGCGCGGGTTCGCGACTGGGTTCTTCCATGGATCGAGCAGCGTGGACCGATCCGGGCGTGGATTGTCGACGGCACGGGCTTTCCCAAGAAGGGCAAGCACTCGGTGGGCGTAGCGCGCCAGTATTGCGGCCAGTTGGGCAAGCAGGACAACTGTCGGATTGCGGTCAGCCTGTCGATCGCGAATGACGCAGCCTCGCTTCCGATCGCCTACGGATTGTATCTCCCGCACAGCTGGGCGGCGGATCCGGAACAACGCAAGAAGGCCAAGATTCCCGCAGAGATCAGGTTCCAGACCAAGCCGCAGATCGCGCTCGAGCAGATCAAGACGGCCAAGGCCGAGGGCGTCGCGCCCGGCGTTGTTCTGGCCGACGCTGGATATGACGCCGACGGCAGTTTCCGCACGGGGCCTGTCCGAGTTCGATCTGACCTATGTTGTCAGCGTATCAGCCCACACTCAGCGTCTGGCGTCTAGGCGAGAGTCCTCTGCCCCAAGCCTCGGAGCGGAAGAGGCCGGCCGCCGTCTCGGATCGGCCGAACTGACAATCACAAGCCGATCTCGGCCAAGGCCTTGGCCGAGGAGTTCGACGCCGAGACCTAGATGTTTAGTCGGCATTTGCTGGAGCGGATTAAGCTTGAAGCGTTCGGGCTGAGCGGCCCAAACCTTGCAGATGAACTCATAGGGTGTACGGCCTTTGAGGGTCTTGCGCCTGCGGCCGAAGTTGTAGGCCGAGATGAAGTCGGCAAGGTGCTGGCGGAGTTGGTCGTGGCTCTCGTAATAGAAGCGCCTAACAGTCGCATCCTTGATGGTCCGGTTCATCCTCTCGACCTGGCCGTTAGTCCACGGATGCTTGCCTTGGTCGTTCGGTGCTCGATGTCGTTCGTCGCGCAGGCGTATTCGAAGGCATGGGCCTAGAAGCGTTCGCCGTTTGCGATGGCTTCCTTGATCAATGGCACGACCGAACCGCCGGCGCCGGGCGTCGTGAACTGGATGCCGTTGTCGGTGAGCACGGTACGGATCTTGTAGGGAACGGCCGCGATCAGGCGCAGCAGGAAGTCTCTCGAGACGGCGGTGGTGGCCTTCTCGTGCAGTTCCACAAAGGCGAACTTCGAGGTGCGATCGATGGCGACGAACATGTGCAGCTTGCCCTGTTCGGTGCGCACCTCGGCGACGTCGATGTGGAAGTAGCCGATCGGAACTTCTTCTTCGCCGGCTTGTCGCCTTCCACGTCCGGCAGGCGGCTGATGCCGTGACGCTGCAGGCAGCGGTGCAGTGATGAGCGCGTCAGGTGTGGGATCGGCGGTTGTAAGGCATAGAGGCAGTCATCGAGCGGCAACAGAGTGTAGCGCCGGAAGGCGACAATGACGGCCTCCTCCTCAAAAGAGAGCACCGTCGATCTCGGCTCTCTCGGACCAGTCGGCAGATCGGCCACCGAGGTCCTCTCCCGCCATTTGGCGACGGTCTTCTGGTTAATCCCGTAGCGTTTGGCGAGGCCCCTCAGGCTCTCTTGACTATGATGTATCGCTCGACGGACAGCCTCTATCGTCGTGGCGCTCCCATGAAGAACCTGGCCCATAGCGCATCCCTTGATTCGGAGGACAGGGGATGCCCATCAAAGCCTGGATCAAACATCTAGCGCACGGTCGCCTGGCGTGAAGGAACCACCGCTTCGCCGCCGTGCGCTTGCTGCCGGGCTCCAGGGACTACAATCGGCCGGAGGCTCACGCCCAAGAGTGGCTCCTGATCGAGTGGCCTGAAGGCGAGGTCGAGCCGAGCAAGTATTGGCTCTCCACCTTGCTGGTGGCCGCTACGATCACCCAGCTGGTCGACGCCGCCAGCTGATGGCGGATCGAGCGAGACTATCAGGAGCTCAAGCAGGAGCTGGGACCGGGCCACTACGAAGGCCGAGGGTGGCGGGGCTTCCACCACCACGCCAGCATCTGCATCGCCGCCTAACAGAGTCATTGCCGGTTGAATCGGGACCAGCTTATGTCTTTGGTTTTGAATGCATCTGCTTCCCAGATGGCTGCCATCTGAACTCTATGTTTGCCGCTCTCGCTTTTTCAGTAAACTTTGACGGCCAGACGAGCTGAGGCGGACGCAAGTGCCGAATGGCGTCATAATCGATGAGCCAGCATTGTACTGCTGTGCGTGTAAACTCCAGAATTGACGAAGTCTCAAAATACATGCGCAGGGAGAGGAAAATGGACAACTGGAATTACAGCCGTCGTGCGGCGTTGAAGACATTGCTATTAGGATCGTCAGCATGTCTGGTGCTGCGCTCAGCTGCGTTTGCGGCCTCATGTGACGGCATCGTTCGCTACGGCACGACGATTGCTCCCGACTCCATGAATCCGTTCGCCACCTGGAGTTCGTTCTGGCCGCTGGTCTTTACCTATGACTTCCTGGTCGGTGTGGACGCCCAGCGTCATTCTGACCGGAAGGGGTTTGCCAAGGAGTGGTCGGTTGCCGACGACCAGCTTACGTGGACGTTCAAGATTTGGCCCGGCATGAAGTGGTCGGACGGCCAGCCCGCCACCGCCCGAGACGCGGCGTTTAGTTATAACTATCTGCTAGGTTCCGTGGGCAAGCCAGACGAGCTGAATATCGGTCAAAACAACACCAGCGGCATGGACCAAATTGCATCCATCACGGCCGTCGATGACGAGACGTTGCAGATCGTAACCAAGTCGCCGTCGCGCTGGCCAGCTGACAACACCACGTGGATTGTGCCCGAGCACATCTGGAAGGGCATCAGCTATGCGGATGCGCGCAGCACTTTCCGCAACGACGCCCCGCTGGTGGGAACTGGGCCTATGATTGTTGCTGAGTTTAAACAAGGCCAGTTTGTGCGCCTCACGCCAAATCCGTATTTCCGCACAGGGCAGCCGAAAGCGGCTGGCATGATTATACAGCTCTTCAGCACGCAAGATCCAATTGCCCAAGGTGTGAAGGCTGGTAGTCTCGATCGTGGTGGACTGACACCCGCACAGTGGGCCGATTTCTCGAAGGATCCCGATATAACGGTCTTTGAAACGCGCACCGAGCAGCGAGATTATCTGGCATTCAACACCTCCTCCGGGAAAGGGGCGGGCAGCACAAAGGCGCTGCAGGATCCGGCATTTCGTGACGCAATTGGATATGCAATTGATCAGAAGACGCTCCTCGATCGCGCCTACCGTGGTCACGCCGACCCTGGCATCGGGCTGGTCATGCCAATAGCGGCTGATTACTACTCGGATCTGAAGGACATCAGGCGTCACTTCGATCTCAAGGAGGCGGCTCGTAGGCTCGATGCGGCGGGCTACCGTGATACGAATGGTGACGGCGTCCGGAAGGACAAGGACGGCAAGCCGTTCCAGCTCGAGCTGATCACGGGGTTGTTTTCCGGTAATGGCCAGCCCCCGCTCGCAACCGTGCAGCTTGTCGCGGGCTGGCTGCAACAAATTGGGGTTTCTGTCTCGGTGACCCAGTTGGACTCTGGTGCGCTCGGCGCCCGCGCTGCGGCGCCGACGAAAGGCGGCGGAGGCTGGGATCTGCTCATTGCCAGCAGCTGGCGGTCTACCTCGCCTCACGACCTGCTCGTGCTGGGGAGCAGCAAGGAGATCGGAGTGGGAGCGACAGGAAACCCATCATACTGGTCTAACGAGAAATTCGACAAGTACCTTTCGGATGTTATCAGCACTGTCGATCTCAAGAAGAGTCAAGAATTGGTCGATCAGGCAGTGCGCCTCATTTATACCGAAGCGCCCTACATCATGCTCGCTTATCCCCTTTCGCTCAGTTCCTATCGCAACGATTGCTTCAAAGGGTGGGGGACAGACTTGTCGGATTGGAGCTACTATCCGCTCGATCGCCTGGCGCCGGTCTGACGACTGGCTCTTTGCGCGGATCGAACGGAAAGGAACGGACAGCCAATGGGCCGACGTATCGGACGCATCCTCATCAGGGCGGCGGTGACACTTCTGATGGTGATGTCGCTCAACTTCATCCTGTTCAGAGTGGTCCCGGGCGACCCCGCCCAGCTCTTGCTGGCCGGGGCGCGCGGGAGCGTGACCGAACAGCAGATCGATGCGCTGCGCAAGCAGTGGGGGCTCGATAAGCCGCTTCCGGAGCAGGCGGTTGACTATATGTGGTCAACGCTTCACGGTGGCCTGGGCTACAGCTTCAAGTTCAGGGGTGAGCGCGTTGCAGACCTGCTCCTGCCGCGGCTGCCGGCCACTCTTGCCTTGGTCGGTGTGGCCCAGTTCTTCGCGATCATGTTCGGTGTCACGCTCGGGCTCTATGCCGGCTGGAGACGAGGCGGGACTATCGATAACCTAACCACGGGAACCTCTCTGGCGCTCTATTCCGCGCCGGCGTTCTGGCTCGGCATGTTAATGGTGCTGGTGTTCAGCACGACCCTGGGCTGGTTTCCCGGTTATGGTGCCTATTCACCGACGGGTGTGGCAGGGGGCGCGCTGAATTGGTTCGCCGACCGGCTCCGGCATCTCGTGCTCCCGGCGACTACCTTGGCACTTGGATTGGGCGGGCAATATGTCCTGGTTGCCCGGGCTGCGATGAGCGACGTTGTGACCGAGGACTACATGGTCACCGCCCGGGCCAAGGGGCTGACCGGTCGCCAGATGCTGTTTCATCACGCCTTCCGCAATGCCATGCTGCCGGTCTTGACCCTGATAGCGCTCAACCTCGGCTATGTCGTGGCGGGAGCCATCACGGTCGAAGCAGTATTCAACTGGCCAGGGATTGGTGGGTTGACGGTCGAAGCGCTCAACGCTCGGGACTATCCGGTCCTGCAGGGAATCTTTCTCTTGCTTGGCGCGTCAATCGTGGTCGCTAACATCATGGCTGATCTGACCTACGGCCTTCTTGACCCCCGTGTGAGACAATGAGCGAAGCTGCGACAAACCTCGGTACGCCTGTACGGCTGCGCGCGACCCGAGCCTTTCTCGGTAAGTTCACCAGTTACGTCGGCGCACGGATCGGCCTCTCGATCCTTGGCTTCGTTCTCGTACTGGCCGCGGTGCCACGCCTTCTTGTCGGCCCGCTGCAGACGGCGGCCAATGCAACCGGGGATTTCCTCGCACCGCCGACTGCCCAGAATATCCTTGGAACCGATGAGGTCGGGCGTGATGTGCTCAATCTCGTCGTCCATGGCGCCCGAGTTTCGCTGACAATTGCGCTGGTGGCGACCGTGATCAGCCTCATCCTCGGCACCGCGATCGGAATGATGTCGGGGTACTATCGGGGCAGGGTCGACGTCTGGCTGATGCGCCTGACCGATTTCTTCTTCATCGTTCCCAGCTTCATGCTGGCGCTGGTCATCACGCCGGTCTTTCTCGAAGTTTTCGGGCGCGGGGGAACGATCCTCGGCTTCAGGCCCTCGCTCTTCGTGGTTATCCTGGTCATCGGCCTGACGAGCTGGGGATTTGTCGCGCGGATCGTGCGCAGCCAGACGCTGACGCTGCGGGAACGTCAGTTCGTCGATCGGGCCCGCGTGGTCGGCAGCAGCGACCTCGGCATCATGGTGCGGCATATCCTGCCAAACCTCGTGCCTCAGATCGCTGCCAATGGCGCCCTGGTAGTCGCCGGCGCGATCTATACCGAGACGGCGCTCTCGTTCCTCGGGCTCGGAGATCCCTTGCAGCCGTCCTGGGGCACGATGCTCTATCTGGCGCAGCGCGCCGGAGCTGCAAGCGTGGGCGCATGGTGGTATCTCGGCGCGCCGGGCGTCTGCGTGCTTGCGGTCTCGCTCGCCTTCGTCCTAGTCGGGAATGCGCTCGATGACACCTTCAACCCTCGTCGGCGGGCGATCCCATGACAAGCCACAACACTCAAAAAGATGGCGCGCCGCTTCTGTCGATCGACGGCCTGTCCGTCGATTATCGCCTGAAGGGCGCGTATTTGACCGCAATCAGCGACGTGAGCTTCGAGCTCAAGGCGGGAGAGGCTGTAGCGCTCGTCGGTGAATCGGGCAGTGGCAAGACCACTACGGCCATGGCGATCGCAGGCCTGCTGCCGCCCAATGCATCGGTCTGCGCGGGCGCGGTCCGCTATCGCGGTGAGCGGCTTCCGATCGAAGACGATGCGGCAATGCGGCCGCATCGCTGGAGCGAGACCTCGGTTGTGTTCCAGGGAGCGATGAATGCGCTTAACCCGGTGCACCGAGTCGTCCGGCAGATTGCCGAACCCTGCATGCTGAAGCTCGGCCTGTCGCGTGAGAAGGCAAGAGCGAAGGCAATGGAATTGCTCGAGCTCGTCGGCATCCCGGCGGACCGAGGTGCGGCCTATCCGCACGAGCTCTCGGGCGGTATGCGCCAGAGGGTGATGATCGCCATGGCGCTAGCCTGCAACCCGTCGATCGTCATCGGCGACGAGCCGACCACCGCGCTCGATGTCATCACCCAGGCGCAGATCCTCAAGCTGCTGGGAGAGCTGCGATCGCGGCTCAACCTGGGTTTCATCCTGATCACCCACGATCTTTCGGTGGTGGCCGAGGCCTGCGATCGGGTTATGATCATGTATGCCGGCCGCATCGTCGAGGAGGGTACCGTCGCCGATATCTTCGCCGCACCCCGGCATCCCTATACCCAGTTGCTGATCGCGTCGATCCCGGATCCGGCCAGCGGCAACCGGACGATCCAGTCGATCCCTGGCGATCCCCCCAATCTTCAGACTCGCCCCTCGGGTTGTGCCTTCCACCCCCGGTGTCCCTCTGCCATGGATATCTGCGCGGCTGAAATCCCCGATTTCGAAAGGATCGCGCGGGGATGCGTGGCCTGTCACCTGCACTCTCTTGTGCAGCCTTTAGAAAAGGTCCAAGCCCATGCGCGACGGCACTGAAGTCCTACGTCTCGAGAGCCTGCAGGTCCATTACCCGATACAAGGCGGTGTCTTCGACCGACTGCTGGGGCGGCAGAGCGGCGGGGTGCGCGCCGTCGACGGGATCGACCTCACCGTCGACCGCGGTGAGATCGTCGCGGTCGTCGGCGAATCGGGCTCCGGCAAGACAACGCTCGGCCGTGTCGTCACCAAGCTGGTGCAGCCGACCGGCGGAAGGCTGCTGTTCGAGAGCAGTGACATGACCTCGGCGCAAGGCTTCAAGGCGCTGCGCCCGTATCGGCGTCGGGTGCAGATGATCTTCCAAGACGCCTATCAGGCGCTCAATCCTCGGCACACGGTGTTCGAGGTCGTGGCCGAGCCGCTGCGCTCGCTCAAGCTGGTGGAGAACAGCCACCAGCTCACCGAGCGTGTGAGCGAGGCCCTGGCAGCTGCCGGGCTTAATCCTCCGGCCGAGTTCTTTGCGCGCTTTCCCCACGAGCTCTCGGGCGGACAGCGCCAGAGGGTCGTGATTGCTGGAGCGCTCGCGGTGAAGCCCGAACTCATCGTCGCCGATGAACCGGTGTCGATGCTCGACGTCTCGATCCGTGCGCAGATCCTCCAGGTCCTGATGGAACTCCGCGCGCAGCAGAACTTGGCGCTTCTCTTCATCACCCACGATCTGCCAGTCGCCTGGCTGATCGCCGACCGGATCGCGGTAATGTATCTCGGAAGGTTGGTCGAGATCGGCACGGCCGACGAGATCACGCTGAACCCGCGCCATCCCTATACGATCGCGCTGCGCGACGCCACGCCGAAGGTTCGGCCCGATGCCCACCGCGGTGAGTTGCCCGCCCTTCAGGGCGAGGTCCCCAGTGCTGCCCGCATCCCGAACGGCTGCCGCTTCCATCCCCGTTGCCCGCTCGCCTTCGATCGCTGCCGGCAAGAGGAACCGCCCGCCGTCGAAGTAGGGCCGGTGCATATGGCCGCCTGCTGGCGCGTGGGTGAGGGAATCGGTGAGTTGTGATGGCCGCTTGGGACCAAGGAGGACTGAGGGCGGCGGATCGTGAGCCTCCCTCGCCTGTCGAAAGGTGGGTGAGCGTCCACCTGGCCGCCATGCCCGGCTGTGATTCGCCCTGCGCATAGCAATGCCAGCGCCAAGTGCGATGCGCCATCGGGTGCTACATGACGACGTCACGATAGGCCGGTACCGGTGGCTTCAGGACCGGGACAATCCGGACGTCGGCGCGTACCTTGAAGCCGAGAGCAACTACGCGCAGCAAGCAACAGCTCACCTGATACAATCAAGGCGGAACTTATCGCCGAGATTGAAGCGCGTCAGCCTTGCCAGGGCGTCCCGCCACCGTTCCAAGTGGGACCTTTCGAGTACTTTCAGACGCGCGACCCGGAACTGCCTCATCCGGCGTGGTCGCGCCGGCCGGAGGCAGTGAGGAGCTTGTCGTCGACCCGAACGCGTCCCCGGGGCCGAGGTCTTCTACTCCCTCGGTGTCTTCGGGCCGAGTGATGACGGGCACTACTTAGGCGGCCCTGAATGACGGCTAAGGCGTTGATATGCCGAACCCGTGAAGACGGGTGGAAACATGCGATTTCACCGTTTTCGGCTGGAGTGCTTGCAGGCACCAGGCAAGCCAAAGAGCGAGAACCGTGAGGATCAGGCGCAGATTGTGCCTGCTGCGACGAGCAGCGCATTGATCGCGTCGCCAGCATGGCCGAGGAGGAAGTTGCGGTCCAGTCGGCACTCTTCATGTGACCACTGGTGGCCTCGATGGCCGATCGTCGTTTCAGTTCCCGACGCATAGTGGCCGTCTGGCCACGCTTGCGGCCGGCGATCATCACCGAACCCGAACCGGCACAGTCATGGCCGCGATAGCCCTTGTCGACGTAGATGCGGTCCGGATCGACGCCGCCTATCTCCATCGCCTGATCGACCGTTGCTGCAAGCGTGTGGCCATCATACGGATTGCCCTCGAACGCCGGTTGTCCTCGGTTAGATTGAGGCGACTGATTGGTGTTTTTGAGTTTAGGCTGCCGTGCGGGCGATGCCAATTGTATCGATGCAGCCAGACTGGCAGTTCTTCGGCGCGACGCTGAGATGTTGGATAGGCGATGGCGTATGCCCTCTCCCTGAGCGCGGTCGGATGAAGCGTTCGGCCTTGCCGTTTGCTTGGTCCTCACATGCTTGAGGCCAAGCTCGCGACAGGCTCTGGCGAACGCTTTCGCCCTGTAGCACGAGCCGTTGTCGGTCATGCCGGCGCTATCGTGACGCCGAGGCTGGAGTAGCGACGGCGGCCTTGAGGAAGGCGATGGCGCTTTGCTTGCGCTGGTCGGGCAGTATCCGGGAAAAGGCGATGCGCGACGCGTCATCGATGCGGACATGGACGAACTCCGAGCCGGCGCCGCGCGACTTGCCTTGCTGAGGATCGCCGGTGATGCGGTGGCCGACCTGGCTGAAGCGGCCGAGCTTCTTGATGTCGATATGGATCATCACGCCGGGATGCTCCCGTTCGTAGCGGCGCACCGGTTCAGCCGGCTCGATGTCCTTCAGCCGCGAGCATCCGGCACGCCTGAGCACCCGGCTCACAGTGGCCGGCGAGACGCCCCACATCCGTTACGATATGCTTGCCGGTGAGCCGCCTTCGGCGCAAGGCGACGATGCGTTCGCAAACGCTCTGTTCGGTCAATCCCGGCATCAGCCTGGCCCGAACCGGTTCAGCGTGGGTGGATCGGCCAGCAGTCGATGGCACGGTGTTGCCGCAGGGTGATAGCGCTTGCGCACGCGGGCGCCGTCCCGTTCCTTTCCGGCCAGCTTGAAGGAGGTCTGAAAGAAGTTCACGAACAGCCGCACCGTTGCGTAGAGTTGTGCCAGAGCCGCAGCGGCTTTGAGTCCCTCTAGCCCGCGATAGCCGACGATGCGCCGCACCACGGCGCCGTTCTTCTGTTCGACGAAGGCCTGACCATTTTTGCGGGAAGGACGGCAGCGGGTGAACTCGATGCCGGCCTCCTGACAGTAGTCGCGTATCGTCTCGTTCAGGAACACGCTGTCATTGTCCGTGTCGAATCCGAGAAGCTGAAATGGCAGGAGCCGACGTAATTCCGTCAGCACCTCGCTCAGCAGCTTCTGCTCACGCACCAGCAAGGGCGCGCATTCCGTCCATCCACTCGAGATGTCGGTAAGCTCCCGCCCAAAACTGCGGGGAGCAAATCAGATGAGGCAACGACCTAACATCCGGGAGCAGTTTAGGAGATGCAGTGCGGCTTCTCTCGCAGATTGTCGCGCATAAGAAAGGCTTCAGTTCGGTAGCCTTGGCCGATGTGTGCCGTCGATCCGTCGCTGGCGGCTTACCGGCCTCCAGCCTTTCTAACCACCACAGAAGGTTCAGTTGGTTCTCGATGCCAACGATCGGACCACGGCAAGGGGCCTCGGGGCTATGCGGTTCCGGATGGCGCTGGCCAAGCTGGGCTTGCGTGCCAGCGAGGTCGCCCGGTCGAGCTTCTCGGCCCGGTCCGATCCGCCGCTCCTGCAGGCGGGGCGGCATTGCAGCGGCCGGTCGAAAATCAGCAAGCTTGAGAGGATGCCATAGTCACCTCCGGCGCCGCCACGGCGCACCGTTGAGGGCTTTTCTTCCTTAGATGCTTGGGCCCGGCGTCCAGTCGCCGGCCCGTTCTTGCATCTTATCGGGGAGGAGCCACCCTCCCAGGCTATGATTTGGTTTCAAAGCGACTCGCTCCCGCGATTATCCTTGTGGACGCCCCTTCGCGGCTGGATCGTGCCAAATTGCTGGCGTTGCAAACCGTTAGTCCAGCGTTCGACAGTGCCGACGCGGGCCTCGACTTTGGCCATCGAAAGGCCGTCAAATGCAGCGCGTGTGCGGGACAACCGGCCTCACGGCCTGCAATACCGCATTCCACCCGCTTAAAGGGCCAGGCTTCAAGATGATCGGTCCCAGCTGGGCGAAGACCCGGTGATTTACCAGCCGGCGGACGGGACCTACCCAAGATTGCCGCCGCAATGACGGAGATGGAGCAGTCTGACGCATTCCGGCGCGTCGCCGCGGAGGGCAAAATCCATGCTCACGATCGTCCGAAATACGTACTCCAATGCCTCCGGCTCGTTTTCCGCTCGCCTTCCTTGAAATCCGGCCGCTCTCGTCAGTCACCAGCACGCCGCCAAGACGATTGTTAGCCGCAAGCGACACATTGCCGGTTAAGGATGGGCGGCAATCTACGTCGAGACCCTCGTCCCTGATTTCGAAATAGAGCGGGCGGCTGGGGTCTCGGCTGAGCCCAAAACCGGGCGGCTGCTCCTGTTGAAATGTCAGAACGTGGTCAATGTTGATTAGATGCTCGACATTGACAACTATCGGTATGTAGAGTCAGCGACATGACGTTGATGGGCAGGTTTCCACCTACCCTCATTAAGGCATTGAACACATTCTACGTTTCTCTCGATTGCCAAGATGGCACAAACCTTGCTTTCTACGCTGTAGGCGGCGGGAGCGGCGATCATGTCGCGGCTTGCGATCGCTTGAAGGAACGAAAGCGACATGTCAGGGCAGCGCAGTCGTCTCAAGCCGAGAAGCGCTCTTTCAGGCCGGTCCTGGCCAACCTTAGCCCATTGTACCGGCTGGCTCCCGGCAGAGGGGTGCCCAGTACAAGCTTCCATTCAAGGAGGATGACCTATGCGAGACGCCAAACGGCTTTCCACCGCACGAGAAATTCTGTCCAAGACGCATCTAGTTGTTCTTGCAGGTGGCTCATCGACAGAGCGCGGCGGCTCCCTTAAAACTAGAGATGCAATATTGCCGTGCCTTCAAAAGTTTTGCCGTTCAGTTGAAGTTGTAGACTCTAACGATGTAGATCATTTAATCCGCGCCGTCCGCCAATGCGACTTCGTGCTAAACGTTTTATATGGAGCAGGGGGCGAAGACGGCACGATGCAGGGGTTCCTCGAAATCCTACGCGTTCCCTACTCCGGGCCGTCAACTCTGCCCTCCGCAATCGGGATGAACAAAGAGATCTTTGTCTCATTGCTTCGAGATTTAGGCTATCCAGTCCCACACGGCTGCTTAGTAGCAGCCCTGGGAGATCCTGGGTCCTGGCCGCGCGAGCTCCAGAAATCGCTGGTACTGGTCCTGAAACCGATTAACGAGGGCAACAGTCTTGGAATCAAGATGCTGGACGGCCAGGCTGCAGCCGCGGAGGCAATTACCCGAATCGAACCTGCTGACCGCCGCAGATGGCGCCTTGAAGAATTCATCGAAGGGCCATTCGGTACCGTAGCCATCTTTCAAGTTGGCTCTGAGCTTATCATAGGCGATGCAGTGCTATTCGACCTTCCAGACGGCTGGCGCTTCTACGATGACCGGCTGAAGTCGAAGTTGACCGATCAGCGTGCCACCCCCAGGATACTCCATGGAGGGGGGGCACATCGTATTCGCGACGACGCAGCCAGGCTTTATAGGCAGCTGAACTGCAAAGGGCTTGTGCGCTTCGACTTTATCTATAACGATGGCGCCCCCGTCTATCTCGAGGCTAACACCATCCCGGGACTGTACCCTGGCAGCAATGCGGCACTCTCCTTCCAGTCGCAGTTCTCGTTCGAAGATCTCCTAACGCTGAGCACTGCTGCGCAAATTCCCGGGCAGCTACAATGGGACCAATGTTAATGAAGTATCCAGCGCACTGCAGCAGCGCTCGCCAGCCAAGAGACGAAATAGGTCGAGACGCGGGGCCACTTCAGCCTCGTCGCGGAAAACGCAAGGTCCATCGTTCCTTGGTTTCGCCGGGAGAATCACAAAAGTCCGACCTCACGGATCCTAACATGCAGGGGTGTCGAACAACTAACCTGGGTAGCAATTATCGGCAGCTTGTTGACGCCTGGATTCTCAAAGTGACACGATGAATTGACTCCTGCTATCGCCACACCGAGGGATAGTACCGAGCGCCTTGGGGCCGACGTGGCCCCTATCTCCCTTGCCGCGACGGAGGCAGATAGCGGCCGGCTCTTCAACCGACCGCCAGTGAGGATGAGGCCGAGAGCGCCGGCTGTTCCTCGAGCCATGCCTTGATTTGCGGCCTCGAACGGGTCGTACATGCTTTGTCTCTTCGGATAAGGGTTTGGTCCGCCGATACCGTCGCCGATGCGTCGGTCGTGTCTCGCCAACTCTTCCAGACCGTCTTCAGATACGCGGCGAAGCGCTGGAGATCGATGTCAGCCTCCTCATCTGCATGCCAACATCGACCTGCCGTCCAAGCCTGCGCGGTGCGGATAACAGCAACAGAAGCAGGGGATCTCGGCGGAGGACACGGGCCGGAGGCGGAACTGGCGGATGATAGCGCTTGATCACGCGGGCGCCGATCCGCGTCTTCTCCTGAAGCTTGAATGACGGCTGGAACAGATTGCTGTAAGGTCGGAGCGGGCCTACTTGATCGCCGTGATCAAATTGCCGCTGTCGCGCGCGGGATGGAGCGCATTCGGACCACGCCGCGGCAATATCAATCAACACCATCGCCTGCACAAGCTGCCTGACGAAGACGTGCCGGAATGCACCACGAAATCGATCTCCACGTAACCGGGTCGCGGACACGCACCGGCACCGATCGGCGAACCGCCGAACCCATTCCTGCTCGCCGACGCTGGCCGGCGCGAGCCAAAGCCGTACCTCGGCCAAAAGCTGGTCCATCGTCGCCGGGCTCATCGTCAGTCGTATGGTTCAAGCACGAGGTCTCAGGGCTTGCGCCTTTCTGAGAGTCTCTCTGATCAGGGATCGTTTTGCTCCTGCACTTCTCTTGACCGTTCCGTGGGTCACTCGCTGCTCTTCTCGCCGTCAGCGCTTGGGCTGTCTCATGTTGGAGCTTCGCGGCAGAAGATGAGGCTCAAGGCAAATATGCCCGGCAATCCCGCATCACAACCGAGGATCCGTAGATTTAGCATGGTAGCGAATCCTTCAAATAAATTTGCAGGATCTTTGCAACCGCAAATCGCCAACGGTAGTACAAGGCCAGGGGCGGGATTTACGCTGAGACCGCCGTAGGTCAAGCAACGTTGGGAACAAAGCTAATGGCAACAAGAGCCCTCATCCTGATTGAAGGCAACACATACGGCACTGGTCTGCTATACGTCAAAGCGGCCCAGCGTCTTGGGCTTCATCCAATCACCTTGTCGGCTGATCCAGCTCAATACGACTATCTTGCGGAGGAAAACATTGAGGCAATCCATATCGACACAAGTAATCTCGATGCGCTAGTCCGTGAATGTTGCCGGCTGCGTGCGGCCTACGCCATTGCTGGGATTACATGCGCCAGAGAGGCGTTTTATGCGACAGTTGGCAAGCTCTGCCGGCATTTCGATCTACCGGGCCCGAACCCCGCATCCATCGAACGATGCTGCGACAAATTCGTTCAACGTCAGCTCCTCGCGGAGGCCGGCGTTCCAGTGCCAGCTTATCGCGTGGCGGCGAATGCGATGGAGGTAGAAATCTCTGCCGCGGAGATCGGTCTGCCGGTGGTTCTTAAGCCAGCCGTAGGCAACGGCAGCTACGGCGTCCGATTGTGCCGCGATGTCGATGAGTTAGCCGAACATACGACCTATCTGTTGGGTGGGAAGCACATATGGCGGTCTTCGCCGAAGATCCTTGTCGAAGAATTCGCACAAGGCCCCTATTATTGCGCTCATATGATGGGAAGAGATGTCATTGGCATTGAGTCCGGCGACTTCGGGCCCCCCCCCCATTTCGTCTTTACTGGGACCATCTTTCCAGCCACGCTGACGGACGAAGAGGAGAAACGTATTGCCGATGTTTCGCTGAGCTGTTTGCAAGCTCTCGGCCTTGGCTGGGGGCCAACGAACACTGAACTGCGATGGACGAAGCGCGGCCCAGTCGTCATTGAAGTCAATCCGCGTCTTACCGGCGGTCCTCAGCCAATTCAGCTGGCTTACGGTATCGATCTAATCACGGAGCACATCAAACTTGTCATCGGCGACGAATGGGATCTGCGCAGAAGGCACTCACACGTGGCGGGCTCACGGTCCCTACTTCCTGATCGCGATGGCGTCCTCGATTGGATCGATGGCGACAGGCGCGCGGCTGCTCTGCAAGGTGTCGCCGAGGTCAAATTGCATGCTGAACCTAAGACGCAAATCGTCAGGAAAAACGATTACCGAGATTCTTTGGGGTATGTCATTGCCGCTTCGCCCAGCCTTGCTCAGACCGAGGCGATACTTCAGCGTGCCGTCGACTTAATAAAGTGGGCGATCACTCCATTTCCGAGCCTTGGGGAAAAGGAATAGTCTCGGCACTTACCTGCCCGCACCGGCATGGCCGAATTGGCCGACGAGAAGACGCTGGCAACGCCGTGCTTTATAGCGCGGCAGTGGGCCTCCTGCTTCATGCACTGTCGACGACGCCGGCTCGCCTACTGTGCTGTTGAACGAATTGGCCACACGTGTGCCGCCCATCTCGATGAAACCTAACAAGACGGACCCGCACGAGGCTCACTATTCGGGTCTTGGATCATGCTCCAGGAACCCAACGTCGTCATGGGAGACTCTCTCAGTTAAGATCCTGTGAAGAACGATAACTTTTTACAAAAGAAAAACAAGTGTTGTTGTTAACAATAATGCCGTGCCGATCGCCACAAGGTATATCATACCGTGCCTGCATACACGGACGAGCAATCTGATCGTGCGTAGATAAACGTAGTATTGACAATAAGTAAAATTGTCCTAAATATCAGACCGTTAAGCTCTAGTAACAGAGACGCCATCTTTTGAGTGAGGTAACTTGTCCATATCAAAAATGCCAGATGTTGTATTTGAAGTTAACGTTTCGGCAGTGCAGGCGAACTTTCATGCCGTTTCGTCTCTTGTTGAGCCGCATGTAAGGGTGGCTGCTGTCGTCAAAAGTGATGCATACGGACTTGGAATTGTGGAGATTGCAAGAGCGCTAATTGATGCCGGCTGCAACTTGCTCTTCGTCGCCAATCTGGAGGAGGCGCTGCTTCTAAGATCTTCTCGTATAGGCGTCGCAATCGCAGTCCTATGTGACGAGTTTGAGAAACTGGGTAGATGTTATCAACAGCATGACCTCATACCTGTCGTGAATACGTGCGGTGAGTTGGATGCCATTTGCACAGCAGGGAGGCGGCAAACGTACTTTCTCAACGTGGAAACTGGGTTCTCTCGCCTTGGCCTTGCATACGATGATGTGCGGCGTGAGTATCTTTTAGATACCTTCAAAACGCATCCCCCTTCGGTCGTATTCAGCCACCTTGCGTGTAGCGAATGCGCGTTGGACCAGACGAATGTATTGCAAAGGGAACGCTTTCGGAGGATCTGCAAACTCCTCAAGCCCACCTGCGGCAGTCTGGCAGCTTCTGCCGGAGTCTGGCTAGGTAAGTCCTACCATTTTGACATGGTTCGCGTTGGCTCAGCCCTTTACGGAATCTACAACGCCGGCGTCGACCCAAATCCGCTCGCGCCAGTTATCAAACTCCGAGGAAAAATAATCCATGTGCGCCACGTACCGAGAGGCGAAGCAGTTGGTTATGGGGCGACATTCCGTACCGCCAGATCCAGTCGAATAGCCATTGTGGGAATCGGCTATAGGCATGGCCTTCCATGGGCCTGTGCCAACAACATATCCGCTCTTTGTGCTGGATATCTAGTCCCACTGATTGGGAGATTGTCTATGGAATTCGTTATGATTGATATGACAGACGTCCCGGAAGGGGTTTATAAGCCCGGCGCTTTTGTGGATTTCCTGCATAGCGAGTTCACCATCAATGATCTTGCGGCGGCTGCCGGCGTCATTCCACAAGAAATAATGACGCGGCTTGGCTTAGGCTGCGCAAGACAGTATGTGAGCGATCCTGACCCAATGAGGGAAACGGCCTCCGCTGCCGGCATCGCTATGCCAGCAACTCGAGGGCCTCTTTCATGAAAGTGCGCTGGCATAGTGGCCAGGCTACATCCCTATCCCAGTCGGTATCCGCATTCCAGATTCCGCGCTGGGAATATCTGCGCAGGCTCACTGCGGTGAAGGCGAGGATGGCTGAGCGCGACATCGCCGCGCTTGTCGACGGGCCCGTCGCCCAATCACGCGCTCTATCGCGAGTTGCTACTAAAGGCGCAAATAAGGCTAAGTAAAAGGAGCTTTCGTCCATGTCATCGCAGACCTCAAGCTCTCTCGGTATCCTGCAACTCGAATGTAGGCTGCCGATCGACGCGTTACCATCAGTGACCGGCGTGACCGGCTCGATCCGGCAGCCTACAACTTTCGATTTTCCTGTCGTTATGGAGACGGTTGCCGGAGCTTGGGCCGATGACGTCATCTGTGGCGATCCGGCGCTGGAATCGGGCTGCGTTACAGCCGCTCGCCGGGCGGTCGAGAGAGGCGCCGTCGTCATAACCTCGGATTGCGGCTTCTTTATCCGCCATCAAGAAGCGGTGGCTGCGTCGGTGAATGTACCCGTGGTTATGTCGAGCCTGCTTCTAGCTCCGACATTGCTCCGCCAACTACCACGGGCCGCCAAACTCGCCGTCGTAACCGCCGACTCGAGGCATTGTACCCATGATCTGCTCGGGCTCGACGACCCAGCCGAGCGCTCAAGGGTAGCTATCGGCGGGATTGAAGACGGCGAGTGGTTTCAGAACGTGATGACGCATTGGTCACGTGACCAGATGAAGGTTTCCCCTCCGCCGATCAGGGAGTCCGATCTTAAGGCAGATGTCACCGCCTGCGTGATGCGGATGCGCGCCGCAGATCCGGAAATCGCGGCCTTGCTGTTTGAGTGTACGGGGTTTCCGGCGGTAGCGCCGGCCATCCGCCGCATTACAGGGTTGCCCACCTACGACGTCGAGACTCTCTACCGGATGACGCTCGCGTCCGTCGCCTGAGGCTATCGCCATGGCGGGGATACTGTCGTTCTGGCTCGGCAGCCCCCTTCAATAACCCAGACGAGCTGTTGATTATCTCGAGTGCTGGCAGGGCCGAGTCCAGTGAGGATCTGTCAAAGTTCAATTGATCGGCGGTAGGGCAGCAGAGCCCGCCGTAGACCACATCGGACCATTTCAGCCGAGTAGGCCCATCTCACTTCTAGATGAAGACTATATACAAACGGCATTTGACGAAAGCTGGCGAATATCTTGAGTAGAGGTAAGGGCAAGTCGGCCTAAGAAACGTTGGCTTATCCGATGGGCAGCGGTGGGCAATCGTTAGTCAAGTATCCGCGTTCTGTAGTAAGTCCAGGAGTCACTATATGCCAGTAGTTAAAGGTCCGCAGGTGTTCCCGCGCTGGGAATATCTGCGCAGGCTCACTGCGGTGAAGGCGAGGATGGCTGAGCGCGACATCGCCGCGCTTGTCGACGGGCCCGTCGCCCAATCACGCGCTCTATCGCGAGTTGCTACTAAAGGCGCAAATAAGGCTAAGTAAAAGGAGCTTTCGTCCATGTCATCGCAGACCTCAAGCTCTCTCGGTATCCTGCAACTCGAATGTAGGCTGCCGATCGACGCGTTACCATCAGTGACCGGCGTGACCGGCTCGATCCGGCAGCCTACAACTTTCGATTTTCCTGTCGTTATGGAGACGGTTGCCGGAGCTTGGGCCGATGACGTCATCTGTGGCGATCCGGCGCTGGAATCGGGCTGCGTTACAGCCGCTCGCCGGGCGGTCGAGAGAGGCGCCGTCGTCATAACCTCGGATTGCGGCTTCTTTATCCGCCATCAAGAAGCGGTGGCTGCGTCGGTGAATGTACCCGTGGTTATGTCGAGCCTGCTTCTAGCTCCGACATTGCTCCGCCAACTACCACGGGCCGCCAAACTCGCCGTCGTAACCGCCGACTCGAGGCATTGTACCCATGATCTGCTCGGGCTCGACGACCCAGCCGAGCGCTCAAGGGTAGCTATCGGCGGGATTGAAGACGGCGAGTGGTTTCAGAACGTGATGACGCATTGGTCACGTGACCAGATGAAGGTTTCCCCTCCGCCGATCAGGGAGTCCGATCTTAAGGCAGATGTCACCGCCTGCGTGATGCGGATGCGCGCCGCAGATCCGGAAATCGCGGCCTTGCTGTTTGAGTGTACGGGGTTTCCGGCGGTAGCGCCGGCCATCCGCCGCATTACAGGGTTGCCCACCTACGACGTCGAGACTCTCTACCGGATGACGCTCGCGTCCGTCGCCTGAGGCTATCGCCATGGCGGGGATACTGTCGTTCTGGCTCGGCAGCCCCCTTCAATAACCCAGACGAGCTGTTGATTATCTCGAGTGCTGGCAGGGCCGAGTCCAGTGAGGATCTGTCAAAGTTCAATTGATCGGCGGTAGGGCAGCAGAGCCCGCCGTAGACCACATCGGACCATTTCAGCCGAGTAGGCCCATCCTGGCTCGAGGAAGATTTCGGCTGCGTGCTTAGTGAAAGCATTCGCGTCACCGAATCCGGCGTCGAGGTTCTCACAAAGGCCCCGCGGCAACTCTTCACGTAGGGCTGAACCTCGTCACCGGACCGCAAGCGTTTTGCGGTGCACCCTGCTGGACGCAAAGCTGAAGAAGCTCTGGCCGACCAGATGCTGGAAGCGACGGCGCTGAAGGAGCTTCTGTCAAAAGAATGTATGGTCCGCCCCGTCCGACTGGTTCGTGACGTCGCAGATGATGACTCCCGTTGCATTAATGTATGGATCTCTGGCGAGCGGGCTGCGGTTGCATCCGGGCCACGATGAGATCCAAGCCCGCTTTTTTGCACAGGCTTACGGCATGCTGATCCACTGTTTTGTCATCACTATTCCCGAGTTCAAATCGAAACAGAGGCGTCAGACGAATGCAAGATCCCAGCGTAGCGCGCCGTTTGGCCCCGCCAAAAGTAAAGTGATTGAAATCTGGTTCCAGGACGAGGTGCGGATAAGCCAGAAGAACAAAATCACCCGCTGGGCGAGGCGTCAGATCAAGGCCATCTGCACCGCACGACGGCGCTATCTGCCCCAAGCACGGCAAGGCCGCAGCTCTCGTCATGCCATGGTGCGACACCCCATGCCATGGCCGGCATCTGATCGAGATCTCCCGAAACGTCGCCAACGATGCGCACGCTATCCTCATCATGGACCGGGCAGGAAGGCACATGTCCGACAACCTGCTGGTCTCCGAAAATATCACCATCCTGCCCCTGCCGCCGAAATCCCGCGATCTCAATCCCGTCGAAAACATCTGGCAGTTAATGCGTGAAAACTGGCTCTCGAACCGCGTCTTTAAATCCTACGAAGACATCGTCGACCACTGCTGCTACGCATGGCGAACTCTGCAAGACCGACCCTGGAAGATCATGTCCATTGGTCGCAGAAAATGGGCGAATGAGTTCTGATGAATGATGGATGTATTAGTCAATATTGGCATCTAAATTTCAGATGAATGAAATCACAAAACTGTATTTGACATCGTCTAGACCGGAAACGATTGTGGATAGTGATATATATGTTGATCTGCCACCGAAATTTCTGTCCAGTGGCGACTAGAGCCTCGGCCGGTTCTGTTACGCCGCATGGCGCGGGTTGAGCAACCGTCGCAGATAACAGGCAAGGTTGAAAGGATAGCCGTAATGAGACTAGGCGAATACGTAGAGTGCGATGCAATCGGTTTGGCCTCTCTCGTGCACGCGGGCGAAGTTACGCCCTTGGAACTGACGCGGTTGGCGCGCGAGGCGCACGACAAGGTAAATCCGCACATCAATGCCGTTATCGAATTCTACGAAGATGCTGAGACCGTTCAGGCCGCGAATGGAGGGATCTTCCATGGCGTGCCATTCCTTCGTAAGGATTCTGGAGCTTCCGAAGCGGGCCGCTTCCAAGAAAATGGAAGCCGTCTGTTCAAAGGCTTCCGCCCCGATATCGACAGTTATTTTTTTCGGCGCGCCCGAGAGGCCGGGCTTCGGACTTTAGGAAGGACAACAACACCCGAGCTCGGGTCTACCATAATGACGGAATCCATTCTTAATGGCATTACCCGCAATCCATGGGATTTGCAGTGCTCTGCGGGAGGCTCCTCCGGAGGAGCCGCAGCGGCAGTGGCTGCCGGCATCACTCCTATTGCCCACGGGAGCGACGGCGGTGGCTCAATTCGCATCCCCGCGTCTTGGTGCGGTCTTGTCGGACTGAACCCCTCCCGGGGACGTGTTTCCGCAGGGCCAAAGTATCAAGACGGTAATGGCACTAGCCGCACATTTGTTCTCTGTCGAACAGTCCGCGACATGGCCGCCGCGCTGGACGCCTTTTCCGGTCCCTATCCCGGCGATCCCTTCATCATCGTTCAGCCGGACAGTCCCTATATGGCAGAACTCTCACAGCCCACAGGTCGTCTGCGGGTAGGGGTCGCGAGATCGAGTTGGGGCGCCATCAATCTTGATCCGGAAGTGCTGCGCGTTGTCGAGGCGACGGCAACGCTTCTGGAGGAGATGGGGCACGCGGTGCAAGACATTGACCCACCATATGAGCCAACAGAGTACCGCAGAACATACTTCGATCCGACAAGCGCAAGCATGTTCGAAGAAGCAGCACGGGCGATGGGGCGCATAATCAGCACAGAGACCTTGGAACCGGTCACCCTAAAACGATACGAGTTTAGCCGCAATTTGCCTCTTTCCCGAGCGGCGGACGTACAGGAGGCTTGTCGTAGAATACGTCTCAGGGTGGGTGAGGCGATCCATGCCTTCGACATTTTGCTGACCCCAACGATGCCAATGGTGGCCGTGCCGCACGGCGGCGTCTATTCTGCAACCGATCCGACAGTATCTGCCGCAGGATATGTGGAAGCGGCTACGGCGAGCTGTCAATACACTGAAGTATTCAATGTTACGGGACAACCGTCGGTGTCCTTGCCCTTGTCACAAAGCGCGACCGGCCTGCCGATCGGGATTCAGATCGTGGGTCGTTTTGGTGACGAGGCTACGCTGGTGCGGATCGCAAGAGATCTGGAGGAAGCCAAACCGTGGCGGCATCGGAGGCCAAAGGTTTGGGCGGGGGAGGGTACGGTAACGCTAACTGACGGTCGAGGAAACTGTGCAAACAAGGAATATGAAGTCTCTTCGTGAATTACTTCATCGGTCTAGCTCTATTTCTGCTTCCCCCTCAGAGCGCGCAGGGTCGAGGATATGCTGGCGGCGCGCGGCCATCATCGTGCAATTCAGACGGCGAGCGCGCAGATTTGGGCATCCCTGTTCGACGGGCCGCCAGTCTTAGAGTGCGCGTCCAAGAACGGCTGTTTTCTCGGTGCTTTCAGTGGTCTTTGGCCTGCTGAAGCGATGTTTTGGGGACGCGTGATGGTACAAGGGCATGGAGGTTGCGTCCGGGGGTCGATCTGGCGGCAATGGGGTCATAGGGGTACCGGCCGGCGCTCGCCGGCGGGGCCCGACGCCAAAGGCAACTGCGCCGCCGCCTGGTTTAGATACTCCAGGGTTTTGTGGGTGATTGTGAGACCGCTTCTTTGCCGCGCGGCAGTGATCGTGCCATGGGATGGTGCTGCCCAAGGCATCGGCCGCATCGAGAAGCCGCACCATCACCCGCACGCAGTCCCACAAAAGGCTACTGTCGCTCGGCTCGTGCATCAGCGCTGCGGTGACGGTGCTGTCGACCCGCACCACCTTGCCGCTTTCTATCTTGTCCTGCCGGGCGCTCAAAAGCAGCGTCCGATTGATTTCTTCCAGGTCTCGGCCCGAAGCACGCTGATCGTCTTGTGCAAGACCGACTTCTTCGGGCTCCAGCCCGACGGCAGCCGGGCAAAAGCTCGGAACGAGGCGGAGTCTTCCAGATGGAAGGCCAGCTCTTGATAGCTCAGTTGGCGGTGATGCTTGAGCAAAGCGTAGCGCAGCACCGCCTCCGCCGGCAGTCCCTCGCGGCCGGTTTCCTTAACCCCATGCCCGTGCAAGTCCCCAGCCACTAACTCGAGCAGGTCGCGATGGGCGTCCAGCCATTGCGACATCGCTTTCAGTTCACGGCCGATCTCGTGTCCGGAGAAAAGATCGAATATACTGCTCTGGACGGTGCGTTCTTGACGCATTGTTGGCTCCGGCGGTTGCGGGTTTGTCTTTAGAATCAGTCGCTCGATCTAAAGTGCACCTGAAACCGCCGGGCTTTATCTGCGGAAATGTCGCGATTCTTCCAACAAATTCATTAGCTTGCCTTTATGGATGGGCGCTAGACTAGCTTTGCTCTCATTTCGCGCCGCTTCTGCAGAACGCTGACGAAAACGGCATCATTCTGATAACGTCCGCCTCGAACCCCATGTTCCTCCGAAAAAGCAGAGAGAATTGGACAGCTGACAAAGCGCCGAAACAATCGTTCATGCCCTGTTCATTTGCAACATTCTCATGGCTCACTCGCAGATTGTGAAGGAATCTCGATGGCCAGCAAACCAAACGTATTCAGCGACTATACAACTCAATGATGTGTCGCATTCTTTGGGGATGCCGAGGCTGCGAATAGGAAGAAATCGTAAGCTGCACGCGCGATCTGAGCGATCACAGCCTCTCTTTTTTCTAGAGACGGTTCATACGAATCCTTTGTGAACACCGCTACTACCAGGTGACCAGTTCGTCCTGGAAGTTCAATAACGCCCACATCATTGACGGCGATTTCCAATGACCCAGTCTTGTGCGCGACGCGTATCCCAACTGGCAGCATTCCTTTGATACTATTCTCTCCAGTGACGCACCGAAGCATCATATCAAGTGCAATCTTGGTGCTCGAAGGACTTAGAAGTTCGCCGCTCCAAAGTTTAGTTACCAAGCTACACATATCCACCGGAGTCGCCGAGTCCCGCGGCGTCAAGCTGTTTTCCGCTGATCTGACCCGAGCATTCTCGCCATCATCTTTGGCGGTGTCCCTAGTTGCGAAAAACTCGCGGAACTCGTTGGGGGATATTGGGTCATTCTCCAAGACGGTGGCATGCCCATAAATACTAGAGATCGACATCCATGTAGGCAGGCCGGGCTGTAAGCTGCGCAGTCCAAGAGACCGGAGAGTGGCCTCGACCGCAGCGGATCCCCCTCCCACACGATACAAAATGTCTGTCGCATTATTGTCACTAGCCACAAGCGTCATCGTTAGCAAATCTCGAAGGGTCAACGTGGAGCCTGGCCGGAAAAATATCTCGATCGGTCCGCCATGGGGAGAGTAGATGTCTTGTTCCGTCAGTGTTATAAACTGATCTAGGGTCAAGATGTCCTGATCAACGAGATTTAGGATGTGCGTAGCAAGGCCGATTTTTTTCGTGCTGGCCATGGGAAATAGCATTTCACCATTGATCGAAAGACTGCGGTCGGTCTCGATATGACGGAGCGCAACGCCCACAACAGCACGTGAGGCCTCAGCAATGCGGCAGAGTTCCCGGCCGAGGGGTTGGAGATTGACATCCGAAGTGTTGTAAGGCCACATGATGGTGCTCTCAAATTCTGCCGGCCTTGGTCGGGCTTGTGCGCAGGCACTTGATTAAGGCCTCAGGACGCCATCCAAGCCAAATATAAATTTCATACGCGAACCATCGCGTTTTCAGATGGGTGCTGCACCTGTGTTGCCGCAGGCCATGATCAGGACCGCTTCGCCACCCTAGCCGCAGACTTGATATCTTCGATTCTCGGCATCTCGAAGCGAGATGATGCCGAGATATCAGCGGCGCAATTGCTGTTTATGGGACAGGGTTTCACGAGACACTTCCCCGCTCGACAGGCGCTCTCATTGTCCATGCGCTGGGTGCCTATGGCTTCGCGTGAGACCGCCGTTTCACGGCGGAGCACGTCGACCTAAATCGAAATTTCGTGGATTTCAGCCAGCCGCTCCCTGACCCGAGTTATGACGCGGCTTGACGAACCTTCTGGTGCCCACGACCTTTCGAAGGCTACCCTGGAACGCACAGGCAGGCCTTGAGGCCGCCGAGGAAAGGCTGGGCGACCTGAATTACAGGATGGCGATCGCCAAGGGCAGTACACCCGTCCCGGTGGAGTATTTTACGGCGGAACGAAGCCGACGGAAGAGCGCCGCACGCTTGAACGTATTGTAGCCGATTTCGATGTGGCCGACCGCGAGGAGGTGTTAATCGTCGATTACCATACGGGGCTTGGACCCTGGTGAACTGCAATGCGAATTGTCCTCGGGCGAGAGAGGCTATCGGCGCCCCTTGGCGATGTTCGGACCTTCGGTAGCAGCACCCGTCCGCAGGGATTCGTCCTCGGTCGTCCATTCTCAGGATGCATTTTGGCAGAGGCTACTTGACGACCGGCACACCCGCCACAGGACCATTTCTTTCCAGTCGGCGCCTTCAGGGTGGAAACGACTTCACTTCGCTCCTGATCTGACGGCCCAATTCTGAGGTCGCGGCCTCCGGTTGATGGGTGAAGAGCCCGAGGTCCTTGCCGATGGCAGCACGGCCGCGTGGCGCGGGAAAGGTCCCTAATTCGGGGCCGACATAGCGATGCCATCAGGTCCACTCCCAGGCCATGGAATTCTACAAGCCGACGGATCGCCTCCAGCCTTACCGGAATCAGGACCCTCTCGCGGAGGCCATGCGTTGAGGAAGATGCAGTGACTGTCTGCGCGCTGTTCGCAAGACGCGCATTTGTGCGCGAAGCGGCGCTGCCGCGTGTGAGGTCCATTCGCCGGTAGTCGGGAGACTCGGAATTGGGGCACCGGTCACATGTGCTGAGCAGCTTGGCAACCGACCTAAAAGCAGATCACGGAAACAGGCCGGTTGGCTCGAGGGAGCCGGCAATTGGTGTCCGGTTCATCTCAAAGTCAGATACCGATGATCTAAAAATTGCATTTGACTGGAGCATTGTCGGAACGGGTTCTCGGCTCGTGACCCGATAACTGTTGAATGCAGGTCAGGGTCTCAAGGAGCCGATATGCACCGCAAGGTAGAATTCCAAGATCTGAAGGCGGAGGCCACCGCGTGACGCCGATTTTTGCACCAGATCCCGGAACTTGACTATCGGGTGTATGAGACGGCAAAGTTCGTCGCGGAAAGCTGGCATCCTGCAGAGTCGATCAAATCGACCAAGGCATCGCCGAGACTGGCGTTGTAGCCTTGATCAACGGGCGCTTGGGCGAGGGTCCTTCGATCGGCTTGAGAGCGGACATGGATGCCCTGCCGATGGCAAAGCCTGGGCGTCCGCAGTACTCTTAAAATTGCGGGTGCTGGCCAAATATTTCGCTGCACCGAGAAGCATCGAGGTATGGCCATCATGCCCGCAGGCATGCATTTTGCCTGGGACACGTGACTTCTCATCTTCAAGCCGGCTGAAGAAGACGGTCAGGGCGCGCAAGAGCGGGCTGAAGGTCGGAGACGTCAGTCGTGGAAGTTTGAGCCGCGCATCTGGAAACTGACAGCAGGGCACGTCACTTTGGAGACGGTGATTGGTGCGATGCTGGCCGCACGGACGGCGTTGGTGCGAGTTCACCAAGCTCCATCGCGAGATGCTGAGGATCGCGCGCTGACAAGGTCTGCCGGAGATTGATGAGCACACCTGGCGCGCGCTCGCCTTCCGCGCCACGATCGGCCGGCCGGAGCGGTTCGGCTCGTCGCAGGCGGTGGGGGCGCATCTGGGACTGGCGCCGGCACGCTACCAGTCCGGCGAGACCGAGATCCAGGGCAAGATCAGCCGCTGCGGCGATGAACTCGCCCGCACCGCCGTCTACGAGGCCGCGCATTCACTGCTCGTGCGATCGAAGAAATGGTCGAGCCTCAGAGCCTGGGGCATGAACATCGCCCGGCGGCGCGGCGTGGCGCGCGCCCGTGTGGCGGTAGCCCGCAAGCTGGCGGTCATCCTGCATCGCATGTGGGCCGAGGCAACCGAATTCCGCTTTGGAAAGGAGCCTGTTCACCTGGCGGCGTGAACTGAGATAGATCGAGGAGCAAGCACAACGAACAAAGCTTTTGCCCGAAAGGGCATGCCTGAATCGTTCCCTGGGGACGATGGGCGAGGCGATCTCGTTGAGAGTCCCGAATCTGCCGGTCAAGACTCGGCACGGTCGTGAAACAGATTGAGACGCCTCGCTCTCCTTACCCCATCATGCAGCGGCCGAGCGCCGACCGCGAAGAGAAGCGAGTGACCTTCGGGACGGTCCAGAAAAAGTGCAGGAGTGGCTCGACCTAAACGACCCCAATCAGAGTGGTCTCTTATGCCCGCCAAAGCCGAGAGTGCAGTCACAACCCTGTGTTTAGGCCGTAGGATCGCTCGTCGACCTTTTTCCTCCCAGCCAAATTCCAGAACTATTTGGGGCCGCAGGCCATTACCCAGATTAGACCGGGCGTCCTTTAGTTCCGCAAGCCAGGCGGTCCGCCATCTAAAAACGCGATGGGACGGGTCCGGACATTATATTGGCGAATTCAACACAGCATGGCGCATACTTGCGCAGCGGCGGAATCGCATATTAGAGACCTTTGCCGTAAAAATCGACGCCATGCCTCCCCCGGAATACTCGGAATAAGTTGACCGATGAACGAATTACCACACCTTGACTTCGATTTAGACGCCCCCGGCATTAACAGGGGGCATCTTATTGTCCCCAAAGGTGTCGACTGCGACCCTCTTGCGCTCCCGGTCTTCAGTCTCAATCAAGGAGAGGGGCCGCGCCTGCTTGTAACCGGCGGAAATCATGGCAACGAATTGGAGGGACCAATTGTCGCGCGACGGCTTATAAAGTGGCTGCCAGAAGCGCAAACCTGTGGAAGAGTCATCGTCCTACCGGTGCTTAATCCATTGGCCGTGCAGGCCTGGAGCCGCAATACTCCGCTCGACGGGTTGAATCTCAATCGCGTGTTTCCGGGTCGCGCCGACGGCTCAGTGACCGAACGTATCGCGGATGCGGTTTCGCGCGTATTGTTGCCAATGGCCGACATCGTATTTGATCTGCACAGCTTCGGACCAACGTGGGATTTCCCCCCGGCCGCCGTGACGCACCCCATCGCCGATCCCGATCTCATGGCCAGGACCGTGAGGATGGCGGAAGCTTTCAAACTGCCCTTGACATTGGTCTGGCAACACAACGACACGGCTGGAATGTTTGATATCACGGCCCAAAATCAGGGCAAGGTATTTGTTTGCGCTGAATTCGGCGGGGGCACGGTCGGCGCGGACAATCTAGCGATCTACGAGGCCGGACTACGCAACGCGCTAATGGCGCTCGGACTGGTCGAGGGCAAAGCCGAGTATCCAACGTTCCGACATCGGAGCTCCGGCCAAACACTTGAAACGCATCCATCTGACGAGCTGAAGTCGCCTGCGCCGGGCATCTTTGAACCTCGCTGCTCGGTGTTGGATGAAGTGAAGCAGGGAGATCTCATAGGTATCCTGCATTCGCTAGATTCGCTGTCCGCTGAGTCAATTGATGTCCGCGCGCCCGAACCCTCCATCGTCTTGGCGGTAGCATCAGGGGCGCATGTCGATGCCAACAAGGCAGTAGCGATCCTTGCGCGGCCGCTGAAGAAATGAGAGGCGGTGGCAGCTAGCGCCTCGCGTGTCAGTAGCGGAAAGAATCTAATCCCGTCAGGATGAATCGAGTGACCGAACTGCAGATCAAAGACGTCCTCCTTGCGCCTGGCAACGGCGCATTCTTCTACGACGATCAAGCTGCCATTGTCTCTGGCGCAACCCAAGACGGCTTCATCTATGTCGGCGAACCGACAACGCCTGGGTTCAATTCCATTCGCATTCCAGCATCTTCGCTCAGCATCGGGCTGGTGCTCGCCGACGAAACCGTTGTTTGGGGCGACATGATGAACGTGCAGTACTCTGGTGCTGGCGGGCGCGATCCCGTGTTTGAAACCACTCAAATCTCGGATTTGACGTCGCGCGTTGTGGTGCCCCGGCTTCTCGATGTCGATGCATCTCGCTATCTTGATGCCTGCGCGAAAGTTTTCGAGCCCTTCGAAGAGCGGCTACCTCTCGCGATTGAGTATGGCGTCAGCCAGTCGCTCCTTCGCGCTGCAGCCCATCTTCACCGGAAGACAATGGCGGAGATCGTTTGCAGTGAATTTGATCTCCCGCTGCCAATACGCAAGGTCCCGATTTATTGCCAAAGCGGTGACGCACTCGAAATCAATGTCGACAAAATGATCCTGAAGTCGGTGGATGTGCTTCCCCATGGCCTGATCAATTCACGGCAGAAATTCGGCCCAGGCGGCCAGACTTTCCTCGACTGCGTCAAGCGGGTTGCAATGCGCACGCGCGAACTCGGCCGGCCGGGGTATCATCCGGTGCTTCATTTCGATGTATACGGCTGGATCGGCCGGGAAATCGGCCTGGATCCGCAAAGCATCGCTGACTTTATTTGCAGGGTAGCAGACACCGTTCCGGGTTTTACGATCAACATCGAGTCGCCGGCCGATTTTGGTTCGACGCAAGCACAGATTGAAAATTATGCGCGTATCGTATCAATCCTGGATGAACGGGATTCGAGCGCTCGCATTGTGGTAGACGAGAGATGCAATACGCTTGAGGATATTCGGCGCTTCGCCGAAGCGAAGGCCGCCCACCTCGTTCAAATCAAGACCCCCGACGTCGGCTCAATTGCCGACACCGCGCGCGCCGTTCTCATCTGCAGGGCGAATAAGGTAGGGACGTATGTCGGGGGAAGCTGTACCGAGACAGATCTCTCTGCCCAGGCCTCTGTCCATGTATCGGTGGCAACCCAGGCCGACATGATGCTTGCGAAGCCCGGAATGGGTGTCGACGAGGGTTTTTCCATCGTCGGGAACGAACAGAACCGGTTGCTCGCGATCCTGAACCGTCGTCGAGTTCGCGCCAAAAACGTTGGATGAGAGGCCCGTTGTCGCATGCAGAACTCTCTTGAGGGGATCACTGTCGTAGCCGTGGAGCAGGCCGTGGCCGCGCCTTACGCGTCGTCTAGGCTAGCGGATGCCGGTGCCCGGGTCATCAAGATCGAGCGGCCCGAAGGGGACTTTGCCCGAAGCTACGACAAGCTGGTTCGAGGGCAGAGTGCTTACTTCGTCTGGCTTAATCGGGGTAAGGAATCGGTGTGTCTGGACCTGAGGTTGGAGGCGGACCGCGAGGTCCTGGACACGCTCGTTGCCGCTGCTGACGTCTTTATCCAGAATCTGAAGCCGGGCAGCGTCGAAAAACTAGGTTTCGGGTCTGCTGACCTGCGTCGCCGATTTCCGCGCCTGATAACCTGTGACATTTCGGGTTTCGGTGACAAAGGCCCTTATTCACACTTGAAGGCTTATGATCTCATCGTCCAGGCCGAAACAGGTCTATGTGCGATCACCGGCAACCAACAAGGGCCTGCGCGCGTCGGGGTCTCGGTCTGTGACATCTCAGCGGGCATGACAGCGCACAGCGCCATTCTTCAGGCGATGTATCACCGCGAGGTCACCGGCGAAGGGACAAGCATACAGGTGTCACTGTTCGATGCTGTCGCTGACTGGATGAATGTTCCGGTTTTGCAAAACGACTATAGCGACTACCGCACGGAACGCGCCGGTGTGAAACACCCGTCACTGGCACCCTATGGCGCCTATCGATGCGCCGATGGCAAGGACGTCATCTTTTCGGTTCAGAATGATCGCGAATGGGTGAATTTTTGCGAGAAGTTTCTAGAGCAGCCGGAACTTACACGCGCACCTGGCTTTGCCGATAATATGGAGCGCCTCAGTCACCGTGCCCAACTTGATAAGATTATTGAACGTCGGTTCTCTGAATTATCCTGCCAGGGAGCAATGCAGGAGCTTGAGGCAGCCGGACTGGCATATGGCCGACTGAGCGAAGTGGCGGATGTTTCAAAACACCCACATGTCCGCAGAGTCGAGATTGGCACGCCTGAAGGAAGCGTCGAGACGATCGCGCCGGCGGCAATTTTCAACTATGAGCAGCCCTCGCTACGCCCAGTTCCGGCTCTTGGCGCTCATACCCGGGCTGTTCGCGAGGAGGTCCGCGGGCTTCTGCGCGACAGATCCGCATCAGCATGAGTGCGCGTCTCAGCGAGGTGAGTGGGCACGCGATTTCCAAAGAGCCTGTGTCCCTCCGGTCATCTCAGCGTATCGGCCGCCAACAGTATTAACTGGCACCGCCCTAACCGGGCGCAGAGGGGACTTCATGATCAAGGACACCTGGGCGGCCATTGAAAGTAAGATGTCTGCACCCCGCTGGAGATCCCTGCTTTTCGTTCCCGCTCACGTTCCGCGATATGTTGAGAGGGCGCGCAAGAGGGGTGCAGATGGCGTCATTCTCGACTTGGAGGATTCCGTTCCTCAGGATCAGAAGGATGAGGCACGGCGACAACTTTCTAATTCCGTGGCAAAGGTCGCGGGCGAGCGCACCTCTGTTTTGGTGCGCGTGAATCGTGGTTTCCGCGCGCTGGCGGCCGATCTCGATGCAGCCGTCACGGCAGGCGTCGATACGCTTGTTCTTCCGAAGACGGATTCGGCGGAGTGGGTTCAAGAGATCGCGAATGCAGTTTCAGAACTTGAAGGGGAAAGAAATCTTCCGCTGGGACGCATCCGGTTCCTTGCCCAGATCGAGACCCCGGCCGCCTTGCAAAGGCTCGCGGCCATTGCGGTGGCCCATCCCAGGATGGTCGCAATGGCGCTCGGTCCCGAAGACTTCAGTGCCGCTGTCGGCGGCTGCCCTGAGTTCGACCTTCTGTTGTCGCCGAACCTTTCTGTTTTGTTTGCCGCCCGTGCGGCCGGCTTGCTCCCACTGGGCTTCGTAGGGAGCATCGGCGAGTTCTCCGATAGTGATAAAATTCGTGAAGCCGCGACGCGTGCGCGGCGGCTTGGCTTTGTTGGAGCCTTGGCGATCCATCCGACACAAGTGGCCATATTCAATGAGGCTTTCTCGCCAAGCGTACAAGAACTCGCGTGGGCTCATCGTGTCGTCGCGGCGGAAAACGATTCCGCGGCGCGGGGCAGAGGTGCTTTCGCCTTGGATGGAAAGATGGTCGATGCACCGATCATTCGAAGAGCCCGTGAAATCCTTGCCTTGGGCCCGCAAGCTGAGCTGGAACTTTGAGACCTTCGCCAACTGATGAGACCGGACGAGACATCACAAAGAAGCCACGACCCTCCAATTGCGTCGCCAGCGGGTCTCTGCGGCGTGGCACAATTATTGCTATCGCGCCATCGCATTTCGAGATAGATTATATAAATTGGAGTTGGCCCTCGGAAGAGCACCCGTGGAAATCAGGCAGTTAAGATATTTCGTCGGCGTGGTTGAAGCAGGCAGTTTTACGAAGGCCGCAGGCTTCCTCAATGTCGCGCAGAGTGCGCTGAGCCTACATGTGCGTCAACTGGAGGAAGGTTTCGGTACCCAGTTGCTAATACGCGATAGGACCGGCGTGAGTGTCACGGCGTCGGGAGCCAAGCTCCTCGAGCGGGCGCGGGCGATTCTCAGTGAAATTCGACTTACCGAGGTGGAATTGACCAACACAACTGCTTCCCCGGCGGGGGAGGTGACTATTGGCATTCCGTCTGGAGCTGCTCGAGTCCTAAGCGGCCCGCTCCTTGAGTCGGTAAGAAACGAACTGCCCAAGGTGTCCCTCAAGATGGTCGAGGGTATGACTGGACCGCTGGAGGAGTGGATGGCTGCTGGACGCTTCAATCTGGCGGTTCTCTACCGCACCGCGGACAGTGTAGGGCGAATGACGGTGCTAGCGCGCGAAAACCTTTGTCTGGTGGTCCCGTCCGGTGAGCCGCCTTTCGAAGACGCGATATCTCTGGCTGACCTGCATGCATTCCCGCTGGCTGTTCCCATGCGCAACAACAATGTCAGGCGTTCTGTGGCTGACGTCGTCGCACAACACGGTTGCGCGCTGGACGTCAAGTTTGAAGTGGATTCGCTTTCAACGATCATCAACATGGTGATGGAGGGGAAAGCCCATTCTATTCTCGCCCCGTCTGCGGTTCAGAAAGAAGCTTCTCAAGGGCTGGTCCGGACGGTCAAGATTGTCGATCCGGTGATCACCCGCTCCGTTGTGCTTGCGGTAAATTCGAAAGACGAGCGTTCTGCGGCCGTTTCGGCGATACGCAAGCTCATTCCGAAGGTCGCCAGAGAGTTGATAGAGAGCCGCCGCTGGGCAGCATCCGTTCCTGACGCGGCCTGACGGCCGTCGTTCTATAAAGCACGACCCTTTTTTGACATCGATTAGCTCGATCTGGATTCCAGATGGATTTCGGCACTAATCGATATTTGACCCGCCGCGACCGTCGCGATGAAACTGGCTCAGGCGAGAGTTCAGCGGCTTCGACATCGAACGGCGCTGGCTTGGCAATTCAGCGCAGTGGAGCACGCATGTTCGAGGCTAGGAGCAACGAGCTCTTTATAAACGGCAAATGGCGAGCCGGTGGTAGCAAAGCCACATTGCCGGTGATTAATCCTGCGACGGAGAAGGTATTTGGCTCGGTGGCCTCGGCGACGGTGTCGGATCTGGATGAGGCCCTCGCTTCGGCAGAACGCAGCCGCAAGGCTTGGTCTTCACGGCCTGCAAAAGAACGTGCCGAAATCCTGGTAGCAGCCGCAAGAATCTTGGCAACGAAGATTGAAGCGGCAGCCAGGGACCTGTCGGCCGAACAAGGAAAGACGATTGCCGAAGCGAAAGGTGAATACGCACGCGCCGTCGAAACGCTGGAATGGAACGGCAGGCACGCCGACGAGCTGTCGGCCCCGATTCCGATGGGCCCGAACCGGATGGTCGTCCCGGAGCCGCTCGGTGTCGTTGCTGCTTTTACGCCGTGGAACTATCCAGCCGTTCTCATCGCCCGCAAGCTCGCCCCCGCGCTTGCGGCAGGCTGCCCAGTGATCCTCAAAGGGGCTGAAGAGACCCCGAGCGTGGCGGTCCATATCGTTGAATCATTGCGCCAAGCAGGCGTCCCCGACGGCGTGGTCAATCTCGTCTTCGGTGTTCCTGTGCACATATCGCGGCATTTGCTCAGTTCACCAATCGTGAAAGTCCTGACTTTCACGGGTTCGACCGCGGTTGGAAAACAGCTGGCCGCACTAGCGGCGAATAACTTACAGCGTTGCATTCTTGAACTCGGTGGGCACTCTCCTGTTATAGTGTGCGATGATGCCGACCTGGCAAAGGCCATACCGGCCATTTCGGAATACAAGTTCGAGTGCGCGGGCCAGAGTTGCAATGCTCCCAGCAGGATTCTTGTCGCTCGATCCCGCTATGAGGAATTTCTGTCCCAAATGACGGAGGCGGTTCGCACAATCAGGATCGGGCTACCAGACGATCCTGCGACGAACATGGGTCCGATGGCGAATGCGCGGCGAATCGAGGCCATGCAGCGCCTGACAAAAGATGCGGTCGAACGGGGCGCCCGCATCGAGACCGGTGGCACCCGGCTCGACCGACCGGGCTTTTACTGGCCGCCAACTATCCTGACGGGCGTGCCGAAGGATGCGAGAGTGCTTCATGAAGAGCCGTTCGGACCGATCCTCACTGTGGCGCCGTTCGAAGGGATCGAAGAGGCAATCGAGGAAGCCAACGCCACCGATTACGGCCTGGCCGCGTATTTGTTCACTGGCGCTGCCGATACGCAACGAAAGCTCACCAACAGTCTTTCTGCGGGAGCTGTGAGTGTGAATTACCTGAAGGGGGTTTCCGCGGATGCGCCTTATGGCGGCATCAAACAGAGCGGTTATGGATATGAGGGCGGCGAGCAGGGGGTGCGAAGCTTTCAAATCCTCAAGATGGTGAATGGCCTCGGATCATTTGGATGAGTTTTCGTGAATAGAAGAACGCGGACCATCGCCGGCAAGGACATCACAACGAGCGTTGCCGACGCCCTTCAGTACATCTCGTATTACCATCCTCCAGATTACATCCGGTCCCTTTCGCAGGCCTACGCGCGCGAACAGAGTCCAGCGGCGAAGAATGCCATTGTGCAGATTCTGGTTAATTCCCGCATGGCTGCCTTTGGGCGGCGGCCGATGTGCCAGGACACCGGCCTTGTAGTGGTCTTCGCCAAGATCGGCATGGACGTCCGCATCAACTCAGCGGGCGCTTTCGCAGACCTCGTGAATGACGGCGTCCGTCAGGCATATCTAGACTCGGACAATCCTCTTCGGGCATCGATCGTTGCCGATCCGCTCGCCGGACGCGTCAATACTCGTGACAACACGCCGGCCGTCGTCCACGTCGACCTTGTACAGGGTAACCAGATTGAGATCACCATTGCCGCAAAAGGCGGCGGGTCAGAAAACAAAGCACGTTTTACCACCTTGAACCCCAGCGCCTCCGTTTCTGACTGGGTGATTGACGCAGTCTCGACGCTAGGCAGCGGATGGTGTCCGCCCGGCCTGATCTCCGTTGGCATCGGTGGTAGCGCTGAAAAGGCAATGCTGCTGGCCAAGGAGGCAATGAACGAGCCCATCGACATGTCGGAACTAATCGCCAGGGGGCCGTCAAGCGCGGAGGAGGCATTGCGGATTGAGCTTTATGAGCGGATTAATGCACTTGGCATCGGGGCTCAGGGCCTTGGTGGCCTGACGACAGTCGTCGACGTCAAGGTTGCGACCTATCCTACCCATGCGGCGTCCAAGCCCGTTGCTCTGATCCCGCAATGCGCCGCCAACCGGCACCTAAAGTTTACCTTGGACGGCTCCGGGCCAATCAGGCTGGAGCCGCCCGATTTGCACGAATGGCCTGACATTGGGACCGACCAATTGAGTTCAGCCGGCGTCCGGCGGGTTAACCTCGATGTGCTCACGAAGAAAGAGACTGCATCGTGGCGCTGCGGGGAAACCCTCCTTTTATCCGGAAAGATGCTGACGGGCCGTGACGCGGCCCACAAACGAATGGTCGACCTGATCGATGCCGGCAAGCCGCTTCCGGTCGATCTGAGGGGACGAGTGATCTACTACGTCGGCCCCGTTCGGGCAGTGAGGAATGAGGTTGTTGGACCCGCTGGTCCAACAACCGCCAGCCGCTTGGACGATTTTGCGGAAAAGGTGCTCGCCGAAACCGGCCTGTTCGCGATGGTAGGGAAAGCGGAGAGGGGGCCGGCTGCCATCGAGTCGATCGTAAGACACAAGACGCCCTATCTTGCTGCAGTGGGTGGGGCTGCTTACCTCATTTCAAAGTCGATCAAGGCGGCACGGATCGTTGCCTTCGAAGACCTCGGCATGGAAGCAGTCTATGAATTCGAGGTCCAAGACATGCCGGTCATCATGGCTGTCGATGTCGAAGGAAACTCCATTCACAATTCGGGGCCTCTTGAATGGCGTAAGCGCATGGCGGCGGATAGCATCGCACGAAATATTGGCGTTTGAGCCATTCCAGCCGGTGGTGGGGGGTAGCATCACTTCCACGTGAGAACAGCACTAGAGCAGAGGTCATGAAGGTAAAACCCAATCCTGTGCGCCTCGACGCGTGGGATATCCGGATTCTTTCAGCGATTCAGTCAGACGGTAGAATTTCAAAGAGCGAGCTTGCAAAGCGCGTCCATCTGTCGGCTTCGGCGTGCTCGGATCGGCTCCGTGCACTCGAAGCTGGAGGAATTATTGAGGGATTCTACGCGCGTCTCAGTCCAGCCCTGATCGGTGGCATGGTCTTTGTGATGGTGGAGGTCGTGCTGGACCGTCATCGTCTCGAGGACCAAAGACACTTTGAGACTGCCATCCAAGAATTCCCGGAAATCCTGGATTGCTGGGCGATCGGCGGGAGGATCGATTATCTGATGCGCGTTGCAACTCTTTCCATGGCTACCTACCAGGATTTCATGGAGGGATTGCTGCAGGCAGGCTTGGGGATCGATCAATACTACAGCCTTGTGGTGACCAAACCTGTGAAATCCAACGGGCCGATTCCCTTGTCTTCACTACGGCAGCGCTAATCTCCCCAGCCTTGTTTTCCGTGGGATTGGATCTCCATTCCGCGAATTCCGTGGTCAAACACGCGCATTCCCGTGAAACACAAAAGAACGGCTCCCTTATAAGGGGGAGCTGACCGTGTCTCCCATCAGCCAAACATGGAGAGACAGGATGATGCGCCTGATCAAGCCGAAAATCGAGCAATTGCGAAAGAAGGATAGAAGCCTGTGGCTCCGAAAGAGAAGTTCAAATTCAAAATCGAGAACGAAAATTACGAGTGGGGCAACCAGTCCATAACCGGCGCTGAGGTCAGAGGCGTAGGACCTAGCATCCCAGATAGCATGGACTTGTATGTGAAAATACCGGGCCAGCCCGGCCGGCTGGTGGGGCGTGACGACAAAATCGATTTGCGACAGCCGGGGATCGAAAAATTTTACGCCCAGGATGCAAGTTCGGAGGCGGGTAATCGGTAATGTCCCTATTGGTCAATTCTGACTACGAGATACTTAAGAAAGCTGGCGTCGACTTTGAAGAAGAAGGGGCGGCCCGCTTTCTTATATTCAAAAACTTTCCGCTGCCGAGAGACATCTATCTGGCCGATGGGAAGCCGGTCCACGCGGCCGATATTTTGTATGTCATTCCGCAGAACTACAATAGCTCGGGGGGTGACATGTTCTGGGTTCACCCACGCCTCCATCGGGCTGACGGTAAGGCGATCCCAAATGCCGGCGGTCCTGGTCCCAATGAGGATACCCGTACTCATAAAGGGACGGTGTTTTGCCGGTGGTCCAGACACTGGGGTAATAATCCGTGGAAGCCAAAGGTCGACGACGTCCAGACCATTATGGACCGGGTTTCGTGGGCGTTGAAATACCCCGACGCGAGGCGCTCATGAACGGACATCGCATTTCGATTGCAGGTTCTCTCGAGGGTAGGCTCAAGAGCTGGCTGACCGGGCACCCTGACGGTTACGAGCGCGGCGCGCTGGTTCTCTTCCGCAAAATGGAGAGAACTGTACTGGGTCTGCCGCCGTCGGCGCGTTTCCTGGCTGTTGACGTGATTGAGATGGATGGCGACTGGGTGCTGGAAAGCTCCCCTGCGCATTTGCGCATTAATCTGCGCGAGTTCCAAGACGTCTACTTTCGCTGTGAGCAGGAGCGGCTCGAATTGGGATTCGCCCACAGTCACCCAAGTGGCGTTCTGGATTTCTCGATCAAGGATGATCAGAACGAACACAGCATCCTAAGGGGATACGCTGGCTGCAATGGCCCTGAGGTATCTCTTGTCGCTCTGATTTTGGCCGACGGCCATTGGCGTGCGAGAGTTCGGCCGGGTGCGGCCCCTCACCGCGTGACTGACGCCCGGCATGTCTGTGTGCTCGGGACGAAGCTGGCAGTTCATTTGACCAAGACCGGCGATGCTGCATACTCGGAAGTGCTAAGGCGCCAAGAGGCAGCCTTTGGCGAACCGTTCAACGAGAAGCTCAGATCGTTGCGCGTGGCGGTCGTCGGAGGAGGCGGAACCGGGTCTTCAGTTGCCACACTCATCGCACGTGCGGGGGTAGGCGAACTCATTATCATCGATGGCGATTTGCTCGAAGACAGCAATCTCAACCGAGTCCGCGGATATCGCCGTTCCGATGTGGGGGAGAGCAAAGCTGTCACTTTAGCCCAGTACATACGAGATCTGGGCTTGGGGGTTACTGTGGCTGCCATTGAGGCTTATGTTAATGAATCTGGAGAGGCGGTCGATGGTATTTCCAGCGCTGATCTGGTTTTCGGCTGCACCGACGATGTCGCTGGAAGAGAAGTTCTCAATCAGGCAGTGTACTATTATTGTCAAGGGCTTATCGATTGCGGGCTCACCGGCAACATTGGTCTTGACCAGGAGCGCCAGCCGTACCTACGTGACCATAGAGGTCGGGTTAGCACTGTTCTTCCCGAATCTGGCGGGTGCCTAAGATGCCAAGGCGTGGTTACGGAGGAAAAGCTCAGTTACGAGAGTGCACTGAAGGCGCGTCCGGAACTGGCAGAGCTGGATCCAGAAACACTCCGAGCGGAGTACTATCTGGTCGGTGGCGGGGAGCGGGCACCCGGAGTCGGGCCCTTCACCAGTGCGACGGCGGACATGGCCGTAGCGACATTGTTTGATCTGGTGCGCCCCTATCGGCGGCTTCCAAGCGATGTCCGCCGTGACAACATTTGGTGCGACTTCGTGCACATGGCAATTTACAGCAATATGCCAAAAGACAACGCTGATTGTTTTTGCTGCGGTCCAGATGGCTTGTTGCTAGCGCAGGAGAATGGGTACCGGCTCAGCATGCCGTCACTCGGCAAGCCGTGTTGAATCACATGTGGATTTGGCTGCGATCACTCCTGCGTCGGCTCATTCTCGGTCCAGACGGTCAGAAAACACCGAGATCCCAAAATTCTCCTGAGAAACGGTCAACGGACGTATTTTTCCCCCGTTGCGCAGTAGTGGAAAAGACGCCTTCGAATGACAAGGTTCCGCCAGGACAGTTCATCAGTGTCGTGCACAAAGGCCGACCATACTGGGCGATCTTTAGGTGCCCCTGTGGGTGTGGCGATGTGGTTTCGTTACCAACGCATCCGCCACATAACCCCAGGTGGCGCATCGAGGTGAGCCCAGAGGGTCGCCCAACCTTGCATCCCTCTATTTGGAGAACCAAAGGATGCCTAAGCCATTTCTGGCTTGACGACGGAAGTGTCTACTGGTGTGAAGATACCGGTGTCGAGCCTTGGCGAGCTCGACCAGACATTTATGCAAGGAAGCTCTAGCGCACGTCCTGCACTCGACGACGCTTTTGCGTGTGACGACGGCCATTGCCGTGAGGCAATCCACGTTGATTAGGTGGAATGATGGCAAGAGCGAGCTCTTGATGGTCTTGTGCGCTCCGAATGGCCGCATGTAGTTATGACAACACAATAGAACGCCGCCTACTGGGCGTGGACGCTGCCGTCGACCACATGTCCAGGGATGCGTATTAGGTTTCATCATTTGGCTCGGTGGTGCGGCATAAAGGTATCACATCAGCGCGTTTCAAGCGACCGAGCGGTTGATACGGAAATGGCCCGGAAACGTGGGCGGCTATCTGCTTAAGCGGGCAGCAGGTGCAAAATCTCGTGAACGTGCGCACGCATTACTGACCTACGCGAAGGATCTCTGATCACTTTCAAGGTGGCTCGGGCGTCCGCTGATTGGCAAAGTCACGTTCAGGCCTGATTTCCACGACATCGGATCCCGATTCCGCGAAATCATCGGCGAAAAACGTCCATTCCCGCGAAACTCGAGCCCTCTTTCCGGTATACTGCTTGCCAATGAGCTGGCCGGCCGAGTGCCTCCGCCATTGTGTTGCGAGGAGAGGGAACATGCGCTTGAGCAATCTGGGAACCGAGCAACTCCGGGAGAAGGATCGAAGCTTCGTCTTTCATCCGTCTACCCATCTGGCCAAGCACAGCCGAGGCGAGACGCCAAATCGGATTATGGCCGGTGCAGAAGGCGTCTACATCTGGGACACCGAAGGCAGGAAGAGCCTCGACGGTTTCGGAGGGCTCTACTGCGTCAACATGGGATATGGATGCACGGAAATTGCCGAGGCCATCGCCCGGCAAGCGCATGAGCTGCCGTTCGCACACGTCTATGCCAGCCAGGGGACGGAGCCGGTCGCCCTTTTGGCAGAGGCGGTAGTTGAGTATTTCGGACGGAACATGCGACGGGTCTATTTCGGCCTATCCGGTTCCGATGCCAACGAAACCAACATCAAGCTGGTCTGGTACTATAATAACATCCTCGGTCGGCCCGAAAAGAAAAAGATCATCTCACGAAATCGCGGCTATCACGGATCTGGATTGGTCACCGGTAGCCTGACGGGCCTTCCCTTCTTCCATAACTTCTTCGACTTGCCCCTGGACTTGGTGCGCCATACAACCACGCCGCACTACTATCGCCAGGCGCGTACCGGGGAGAGCGAGGAAGCTTTCTCCCGGCGCTGTGCCGATGAGCTTGAAGCGTTGATCCTGACCGAAGGTCCCGAGACGGTTGCGGCTTTTATAGGAGAGCCGGTACTTGGAACAGGAGGTATTGTGCCGCCCCCCACAGGGTACTGGACGGCCATTCAAGCGGTGCTCGACAAGTACGATATCCTTCTCATTGCCGATGAAGTGGTCTGCGGCTTCGCGCGAACCGGCGAGAAGTTCGGTTCCCACCTGTACGACATGCGCCCGGATTTCGTGACGATCGCCAAGGGTTTGAGTTCCGCCTACCTCCCTATATCCGGGTCAATCATTGGCGATCGTGTTTGGTCGGTTTTGGAACAAGGGACTGAAAAGCATGGCGCACTCGGGCACGGCTGGACATATTCGGGGCACACGCTTTGTGCTGCGGCCGCGCTCGCCAACATTCGACTGCTTAAAGAAAAAAATGTTTTGGAGCATGTTCGCGATGTTGGACCGTATTGGCAAGACCGGATGAAGGCTGAGCTGGCGGGACATCCCATCGTCGGTGAAGTTCGCGGAGTGGGTATTCTGTGCGCGGTAGAGATGATGCGGGACCCAAAGCAAAGGATACCATTTGAAGCCGACCTTCAGGTCGGGGTGCGCACTTCAGCTGCTCTGTTTGAAAATGGTGTGATCGGACGGGCCATGCCGCATGGCGACATCCTCGGCTATGCGCCACCTCTTATCATTACCCGAAAAGAGATCGACATCATCGTCGATGCGACCGCGAAATCGGTCGATGCCACATATCGCGCCCTGAAGGCTGAGGGTGCCGTATGATCTTCCAAATCCGACGGGAGTGAGCACTGGCCCGACCATGTGCAAGAATGCTGTCATACATCCCATGAAAAAACTCTGCACGGACCAGTCGTAAAGTCTGGCTGCGTCAGGGGCCGTCTTTGGATGCTGGGCTTGACTGCATTCTGTTGCGCCGAGCAAACCCAAACATTTGAATTCAAGACATCTGATCCTGAGCATGCTCCGGACCACTTTACCCGCAAGTTGTAACCGAACCAGTTCTGCCGCCACTGTCCTGCCCCCCCAACAACCAGGGCCTTTGTGCGGCGCGCCCTGCCGGTGTACCTCCCCGCCGGCAGGGCGCACTTTTTGATTCGCCCCATCAGGATCCATAATGGGCCGTCGGGAATCGCGCGTTCAAGGATGATTTCCGTATTGGGATGCAGATCGAACTTAGACGCGACTTTACACCATTGCAGCGCGCCATGCCCACAGTTCCACGGAGCGGCCACGCCGAAGAAATCGTCCTCAATCATCTGTTGCAGCAGAACAATCGCGGCGGTGAATTCTCACATCTCAAGCCCAGTGTGGCCATATCTGCTGATGAGCTCCGCGTCGCCTGCGAAGTCAATGACAGTTGTCCAGCCATGCACGCGGCGGCCGGGAGCGTGCAGAAAGAGGAAGAAGCGAGCGCGACTATGACGAGGGACATGCCACTTGTTTTCGAGACATTCCTTGAAAGACTGTCACAGAGTGTCGATGAAGCAGATTTCCGGGAAGCCTTGGCTGAGGCGGCCGCAAGATTTGACCTACTCTCCTTTGCGTACCTGTCTTTGCCATCACTGCCTTCTGGCAAGCCAAGGCTAATTTCGAATTACCCACCTCGCTGGGCCATGCAGTATCTGGAAAATCAGTATGAGAAGCTCGATCCTGTCATCTTGCGTGCTCGAAGTGGCGGCCTCCCATTTCATTGGGGATCGGATGTGTGGGGCGGTAAGATGTCGCCGGCTCAACAGCAGCTATTTGATGAGGCGGCCCGATTCAGCATCCGCTGCGGATTGACGATCCCAATCGTCGATCTACGAGGCCGCACTGCCGCGGTTACGTTCGCCGCCGATGAGCCTCGTCCAGTATTTCTTCGGGTCATCGAGCGGTACGAACAAGCTCTTCAGCTGATGGCCACCTGCTTTCATCGTTGCGTTCGCCGCAAACTGCCGGGCGATCGAACCGTGGATGGGATCTTGCTGACGTCGCGCGAATATATGTGCCTGCGGTCGGCAGCGCGCGGCAATTCAGCCTGGGTAACCGGCTGCATCTTGGGCATTAAGCCGCGCACCATCGCATTCCATTTGGAGAATGCCAAGAAGAAGCTGGGCGTGCGCACGCAAAATCAGGCCATAGCCCTTTTGGGGTCCCAAGGGAGCTCGATTCTCTGAGTAGCTCTTTGACCCGCTGTGCTCGGGCCATCGGTCGCAGTATTTTAACAGCGGCGAAGCGATGCTGAGACCCTTTGTTCCGCCCGGCTTGGTCAGGCGCGATGCAGTCGTATGTTACCGTCACACTTTGCACTCAAAGGGCTCAGTCGGCGTCTCGTTCCGACGCTAGATGTTTAGTCCCGGCATTTGCTGGAGCGGATCGAGTTTGAAGCGTTCCGGTTGTGACGCCCACGCCTTGCAGATGAACTCGTAGGGCGTAAGGCCTTTGAGGGTCTTGAGCCTGCGACCGAAGTTGTAGGCCGAGATGAAGTCGGCAAGATGCTGGCGGAGTTGGTCGTGGCTCTCGTAATAGAAACGCCTGACGGTTGCATCCTTGATAGTCCGGTTCATCCTCTCGACCTGGCCGTTGGTCCACGGATGTGCGTGTTTCGGTAATTCCCGGACACCCTTTTCGCTAAATCCCGGACAGTGATTTCAGTAATTCGCGGACAGCGATT
>NZ_JBVVQL010000022.1:0-58496 GCF_055811195.1 Mesorhizobium sp. WSM4823
CAGGTTGAATCCGGCGGTTGCGATTTCCGCAGCGGACCCACCCGATGTGTAGTGCAGAGTAGCCATTTATATTCCTTATTCTTATTTTCTTAGCGCCCCGCGGTGCCCTGCCTACTCGACAGGTATATTAGCTACAAATCACATACCCACACGCATTGATAGAAATCTTGAGAATTTTCGGAACGGAACGGCCCCCTGCAAGCTGGATATCGTCGCGCTCAAACCGCGTGCTGCGGCCAGCGCTGCAAGGCTGCATAGCCAGCATCTGTAAGCGCATAGACGCCGCGCTCGGCCCGGGCGAACCATCCATAGACGTTGTCAAGCAGGATCTTGGCGGCGCGCGGTGAAATGGCTTTCAGATCGCGCGGCCGCTTCGGGCCATCGGTCATCGCAGCGGCGCAGGCCAGCGCATCTTGTCTGTAAGCGGTCATTATCGGCGCACGGGAGCCACCACCGAGCACAGGGTCGCCGCGCCGGCGCCGATGCTCGTCCACCAGGCGCGATCTTCGCCTCGGGTCTCGTCGGGGTGGCAAGGCGGCCGGGCTGAGCAGCAATTCGACGTTGCCAGCGGCGCCGACCCCCAGAAGCCCGAAGCCAAGCCGCCGGCAGAGTGCGCGGAACCGGCGATCGTGCTCGCGGCCTTTGCCTCGGCTCGACATCCGCGCCGCAAGCCAGACCTCGTCGCATGACGCGGCACGATCGACACCTTGAAGTATGAGCTCGAGGTTGAACTGCAGCTTCAACTCGCAGATGACGACCACGGGCGGCTCGCCGTCACGCACGCCCACGACATCGCAGCCACCAATTTCGCCTTTGACGGTGAATTCCAGGCTCTCGAGAAACCGCTTCACCGGGATGTAAAGAGACGTTTCCTGCATGCCTGTGGCATAGCCGATTCGTGGCTGGGTGGCACCGAACCTCTTAGCCATTATCAATAGTCACCCTGCGGCCTTTGTAGAAACAATTCCAAAAATTGACATCGACACAAGAATTTGTAACTTCTCTATCATCGGCTGAATACGGGAAGGGAGAGGTTCGGTGTCGATCCGCGAAGAGTTGGCGCATACCACCCTGGCCCTCACATCCGCCGAATCCAAGATCGTGCAGGTCCTGCTTGCCGACTATCCGATGTCCGGCCTCGGGACTGCCTCGCGGCTGGCAAAGGCAGCGGGCGTCAGCGACCCGACGGTCATGCGCCTCATGGTCAAGCTCGGCTATGGCGGCTTTGCCGCCTTCCAGGCCAAGCTTCTGGCGGAAATCGAATCCCGCCTGCATTCTCCTCTGCTGATGATGGAGGCGAAGCGGCCTGCCAATTCGAGCGAAGGCACTGTCAGCGACTACTTCCATTCGGTTTCCGACAGCCTGGAGCGGACGCGCACGGCGGTTCCCTCGCAGAGCTATGGCCGCGCCGCCAGGATGCTGCTCGACTGCAAAGGCCAGGTCGTGCTGCTCGGCGGACGCTTCAGCCGCCACATCGCCTCGATGCTCGCCGGTTATCTCGTGCAGTTCCGTCCCAGCGTGCACGACATCGGCGCTCTGGCGTCGACAGATTTCGACCTGCTGATCGATCTCGGCAAGCGCGACCTGCTCGTCGTTTTCGACTATCGCCGCTACCAATCGGACGTGGTGAACTTCGCCCGCCAGGCGCGCGAGCGAGGCGTGGGCATCCTGCTTTTCACCGATCCATGGCTGTCGCCGATCTCCGAACACGCCGATCTGACGCTGATCGCGGCGATAGAGGCCAACTCGCCGTTCGACACGCTGGCCACCGCCGTCGTCCAGATGGAAACCGTATTTGCTCACGCGCTGGAGAGCGAAGGCCAGACGGTACGCAAGCGCATCGAGGACATCGAAGGGATCCGCCGCGCCAACGGCGTGACGCTCGACGCCTCGGATTTCGTCGATCCCGGCGGCCGCAGCGCAGCCGCCGGCGATCCGGCAAAGTGGGCGGCACCATTCGTCAGGGGCAAACCCAAATCGACGTAACCGGCCCGACATGGTCGGCGCAGGAGGAGCGGCCGAGCCACCCCGCAACACCAAGCAACACCAAAGAGACAATCACGAACGCCGCAGAGGCACGAAAGGACATCGACATGCTGGACAGGGATGCGGCCGTCGCCGCTGCGCAAGCCGAGATCGACAAGGATCGCGACTGGGTGATCGGGCTGACCAGCGACATGGTGCGGATTCCTTCGGTGAATCCCAAATTCGAGGCCAAACAAGGCCTGAACCGCGAGGCCGACGTGCAGGCGCTGCTGGAGCCGATCCTCAAGGCGGACGGTTTCGCGACCGAACAATGGGACGCCTTGCCGGGTCGGCCCAATCTGGTCGGCGAATGGGCCGGCGACGAGGAACGCAGCCTGATCCTGTGCGGCCATATCGATGTCGTGCCGGTCGGCGAAATGAAAAACTGGTCGGTCGATCCGTTTGGCGGCGACATTACCAACGGGCGCCTCTACGGCCGCGGCGCTGTCGACATGAAGGGCGGTGTCGCCGCCTGCATCGCGGCGGCGCACGCCATCCGCAAGGCCGGCATCAAGCTGCAGGGCCGGCTGGCGATCCACACTGTGGTCGACGAGGAGGCCGGCGGCTTCGGCGCCATGGACGCGGTCGCCAGGGGCAAGCTCGCCAAGGCGGTGCTGGTCGCCGAACCAACCTGGGGCGATGTCCTGCCGGTCGAGGGCGGGCTCGAATGGGCGCGGGTGACGATACGCGGCCGCAACGCGCATTCGGCGCTGCGCTACAATGAGATCTATCCGCAGCGCCACGACAAGGACCGGCTGGAACCCGGCGTCAACGCCATCGAGCTCGCGGCGCGCTTCATCGCCGCCGTGCGCCAATACGAGCTCGACCGCACGCGGGCCGGATCGCATCCGCTGCTGCCGCTCGGCATGAACACGATCAACATCGGCGTGATGCATGGCGGCACCGGTCTTGGCGAGAACGGCTTGCCGACGGTGATGACCAATCCGGCGATCATCCCTGATGTCGCGGTCCTCGATCTCGATATGAAATTCCTGCCCGACGAGAACTCGGCCGATTATCGCCGCGATTTCGAAACGTTCGTGCATCATTTCGCCGCCACCGACGCCTGGCTGCGCGACAACCCGCCAACCATCCAGTGGGAACTGGGCGGCCTTTATTTTCCGCCGATGAACACCGCGCCGGATCATCCGCTGGTCAGGTCGCTCGTCGCCAATAAGGCACGCATCGGCAAGACGCCTGAGGTGAAGGGCTTCGTCGCTGTCTGCGACGCCGCGCACTATGCCGGCGCCGGCGTCGACGGCGTCATCTTCGGTCCGTCCGGCGACGGTTTTCATGGCGCTGACGAATATGTCGAGATCGATTCGGTGGTGGAGACCGCCAAGGTCATCGCCGCTTCCGTCATCGACTGGTGCGGCGTCCGCTGATTTCGGCTGACTTAGGCCGGGCGCTTGATGCGACCGGCCACCACCGTCCAGGCAGCGCGGATCATGCCGACGAGGCCGCTTGGATAGACCAGCATGATCACGATGATGAGCAGCGCCGAGATCATCAGCCGCCACGCGCCGAAATCGGCCATTGCCTCGGAAAAGACGGTGAGCACGAAAGACGCGATGATGGCGCCATAGATCGTGCTTGTCCCGCCGAGAAGCACCATCGACAGGATGATGGTCGCCAGGCTCATGCCGAACACGTCGATCGAGGCGTTGCGCTGGTAGGCGGCGTAGAAGGCGCCGGCAATCCCGGTGAAGAAGGCGCTTGCCGCCAGCGTTACCATGCGCTGCCTCACCAGCGAGACGCCGCGGCTGATGGCGTATTCCTCATTGTCGCGCAGAGCCACGATGCTGGCGCCGGCGCGAGAGCGCACGAACAGCCGCAGGAACAGCGTGCTGAGGACCAGAAGTGTCAGCGCAATGTAAAAATAGGCGAGCTTGCCGTCGCGGACCATGTTGTGGTCGAAAAGATAGAGGCCGGGCACCCGCACCAGACCTTGCGTGCCGCCCGTCAGTTCCGACTGGCTGATGATGACCTGCATGACGAGCTGTGCGAAGCCGAAGGTCACCAGGATGATATAGATGCCCTTGAGCCGCAGGATCGGAATGGTCACCAGCACGGCCGCCAAGGTGGCGATGGCGCCACTCGCCAAAAGCGCGATCCACGGATCGACGCCTGCCAGCTTGGCAAGCAGGCTGTAGGCATAGACGCCGATGCCGAACAGCGCCAGATGGCCGAAATTGAAGACGCCGCCATAGCCGAGGCTGAGGTCCCAGTTCGAGGCGACGATGGCGTAGATGAAGATCATGATCAGCACATGCCGGCTGTAGCTGTCGCCGAAGACGAGTGGCAGCAGGGCAAGCAGCACGAAGCCAGCCACGAAGCCGATCGCCTCGCGGTTCCAGACGACGCGGCCGGGAGCAGACGGGATGGCGATGTCGAGAAGGGTCATGCGAGCCCCCTGGAGGGGCTGGCGAAAATACCCTCGGGGCGCACCATGAGCGTCGCGATAAGCACGAGGAAAAGCAGTGCGGGCGTCCAGTAAAGGCCGAAATAGTAGTTGCTCGCCGCCTCGAAGAACCCGATCAGGTAGGCAGCGAAGATCGGTCCCGAAATGCTTGAAATACCACCGAAAACCACCACGATCAGCGCTTTGAGCAACGGGTCTGCGCCCATCGACGGGTTCATGAAGCGGTAGCCGCCCATGAAGATCCCGGCCAGCCCCGCCAGCGACGCGGCGATGGCGAAGGCAAGACCGTAAAGCGCCGTGACGTTGAGGCCGACGAGTTGGCTCGCATCCTCGTTCTGCGCGACGGCCCTCAGCGCAAGGCCGAGCCGCGTCCGGTTGAGGAACGACCACAAGGCTGCGAGGATCAGCGGCGTGATGACGATGATCGCGATCTGGTGCAGCGACACGCCGACACCGGCGACGGTGGTGTTGCCCTCGATCAGGCTCGGCAGCTGCTTGGAGCGCGGCCCCCAGACCGTCAGCGCACCGTTTTCCATCAGCGAGCCGGCGGCCAGCGTTGTGATGACGACGACCAGCACGATGTTGGGACGACCGATCAGTGGCCGCACCACCGAGGCCTGCAGGATCCAGCCCGCGCCGGCCATGACGATGACGGCGAGCGGAAAGGCGATCACCACCGGCAGGCCGAAGGCGACAAGCTGCCAGGCGAAATAGGCGCCCAGCATCATGAACACGCCATGGCTGAAGTTGAACACGCCGATCGTCGTCCAGACGAGCGCCAGCCCGACCGCCATCATGGCGTAGAGCGAGCCCTGGAACAGGCCGCCGAAGAAGATATCCGAAAAGACGCTCATGCCCGAACCCTGTCCAATCCTGCCTTCAATGTCCGAAATACATCGCCATGATTTCGCTGTGCTCGATGCTCTCACCCGGCCGGATCTCGGTCTTGACCGCTCCGTGATCGACAAGAAAGAGCTGGCGACTGAGTTCGAGCAGGAACTCGATATCCTGCTCGACGACGACGAGCGGCACGCCGCCCTTCGAAATATCCATGACGGCGGTGCAGAGTTCGTCCTTGATCTTCGGCGCAAGCCCAAGCGTTGGCTCGTCCAGGATCAGCAGACGCGGATGGCTCATCAGCGCCGTGCCGATCGACACCATCTGGCGCTCGCCGCCGGAAAGCGTGCGCACCCTTTGCCGCCAGCGTTCGGCCAGCTTCGGGAACAGCTTCACCACCTTTTCGCGGTTCTCGGCCTCGTGCGGCCGTGCGCGCGGCGAATAGGCGCCAAGCGCCATGCAGTCGCCGATCGTCAGGTCGGGAAACAGCTTGTTGCCCTGCGGCACATGGATGAGACCGGTGGCGACGATGGCGCGCGCGCTCAAGCCGGTAATATCCTTGCCGTCGAAGACGATGCGGCCGCGTTTCGGCGCGACTAGGCCGGAAATCGTCCTCAGCAGCGTCGTCTTGCCGTGACCGTTCGGCCCGAACAGCCCGACATTGCCGAACCGGCCCGCCTCGAGCGTGATATCATGCAGAACGGTCACGCGGCCATAGCCTGATGTAACCGCCTCGATGCTCAGGATCGGGCTCTCGCTCACGCCGCCGATCTCCTTGTCCCGAGATAGGCTTCCACCACGCGCTGGTCGGCGATCACGCTCTTGGGCTCGCCCGCGGCGAGCACGCGGCCCTGGTTCAGCACCAGAAGATGTTGCGACAGGCTCATCAGGAAGGTCAGCACATGCTCGATCAGCACCACGGTGATACCGCGCGCCGCTGTCCGCCTGATCAATCCGATCGACGTCTCGATCTCGGGCTTGGTCAGGCTCGATGCCGGCTCGTCGAGCAAAAGCATGCGTGGTTCCGTGGCGATTGCCGTTGCGAGCATCAGGCACTTGCGGTCGAACACCGACAATTCGCCGGCAAGCCGTCCAAACGTAGCCGACGAAAGACCGACGAACTCCAGCGCCTCGGCGGCGCGGATCCGCGCCTCAACCACCCCTCGCCCGGGCTTGCCGTAGCTCGCGCCGATCAGCGCGTTCTCGAACACGGTCAGCCCGTCGAAGCTGGTCTCGCGCTGGAAGGTCCTGAGAAGGCCGAGCTGTGCAATGGCGTTGCCTGTTTTGCCCTGGATCTCCATTCCGTCAAACCGTATCCGGCCCTTGTCGGGGCCGAACGGAATGCCGGTGATGACGTTGAACAGCGTGCTCTTGCCGCTGCCGTTCGGTCCGGCGACGCCGAAGATTTCCCCGGCCTCGACGGCGAACGACACGTCGTCGACCGCCTTGAGCGAACCGAACGCTTTCGATACGCCCTCGACTTCAAGCAGCGGCATGCCGCTATTTCATCCAGGGCTGCGGCTTGAACTCGCCGGTCGCGTATTTGGCGGGAGAGATCAGGGTGCGGTTGCCGTCCCATATCTGGAAAAAGGTGATCGGAATGTAGTCGTCGCCCTGCATGGCAAGATGCGTCGCCGGATCGAATTTCAGGCTGCCCTCGGCGACCTGCTTGTCTGTCTCGGACAGCGCCTTCATGACCGCGGCATGGTCGCTTGGGTCGCCGGCCTTTTTCAGCGCATCGAAATAGACATTGACCATCTCGTAGAGGCCGACGCCATAGGTGCCGCTTTCAACGCCGTATTTGGCCTTGAACTTGCCCGCCACTTCGTCGGCGCGTGGGTTCTTCGGCGTCGTCAGCGCGCCGCCGAGCAGGTTATAGATCACGCCGTTCGACTTTTCCTTGGTCAGCTCGACGAATTCCGGAACACTCGGCGCATATTGCAGGAACACCAGGCTTTTGGTCGGCTGCTCCAGGAACTGGTTGAGGAACGAGGCCGAGTTGCCGGGCAGATAGTCGGTGTTGATGACCACGTCCGGCACGTCTTCACGCACCTTGGCCAGGATCGAACGCCAGTCGGTCACGTCACCGAAGGGCACGAGTTCGTCGACGGTGATGGTCCAGCCCTTCTCCTTGAAGGTCTTCTTCATGCCCTCGGAAATGGTCTTCGAATAGGCGTTGTCGGACGAGATGATGGCGACCTTCTTGGTCGGCAGCGTAATCTTGCCTTCGGCCGCCAGCTTCTCGACAAAAACCGTTACATCGGTGTTGTAGGCGTCGAACGACGGGGTCAGCGACCAGCAGCAGGCATATTTCTCCGGATCGGGCGCGATGATGTCCTTGGTCTGCTGCGATGTGGCGGCAAGCATGTAAGGCATCTCCGCCTCGGCCATGTTGTCGATCTCGAAATTGGTCAGGCTGGCATAGCCGGTCAGCATGAAGTGCACGTCCTGGTCGCCGAGCAGGCGCTCGACCGCGCTGGTGACGTTCGCCGCCGACTGGTCCTTGACGTCGCCCACGACCAGCTCGAACGTATGGCCGTCGACGCCGCCGGCGCTGTTTGCCTCGTCGATCGCCATCTGCGCGCCGCGCTGAAATTCCTGGCCGTCGGCTGCCGCCGGGCCGGTCAGCGGCGCCAGCAGGCCGATCTTGACGACGTCGGCGAATGCTGGCGCAGCGGCCAGCATCATGCCGAGCGACGTTCCGATCAGCATATGCCTGACATGGCGTTTCATCGACTTGGTCATCATTGATCCTGTTCCCCTGTTATTATCGTGGCGATGGTTGGATGATTGACAAATTATGCACAGACGGGTCAATTTGAAAAGATATTTTCATGCACGCGCGAACAAATTTGACTGTTAAGCAGTCCGCGGGAACTGCAGCGGCCAGGCGAATCGAGGCACGAGCGAAAATCGAGACAGGAGACAGTGCGAATGGAGAGGGCGCGAATGGAGACCACGATCAAGACGATCGAAACCAGTCACGGCACGCTGGCCGTGCGCGAAAGCGCCGGTACCGGCATGCCGGTGCTGATGATCCACGGCAATTCGTCGTCGGGCGCCGTCTTCCGCAATCAGTTCGACGGCAGGATTGGTGCGGCCTACCATCTGATCGCGGTCGACCTTCCGGGGCATGGCGAGTCCTGCGACGCGGTCGATCCGGAGCGCAGCTATTCGATGCCGGGTTACGCCGACGCGATGACCGAGGTGTTGAACCGGCTTGGCATCGAACAAGCAGCGGTCTTCGGCTGGTCGCTGGGCGGTCATATCGGGCTGGAGATGATCGACCGCTATCCCGGCATGCTCGGCCTGATGATCACAGGCACGCCGCCGATCGCCGCCGCGGATTTAGGCAAGGGCTTCAAGACCAGCCCGCATATGAACCTTGCGGGTCAGGAGGTCTTCACCGAAGAGGACATCGACGCCTATGCGCACTCGACCTGCGGCGAGCCTTATGACCAGTTGCTCCGCAATGCCGTCACGCGCACCGATGGCCGCGCGCGCAGACTGATGCTCGGCAAATTCGCGGCGGGCGAAGGAAAGGACCAAAGCCAGATAATTCTCGGCAAAACGCCACCGATCGCGGTCCTCAACGGCGCCGACGAACCGTTCGTCAACACCGACTTCGTCGATACGATCCCGTTCTCCAATCTCTGGGAAGGCAAGAAACACCTGATCAGCAATTCCGGCCACGCGCCGTTCTGGGATTCGCCGGACCGGTTCGACCCGATCTTCGATCGCTTCCTCAAAAGCCTCGAGCCCGGCTGGCGCTAAACCCTGAGCCCCTTTGCCTCGCCAGGACGTTTGCCTGGAACCATCATATCTCTGGCCAGGAGGCGGCTCACCCGGCAGAAAGTCAGGAATGCCCGGCAGGCCTCCTCGGTCTCGACCAGGTCGACCGTGGCGCCGAAGCATGCATTGAACGCAGCCTGATAGACCGGGCCTTGCCGGCGAACCGGCCAAGCCTGCAGGAAATCCAACGCCTGTTCGACGCTGTAGATTTCCTCGATAGGCAGGCCGGGTGCGGGCATGATGCGTACCGGCACCTTGAATTGCAATCTATCCATTCATTGTCTCCCGACATCGCCGCAGCAACGCCGTTCGTCGCGAAAGGTTGCTCGACCGGCTCTCGCCTTGGGCTCGACGCCTCGGAAGTGGCTAACGAGGAGGTCACCTCGTGACCGCCAACTTCGATCGGAGCCCTGTGAAGGATGGGCTGAAACCTGAAATAAAAAACCCGCCTCAGCGGCGGGTAACTGGCGCACATCAGCACCGTGCCTAAATCAATAGCATAACTGCCGTCACAAAGCAACGGATTCGCGAACTCGCGGAGCGCGCAAGGATTGACGTGCGAACCCTGGTCGAACGACCCTCACCGAATAGCATCACCGCTGACCGGTGACGGCGCATCAGAGCGAAAAGGCTTTCGCTCTCAGGCGAACAAAAAGTCATCCGCCGTCAGCACGTTCGAAAAATTTTCGAGAGTAACTTGATCGACCCCCGCGGTAATGATGGTGCTGGTTCCACTTTGGACAATAGCGAGATCATTGAACGATTGCACGCCCTCCACACCACTAAACATGATACTATCGCCTTGGTCCTGGCTGAAGTCGTAAATGGTATTTTGGGTTCCGACCGTCATTACACCATCGTCCTCGAATATGAACAGATCTTGGCCACCCTCTGCCAAGTCGCTCAGTTGCCCATCACCCCACATGTCATTGATGACCGTGCAGCCGGCTGCCGCGCTCCCCGCGGACAGGACATCGTTGCCGCCCGTGGCCGAACCGGACATTTGTAAAGCGTCACCGCATAAGAAGTTACTGACTTGGCCGCTTTCGCTGTTCTGGCCCCCGGTAAGAATGTCGTTGCCGCCCGTGGCGGACCCGGACATAGCGAATGCGTCGCCGTACAACTCGTTTTGAGTGTCAGGAAAGAAGCTCTTATTGCCGCCGGTTAGGTCATCATTGCCGCCCACAGCGCTGCCGAGCATCGTAACAGCGTCGCCATAGCCCAGATTATGGGTGCCTTGCAGCACGGCCACGTCATCGCCGCCGCGAGCATCGTCGGACATGTTGGCGCCCGCGTCGCCGTAGAACGTTACCTGAGACCCACCCACGCTCGTGAAGGTGTCGTTGCCGCCCTCGGCGAAACCGGAAAGATCGCCGCCCGCATCGCCATAGAGAGTTTTGCTCCCGAGATCCCCAAACGTGTCTGTGTAATAGTCGTCGCCGCCCAGCGCATGGCCAGACATGTTGCCGCCAGCGTCGCCGAAGAAAGTGTTGACGGAAAAGGAGCGGCCCGTAAAGGTATCGTTGCCACCCCTACTGTCGTCCGACATGTCGCCGCCGGCATCGCCGTAGAAAGTGTTGAATGAATCGCTCTTGCCCGTGAAGCTATCGTCGCCGCCCAGCGCTTTGCCGGACATGTTGCTACCGGCGTCACCGTAGAAAATGTTATTGGCTTCTGTCGAGCCCTCGAACGTGTCGTTGCCGCCCTTGCTGCGATCGGACATCTCGCCGCCTGCATCACCGTAGAAGGTGTGGTCGGCTCCTTGTCGAGTGCTGGTCACGAAAGCGTCGTCGCCGCCTTGGGCAAAGCCGAACATATTGCCGCCGGCGTCACCGTAGAACGTGTTGTCTACCCGCCTACCCTCTTCACTGCTGAAGGTGTCGTTGCCGCCTTTGCTGTGGTCCGACATATCGCCGCCGGCGTCACCGTAAAAAGTATTGAAGGAGTCGCCCTGGGCGCTAAAACTGTCGTCGCCGCCCTGGGCATGACCGAACATGTTGCCGCCGACGTCACCGTAGAAAATGTAGGTGCCTAGCGAGGCGCCCGTGAAAATGTCGCTGCCACCCTTGCTGTGGTCCGAGATATCGTCGACGGCATCACCGTAAGCAGTGGTGGTGGTGGAGATTGGCAACGCCGTGAAGGTGTCGTTGCCGCCCTTGGAAAAATCGAGCATGCTGCCGCCAGCATCGCCGATTAAGATAGCTGTAGCGAAGTCGCTACTAAGGATGTCATCGGTGCCTCGTTGATGATCCACTAGATCGCCGGGAGTAAAAGGAACGCGTTTAGCCATCGTACGCTCTCCTGTTAAGCCTACCCGACCCATCACAGTCCTAAGCTGCTGGGCTAGAGCGAGCAATAATCACGGAGGACTAGTTCGGCTCTTTACCGTGCGACGGACGAGCTATTCTTCGCGAAACGCCTTGCCAAAAGAATCCAGGAAAGGCCGCAGGAGATAATTCAGAAAGGTCCGGTCGCCGGTTCCGATGAAGGTTTCAACAGGCATTCCGGGATAAATCTGTTCTCGCTTGATCTCCATCGGAAGCTCCTCGTCTATCTTCATTCTTGTCGCATAGAACGATTGGCCGGTCTTGTCGTCGACGATGCGGTCGGCTGATATGTAGATGACTTTTCCACGCACTCGCGGCGTAATGCGTGCATTCAGCGCGCTCAGCATCATATGCGCTTCCTGCCCCAGCCTGATCGAGTCGATATCCTGCAAAGAGATGCGTGCCTCGATAACCAACTCATCGGTGGTCGGCAGCAGTTCCATTACGACTTCACCGGGCCGGATAACCCCATCCTCGAAATTATATGACGAGTGAACCACGATGCCGTCGGTCGGGGCCTTCACAATCGTCCGTTGAAGGATGGATTGGGCAGCGTTGATCTGTTCTTGGAGGTCGGCCAGTGATGAGCGGACCGTATTCAGTTCGCCGACGGCCTCCTCCACTCGCGATGTTGTTAGTCTCTCGATTTGTTGACTGGCCTCCGCAAGTTGCGTCGCAGTTCCAGCGATCTGCGATTCTATCGCTCCAGCCTGGCCGACAAGCGAAGCACTGGTTCGCAAGAGTTCGGTATACTCGCTGCGGTTTGTCAGGCCTTTCTCAAGCAATTGCTTCTTGCGCTCGGCTTCTTCTCGCACGATTGTCAACTGTTCTTCTGAAGCTTTCTTTTGTGCCCGAAGCCCGGTGACGGATTCCTTTAAAGTTTCGATCCGCTGCCGCAGAATTTCCTGCTCGGCATGATAGCGCGCCAGACGTGCCTCAAATTCCTTTCGTTGCTGGGCGATAACATCCTGGACGTCGAGCCCACCCGAGGGGCGCTCCAGGTCAGGAGGCATGTCGATTTCGAACAGTCCGTCGCGCTCAGCTTCAAGCCTCGCTGCTTTGGCTCTCTGGGATATCAACTGTTTGACAAGACGGTTGACCTGCGTCTCAGCCGCTGTTGCGTCGATAACGAAAAGCGGGTCTCCCTTCTTGACCCTGTCGCCTTCCTTAAAGTGGATTTTTCGTATGACTCCGCCTTCGAGATGCTGGATCATGATGTTCTTGCCGGCAGCGGCAACAACACCTGGCGCAATTGCCGCGCCGGCTATCGGCACGGTGGCTGCCCACACGCCAAATCCACCAATGAGGGCTGCTATCGCTGAGTAGCCGGCAATGGCGATCTTCCCAGTTCGCGTGGGAATTTTTCTATGCCAGCGGAAATTCTCAGCTTCGTTTTGCATACATGTCCTTTGGACAGCCGAGCCCAAACGCCCTGGGCTCAGTTCTCCAGGCGAGGCGGTATCGCTTGATCCAGCAAGCCTCGGCCTTCGTTCGCGGTTCCAACAAGGGATTTTGCAGTCGCAGACTGTGTCATGGGTTTGTTTTGTCCTTGAGCCAATCGGTGCAACACATCCTGGGCCGGGCCGTACAGCTCGATCTGTCCATCTCGAAGCATTAGGATCCGGTCGCATTTCGCAGCAAGCGACGGGCGATGCGTGATGAGCAGAACTGTTCTTTTATCTGAACGGGCATTAAGGATCGCTCGCTCGAGGGCAGCTTCACCTTCTGCGTCCAGATTTGCGCTTGGTTCGTCGAGCACAAGAATTCTGGGGTCGCCGAAAAACGCGCGGGCTAGCCCGATGCGTTGTCTTTCTCCGCCAGAGAGCCTCACTCCCATCGGGCCGATTACCGTTGCGTAGCCGCGGGGAAGACCGAGCACCAGTTGGTGCACGTGAGCGCGTTCTGCAGCTGCTATAATCTCCTGGTCGAACGGATCAGCTTCAAATCGTGAAATATTCTGCGCGACCGTTCCGGGAAAAAGTTCCACATCCTGCGACAGATATCCGAAATGCTTACCGAGTTGATCCGACCGCCAGTTCTGGATGTCGGCGCCGTCTATCCGCACGACGCCAGAGCGAGGCTTGACAGCGCCGACTATCAATCTTGCAAGCGTCGACTTGCCAGCCTGGCTGGGTCCGATGATGGCAACGCACTCGCCGGCGTTAACAGAAAAACTCAACCGCTTGATCAGTGGAAGATCGCCAGGGTCGGTGTTGGGCAGGAAGTAGACGACCTGGTCGAGTGTCAGCCCGCCGACCGGCGGGGGCAGTTCCACATCGGCGTGCCTTTCGCTGAAAACCTGCTTTTGCAACGCGGTGACTCTTTTCCAGGCCTGGCCCGTTTCAGCGATTTGCCGCCAGCTGCCGACGATCTGGTCGATGGGTTGCAGTACACGCCCCGAGATGATCGAAGCCGCGAACATCATTCCCGCCGTCATTTCGTCAGCCAGGACGAGATAGGCGCCTACGGCAAGCGCGGCCAGTTGCAGCAGGATGCGGATTGTCCGTGACAGGCCGCCATAGAACGCATTGTTTCGTGCGACTTTGTCTGACGCGCGGAGCGACTGTGCAAAGCGATCGCCCCAGAACTCGATAATGCTGGAAACCATCCCAAGCGCGCGCACGGTTTCGAAATTACGCGCAAAAGTCTGTGCGGCATTCATCGTGGCGGCGAGCGTGTCGCCGGCCTCCCTGCCGCTTCGGCTTGTAACCGCCTGATTGAGCAGCGCGATGATAACCATGATGACCACACCAACAAGCGTGATCGCAAACAGTAATGGGTGAACAAAGTAGAGGAGAACCAGGAAAAGCGGTCCGAAAGGCAAATCGAAGAGGAAGAACAATGAGCGCGAGGCAACGAAACTGCGGATTGTCGCTAGGTCGCGCAACGGTTGGACGTCGCCGAAGCCGGCTCCCGGACCATTCATCGCTGCGAGAAAAGCCGCAGATCCCAATCGAGCGTCAAAGCGTGCAGCCAGCCGATTTGCATAAAGCGAGCGGACTACTTCCAAAATCCCAAGGACCGCAAGCCCAGTGACCGAAAACAGCGACAGATAAATGAGAGTGTTCATGCTCGACGACGGCAGAACCCGATCATAAATCTGTAAGAGATAAAGCGGAGGTACGAGCAGCAACACATTGACGGCAGCGGAAAACACCCCGATCTCGAACAGGCTTTTCGACAAAGGCAGCCTGCCGTTCGAAGTCGACATTCCCATCCCTCCCGAAGTAACGCTCGTCTCCCGACCACCGAAATCTATATCATGATGACCTAATGTATCGCATCGCGCCAGAGCGCTGTCCGAGCGGGCTCCTTCTCATCCAATCGCGCACCCCCGAAATCGAGGTCCTGAGTGTCATAGGCAATCGAAGTCGATGCGGGCTTTGCCGCGGTCGCCAAGGCCGCGGGGCTCGGGGACGACTTTGATCCGTTCGGCAACCAGATGAATTTCGTGCGAGGCGGCATGCGTTCGGGGACGTTGGCGTCACCGCCTATGCTCGCAACACACCAGACTCATGCCTGTTGTCCACCGGCATCCGGCGAGGTCATTCGCAGGGATTAAGGAACATTCCACCCTTGGCGAAGTTGGGAACGAAGGCCCGCTTTTAAGGTGCCAGATAATTTGATGCCGGCGGGCTTTTGGGAGGAAGCCATGATCCGTGCTACGCCTTCACTTCATGTTTCGCGCCGCCGCGCATTGCAATTTGGCCTGGGAGCCACACTCGCTACGACCACCGGCTTTACCCCCGTTTCCCGCGCCTATGCGCAGGACGACGTTAAAGACGAAGACATTTTCCGGTTCGCCCTCAATCTGGAATACATGGAAGCCGAATATTATTTGCGCGGCACCACCGGAAAAGGCATCGATGACTCCGATGCTGGCCCCAAGGCCGGCGCTGTCGTCGGTGGCAAACAGGTTTCCTTTGACACGCCTGCCATCGGTCAATTCATGCAGGAAGTCGCGGAAAACGAACTTGCTCACGTCAGGTTCTACCGCAAGACGCTTGGAAGCGAAGCCGTAGACCGGCCGGCAATCGATTTCGATGCAGGCTTTGCTGCGGTCGCGAAGGCCGCGGGACTCGGGGACGACTTTGATCCGTTCGGTAACCAGATGAATTTCGTGCTAGGCGGGATGCTGTTCGAGGACGTTGGCGTCACTGCCTATGCTGGCGCCGCGACCGTCCTGAAGAACAAGGACTTCGTGGCGGCTGCCGCCGGCATTCTGGCCGTCGAGGCTTACCACATGGGAATGGCACGATCGTCGCTTTACCGAATGGGCGAGGATGCCTGGAAGGCCGCCAACGCCGTTTCCGACGCACGTGACAAGATTGACGGATCGGAAGACAAGGACCAAGGCATCCGAATGGATGACAAGACCAATATCGTTCCATCGACGCCAGATGCGATCGCCTTCACGAGAACGCCGCAAGAGGTGCTGCGGATCGTCTATCTGACCGATCAGGCCGGCGTGAGCAAAGGCGGCTTTTACCCGAACGGCATGAACGGAACGCTCAAAAGCACCTGAGCGGACTGCGAACGAGAAGCTTGATGCGGACGGATGCACGGCTGCGCCTGCAGCCCACGTCCAATCTGGTGCGAACGAAGTAGCGCACAGCGCAAGATGAATTTGAGCGCTACTCGGCTGGGCATCTTTGCACGGGCTTAACGCACAAGACGGTGTTAGGCCGGAATTTCGCCGGCTTGTGCCCGTGATCGGCAGTTCGTCCTTGAACCTGACGCCATCAGGTGCCAAATCTGGGAAGATTTTCGCGCGGGCTCATTAGAAGCCCCCTCTCCCGGCAAGACGGACAAGAATGGTCACCTATCTCGACGCCGCCACGGCACCGCTCAGAAACACCGGCCAGGTCCGCCTCTATGGCGAAGAGGGCTTTGCCGGCATGCGCAAGGCCTGCGATCTTACCGCGCGCTGCCTCGACGAACTGGTGCCGATGGTCGCGCCCGGCGTCACCACTGAAGCCCTCGACCGCTTCGTCTTCGAGTTCGGCATGGATCACGGGGCATTGCCGGCGACGCTCAACTATCGCGGCTATACGAAGTCGTCCTGCACCTCGATCAACCACGTCGTCTGCCATGGCATTCCCGACAACAAACCGTTGAAGGACGGCGACATCGTCAACATCGACGTCACCTACATCCTCGACGGCTGGCACGGCGATTCCTCGCGCATGTATCCGGTTGGCTCGATCAAGCGCGCCGCCGAGCGCCTGCTCGAGGTCACGCATGAATGCCTGATGCGCGGCATCGCCGCGATCAAGCCCGGCGCCCGCACCGGCGCCATCGGTGCCGCCATCCAGACCTATGCCGAAGGCGAGCGCTGCTCGGTGGTGCGCGATTTCTGCGGCCACGGCGTCGGCCAGCTCTTTCATGATGCGCCGAACATCCTGCACTACGGCAGCGCCAACGAGGGCGTCGAGATGCGGCCGGGCATGATCTTCACCGTCGAGCCGATGATCAATCTCGGCCGGCCGCATGTAAAAGTCCTGTCGGACGGCTGGACGGCGGTGACGCGCGACCGCTCGCTGTCGGCGCAGTACGAGCACACGATCGGCGTCACCGAGAGCGGATGTGAGATTTTCACGCTGTCGCCGAAAAAACTCGACCGCCCCGGCCTGCCGGCCTAGTGTTTCGCCCGGCGCCGGACCTTTCCGGTCGATGGGGTGCGGGCGGCTTATGGGGACAAAGAACGACGACGAGCGGAGTTTCTTCTCCGAAAACCATGTTCAGCCTTTGGCGAAAGCCAAGCCGGTCAAAAAACCGCATTATCTGGGTCATCGCGATCGCTTGCGCCAACGGTTCGCGGCCGCGGGTCCCGACGCGCTTCCCGACTACGAATTGCTGGAGCTCCTGCTCTTTCGCCTGATCCCCCGCTCCGACACCAAGCCCGTCGCCAAGGCGCTGCTGGCGCGCTTCGGCACGCTGGCCGAGGTGCTTGGCGCGCCCGTCGCGCGGCTTGAGGAGGTCAACGGCATCGGTCCGGCGGTGGCGCTCGACCTGAAGGTGGTTGCCGCAACCGCGCAGCGCATGGCTCGCGGCGAGATTGCCGGCCGCGAGCTATTGTCGACCTGGACGCAGGTCCTCGAATATTGCCGGTCGGTCATGGCCTTCGAGGAACGCGAGCAGTTCCGGATCCTGTTTCTCGACAAGAAGAACGCGCTGATCGCCGACGAGGTGCAGCAGGTCGGCACCGTCGATCACACGCCGGTCTACCCGCGCGAAGTGGTCAAGCGCGCGCTCGAACTCTCGGCCACGGCGATCATTCTGGCGCATAACCATCCCAGTGGCGACCCGACGCCGTCGCGCGCCGACATCGAGATGACCAAGCTGGTCATCGAGACGGCCAAACCGCTCGGCATTGCTGTCCACGATCACATCATCATCGGCAAGAAGGGCCACGCCAGCATGAAGGGCCTGCTGCTGATCTGACGCCCGATCTGAACATGCACCGGCATCTCGTCGAAAGCGTCCGGGTTGCGCTCAGACTACGGTGTCATGACACGCCAGACATCGAAGCGCGTGCCGCGAGAGCACGGCTTCCGACCACGATGGCGAGCGCGACGACGATCAGTATCGTCGCGACCGCGAACGTGATCCGCATACCGGCGGCAACGGCCTCTGGGCGCGCCGTCGTGATGTCGGTCGTCGCTGACGCAACCGCGAACACGGCGCCCATGACGGATGCGCCAGTAATGAGCCCGAGATTGCGCGACAAATTGAGCAAGCCGGAAATGACGCCCCGCTGGCCCGGGCGGATGTCTGACATGACAGCGGTGTTGTTGGCCGTTTGGAACAGCGCATAGCCTGATGTGATGATTGCGATCGGGGCGATGTAGCCAGGGAGCGTTGCCGGCATTATGGACAGAATGAAGCAACCGGCCGCTATCGCGACGAGCCCAATGGTGGTCATCCGCCCAGCGCCAAAACGGTCCGCTATGCGACCAGCTGGCACACCGGTCAGCGCGGCGACAAGCGGACCGACCGACATGACGATGCCAACAAGAGCAGCGTCGAGCCCGAGCGCACGAGACAGATAGAACGGCCCGACCACCAGCGTCGCCATCATCACCGTCGCAACGAGTGCACTCATGGCCAAGCTTGCACTTAGCATCGCGTTGCGGAACGCCGCCAGTCGGATCAAAGGCGACGCCACCCTCGCCTCCACAAGCACAAACAAGCCGGCTCCGAAAACGGCTGCCACCAATAGGGCCATGTTGAGCGGACCAAAATTGCCACGCCCGGTCGTCATCGCGAGCGCATAGGCGCCAAGCGCCAAGGCAAGCAGCAGCGTGCCCAAAACGTCGAAGTCGGCCCGATCCGTCTTCGGCCCCCGGCGATCAGCTGGCAGATAGCGGTACGCGAGAACAAAGGCCAAAAAACCCAGTGGCACGTTGACGAGGAAGATCGCCCGCCAACCGGCTCCGGCAATCAGAAAGCCGCCGAGCGATGGACCGAGAGCGGTACCGATCGCCGACATCGTTCCGAGCAGCCCCATGGCGCTGCCGGTCCTTGCCCTCGGAACCGTCTCACCGACAAAAGCCATGGTGAGGGTCATCATGATGGCCGCCCCCAAACCCTGCGCCGCTCGGGCCGTAATCACCAGCCAGAGCGTCGGCGCGACGCCGCACAGAACCGAGGCCACGGTGAACAGGAAAAGCCCGGCCAGCAGCAGCCGCCGGCGGCCGGTGAGGTCGCCGAGCCGTCCGACGCTGACGATCAGGGTGGTAATGGTGAGGAGATAAGCCAGCACGATCCACTGGACTTCCTGGAACGAGGCGTTGAACGCCTGCGCCAAGCTCGGCAAGGCGACATTGGCGATGCTGATGCCGAGCGAGGACAACAACATGGACAGCGAAAGGCTGACGAGCGCCCACCGAACCGAAGGTGCCCGTTCCGCATCTTCGGCGACTGCCCGTTCTGCATCAATTGGCTTCAACATGAACTCCGTTTTTCAGCGACTCCCGGAACGGAGCTGTCAGACACGTAGTCCTTTTGTTTGATATGACGAAAGGCGCATCATTTGCACTTATTCATTGCGTTTGACGCCATGTCAGATCATGCCAGCCATGCTACGATCCGTTTATGTCGCATCCCGATCTCAATCTGCTTGTCACCCTTGACGTGCTGCTGACGGAAGGCAGCGTGGCACGCGCCGCCAAGAGGCTGCGGCTGAGCCCATCGGCGATGAGCCGCGCACTGGCGCGATTGCGTGAGACGACGGGCGATCCGCTGTTGGTCAGGGCCGGACGCGGCCTCGTTCCCACACCTCGAGCCATCGAACTCCGCGAAAGCGTCGGTCAGCTTGTGCAGGAGGCCGAAGCCGTTCTGCGTCCTGTTGAGACGCTCGACCTCAAACGGCTTGTGCGAACCTTCACCCTTAGAAACAGGGATGGCTTCGTTGAGAATTTCGGGCCGGATCTCATCGCGCGCGTCCGTGAACAAGCACCGGGCGTGCGGCTGCGTTTTGCGCTGAAGCTGGACAAGGACAGCACGCCGCTACGGGACGGCAGCGTAGACCTGGAAACGGGCGTCGTCGGAAAGATCACGGGACCGGAGGTGCGCGCGCAAGCGCTGTTCCGTGATCGCTTCGTCGGCGTCGTGCGGGTGGGGCATCCACTATGCGAGGTCACGATTACCCCTGCCCGTTATGCAGCTGGCCGGCACATCCTCGTCTCCCGTCGCGGCCTCGACATGGGACCGATCGACGACGCCGTTGAGCCGTTAGGATTGAGACGGGAGATCGTGACGGTCGTCAGCGGTTTTTCGGAAGCTCTGGCTCTGGCGCGCGCCTCGGACCTGATCGCCAGCGTTCCCGAGCGCTATACGGGGAACCTGCGCGACGGGATGTTCTGTTTCCCTCTCCCGGTTCCCTTGCCGGAAATCACGGTTTCGCTTTTGTGGCACCCGCGGCTCGATGCCGATCCGGCGCACCGCTGGCTGCGCGGGTGCGTTCGAGACGTTTGCGCCGGAATAACTCACTGGATCTCTTAGCGGTCAAGGCGAGCGTTGCCGATCCGATCAAGGCAATTCCGCATTGCAGGTGTTGGCAATCTGGCCAACGGCCTCTTCAACCCCGGCAAGGTCGAAATCGGCCTCGCCTCGCCCCGACAGCAGCCCGAACCGCCAGGACAGCAGCAGCCGGTCCGCGGAAACCAGCCGCCTGATACCGTCGGCACCGTCCCGAACCAGCGTCCTGCGGCGCGGGCCGACCGACCAGCTTTCGTTGACCTTGCTGGCTTTGTCGACGGTCACCGACACGGTGACGGTCCGGCTGGCGGAGACGGCATCGTTCAACTGCAACCATTCGCTCCAGCGCGGTTCGCCATTCGCCCGGCAGGCAATGGTCAGGACCGGGCTGTAGCTCAAGGCGCCGCCGCCGGTGATGAGCTTGTTGGTGGCATGCAGCGAGGCCGTGACCAGACCACCGCTGCCGGTGTCGAACCGCCAATTGTCAAGAGCGCTGCTTGCCTGGGCGATGCCGCAGGCCGAGGCGAGGAGGAACGCTGCTACGACCGCGCCTCCGGTACCGACGAATAGCTTCAACGATGCCTCCAACAACCCTGCACTTTGCACCAACACAACCCAGATAATGATCAAGATCTCGTATCGCCAGCCGCCACCCGCTGCTTGGATGCGAATCTGTCGCTACCGCATCCGCACGAAAATCAGAATCGATTCTCGAACAGCCCGATGCGAGGAAAATAAGAGTTCAGAGTGTACTTTGTGCGTCCAAGTGGCCGCACGTCGCTCTAAGGTCACAACGAAAAAGGCGGCATTGAGGGCGTCCTTTCACAATTCGGCGGAATGCCGTGTTGTTCGGCGCTCGCAGCAGGTTTTTTCTTCGCCGCAGCCCTCTTCTTCTTAGCGTTATCCACATCATCGCCATTGCCTTTTCGGCTGGCCGGAAGACCGCACTAGAATTTCGACCGGAAATCGAGCTATGATGCACTTGGCATTTCCTGGGACGGCTTCGCGCCCTTGGAATGCCGGGAGGAAACGGGATATGGCCACCGCGCTTGTACTCGTTTTGGTAGTCGTGGGCTCGGTGTTGTTCCACTTCCTGAGCCCATGGTGGTGGACGCCGATTGCCTCGAACTGGGACTATATCGACAACACCATCATCATTACCTTCTGGATCACCGGCGTGGTCTTCGCCGCCGTCGTCCTATTCATGGCCTATTGCGTCTTCCGCTTCCGTCATCGGGAAGGCAATCAGGCCGCATACGAACCCGAGAACAGGCGGCTCGAATGGTGGCTGACGATCGCCACCGCAATCGGGGTCACGGCCATGCTGGTCCCTGGCCTGTTCGTCTGGAACCAGTTTGTCAGCGTCCCAAGCGACGCAACCGAAGTCGAAGTCGTCGGCCAGCAATGGCAGTGGAGCTTCCGCCTGCCCGGCAAGGACGGCAAGCTCGGCACGTCCGACACCCGCAACGTCACCGCTGAAAATCCGCTTGGCGTCATCGCCAGCGATCCCAATGGCCAGGACGATGTCGTGGTCGAAGCCGCCGATCTCCATCTGCCGGTCGGCAAGCCGGTCAAGATGCTGCTCCGCTCGATCGATGTGCTGCACGATTTCTACGTGCCGGAATTCCGCGCCAAGATGGACATGATCCCGGGCTCGGTCACCTATTTCTGGTTCACCCCGACCAAGACTGGCAGCTTCCAGGTCCTGTGCGCCGAACTTTGCGGGCAAGGGCATCCTTTGATGCATGGTGTAGTCATGGTCGACACGCAGGAAGATTATACGGCGTGGCTCGGCGAACAGCAGACTTTTGCGCAATTGTCGGCCCCCCAGCAGGTGGGCTCGGCAGAGTAGACGCCGGCAAAGACGGCGACGTGATTGAAATTACGGCAGGGCTCGAACTGTCGAGCCTGGCCGAAAAGGGCACGGAGGTGTTCCTATGGTCGATATCACACCTGCAGATGCGGTACCGCCGGCCGAAGTCGCGGAAATGGAGCTCTACCATCCGCACAGCTGGTGGACGAAATACGTTTTCTCGCAGGACGCCAAGGTCATCGCCATCCAGTATTCGGCGACGGCGACGGCAATCGGCCTGGTGGCGCTGGTGCTGTCCTGGCTGATGCGGCTGCAGCTCGGCTTCCCCGGCACGTTCGATTTCATCACCCCTGAAGCCTACTACCAGTTCATCACCATGCACGGCATGATCATGGTGATCTACCTGCTCACGGCCCTCTTCCTGGGCGGTTTCGGCAACTATCTGATCCCACTGATGGTCGGCGCGCGCGACATGGTCTTTCCCTATGTCAACATGCTGAGCTACTGGATCTACCTGCTCGCCGTGCTGGTTTTGGTATCGAGCTTCTTTGCGCCCGGCGGACCGACGGGTGCCGGCTGGACGCTCTACCCGCCGCAGGCGATCATGACCGGCACACCAGGCGGCCAGGACTGGGGCATCATGCTGATGCTCATCTCGCTGATCCTGTTCATCATCGGCTTCACCATGGGCGGCTTGAATTACGTCGTGACCGTGCTGCAGGCCCGCACGCGCGGCATGACGCTGATGCGCCTGCCGTTGACCGTCTGGGGTATCTTCACCGCGACCGTCATGGCGCTGCTCGCCTTCCCGGCGCTGTTTGTCGCCTGCGTGATGATGTTGTTCGACCGTGCGCTCGGCACCTCCTTCTTCATGCCGGCGATCGTCGAGATGGGCGAGCAATTGCAGCATGGCGGTGGCAGCCCGATCCTGTTCCAGCATCTGTTCTGGTTCTTCGGCCACCCCGAGGTCTACATCGTGGCGCTGCCGGCCTTCGGCATCGTATCCGACCTGATCAGTACCCATGCGCGCAAGAACATCTTCGGCTACCGGATGATGGTCTGGGCCATCGTCGGCATCGGCGCGCTGAGCTTCGTGGTCTGGGCGCACCACATGTATGTCAGCGGCATGCATCCCTACTTCGGTTTCTTCTTCGCCACCACGACGTTGATCATCGCCATTCCGACCGCCATCAAGGTCTACAATTGGGTGCTGACCCTGTGGCGCGGCGACATCCACCTCACCATACCGATGCTCTTTGCCCTGGCCTTCATCGTCACCTTCGTCAATGGCGGGTTGACCGGATTATTCCTCGGCAATGTCGTCGTCGACGTTCCGCTCTCGGACACGATGTTCGTCGTCGCCCATTTCCATATGGTCATGGGCGTCGCGCCGATCCTCGTGATCTTCGGGGCGATTTATCACTGGTACCCGAAGGTCACCGGCCGGATGCTGAACGAGGCAATGGGCCAGTTCCATTTCTGGGTCACCTTCCTCGGCGCCTATCTGATCTTCTTTCCCATGCACTACCTCGGCCTGATGGGCGTGCCGCGCCGCTACAATGAACTGACCGATATGACGGTGATGACCGAGTCGGCCCACGATCTGAACTCGTTCATCAGCATCATGGCGTTCCTCGTCGGCTTCGCCCAGGTCGTGTTCCTGTTCAATCTGATCTGGAGCATTCGCCACGGCCGCGAGGCCGGCGGCAATCCGTGGCGCGCCACGACGCTCGAATGGCAGACGTCGCAAACACCGCCCGCCCATGGCAATTTCGGCAAGGAACTGCCGATCGTTTATCGCTGGGCCTATGACTACAGCGTGCCGGGCGCCAAGGAGGACTTTATCCCGCAAAACATGCCGGGCACCTTCGGCACCTCCAAGGAGCCGGCATGAGCGTCGTTCTGGTCTTCCTGCTTGTGATCGCCGGCTTTGCCGGATGGTGGCTTTCCCATCAGCGGCTGATGGCGAAGCCTTGGCTCGAGCAAGGTGTGATCGGGGACGTTGTCGGCATGGAAGGCTCGACGCTGCCGACCGCCAAGATCGGCCTCGGCGTCTTCCTCGCCATCGTCGGCTGCCTGTTTGCGCTGTTCGCCAGCGCCTATTTCATGCGCATGGCGCTGTCGGACTGGCAGGCGCTGCCGCTGCCGCGCGTGCTCTGGTTCAACACCGGCGTGCTGGTGCTGAGCAGCGTCGCGCTGCAATGCGCCGCGGTCGCCGCGCGCCGGGGCCAGATCGACACGGTCAGGCTCGGCCTCGTCACGGCCGGGCTCACCGCCCTTGCCTTCCTGATCGGGCAGCTTGTGGCATGGCGGGAACTGACCGCCGACGGCTACTTTCTGACCGCCAATCCGGCAAACAGTTTCTTCTACCTGATAACCGGGATGCATGGCCTGCACATACTGGGAGGGCTGGTCGCCTTGGGCAGAACGACTGCCGGCGCCTGGGACGGAGCGCGGCCGGAGCGGCTTCGTCTCAGCGTCGAACTGTGCGCCATGTACTGGCATTTCCTGCTTTTCGTCTGGCTCGCCATTTTCGCGCTTCTGGCTGGCTGGGCCGCGACTTTTATCGAGATTTGCCGAGAGTTGCTGACCTAGGAGGGCCGGGCGGATGGCAGACACGACACTGACGCATATCGGCCGGACACAGCCGCGGCCGGCGGGCTTGCAAGGCGTCGCCGCCGATTGGTCCTCGGATCAGCGCGCGTTCAAGAACGTGTCCTGGGGCAAGGCCATGATGTGGATCTTCCTGCTCAGCGACACCTTCGTCTTCGGCTGCTTCCTGCTCTCCTACATGACCGCGCGCATGTCCACCCGAGTGCCGTGGCCCAATCCGAGCGAGGTCTTTGCCCTTCATATTGGCGGCTCGAATGTTCCGCTGATCCTTATCGCCATCATGACTTTCGTGCTGATCTCGAGCAGCGGAACGATGGCGATGGCGGTCAATTTCGGCTACCGCCGCGACCGCCGCAAGACGGCGATTCTCATGCTTCTGACCGCCGTACTCGGCGCGACCTTCGTCGGCATGCAGGCGTTCGAATGGACCAAGCTGATCAGCGAAGGGGTGCGGCCCTGGGGTAACCCGTGGGGGGCGGCGCAGTTCGGATCATCCTTCTTCATGATCACCGGCTTCCACGGCACCCATGTGACGTTCGGGGTGATCTTCCTGATCATCGTGGCGCGAAAGGTCTGGCGCGGCGATTACGACACAGGACGGCCTGGATTCTTCACCAGCCGCAAGGGCAACTACGAGCATGTCGAGATCATGGGACTCTACTGGCATTTCGTCGACCTGGTCTGGGTGTTCATTTTCGCATTCTTCTACCTTTGGTGAGAGGCAGAAATGGCTTTGGTGAGAGGCAGATATGGCTGAAGCAACCGCAAACGGCCTGGGACAACACACGCTGCACGGAGCTCAAGCGCATGAAGGGACGCCAACCGGCGTCGCCCCTGCGGAGGTTCATCAGGAGCATCCGATCAAGCTCTATCTGGTGGTCTGGGCATGGCTGTTCATCCTCAGCGCCTGCTCCTATCTGGTCGATTACATCGGCCTTCAGGGCTATCTCAGATGGTCGCTGATTTTGATCTTCATGATGCTCAAGGCCGGGCTGATTGTCGCCGTCTTCATGCACATGGCCTGGGAACGGCTGGCGCTGACATATGCGATCATCTTGCCGCCTATATTGGTGCTGGTGTTCGTGGCGATGATGGTCTTCGAATCGGATTACACGCTCCTCACCCGGACGGTGTTTTTTGGGGCCGGTCCCTGACGCGCAATCCGGTTCGGGCTTTTTCGGCACATTTCCCGTCAAGAGCCCAACTGCTGTTTTGCGGCCCGCTCTGCCTTGCCTTGAAACGATCGACAGGTGGCCCATTTTTGTCCACCGGAAACGACAGGAGGAGAACGATTTTCGCCGCTTCTCCGTCGCGAACTCCAGCAAGGGAGGCTCAAGATGACGATCGCCAACAAACTGAAGGACTTTATCGACGGGAAAGGAATTTCCTATGACACCGTCGAGCACCACCGCACCTCGACAAGCAGGCAGTCCGCCATAGCGGCCCATGTGCCCGGCAGCATAATGGCCAAGTCGGTGGTCGTTCACCACGACCGCGGCTATGCGCTGGCCGTGGTCCCCAGCACCCACAGGATCGAACTCGGAACGTTGCAGGACGTCATGGATCAACGCATCGGCCTGGCCTCCGAAGACGAGGTGGAGTCGATTTTCCAGGATTGCGACACCGGCGCCATCCCGCCGATCGGCGCGGCCTACGATGTGCCTGTTATTCTCGATGAAAGCCTCGGCAAGGCCGCCGACATCTATTTCGAGGGTGGCGACCACAGGACGCTGGTGCATGTCAGCGGCAAGGATTTCCGCAACCTGACCAGCGACGCCCGCCAGGCCCGCTTTAGCTACCCGGCCTACTGAACACTCTGGCCAGCCTGCCGCACCGGCGCTCTCGCCGGTGCGGCAAAGGCCGGATTTTTCAGTCGGCCGGCTTGGCCGAGGCCGGCGATTCTACAACTTTGCGATAGACGTGCCAGGTGGCGTGACCGAGGATCGGCAGCACCACCGCCAGCCCGGCGAACACCGGCAGCGAGCCGATGATCAGCGCGACGGCGACGATCAGGCCCCAGACGGCCATCACGACCGGATTCGCCAGGACCACCCGCACGGAGGTGTGGATGGCTTCATAGGCGCCGACGTCGCGGTCGAGCAACAACGGGAACGCGACGACTGTGGTGCACAGCACGACCGCGGCGAAGACGAAGCCGATCGCGTGGCCGAGGATAATCAGCGTCCAGCCGCGGCCGGTGGCGAATATTTCACTGATGAAGCTCGACAGCGATTCCGGCGGGGCCGGGCCGAACACCTGCTGGTAGAACAGCTGCGCGGTCAAAAGCCAGGCGATGAAGATCGCAAGCAACATGACACCGACCGCCGCGATGGCCGGCAGCGCCGGAGAATTCCTGATCTCGAAGGCGTGGCTCCACGAGGCGTCGAGCCCGGCCTCCCGTCGCCGGCTGATCTCATAGAGGCCGAGCGCCGCGAATGGACCGATCAGCGCAAAACCCGACACCAGCGGAAACAGCAGCGGCAGCGCGTTGTTGCCCGATGTCCAGACGGCGAGCACGACGCCGACAAGCGGATAGATCAGGCAGAGGAAAACGATGTGCGACGGTTTGACCATGAAATCGTCGACGCCGCGTTTGAGCGCGTCGAAAAGGTCGGAAACGCCGATTTTTCGAATTCTGGTGTGTTCCAGCGTCTCGCTGGCGCCTGCAATCACGTGAAAACTTGCCATGACCATTCCTCCAGACCAGGTCCGGTAAGGTCGCGGTTCACGGTGCCGTCGTTCAGCGTGACTGGCCACGCAAAACCGCGACCTGCACCATGATCAACATACTCTCTTGCATGGCGTTTGTCGCCCTTTGTCAGAACAGCGCGGCTCCGGTGATCAGGCTAGCTCTAACGGCCTTTCTTCGATAATCTCCAAAGTGGGTTGAAGGGGTGAAGGTCATGGATGGAAAGACCGTTCTCATACTCGGCCTTGGCATAGTTATTCTGCTGTTGCTGGGTTTCTGTGCGCTGCCAACGTGAGATTTGAGCAGGTTAGGACAGACCTTGTTCAGGCAGGTGCCGTCAATTTCCGGCCGACATGACGGCACGCATTGCAATTGTGTCGGCAAGCAGCACGGCAAAGATCGCGAAAAGATAGAAAATCGAATAGGCAAACAGCGCCTTTGCGCGTTTCGTCTCCCGCCCTTCACCTCCGCTTTTGTCGACCAGAAGCTTCCAGGCATGCCAGATGAAGCCCGCGCCCAATGCGGCCGAAACAATCCCGTAGAATCCGCTCGCGAATCCAAAAGCCCAGGGTAACACGCCGATTGGCGCCAGGATCAGCGAATAGACGAAGATCTGTTTTCGGGTTGAAGCCTGGCCGGCCACGTTCGGCATCATCGGGATGCCGGCCGCCGCATAGTCGCCGATCTTGAACAGCGCGAGTGCCCAGAAGTGCGGCGGCGTCCACAAGAAGATGATGAGAAACAGAACGAAGCTCTCGATCCCGACGGCGCCGGTGGCCGCCGCCCACCCGATGACAGGAGGAAGGGCACCGGCTGCGCCGCCTATGACGATGTTCTGCGGCGTCGAGCGTTTCAGCCACATCGTGTAGATGACGACGTAGAAGAAGATGGTGAAGGCCAGCAGCGATGCGGCAAGCCATCCTACCAGCACACCGAGCGTCAGGACCGAAAGCACGGAAAGTACCAGGCCAAAGCCGAGAGCTTCGCCTGGCGTGACCCGGCCTGAAGGGACTGGCCGCTTTGACGTGCGCGACATCAACGCATCAATATCGGCATCGTACCACATGTTGAGCGCCCCCGCCGCTCCTGCTCCAACTGCAATTGCGCCGATGGCAATCACGGCGATGACCGGATTGGTCATTCCGGGCGCCACCATCAGGCCGACGAAAGCGGTAAAGACGGCAAGCGCCATGACACGGGGTTTCAGAAGCGCGAAGAAATCAGCGACCGTCGCTTCCGAGATCCGGATACCGGTATCCTTGAGGCCGCTTTCCCGAGCCGACATTTCAGGCGACCCCAGATGGGGGCAGGCAATCTGGCCGGCCGATCGGCCGGCGGAAGAGCCAGGTTACTTCCTGGCGGAAGAACCGGGTTACTTCCTGGCGGAAGAACCGCGTCATTTGGAGAATTGCTTCAGATAGGCGATGACATTGGCGAGGTCCTCGTCCTTCTTGAGACCGGGAAACGCCATCTTCCCACCTTTGATCATGGCTTTGGGATCGCGAAGATAATTCGTCAGCGTGGCTTCATCCCATTTCACGCCGGATTTACCGGCCTCGGTCATGGCTTTAGAATATTTGAACCCCGGATGCGTGCCGGCCGTTCGGCCGATGACGCCGCTCAATGACGGGCCGACCTTGTTCTGATCCTTGTCGACGACGTGACAGACCTTGCATTTGGTGAAGACCTTCTCACCCGCGGCGGCATCCTGTGCCTGGGATTGGTTGGTGATAAACGTCGCAGCGGACACGGCGGCGACAAAAGCGATCACGCGCATGGCATTTCCTCCCCGACCGCCAAATCTGCGTTGGACGATCTGCGCGTGCCGGCATTTCGCCGGCATGCGCCCCTTGCGCGACAGAGCGGAATATCCGCTTCTGCCGTATGGAATTGCGGCATCTACATACCACAGAATCTGGCTGGCAGATAGAAGAAGCCGACCAGCAAGATTTGCCGCCGAAGCAACGGGCAGTTCGATCGGCGTCGAACGCGGTCGGAACGCATGCCGGCCAAAGGCGTTAGAGCAGCTACGGTTCAGCGTCAGCAAGATCAACGATCAGAGAAGCGTCCATGAACGACAGCAGCGTCCTGGAGGTGCGCCACGGCACCCTCACGATCGACGGCGAGACGGTCTTCTACAGAGAGGCAGGCCCTCAAGCCGCGCCGGTGTTGCTGCTTCCGCATGGCTATCCCTGCTCATCCTTCCAGTATCGCCGGCTGATGCCGGCGCTCGCCGATCGGTGGCGGACTGTCGCGCCGGACTTCCCCGGCTTTGGCTACAGTGGAACCCCAGATCCGGCACGGTTCGGCTATGATTTCGACGCCTACGCGACTTTCCTGGAGCGGTTCGCCGACGCGCTGGGGCTCGGCAGCTACGCGCTGTGGCTGCACGACTATGGCTCTCAGATCGGCCTGCGCCACGCTATAGCGCATCCATCGCGGATCAGGGCCCTCATCATCCAGAACGGCGACATCTACGCGGATGCGCTTGGCCCCAAATACGAAACGATCCAGCGCTTCTGGTGGGATCCTTCACCGGCGAACCGCGCGCCGCTGGAAGAAGCGGTGAGCGAGGACGGCTTTCGCGCCGAGTTCGTCGGCGAAGTCGATGACGACGTCGCCCGACGTGTCCCGCCCGATCTGTGGAAATTGCATTGGCCGCTGATGGATACGCCGGTGCGCCGCGCACTTTCGGTCGGACTGATGGAGAAGCTCAAGGCTAACCTCGACTGGTTCCCTCGTTACCAGGAATACCTGCGCGAACAGCGGCCGCCGGCAATGATCATTTGGGGGCCGAAGGACGAGTACATGCCCGAGCCGGCAGCGCGCGCCTATCTGCGCGATCTCCCGGAGGCCAAGCTGCATTTGCTGAACGACGCAGGGCATTGGCTGCTGGAAACCCATTTCGAGGCCGCCCTGCCCCTGGTGCGAGGGTTTCTCGGAGAGGTCCTGCATTAATCGCCCGCACAGAGGAGCGCTTCATGAACGACAACGCCACAATTGCCCAGATCTGGCGGGGAAGGACGCGCCGCGATCTGGCAGACGCCTACGAGCCATATCTGCGTCGCGAAGGCATTCCGCCGCTTGAGGAGAAGGCGCTTGGCGTGCAGTTGTTTCGCGAAGATCGCGAAGAAGAAACGGAGTTCGTGACGATCTCGTACTGGCCTGACGTCGACGCCATGGCGAGTTTCACCGGCGACGATCCGCACAAGATCCATCACCTGCCGCGCGACGAAGAGTTTCTCGTCGAACTGCCAAAGCGAGTGACCGTGATGCGGATCCTCGTCAATCAGTCGCCTCGCGATTAGGCAGCGGCGGTGACGCGATTTTCGTCAGCGGAGCCCTAAAGGCAGGCGGCCATCAGCGTATCGGTCTCAATCCCCGGTGCCGAAAATTCCTGCACGAAGTTCCCGTCCTTCAACACCAGGACCCGGTCGCAGACCTTCGGCAGTTCCTCGATCTCGCTGGACACGAAAATGATGCTTTTGCCCTCGGCGGCAAGCTGGCGGATGAGAGCATAGATCTGCGATTTCGCTTCGACATCGACACCACGGGTCGGCTCGTCGAGCAGCAGGATCCGGCTGCCGGCATACACCCAGCGGCCGATCACCACTTTCTGCTGGTTGCCGCCAGAAAGCGTGCCGACCGGCGTATCGACACGCGCCGTTTTGATGCCGATACGACGGATGATGTCGCCGGCCGCTTCCGCCATCCTCGACGCCGAGATGACGCCGTTGACCGCCACCTTCGAGAAATCGGTAGCAACGGTGTTTTCGTCCACGCCGAGCAGCGGCATGATACCGTCTTCCTTGCGGCTTTCCGGCGTCATGCCGATCCCGCTCTTGACCCGCTCGCCATAGGAGCCGCGGGTGATGTCCTTTTCGTCGAGCAGGACCGTGCCGGCGCGCAAGGCATCGAGCCCGCCGATCGCCCTCAGCAACTCGGTGCGACCCGAGCCGAGCAGGCCGGCAAATCCCAGCACCTCGCCGCGCTTCAGATCGAACGAAACACCCGAAAGCTTTGGCGGCACGGCAAGATCGCGCACCGACAGTACGGTATCGCCTCCCCTCGCCTCGCCGACGAGCCGATCTTCCTGGCCGCTGCGGCCGAGCATCAGCCGGATGATCTCGGCGGTGTCGGCGCCGGCGACCTCGACGGTCCCCGCAACCTTGCCGTCGCGCATCACCGTGGCGGCTTCGGCGATCTGTCTTATCTCGCTCATGCGGTGGCTGACATAGATCACCGCTATGCCGGCGGCGGCCAGGCTACGCACGGCCTTGAACAGAAGCTCGACCTCGGCTGCCGCGAGCGAACTGGTCGGCTCGTCGAGGATGACAAGCTTCGGCTCGCCGATCATGACGCGCGCGATCTCGACGAGCTGCCGTTCGGCCGGGCTCAGCGTTGCGACGCGGCGGCGCGGATCGAGCGTCAGGCCGAGCCGGGCCAGCGTCTCGCGCGCCTGATGCTCCATGTCGCCATGGGAAAGCACGCCCATGCTGGACGGCCAGCGGCCAAGGAACAGGTTCTCCGCAATGCTCATGCCGACAATCAGGCTGAGCTCTTGATAGACGGCGCGCACGCCGAGCCGGGCCGCTTCGACCGTGCGCTGGGTGCCGGAACCGGTCAGCGCCGCGCCATCGATGGCGATCTCGCCGCTGTCTGGCACCGTGGCCCCGGTCAGCAGCCGGATCAGTGTCGATTTCCCCGCACCGTTCTTGCCGAGCAGGGCGCGGACTTCGCCGCGGCTGATCTCGAAATCGACATCGTCCAGCGCCAGCACGCCGGGATAATGCTTGGTGGCGCCACTTACGGCGGCTACCAAGGTCTGCGGATCCTGCTGGCGGGCGGTCTGCATGGCTGATCCTCGCGGGTTTCCGTCACGCGCCGAAAATGCGGCGTTCGCGATAGCGCGTGACCAGGATGTTGGCGAGCACTGCTGCAACGATGATGACGCCGCGCACCACTTCCTGGAAGAACGGATTGATGCCGCGCAGCACCAGCCCGTTGCCGATCAGCGTGATGACGAAGACGCCGAGCAGCGTGCCGAGCATCGAGCCGCGCCCGCCCGACAGCGCCGTGCCGCCGATGACGACGGCGGCGATCACGTCGAATTCGAGGCCGGAGGCGGTGCCGGCATTGCCGGAGCCGAGCCGCGCCGTCAACAGCACGCCGGCAAGTGCCGCCATCACGCCCGACGTGGTGAAGATCAGCACGCGAATGCGCGCAACATTGATGCCGCAGAGTTCGGCCGCATTGGCATTGCCACCGACGGCGAAGATCGACCGGCCATAGGCGGTCTTCTGGCTGATGAAGGAGAAGACGGCGAACAGCACCAGCATGACGATGGCCGAGGTGGGGATGCCGAACATGTTGTCGGCAAGGATGTCGAGGAAGGTGTTATCGGGAAAGGTGACCGGCAGCGCGTTGGTGGTGAAGAACGACATGCCGCGCAGCGCGCTCCACAGGCCGAGCGTGGCGACGAAGGACGGCACTCCGAAATAGGCACGCAACGATCCGGCGAAGGTACCGAGCGCGCCGCCGATGGCAAGTGCGGCCAGGATGGCGAGCGCGACGTTGACGTCGGCTTTCAGCATGAAGGCCAGGCAGACGGAGGTGAAAGCGACCATCGGCCCGACACTGACGTCGATCTCGCCGGCGATGATTATCAGCGCCACCGCCCAGGCGGCAATGGCGATGGAGGCCGCGTCGCGCAGCAGCGACAGATGGTTGTTGGCCGACAGAAAGCCGTTGGTGGTCGCGCCGAAGCCGAAATAGAGCAGAAGCAAAATGACGATCAGGCCGATCTCGTTCATGTCGAGCGCAAACAGGCGAAAGCCGCGCCGACGGTCGGTTGTGGTTGTGGTGACGCTCATCGCAATCTTCCTCGTCAAGGCCGCTGGCAGGTGTAGCGAACGGAGCCTGTGAGGCTTTCACCGGGCGCCAGCCTCACCAGCCCGCCGCCAGTGGGCATGTTATGCCCGTCAGCGCTGTGGCTCATCGGTTCGAAACAGAAGAAATCATAGTCGTAACCGGCATCGAAGGCCGGATCGGAAACGAAGACCAGATAGCGGGAAAAGATGGGATCGGCATCGATCGTCAGTGAAATCCCGCTTTCGGGCCAGTCGATGTCAGCCGCGCCGTTCCAGCCCTCGAAAACCGTGTTGACCCAGCGGCGCGGCAGGTCGCGCGGCTGGGCGAAGTCGATATCACCGGCGACCGGATGCTCGACGGTCGGCAGCCAGGATGAATCCTCGTCCCAACAGGAGCGAGCCGCCGCCTTGAGCGTGGTTCCTTTCGTCAGCGGAAAATAGGGATGCCAGCCGAGGCCAAATGGGAGCGCGAACTCGCCGCGATTGGTGACCGACAGTGTCGTCGTCAGTGTAGAGCCGTCGATCGAAAAGCGCTGTTCGGCATCGTAGACATATGGAGTGCCGTCGCTGCGATGGCTGAACACAAGTACGATCTCGGTGCTCGTCTGGCGGACAATCTGCCATTCGCCGGTCCAGCCGTCGCCATGCAGATAGTGCTTGTCCCAATCCATGTTGGGTTTGAGCGAATACTCCCGGCCTTCGAAGGAAAAGCGGTTGTCGCGCACCCGGTTGCCGAAAGGCACCAGCGGAAAGCAGCCCGATTTCAGCGCTTCTCGTTCCGGTCCCTGCGGCGGCTCGCGAAACAGCGGCGTCTCGACACCGCCCGAGCGCGATACAAACCGCCAGACCGCTCCACCGGTCGTGGTGACAGTGAGGCCCAGTGCGTCATTGGCGATGTCGATATCGGCCATCGTTCAGTCCGGGAATTCGACGATGACTTTTCCGGAGCGTCCGCCTGCCATCAGCGCATAGGCCGCGGGCGCTTTTTCCAGCGGGAAGGCATCGGTGATGATGTCTTGCGGGTGCAGGCCCCACGCGTCGAGATCCTCGCAGCACTGGTCCATATTGTGGACGCTGGTCACCCATGAGCCGTAGATGGTGCGTTGGCGGTGCAGAAGGTCGTCGCTGACGTCGAACTCGACCTTGCCGGTTTCGCCGATATAGACGCAGCGTCCCCAGGTGCGCGTCGCCTGCAGCGCCAGCACCCTCCCGCGCGGATTGCCGGAGCAGTCGATGGCGACCGCAGCACCGCCCTTGGTCAATTCATTGATGGCGTCGAGCGCGTCCGGTCCGGCGACGAGACCGTGGTCGAGCAGACCAAGCTTCCTCGCTGTCTCGACCCGGTCGGGCTGGGTGTCGACGCCGATGGCCAGGCGTGCGCCACGGCCCTTGGCCAGCATCAGCGCTGCCATACCGACCGGCCCGAGGCCGACGACGAGGACCGCGTCACTGCCCGAAATATTGCCGCGCAGCACCGCTTCGTAAGCGGTGCCGACGCCGCACGAGATGAAGCAGCCGTCGCGATAGGACAGCGTGTCAGGCAGATGCACAAGGTCGCGCTCGTCGGCGACGAGATATTCGGCGTGGCCGCCATCGCGCTGCCAGCCATAGGCGGCGCGCTGCGGGTCGGTGCAGGAGATCTGAAACCCCTTGCGGCAGTTGCGGCAGAAGCCGCAGCCGGAAATATGATAGACGGCGACACGGTCGCCCGGCTTGAAATGCCGGCAGCCGGCGCCAAGCTCGACGACCTGACCGGCCGGCTCGTGGCCCGCCACCACGCCCTGATAGGACGTGCGCGGATCGTCGCCGAGATGCTTGTGATAGATGTAGTGGATGTCGCTGCCGCAGATGCCGGACGCCTTCATCTTCAGAAGCACCTGGCCTATGCCTGGCTGCGGGCGGTCAATTTCGCGCAGGTCGACAGTGGAATTGCCGGGAAGGTAGGCGGCAAGCATTTTTGGCATGATCAGGCTCCGGACCCCGGTTCTTTCGACCGCGGGCAGTATCCGAGATTGTCGGTTTCCCGAAAGGTTATCAGTTCCCGAAAGGACTGGCCGCCGGGATGCGGCGGCCAGTATCGCATGGTTCGGGAGGATGCGATCAGGAAAGGCCGTCCTTGTGGGTTTCGAGCCACTTCTTGGCATCGTCGGCCGATTTGAAGATCGAAATGCCCATCGGCACGATGATGTCGGCGGCCTTCTTGCCCTCGGCGCCATTCAGCGCCTGTTCCAACGCCAGCTTGCCGATGCCTTGGCCGGACACGTCCGCGACTGCCTTCATCACCGAGAAGTCGGCAAGTTCGGTCGCGGCCGAAGACGTCATGTCGGCGGCAAAGACGACGACCTTCCCGGTCAGGCCGCGCTGCTTGATGGTCCGCACCGCACCGGTGCCGGCATCGCCGCCCTCGCCGAAGAAGGCGTTGATTTCAGGATTGGCCGACAGCATCTGGTCGCTCACCGAAACGGCGTCATCGAGCACCGTGCCCCGCTGGTTCGCAGCGATGACATAGCCGGGAACCTTGACCTTGAGCGCTGCTTCGAAGCCCTCGCGGCGCTTGACGCAAACCTCGACGAATTCGCAGTTCAGCACGCCGATCTTCGGCTCCTTGATGCCCTGAGCGATGAAATAATCGGCCGCGACGTCGCCGAGCTGGCGGCCGAACTCCGTCGGATCGGCAACCGCATAGGCATAGACATGTTTCTTCATGTCGGCGTCGTTGATGCAGGTGTTGTAGCACACGACCGGAATGCCGGCCTCATGCGCCCGCCTGATGGCGCGCACCGAACCGTCGGCAGAGACGGCCGATAGGATGATCGCCTTGACGTCTGCAGAGATCAGGCGGTCGATGAAAGAGGCCTCGGCGCCCGGATCGGCGCGGGCATTGGTCTCCAGCAGGTCGACCTCCTTGCCCATCGATTTGGCGCTGTCCTGGATGCCTTTGCGCACGGCGGCATAGAAACCGACATCGTCGAGATAAATGGCGCCGATGCCGGTCGAATCGGCTAGCGCCGGCGCTGCCGCCGAACCAACCGTGGCGGCCGCAAGCGCTGCGATTGCAAACTGCTTTATGGATTTCATGTCGTCCTCCCAACGGATGGTGAATTGTGCCCGTTGCGGCGCCGCAGCCAAGTCGGACTGCAGGCAACCTCTCCCTACGGGACTTGCCCAATCCGAGATCGACGTAACATCTAGATCGGATCAAACTAATTTATAGATACTATGTTTGATACGGCTGTCAACGCCTTTCTCACAGCACATTGACCAGCTCTGCGCCGTTGCTGCGCCGCAGTTTGGCGTTGAACACATCGGCAAAGTCGACTAACGTGACTTATAGATATGATCTATTAGGCAATTGCGCGGGAGCTCCCAAGTGAGGATCACAAGTATCGAGACCCGCGTGGTCAATGCGGAAATGCGGAACTGGGTGTTCGTGAAGGTGCTGACCGACGAGCCGGGGCTGCATGGCTGGGGCGAAGCGACACTGGAATGGAAGACGCGGGCAGTGGTCGGCGCGGTCGAGGATCTGGCGCCGCTGATCGTCGGGCGTGATCCTCGCGACATCGAACAGGCCGTGCGGGTCATGTGCAAGCAGTCGTTCTGGCGGCTCGGCGCCATCGGCATGAGCGCGATCTCCGGCATCGAGATGGCCTTGTGGGATATCATGGGCAAGCATTTCGGCGTGCCCGTATGGCGTCTGCTTGGCGGCAAGGTGCGCGACAAGGTCGGCGTCTACACCCATCTCGGCCTTGGCGACATGCGCGCCGTCTACGAGACGATGGAGGCCGATCCGTTGGTCGAACGCGCGCATGCCGTGGTCGAAAAGGGCTATCGCGCCTTCAAGGCGGTGTTCATTCCCTATACCCACTACCACGCGCCGCTGCCCGACGTGGACAAGGTGGCGCGGTTGATGGAGGCGCTGCGCAAGGCGGTCGGACCGGGGATCGAGATCATGGTGGATTTCCATGGCCGCCCGGCCTCGGTTTCCGCCGCGCTTTCCTATGTCGAGGCCCTCGCTCCCGGCCGGCCGATGTTCGTCGAAGAGCCGTTGCCGCCCGGCGACACGGTCGGCCTGAAGGCCCTCGCCGCCCATACTTCGGTGCCGCTGGCGACCGGGGAGCGACTGGTCGAGCGCGCCGAATTCGTCGAACTGCTTTCGGCAGGCGCGGTCAGCATCATCCAGCCCGACATCTGCCATTGCGGCGGCCTCTCCGAGGCCAAGAAGATCGCCGCCCATGCCGAGGCCGTCGGCGTCGGCGTCGCCCCGCATAACCCGCTTGGGCCGATCGCCGGCGTCGCCGCGCTCCACTTCGCCGTCTCGACGCCAAACCATATCATTCAGGAGGAAATGGTCGGCGCGGTGCCGTGGTATTTCGACGTGGTCAAAGGCCCGATCCGCATGGTTGATGGCTTCTGGCAGGTTCCCGAAGCGCCGGGTCTCGGCATCGAGGTCGACGAGGCGGTCTGCGCGCGCTATCCGTTCGCGCCCGAGGTGCTGCATACGCAGAACGCCGTAATGCCGGACGGCACCGTCGTCGACTGGTGAGGTAACCCGCTGGTGAGGATGAAATGACCGGACGCCTGCAGGACAAGGTCGCAATCATAACCGGCGCCGGGCGCGGCATCGGCGAGGCGATCGCCCGGGCCTTCCGCCGCGAAGGCGCTAAAGTCGTCATCGCCGAGATCGATCAGACGACCGGCGAAGCGGTTGCAAAGGATCTTTCGCCAAACAGGACGAGCGCCCTGTTTGTGCCGTGCGACGTCCGCCAGACCGCTTCCGTCGAAGCCGTCGCCGCGCTTGCGAAGGAGACCTTTGGCCGGATCGACATCCTCGTCAACAATGCCGGCATCAACGTCTTCCACGACCCGCTGGAGACAAGCGAAGCCGAATGGCGGCGCTGCTTCGATATCGATCTCGACGGCGTCTGGCGCATGAGCAAGGCTGTACTGCCGGCTATGCTCGACCAGGGCGCCGGCTCGATCGTCAACATTGCATCCACGCACAGTTTTTCGATCATCCCCGGTTGCTTCCCCTACCCCGTCGCCAAGCACGGGCTTTTGGGCCTCACCCGGGCGCTCGGCATCGACTACGCAGCCAGGGGTGTGCGGGTGAACGCCATTGCGCCCGGTTATATCGAGACGCAGATCGCCGTCGACTACTGGAACACTTTTCCGGACCCCGAGGCCGAACGCCGGCGTACCTACGATCTGCACCCGCAAAAACGCATCGGTAAACCCGAGGAGGTGGCGATGACGGCGCTGTTCCTCGCTTCCGACGAGGCACCTTTCCTCAACGCCGCCTGCATCGTCGTCGATGGTGGCCGCTCGGTGCTCTACCATGACTGATGGGATCATGACCGAGGGCGGCGTTGCGCAGGGTGTCGGTCGCGCCTATGAGTTGCAGGTTGGAGAAGGGCTGGGAAGACATGGCATCTGACCTTGGCATGGTTGAAGACGGTTCGTGGCGCCGCCTCGAAACCGAAGGCGCCGGCGGCAGCCGCATCCACGATTCCGTGGTCAACGTTCTCGGCAGTCGCATCCTTGGCGGCGTCTATCGGCAAGGCGAAATGCTGCCGCGCGAGGAAGAGCTCTGCGCCATGCTGGGTGTCAGCCGCACCTCGATACGCGAAGCCATCAAGGTGCTGTCGGCAAAGGGGCTGGTCGAGGCGCGGCGCCGGGTCGGCGTGCGCGTTTTGTCGCGCGATGACTGGCGGCTGCTCGATCCCGTGGTGCTGAGTTGGCACCCGGATATCCAGAACGACCACGAGCTGATTTCCGGACTGATCGAGGCGCGCCGCATCTTCGAACCGGCCGCCGCCGAACTTGCCGCCAGGCGCGCCACCGGCTCCGATCTCGCCGCGATCGAGGCCGCCTTCAACGCCATGCGCGATTCGATCCCACATGATCTCGATGGGGTCTGCCGGGCAGACCTGGCCTTCCACCGCAGCGTGATCGCGGCAAGCCACAACGTTGTTTTGAAAGGATTGATCGGGATGCTGGAGGCGGCGCTGAGCGCATCCTTCCTCGTTACCAACAGGCTGATGGAAGCGCAGTCGCGGGCGCTGGCAGCGCATCAAACCGTGCTCGAGGCGATCCGTATGCGCGACACGGCCGGAGCCAGGGCCGCGATGAACCGGCTGCTCGACATCGCCGCCGACGATCTGCAGGTCGCCTAGTCTAGAAAAAGAAAAGGCCGCCTCGTGGGCGGCCTTTCACGATTGAGAACGCGGTGTTATTCGGCGTCCTTGGCCGCTTTCTTCTTCGGCGCGGCCTTCTTCTTGGGCTCTTCCGCATCCTCGGCCTTCGCGTCGTCGGCCTTCTTGGCGTCCTTCTTCGCGGCGGCTTTCTTCGCCGGCTTCGCCTTGGCCGTCTCGGTGTCCTCGTCGTCGGCCATCAGCTCTTCCTTGCTGACCTTGACGTCGGTGACCGAGACCTGGCCGAGCAGATGGTCGACCACCTTCTCCTCGAACAGCGGCGCACGCAGCGTGTTCAGCGCTTCGGGATTGCTGCGGTAGAATTCGAAAGCTTCCTGCTGCTGGTTGGCCGGATAGCGGCGCACCTGCTCGAACAGGCCGCGCTGCAATTCGTCGTCCGACACGGTGACGCCGGCCTTCTCGCCGATTTCAGCGAGAACCAGGCCGAGACGCACGCGGCGCTCGGCAAGCCGCATATATTCGGCGCGCGCCTCTTCTTCCGTCGTTTCCTCGTCGGCGAAGGTGCGGCCGGCGGCTTCCAGATCGCGGTTGACCTGGCTCCAGATGTTGTTGAATTCGGCCTCGACGAGCTTCGACGGCGCCTCGAACGAGTAGGCGGCGTCGAGCTGGTCGAGCAGCTGGCGCTTGATCTTCTGGCGCGTCATCGAGCCAAACTGGTTCTCGATCTGGGTGCGCACCACTTCCCGCAGGCGCTCCAGCGACTCCAGGCCGAGATTCTTGGCCGTTTCATCGTTGATTTCCAACACACCGGGCTTGGACACTTCCTTGACGGTGACGTCGAAGGTCGCTTCCTTGCCGGCCAGATGCGCCGCCTGGTAGTTTTCCGGGAACGTGACCGTGACCTGGGTCTCGTCGCCGGCCTTGCTGCCGATGAGCTGATCCTCGAACCCGGGAATGAATTCTTTGGAGCCGAGCACCAGAGGCTGGTCTGTGCCGGCGCCGCCGCTGAAGGCTTCGCCGTCGATCTTGCCGACATAGTCGATCGTGACGCGGTCGCCTTCGGCGGCCTTGCCGGTCTTCGGTTCGTAGCTGCGCGCCGATTCGGCGACACGCTGGACCTGCTCGTCGATCTCCGTGTCAGGCACGTCGAACACCTGACGCGTCACCTTGATGTCGGAGAAATCCTTGATCTCGATCGGCGGAATGATCTCGTAGTTCAGCCGGAACTCGAAGTCGGCGCCGCCGGCCAGGATTTTCTCGGCCTCTTTCTCGTCCTCGGTCATGATCACTTCGGGCTGCATGGCGGCCTTTTCGCCGCGCCCGGTAATGATCGAACGGGTCGAATCGTTGAGGATCTCGTTGACCACTTCGGCCATGAACGACTTGCCGTAGACCTTGCGCAGGTGCTGCACCGGCACCTTGCCGGGGCGGAAGCCGTTGATGCGGACCTTGTTCCTAGCATCGGAAAGCCGCGCCATCAGCTTGGCTTCCATGTCACCGGCCGGCACGGTGATCTTGATCTCGCGCTTGAGACCTGAGTTGAGCGTTTCGGTGACCTGCATCATAAAACCTTTGTTTCCACCAATGAGGCCGCCAAACGGCCCCTGCCGTTTACAGCCTGCCGGTATGATCTTGCCGGGAATGGCTTTTGGTGCGGGACTTGGCGATCTGTCCGCCCAACGCGGTTCAAATCGTTCAAAAATACGCTCCAAAATGTGAATAAGTCTTTGTTTTTCCTACTTCTTATCACATTTTGCAGAAGCGGATCGTCGCATCCCGTCACATTCGACACGCCTTTTGTCACAGGCGCGGCTAATTTTCAACCATCTTCGCATCTACAGCGCCGCGGGTCTTCTTGGACGCGCAAAGGACGCTGTAGCACCTTGATTTTGGCGCATGATCGCGAAATCGGCTCTTCGATTTTCGCGATCATTCGCCGGCGAACGGCCCTATTTTGATCGCGACATTGACAGAATGATGGCTCAGCGCAGCGGTCCTGACGCAGAGAAGCCCGCCACGTTGCGAGTGGCGGGCCGGCCGCGACGCCAGGAGAGTATCGTTAAAGCCCCACGGCCGATGCGATATTCCCGTTTGCGCAACAGTCTCTTCAGCGGCGTGCGATCAGCAAGCAAAGCTCACGTAGGTCGCGATCGTATGTGCCGCCGCTCCCGAGCACGTCGACGCAGCGTTTCTTCATCCGTATCAACTGGCTGCTGGACATCTGCGCGACCACGCTCACGCCGGGAGTGCCGGGAATGCCCGGCGTTCCAGGAGTTCCGGGTGTTCCAGGGGTGCCGGGAAGGGTTCCGCCACCGACGCCAACACCGACGCCCACGCCAATACCGCCTGTCCCACCGACATTGGCACCCACACCCGCTGTGACGCCGCCGGAGTCGCCTACATTGGCGCCTGCGCCGGCAGTGATGCCACCGGTGCCGCCGAGATTGGCACCCAGGCCAGCCGTGACGCCACGAGTGCCGCCCACATTGGCGCCAGCACCGGCGCTAATGCCCCTGCTGCCGCCAACCGATGCACCGGCGCCAGCATTCACCCCGCTGCTGCCGCCGATCGAGGCGCCGAGACCAGCGGTAATGCGCTTTTTGCCGCCAACCGATGCACCGGCGCCGGCATTCACCCCGCTGCTGCCGCCGATCGAGGCGCCAGCCCCCGCATCGATGCCGCCACTGCCACCGATCGAGGCGCCGAGACCGGCGTTTACGCCGCCACTGCCGCCGACCGAGGCGCCGAGACCAGCGTTTACGCCGCCTCGGCCACCAACCGATGCGCCGGCGCCGACGCTAATGCCGCCGGCGTTGGAAGGAAAAGACAGAGATAAAACAAGTGCACCACCGGCCAAAGCTGTGGCGAAACGCTTCACGACATTTGCCATGACACTCTCCTTTGGTAGTTACCTCAGCAGCAGTTTCAAAGCCTGCTGCTTTAGCGACAACGAACTCAGAGAGTTTTTGAGTTGCCGGCGCGAAACAATGTTTGCGATTGTAACTTACGGCTAGAAAAATATTCCGAATCAATTTGAAATAAATAATTGTGAGCTTGTCCTCTTGCATGAAGACCTGACCCGCCGACGAGTTCGTTCGCGAAGCCGTTGCCTCGTTGGACTGAAAGGTCCCCGTCGTGGCCGCCGACGGTGTGAAGTCCACGGTCCACCGACTGGGGACTTGCCCAGGCAACTGGCATAGACGGCAACGCGGGGGCCGAAAAGACCTCGAAATCTAAGTCTTGAATTTGTGACACGGCTTGTGACATAGACCACGGTGATCCAAAGCCAGCGGGTATGGCGGAATTGGTAGACGCACCAGATTTAGGTTCTGGCGTGAGAACGTGGGGGTTCGAGTCCCTCTACCCGCACCACTGCTCTTCTCGAACAGTGGATTAAGGTTCCAGTGCCGAAAGGCGTGCGGGTTCGCATCCCTGCATCCGCAGCAAGTTTTTCGCCAGAAGGCAACGCTGCGTTCTCCCACGCGCGATCTGTTCGGCAGGGCATCACTAGGGCCCTGTGATCGCTCACCCTGCTCAAGACGGCTGCCGGGAACCAGCCTCGGCAAGACACGTTGCTAAGCCATGAACCTTACAAAAAGGATCGTGCAATGGCGAAACACTTATCTCGCGAGGAGGAGAAACGCGGCACCGGAAACGTCCTCATGTGGGGCGTCGTGATCATCGCTATGCTTTTCATCGCCCTAATGGCCGTGTTCGTCCTTGGGCCGTTCTGGTCTTAAGCTACTATCGGGCATCGTGAAACTGGTGGCGATGCCGGTAAGGCAGTCGAGAGCCCCTTCATCCGGCCAAGCGGCCTACTCCTCGAAAACCTGGCGCGTGAACCATTCGGTCAAATTCGCAAGCTCGGGTCCCAGCACGCGATCGTCGCCGACCGGCGGCACGATGCTCCTGATCTCCGCGACGAACGGCTGAAGCGCGGGAGGCGCTAGGCGCTCGGTGACATGTAATGCCTGCGAGGCGATCACAGCCAGCATCGCCATGGCGGCATCGAGGCAGTGGCCGGCGCGTGCCTCCTTCGTCCATGCGAGGAAGACCGTCGTCGCGACATCGTCCTGGCCGGCGCCGGCCGATTCGGTTCCCGGGATGAAGGTGCGCTGCGCCGAAAGCTTGGCCTGCTCCAGGTAACCTGTGATCGCCATCGGCACATAGCCGACATTGCCGTGACCGTCGCTATCGCTCCAGTCCCTCCCCGTCAAAAGCAGATCGGGCAGGAGCGACACCTTGCCGTTCAGGAGCTTCGAGGCGTGGCGGTCGCACAACAGGCAGATATCAGCCCATATCGCCGCCAGATCATCCAGGGCTGGTGTTGCCATGGCGTTGTGATAGCCGCCGGTGCTGATGCAACGCCCGAACGGATGCCCGTCGTCAGGCGGGATGTAGACTGGGTTGTCCGATATTGAGGCGAGCGACACTGTGGCCGCCCGCTCCGCCGATGCCAGCGCGCGATGCGCGTGTCCGAGGATGCGAGGGACGATGCGGTAGCTGACCGGTGCCTGATAATTGCGGCGGCCGATGCCGGCACCGGCAAGAAACGCCCTCAATCCCCGCAGGGCCGCCGCTTCGTATTCATCGCCCCAAAGCGCGTCGAGGGCCGGATCGTAATGTTCGAGCGGCGCGCGAAACGCTTCGATCGAAAGCGCAAAGACCTTTTCGGCAAGGCGAACTCGGCGGCGAGCCGCCAAGGCCCCATCAGCCACGAGTGCGGCAGCGCAGGGCGAGCCATTGATCAAAGACCCCCGTTCCTTGACTTCCAGGTCGAAGCGCGTCGAAAGCTCTGCAAATAGCGGATAGAGGGCGAGGATTTCGCCGGCGCCACCCTGGCCGGAGGATGGCACCATGGGCATCGGTCCGCCGTCCAGCATCGCCGCGACCGCGACCGCCATGCGCGGTGTCGTTGCCGCATTTCCTTCGAGGAAATTCGCCAGGCGGGCGAGCACGATCGCTCTCACCACGCGATCCGGCAAAGGCTCGCCGAATGATGTGGCGGCTGCAAACGCCTTGATGCGCGCATGGCGATCCCGCTCGCCAAGTTCGAGCCGCCGGCTCGCCAGTTCTCCCATGGCGGTGGTCACGCCATAGATGACCGGTACAGGGTCGGTTTCAATGAGACGCAGGAACGACGCGCGGCACTCGGCGATGCGCTGCAAGGCCTTGTCGCTGATCTGCACCGTGTCTTTTTTCCAGGCGACGCGGAAAACCGAGTCGAGATTTATGTCTTCTCGTGTCGTCAGGATAATTGTCATGTTTGATGCTGTCCGAGCCGGCCACGCCTTTTTATTCTAATAAAGCGGTTCCTCGAATAGCGTCTTGTCGCCGTCCATCAGCGCCTTGATCTGCGCGGTGCCATCCCTGGCGATGGCGACGCGGATGCCGAATGGCCGCACCCGCATGTCGTTCTGGATCGCTATGCCCTCGCCTTCCGGCAGATAGAACCGTTCAATGCCATAGTCCGGCGTGATCGTCGTTGCTGCGCTGAGATCCCACCCCTCGGCCACCTGTCCGACGATATCCACTTCGTCGGATGCTGCCGGCGCCGGCGCCTCACCGAACCAGGCCGTGGTCGCTTCCCAATAGCCGTCGGCGCCCTGCTTCAGCCTGACCACAATAGAGGTGTCGTCACTAGACAGCTTGCCAGCCGGAACGTTGGCGATCAGCTTCACCGGTATCTGCGAAATCTCATAGCCAAGGCGAATGTAGTCGCCGCGCAGGAGATCGCGCGGATCGACCGGTTCGACCCTGAGCAGCGCTTGCTTGCCGTCGCGCAAGATCGCCGCCCGGCCGGCGATGATCCAGCTCAGGAAGCCGATCTGGACGAGCGCCAGCACCAACGCCGAAATAACAAGTCTTTTGCCGGTCATCATGCCACTGCTCCTTCTGCGCTGGGCGCCCTCATTCGCTTTTCGATGCGCAGGATGACAAAGGCAAGGATGCCGAGAAGCACGGCTGCCGCCAGGAAGAAGCCTGCCGTATCAAGCATCGACTGCAGCATCACCACATAGATGATGGCGAGTTCGAAGGCGAAGCCGGCATAGGCAACCCAACGCAATCCCCTGCTTTCCCGGCCGCCCAGAACGATTGCAGCGACAATCCCGGCAAGCGCAATGGCCGAAGCAATGGCAAAGCCGCCATTGTTGCTTTCATCGGCCAGCTCGAACTGGATCATCGCCAGACCGGTGAGAAATCCGATCAGCGCATGTAAGGGCAGCCGGCCGCCAAGCTGCACGAACCTGTCGCCGGGCCCGGCAGCGAAGATCGCCGCCGCGAAAAGCAGCACCGACGCGACAACGAGAGGGATGGCGACCTGCAGCGTATCGTAATGCATTGCCAACAGCACGAGATAGAAGATGATCGACAAGACGATTAAATGCCGAGCCGCCTGGCTGCGCGTCCAGAACGAAATGGCGAACAGCACGATCGCCATGACGACGAAGAGGTGCGGAAATTCCGTGTGCGTGAAATAGTCGAACCCGGTGAGGACCAGCCATGCATCGGCGATTCCGACCGCCGCAACGGTCAGCGGGTTCGAGCGCAGCGCAACCGCCGCCAAGGCCGTGCCTGCGCCCCAGGTGATCAGGGCGGATGCCTCGTCGCCGGATAGATGATACATCTGGCCGATCAGCGCGATCGATCCGCCGAATGCCGCCGCAGCGACGATCCAAACTGCCTCGCCGAGCGCAGCATGGTCGCGTATCTTCAACACTGCGCCGCCGACATAGCCTGCGAGGATGATGGCGAAGAGCGCCGCCACCCGTGCCAGCCGCGGGATAGCTTCCCAATTGGCGGCGACGAAGATCAGAATGGCAGCGCCAAACAGCAGCGCCGCCATCATCGCCAGGATCGAACCGAAGCTCAGCGATCTCCGCTCATTGGCCGCGACGTCGCGCCTCAGCGCGTCGGCCGTCGGGGCATCGATCAGGCCAGCCTGCGCCCATCGTGCAATATCGGCCCTGACCCGTGACGAATAGCTCGCCATACCTTTCTCCCCCAGCTCGGTCTTTTTTTCAGCAGACCCGGCCAAGTCGTTGACGTCACGACATTTTCCGATTCCGGTTTATCTATGTCGAACACGTGAACGCCCCGTGATGGTGCATTGCACAATTTGCATTGCTGCCATGCACCAATAGCGCTTTTAAATCGATATGACCCCACCTATCTTCAGGGCGTACACAAAGACGGAATGATCCGAAAGAAAGACGAAACGAGAAATACCATGAACCTGATCCGCAACTACCGCAACTGGCGCCGCTACCGGGACACCGTTTCCGAGCTGAGCCGCCTGAGCAACCGCGAACTGACCGACCTCGGCATCAGCCGCAGCGACATTCATTACGTCGCTCGCAAGGCGGTCTAATCCTCTTCGGACCGCAAATGGTCCGAACCAGTTTGACTTGAAAAGAGAACGACAATGAACCTGATCCGCAACTATCGTAACTGGCGCGTTTATCGCTCGACCGTTACCGAGCTGGGTCGCCTTTCGAACCGCCAGCTGCATGATCTCGGTATCGTCCGCGACGAGATCAAGATCATCGCCCGCAAGGCGATCTAAAAGGAATTTCGCCAGGGTCGACCTCCTCCCCGACCCTGACGAATACGGTCAGCCTTCACCTCCTCCCGAGGGTTGACCACAAAAACGGCGCCCGCCGCACCTCCTCCCGCGGCGGGCGCTGTTAGAAGGTGAGTTTCGTCTTAGGGTTTCGCCCCCGTTCATCAGGCGAAAGGAATTTCGTCAAAGCCGACCTCCTCCCCGGCGATGACGAATACGGTCGATCTTCACCTCCTCCCGAGGATCGACCAGCAAAACGACACCCGCCGGACCTCCTCCCCCGGCGGGTGTTGTTGTTTTCAGGGCAGGCGTTCCCCGGCAGCGGTTTGTCCTGTCCTCTGCGCGGCAATTGCAATCGCAGCTGCAAGCGACTATTTCGGCGCTCATGAGCAAAAATCCCATTCACGTCATCGGCGGCGGTCTCGCCGGTTCCGAAGCAGCATGGCAGGCGGCAGAAGCCGGTGTTCCGGTCGTCCTGCATGAAATGCGGCCCGTGCGCGGCACCGATGCGCACAAGACTGATGGGCTGGCCGAGCTCGTCTGTTCCAATTCCTTCCGCTCCGACGATGCGCAGACCAACGCCGTCGGCCTGCTGCATGCCGAAATGCGACTGGCCGGTTCGCTGATCATGGGCGCCGGCGATGCAAACCAGGTGCCGGCCGGTGGCGCGCTGGCCGTCGACCGCGACGGGTTTTCGCAAGCGGTGACCAGAAAGCTCGAAGCGCACCCGCTCATCAGCATCCAGCGCGAGGAAGTGCCCGGCCTGCCGCCGGCTGACTGGGACCAGGCGATCATCGCCACCGGCCCACTGACCGCGCCTGGGCTCGCCCAATCGATCGCGGAAGCGACCGGCGCCGATGCGCTCGCCTTCTTCGATGCCATCGCACCGATCGTGCATTTCGACACGATCGACATGGATATCTGCTGGTTCCAGTCGCGTTACGACAAGGTCGGGCCGGGCGGCACCGGCAAGGATTACATCAACTGTCCCCTGGACAAGGAACAATACCTTGCTTTCGTGCAGGCGCTTGTGGCCGGCCAGAAGACCGAGTTCAAGCAGTGGGAAGGCACGCCCTATTTCGACGGCTGCCTGCCGATCGAGATCATGGCCGAGCGCGGCGTCGAGACGCTTCGCCATGGGCCGATGAAGCCGATGGGGCTGACCAATGCGCACAATCCCGCGGTAAAAGCCTATGCCGTCGTGCAGCTTCGCCAGGACAATGCGCTGGGCACGCTCTACAACATGGTCGGCTTCCAGACCAAGCTGAAGCATGCCGAGCAGGTGCGCGTGTTCCGCACCATCCCAGGCCTCGAAAACGCTGAATTCGCCCGCCTCGGCGGTCTGCACCGCAACACCTACATCAATTCGCCGACGTTGCTTGACCATTCGCTGCAGCTGAAATCGCGGCCCGGCCTGCGCTTCGCCGGCCAGATCACCGGCTGCGAAGGCTATGTCGAAAGTGCGGCCATCGGCCTGCTTGCCGGGCGTTTTGCCGCCGCCGAGCGGTTGGGCCACACGCCGGCGCTGCCGCCGTTGACTACAGCTTTTGGCGCGCTGCTCAACCACATCACCGGCGGCCACATTGTTTCCGACGATGAGCCGGGAAAGCGCTCCTTCCAGCCGATGAATGTCAATTTCGGCCTGTTCCCTCCGGTGGAAGCACCGAAGTCGGAGGGAAAGCGCCTGCGCGGCAAGGACAAGACCGTCGCCAAGCGGCGAGCGGTGACGTCGCGCGCGCTGGCCGACTGCCGCGAATGGCTGGGGCTGCCTTCTCGGGCGGAAGCGGCGGAGTAGCAAGCCGCCTCGGTTTTGGCTTGGACCCACGGCGCAAAGTGGGATAGTATCCTACTTCTAGAGAGAGCAGCTTCATGGAGCCCGCCGAGAAACTGTCAGTCACCGTCACGCCCGCCATGGCGCGCATGATCCGCGAAAAAGTCGAGGACGGCTCCTTCGGATCGGCAAGCGAGGTCATCCGTGCAGCGCTTCGCGCGTTCCAGCGCGAGGAGGAAGAGCATGCCGAGCGCATGGCGTCGATCAGAGCGCGCGTAAAGGCATCGATCGAGGATAAGCGGCCAGCTGTTCCGCTGGACGAGGCAATCAAAAGAGTAAAAAATAGGATTTCGGAATTGGCGAGAGACAGCGATGATTCAGCGTCTCGCCGTAGTTCTTAATGAAAGCGCGCTCACAGACCTAGAATCGATTGCCGCCTATATCCTCGATAGTGGTGGAAGCGAAACCATCGCCAACAGTTTCGTCGATCGAATCAAAGTGCGCTGTAGAAATATCGGCAATGCCCCTCGCGGTGGCCGCCCGCGCGACGACATCGTGCCAGGATTGCGAACGGTACCGTCGAGCACTCCGTCATCATCACTTGCGTCGTCGATGGCGATCTCGTCCGTATCGTCAACATCTTCTATGGTGGTCGCGACTACGAGACGCTGATGCGCGATGCCGGATCGAGCGTCCATCGTGACAGACCTCAAGGCTGCGGTGGTAGTTCCGGCTCCCTGGATTCCTTCGTACTTGGCCGCCTTCAGGCCTCCGACCAGCCTCGCGTCGCGCACCGGAACAGCAGCCAATGCCGGCGCATAGCCGACAGCCGCACCGCGCCATCGAGCAGTGAATGGCGAGAACTTTCCATCTTGCCGAGATAGGCGCGCGAGAGGGCCAGCGGCAGAAATGCCGGGCGCAGCGAAACCGGCAAAGCCGATGCGCCGCTTTCGAAAGCGGCAAGATGTTCCCGCGCCAGTGCAATCATCGCCGCGACAGCGCGTTGCGCTCCAGGCCCACCATCGCCCGCAACGAACTCTTCCGGCGACGACCCTGCCGCCGCCAGAATGTCGGCCGGGACAAAGCACTGCCCACGCTTGCGGTGCTGCGGCAGCAGCAGCAAAAGGCCGGTCATCGCCTGGGCGCAGCCTGCCCTGCCCGCAAGCTCGGCGAAACGCGGCGCTTCAGCCGGATCAAGCACCATTGCCGCCAGTTGGATGAGCGCTGCTGCCGTCTCGCCGCAATAGCCTTCCAGATCGATGCGCGACGGCATCGGGTCGTCATAGAGATCGAAGACACGCGCTTCGAGCATGTTCTCGAACGCCAGTTTCGGCAGCCGGTAGGCGGCAATCGTCGCCTTCAACGCATCCGCGACAGGATGGCCGGTGCCTGCCCCACCGTCCTCGGCGGCCCCATCGTCCTCGCCTGCGATGACATCGCGCCACCATTGCAGCCGCACTTCGCCGGGCAGCGCCTCGCGGATCCGGTCGCGAATGCCTGATATCTCGGCATTGAAGGCATAGAGCGAAAACAGCGCGTCACGCTTGTCTTCAGGCGCATAGAGCGCGGAAACATAGCGGTCATGGTCGGCGGTTCGCACCGTCTCCATGACGATTTTGGTGTTTTCGCTCACGTCACTCGACGGCTATCAGCGCGGCGGCCACCGCACGGTTTTCCGTCAGAAGAACATTATAGGTCCGCACGGCAGCACCAGTCGACATCGGATCGGCCGCAATGCCCGCCGCCTTCAGCGCAGCACGCAACGCCGCCGGCAACGGCTTGAGGTCCTTGCCGGTGCCGACCAGCAGGATCTCGACCTTGTCAGCCTCATTGAGCAGTTTGGCGAAATCCGCCGCCGTCAGTGCCTGGGGATCGGCCGGCTCCCAGCCATAGATGCCCGAAGGCAAGCACAGAAGCGAGCCGCGATGCGACATATCGGCGAAACGAAACCCGCCATTGCCATAGGCCTCGATCGGCGCACGACCGGGGAAATGCGCTTCGCGGATGACTATGCCTTTTGCCACGGGCGCAGCAATCGTCAGGTTGCCAGGGCTTTGCCGCCGCTCACCGGCTTCTCCTCGTCGGACGTCGCGGCCTGTGGCCGCAGCTTGAACAGGATGAGCAGAGGGGCGGCAATGAAGATCGACGAATACGTCCCGAAGACGACGCCGAACAGCATCGCCAGCGTGAATGAGCGGATCACCTCGCCGCCGAACAGCACCAGCGCCAGCAGCGCAAGCATCGTCGTCACCGAGGTCAGCGTCGTTCGCGACAGCGTTTCGTTGATGGCGTTGTTCAACAATTGCGGCAGCGGCATCCTCTTGTATTTTCGCAGATCCTCGCGAACACGGTCATAGACGACGATCGTGTCGTTGAGCGAATAGCCGATGATTGTGAGTATCGCAGCAAGCGATGATTGGTTGAATTCGAGACCGGTGATGACGAAGAAGCCGATCGTCATGACCACATCGTGGACTGTGGCGATGATAGCGCCGACCGCAAACTGCCATTCGAAGCGGAACCAGACATAGATCAGGATTCCGAGCAGTGCGATCAGCATGGCGATGGTGCCTTGCTTGGCGAGCTCGCCGGAAACCGTCGGTCCCACCACCTCGACGCGGCGGAAATCGTAATTGTCCTGCAGCTCGCCGCGCACCTTGTCGATGACGGTCTGTTCGGCGTTCTCGCCGCCATCCTGCGTGCCGACGCGAATCAGCACATCGTTCGGATCGCCGAACTGCTGCACCTGCACTTCGCCGATGTTGAGTTCCGAAAGCCTGCCGCGGATGTCGGCAATATCGGCGGTGCCATCCTTGGCCTGGACCTCGATCAGCGAGCCGCCCTTGAAGTCGATGCCGTAATTGATGTCGACGGTCATGAACAGCACGACCGACAGGATCGACAGCATGCTGGACAGTGCGAATGTCCAGCGGCGGATGCCCATGAATGGAATTCTCGTACCCGGCGGGACGAAGGTCACCGGCGCGCGCGGCAGCTCCTTGGGGCGGGCGCGGCGAAGCCAGATCGATACCAGCAGCCGGGTGAAGGTGAAGGCGGTGAAGACTGTGGTCAGAATGCCGATGGCGAAGGTTACGGCAAAGCCCTTCACCGGCCCGGTCCCGAGCCAGAACAGCACCACGGTTGCGATCAGCGAGGTGACGTTCGAATCGACGATGGTTGCCAGCGCTTTCGAAAAGCCGGTGTCGATCGCCTGGATTACCGAGCGACCGTTTCGTCGCTCCTCGCGGATACGCTCGTAGATGAGAACGTTTGAATCGACCGCCATGCCGATGGTCAGCACGATGCCGGCGATGCCAGGCAATGTCAGTGTCGCGCCAAGCAACGACAACAACGCGATGATCATGGCCACATGCACCGCCAGCGCGATATTGGCGATGAAGCCGAGAAAGCCATAGGCCACGAACATGAACACGACGACGAGGATTGAGCCGATCACGCCGGCAATCTTGCCGGCGCGGATGGAATCTTCGCCGAGCCCGGGGCCTACCGTGCGTTCTTCGATCACCGTCAGCGTCGCCGGCAGCGCGCCGGCACGCAACAGAACGGCGAGGTCGTTGGCGCTCTCGGCGGTGAAATTGCCCGAGATCTGGCCGTTGCCGCCAAGGATCGGTTCGCGGATCTGCGGCGCCGAAATCACCTGATTGTCGAGGATAATGGCGAACAGCTTGCCGACATTCTGGGAGGTGGCTTGGCCGAAACGCGCCGCTCCCTTGGAATCGAAGGTGAACGAAACCACCGGCTCGTTGGTCTGGGAATTGTATGTTGCCTGCGCATCGACGAGATTTTCGCCCGAAACGATGACGCGGTTCTCGATCAGATAGGGAACCGGCGGATCATCCTGCGAATACAGAACCGAGGATCCCGCCGGCGGACGACCGTTGAGCGCATCCTGCACCGGCATCGACTGATCGACCATCTGGAAGGTCAGCTTGGCGGTCTGGCCAAGAATGTCCTTCAGCCTTTGCGGATCCTGCAGGCCCGGCACCTGAACCAGAATGCGGTCTTCGCCTTGGCGTTGCACGATCGGCTCGGTGGTGCCGAGTTCGTTGACGCGGCGCTCGACGACTTCGAGCGATTGCGCCAGAGCCGTCGACGTGCGGTATTTGATGCCGGCATCGGTAACAGTGAATTTGAGCAGGCCAGGCTCGGAATCATCAAGCGACATCTCCTGGACGGAGCCGCCGCTGAACAGGCCGGCCGCCACCGGGTCGGTCAACGTCTTCAGCGCCGCCTTGGCGGCATCGACCTGACCGGGATCGGTGATGCGGACCTGCACGGCCCGGCCTGATCCGGAAAGGCCGGTGTAACCGATCTTGGCATCGCGCAGCCGCGTCCTGATTTCGTCGCGCGTCGTCTCCAGACGATCCTTGATCAGATCGTTGGGATCCATCCTGAGCAGGATATGCGAGCCGCCCTGCAGATCGAGGCCGAGCGTCATCTGACGCTTCGGCACCCAGCTGGGAAGCTGGGCCAGCGTGCTGGCAGAGAAAAGGTTGGGCGCAGCGAGGATCACCGTGGCGGCCACGGCCAGCCAGATCAGGATCATCTTGAAGCGCGAGAAATAAAGCATGTGGCGTCGTCCGTAAGGCGTTCTGGCGGATCGTTCCGCCTGGAATTGGGTTATTTCTGGGCGTTCTGGTTCGCCACCGGCTCGCCCTTGGTGCGTGCACAGGTGATGTCGGGCACAAGGCAGTTCACTTTGGTGCTGCCATCGGGCTTTCTTCAACTATTGTCAATCTTGCCGGCAACGGACCGGCGCGCAGTAGCACGACTAGATCGTTGGCGCCCTGGACGGTGAAGTTGCCCGATATCTGGCCGATGCCGTCAAGGATCGGCTCGCGGATCACCGGTACCGAAACCAACTGGTTGTCCAACACCACGGCAAGCAACCCGCCGACATTTTCCGACGTCGCCCTGCCCAAGCGGGCAGTACCTTTTGAATCAAGCCGGAACAAGACCATCGGCTCATTGTTTTGCGAATTGTAGGTCGCCTTCGCATCGATCAGATTTTCATCCGAAACGATGACGCGGTTCTCGATCAGATACGGAACCGGCGGATCATCCTGCGAATAAAGCACCGAGGACCCAATTGGTGGCTGGCCACTGAGCGCATCTCGCACCGGCATCGACTGATCGACCAATTGGATGGTCAGTTTGGCCGTCCGGCCGAGGATTTCGCTCAGCCTTTTCGGATCTTTCAAGCCCGGCATTTGAATCAGAATCCGGTCGTCGCCTTGCTGCTGCACGATCGGTTCGGTGATGCCGAGTTCGTAGATACGACGTTTGATGACCTCTATCGACTGCGCAAGCGCAGTTGAAGTGCCATATGTGATGCCCGCGTCTGTTGCGGTGAATTTGAGCAACCCCCCCGGCTCCGACTCATCCAGTGTCGTCTCCTGGATGGAGCCGCTGGCGGCGACTGGATCGGTCAATGTTTTCAACGCCGTCTTGGCCGCTTCGACCTGCGTGGAATCCGAGATGCGAACTTGAACCGTGCGTCCTGACCTGGCAAGGCCCGTATAGCCTATGCGGGCGGAACGCAGCAGTGAGCGGATTTCATCGCGTGTCGTCTCCAGCCTGCCCCTGATCAAGTCGTCCAGATCCAAGCTGAGCAGGATGTGCGAACCGCCCTGTTGATCGAGGTCGCCCGCCATTTGGAGTTTCGGTACCCCGTCGGGCTGCTTGGCGAGCGGACTGGCGGCGAAAAGACCGGGCGCACCAAGAACCCCTGTCATGGCCACGGCCACCCAGATCAGAGTCATCTTGAAGCGCGAAAGATATAGCAAATGGCGTCGTCCGTCAGGGCGTATCCGCGGATCGCTCCGCCAGAAATTTCGGTTATTTCTTGGCGTTCTGGTTCGCCACCGGCTCGCCCTTGACGCGCACATCGGCGATCGTGGAGCGCAGCGCCGTTACCTTGGTGCCACCGCCGAGATCGATCTCGAGCTCATTGTCGTCGATCACCTTGGTCACCTTGCCGACGAAGCCGCCGCCGGTGACGACCGTATCGCCGCGGCGAACTGCCGCCAGCATCTCGCCGCGCTTCTTCAACTGCGCGCGCTGCGGCCGGATGATCAGAAAATACATGATCACGAAAATCAGGACAAACGGCAAAATGCTAATGAACATATCCGGGGAGGCGCCGACGCCTTGAGCGTATGCCGGTGTCACGAACATCGAAGTACTCCTGAATTTTGAAAAACAGCCGCCAATTTGGCCGCCCCGTGAAATTTCGCCGGAATATAGTCGGTAAAGTTGCCAATGCAACTGCGGTCGGGCTTTTCGGCTGCTTTTCCGGCTGGTTGAGCCGTGTTAGAGCATGTTCCCGAAAACGAAGCCCGGTTTTCGGAAAAGATCATGCTCTAACAAAAGGTTGGAACTGGTTCCGAAACGCTGGAAACAAGTAGGTTCCGCGTCATACCCTCCTGAGGGCAAAGATAAAATGAGCGACAGCACCATCGAAGCCCTGAACAAGAAGCTTGACCGCCTGATCGAGGCGGTCGCTCGCCTCGCCCCGCCGCCGGTGCCGGAAACCGACCTCGGCGAGGCCGATTGCTTCGTCTGGCAGGCCGATCCCGGCCATCTGGAGCCGGTGCGCAAGGTCAACCGCGTCGACATCGGCCTGATCCGCGGCGTCGACCGCGTCCGCGACATATTGGTCGACAACACCGAACGCTTCGCCTCCGGCTACGCAGCCAACAACGTGCTGTTGTGGGGGGCGCGCGGCATGGGCAAATCCTCGCTGGTCAAGGCCGTGCATGCCGCCGTCAATGCGTCGGCTAAGCTGGACCTGCCGCTCAAGCTTATCGAGATCCACCGCGAGGACATCGACACGCTGCCGAAGCTGATGAATTTGCTGAAGGCAGCACCTTACCGTTTCATCCTGTTTTGCGACGACCTCTCCTTCGACCATGACGACACCTCCTACAAGTCACTGAAGGCGGCGCTCGAAGGCGGCGTCGAAGGCCGCCCGGCCAATGTCATCTTCTATGCCACCTCGAACCGGCGCCACCTTTTGCCGCGCGACATGATCGACAATGAGCGCTCGACCGCCATCAACCCGTCGGAGGCTGTCGAGGAAAAAGTCTCGCTGTCCGACCGTTTCGGCCTCTGGCTCGGCTTCCACAAATGCTCGCAGGACGAGTATCTCGACATGATCGACGGCTATGTCAGCCATCATGGCCTTGCCATCGATCCCAAGACGCTGCGCGCCGAGGCGCTGGAATGGGCGACGACGCGCGGCAGCCGTTCGGGCCGCGTCGCCTGGCAGTTCACCCAGGATCTGGCGGGCCGGCTCGGCAAATCGCTCAAGGATTAATGTAGTTCCTCGGCGCAGAATTTTGACAGGTCGGACGCGCTTGCGTTGACGGACCGCATGCCTTGGCGATTAGCGGAAATGCCATCGCTTCGTCATCCTGGGGCGTAGCAAGGAGCGAAGCGACGCAGCGCAGACCCCAGGATCCATGCCGTGACATCCGAGCGCTGCTACAGTGCAGAATTCTGCTCCGCGGCACCCTTCGGCTAAGGTTACGGCATGGATCCCAGGGTCTTCGCGACGGAGCTCCGCTCCTGCTTCGCCCAGGGATGACGAAGTTGAGGAGCTTCGGCCGTTATGACAGCCCACCGAAACGACCGATAAAATCTTGGCCGCCAACAGGCATCCAACCCGTCAAATTCCCTGTGCCGCGCTACTAGCGTTCATCCAGAAAACTGAAAAAGCCCGCCCCTTGGCAGGGCGGGCTGAGCCGGCGGCCGGACTGGAGGTCAGGCGGCGCGCAATCGCTTTTCTTTTTCTATTTGAGATAGGTCGAAGGATCGACTTTCTTTCATTCAAGATAGGTCGAAGGATCGACTTCTTTATTCAAGATAGGTCGAAGGATCGACCGGCGCCGAGTTCTTGCGGACTTCGAAATGCAGTTTCGGCGAGTCGGTGGTGCCGCTCATGCCGGACTGCGCGATTTCCTGGCCGCGCTTGACCTTCTGGCCGCGCTGGACCTCGATCGAACGGGCGTGGCCGTAGACGGTGACCAACCCGTTCTCGTGGCGCACCAGCACCGTATTGCCGAATTCCTTGAGGCCATCGCCGGCATAGATGACGACGCCGTTCTCGGCCGCCTTGACCGGCGTTCCTTCCGGCACGGCAATGTCGACACCGTCCTTGCCGCCGCCAAAGCCGGAGATCACCCGGCCGCGCACCGGCCAGCGCATCTTGCCGATGCCCGTGGCATTTGGCGCCACCGCGTCATCATCCTCGGCCTGCTGGATGACCTTCGCATCCTTCTTCGGCGGCGTGTAGGAAGCAAGCGTTTCCGTCGGCGTGGTCTTTGCCGCAGGCGGGGTGGTGGCTGTCGTTACCGGATCGACCTTTGCCGGCTTGGCGCTGGCAACCGTCGCGGTTCCGCCAGCCGGCACCTTCAGGGTCTGGCCGATCTTGAGCAGGCCGTCCTGCATGCCGTTCGCCTGCTTCAATGCAGCCACGCCGACGCCGGTCTTCCTGGCGATCGCCGACAGCGTATCACCCTGCTCGACGGTATAGGTGCCACCAGCGCCAGTCGCCTTAGGCGCGGCTTTTCCGTCCTTCGGCTGGTTTGTTGCGGCCGAGGCGTCCAGCTGCGCGGCGGACTTGCCCTCCTTGAGCTTCGGCTGCTGCGGCAGCACAGCCACCATCTCCGGCGCCTTGGCTGGCAAATCGCGCTTGGTGTCGTTCGCAGGCTTGGCGTCGGCGAGCTTCGGCGCCGGTTTCTTGCCCGAATAGGCGTAGGCCGGGATGACGAGCTTCTGGCCGGCCTTCAGCCCGTTGGTCTCGCTCAGCCCATTGACCTTCATAAGCGCGTCGGCGGGCACGCCGTGGCGCCGCGACAGGCCGAAAATGGTCTCGCCGTCCTTGACGATGATCTCGGTGGCGCGCGGTTGGCTGCCCGCCGTCGCCATGCGCGGAGCGTCAGGCTGTGCGTCCTTGAACGGCTTTGCCACTGTCCCAGTTGCAGTCCGGTCGACCGGCGGCGCCGAAGCGACGCGGGCCGGCGCCAACGCGGGAGCTGGCTGCGACTGGCTGGCCGGCGGCAATTGCTGCGTCGTCACCGGTTCGAGGCTTGAACGGCTGACCGACTGGGTATGGCTGCCGTCGATCGGCGCAGCCGAAACCGGGGCATCGCCAGGATAAGGTTGGGCGGTGTTCTGCTTGTCGATGATGGTGCGCTGGTTGTTGGTCGAGGAGGTGAAGACGTCATCGACACTGTTGAACCGCGACACCTGGGAACTGCATCCCGCCGCGGTGCCCGCAACCATAAGGACAGCGAAACCGCGTGCCAGGTTGCGTCCGTTTGCCTTCAAAATACTGAATTGCATCACATTTACCCGCAGATACCCGGTACAGACTGACCGTGATTAAAGCGCGTTAATGTTACTGGTCGGTTAAACCTTTAGAATCAGACGCAAATTTTCTTAAAATATTTAAGGCTGGGGTGCTTGGGGTATGTCGAGATTCAGGTTAGGCCGCGCCGGAGTCGAAGAATTGGCCGAAGGCCTCAGCTTCGTCATCCTAGAGTCTTTCACGTTTTAACGGAAGCGTAGCCTGCGTTCGCAAAGTAATTGTCGCATTCGTCGGGGTCGATAGTG
>NZ_JBVVQL010000023.1:0-50213 GCF_055811195.1 Mesorhizobium sp. WSM4823
CCGCCTCTGTCGTCGTGGCGCTCCCATGAAGAACCTGGCCCATAGCGCATCCCTTGATTCGGAGGACAAGGATGCCCATCAAAATCTGGGATCAAACATCTAGTACTACAGTTGCGGATATGCGCGCCGTTTGTAGTGGGAGACGGTGGCGGCAGCCTGATGTCGTCGTCGCCATAGCGACCAGGCGATGATGAAGGGCTTTTGTGTTGGCGGGTAGATGAGGATCCGGGCGAGGAGATAGCGGATCTCGGGGACGCTTGGCACCAGCGCAGCCATCCGGATCAGGCGGCGATTGGCTCCTTTGGACTCGTTTCGTTCGGTTTGCTCCATGCGCTGCGGCGAAGATCAGCCGATAGTTTGGAGAGGAACGCCAGGGCGGCCATGCACAGGCTCATGTGGCGATGCCATCCGTGCCAGGACCGGGCCTCGCAATGGTCAAGTCCGAGATCATCCTTGGCTCGCTCAAAGCACTCCTCGACCGCCCAGCGCAGGCCGGCCACTGCCGCCAATTCGGCCAAGGAGGAACCGGGCGGGGCGAAGACCAGATAGTAGGCCTTTTCTGCGGATGTCGAACGCTTGCGGCGGACCAGAAGCCAATGCTCGAAGCCGCCTTTCGACGTCCAAGGGCGGCGGATGCGCGCCCAGTCGTAGAGCCGAGGCCCTTTGGCGCCTTCCCTTGCCGCATGACAGACCCAGTCCTCGGGCGCGAGTTCGCTGGCCAGTTCCTCGGGCGAGGTTCCCTCAAACCGATGATCCCCTCCACGGCGCATGAAGTGAGCGCCTCGAACCGCCAGGACATAGGGCTGCTCGCGAGCTTCCAGCACCCGACGAAGGCTACTGTCGGCTCCGTAGACAGCGTCGCCCAGAACGTAAGCGCACGGGACGCCGGCATCGAGCGCTGCCTCGACCATGGCGCGCGCCATCTTTGGCTTGGTCGCAAACTCGACCGTCTCCGGGATCGAGGCCTTGGCACATCGCGCCCGATCCTTTGTCCAACTCTCTGGCAGGTAAAGCCGGCGATCGACCAGCGCCTGGCCGTAGCGGCTCGCGTAAGCCAAGAACACACCGATCTGGCCGTTCTCGATCCGCCCCGCCGTTCCCGAGTACTGACGCGCGACACCGGCGGAGCGATCGCCCTTCTTCACAAATCCGGTCTCGTCGACGATCAGGACGCCATCCTCGTCGCCCAACGCCTCCACAACATAATCGCGAACCTCGTCTCGGAGCCGATCAGCGTCCCACTGGCTGCGTCCCAACAGCGACTGCATCCGATAGGGCCGCCCCGCTCCGGAGGTAGGGAGCGGCACTCGATGACGTGCTGCTCCGGCTACTGCCCATCCAAATGGAACGCGATTCCTTTTGTCGCATCAGACCCCCCGACTGGCCAAACCAATGCCTATGAACCGAATTCAGGCTGCCGTTGGCTGTTCCCGAATGCCTGATCGACGGGGCTGTAGCCAAAGCAGTGGCGGCCACGGGGCGAGCACTGCACAATTTCTCAGCTGTCGAACAATTCCTTGTACCCGCTTGTCATAACCCAGTTTGCACGGTCGAGATAACTGCGAACAGCCTTCCTCGCACGCTCCGGTTCTCGTCTCGGATCAATGCCGAGGATCAGATGTGCCATTTCCTCTTCAGTAGCATTGTCGCCGGATGCATCGAGGAGCCTCATATAGGTTGTAAAGTGCTCCTTGTCGTAGGCTGTGATGCCGTCTGACCAGGGCACTTCGTCGGCAATCGCCAAGTCCGATTTAGGCTGTAACATTGCTGATCCTAGCTTCAGATGATCGCCTCCGCGAACCCCTCTCCCGGCAAAATGTGGATTACATATTATAGTTGATAAACTCAAGTCGCCTGATCCGGTGGCTTGCGTGCATGGATATGCGCAAGTTGATCGGACGAAATGTGCAGCGGACCAGGCAAAGGAAGCGTCTGACCCAAGAGCAGCTTGCCGACATTTCCGGCTTCAGCCAGCAGTACATCAGCGGGTTGGAGAAGGGCCGAAGAAATCCGACGATCATCACGATCTATGAACTGGCGTTGGCGCTCGGCGTCAGCCACATGGATCTCGTACGGCCCGACAAACAGGCGTGAAGTGGCCGCTCATGTAATTACTAGGCGCCAGCGCCTGACGGCGCTCACTGGCTCTCACTGGGAGTCCGGTCTTCCCCGGGCCGACCGCCTATTGTCGCCATCCCTTTGCCGATGAGTGTTCGGCGGGGCTCGCGGGCGAGGTAGCTGAGAGAACCAGCGCTACGAGGTTGCAGTCGAGGCTACGACGTTCTGATCAAAGGCGGGCGCAACGCAGCTGATCGCGTACCTTGACAGGGGGCCTTGTGCTGGGCGTTCTTACAGAAGTCGTCATGGGAAACTGAAACTAGCCCGAGGAAGGGCGAACGCTAACGGGCGTCCGAGGGCGCCCGCTAGCTCAAAGCGCGCTCACGAAGCCGCGGTATCAGAATCGGTACGTGACACCTGCGCCGATCAGCCACGGATCAAGCTCGGCTTTCCCGGTCAGCTTCGCGCCGGCCACCGTGACGTCGAAGTCTGGCTTGAGGAATAGCTTCTTCACGTCGAAATTGACGCCCCAGTGTTGGTCCACCATGTAGTCGAACCCGACCTGCAGCGCGGTGCCGAACGTGTTCTTCACCTTGAGAGCGTCGGCGCTGCCGGCGTCCTGGTTATAGAAGACCGTGTAGTTCACGCCCGCGCCGACATAGGGCTTGAAGGCCCCGAAATCGGTAAAATGGTACTGCAATGTCAGCGTCGGCGGCAGCAACCAAACCTTGCCGATATTGCCCAGCCCACCAATCGAACCCTGGCCCGTGATATTGGCATAAGTGGTGCCGAGGATAAGCTCGGCGGCGACGTTGTCCGTGAAGAAGTACGAGATGTCGAGCTCCGGCGTCACGGTGTTCGAATAAGAAAGACCAGAGCCGGGCACCGCATCAACGTAGCCCGAATCCTCAGTGATGACCCCCAAGGCGCGCAGGCGGATCTGCCAAGGGCTAGCCCACTCCGGCACCCAGGCACCCTCGTGGGGGTCGCACGGGACCTCTGGAACGTCAGCCGCAGCCGCCTGCTCTCCGACCAGGATCAGCGTGATGGCCGCTATTAGCCCCCGCGCAATGTTCAATTGCCTTGTTGCCATCGTATTCTCTCCTTGCTCTTCAGAAATGTGGACTGAACGTATGGTCAGGCTGTATTGACCGAGAGCGACAGAGCGATGGCGCATTTTGCGCAAGCAGTGCTCGCATTTGTAGATTTGCCGCAGCCGTGAACCTGCACTCACTCGCTCACTGTAGTTTGCTCTTATTTGGCTCCCCGCCGTTTACGACGCTGTCAGCGTGCCAGCCGATCGCGCTGCGAAGAAAATTGATGCCAAGACTGATGAACGCTGCTCGCTCGCGATTGTCCTTGCCGTAGCCGTGCCCACCGGCGCTGGGCTCGTAAAAGTAAGCGGGATAGCCAAGCGCTTGCAGTTTTGCGGCCATCTTACGCGCATGGCCCGGGTGGACGCGGTCGTCGCGTTTCATACTGGCGAGCAGGATAGGCGGATACGGCTGTCCCGGAGTGGAAGTGTGATAGGCGGAGATTTCCTTCAGGAAAGCCCAATCGTCAGCCTTGTCGGGATCGCCATATTCGTCGATCCAGCTCGCGCCTGCCAGGAGCTTGCTGTACCGTCGCATGTCGATAAAGGGAACTGTGCAGAACAGCGCGCCGAATTGCTCGGGATAGCGGGTTAGCATGTTGGCGATCAGAAGGCCGCCGTTCGAGCCGCCCTGCGCGGCGATGCGCCTCGACAGTGTAATGCCTCTTCGTACCAAGTCGGCGGCAACGGCGGCGAAATCGTCATGGGCGAGACGTCTGCCCTGCCTGCGCCCGGCATCGTGCCAGCGGGTGCCGAACTCGCCGCCCCCGCGGATGTTCGCCACCACACAGGTGCCGCCGCGTTCGAGCCACAGCTTGCCGAGCGAGGAGTTGTAGGAGGGCAGGAGCGATACGCCGAATCCACCATAGGCGGAAAGGTGAACCGGGGCATCACCCTTCGCGTTCCGTGGACCGACCTGCGTGTAGGGGATCATCTCGCCATCGATCGACACTGCCTCATGGCGCGTGACCACCAGTCCGGATGCGTCGAAATTCTCCGGGCTGCGCTTTAGGATTACCTGAGCGCCGAGAGGCGGCGCGGCTTCGAGATCTAATAGGGAAAGCTGGGGCGGAGTGGTCGGGTCCTGGGCCAAAACCAGAAGCTCTCCATTGCTCTCGTGAACTGCGGCATCGAGTGACCAGAGGTGAACAGTCCCTTGCGCTGGCACGGTGTCCAGCACTCGGCGCGTCCATTCCTGCGGGCCTGGGACAAACATCTCAAATTTTCGGGCGAGGTTCGCCAGGTAGGTGATGATGAGCTTTCCATCAGTCCAGAAGAATGATTGCAGGCAGCGCCGCTCGGCCGGTTCAAACAGGGTACGAAAACGTCGCTCGCCGGCGATGAAAGAGGAAAGCGACATGCCGATCAGTGCGTCGGCGCAATAGGTCGTCCCTGCAACCGTCCATGCTTTGCGCGGCTTTACCGCGAGCCAATCGCCAAAGTTAACCCACCTAGCGTCCTTGGGAAGGTCGATCTCAATCTTCGGGCCGCTTCTGTCGCCAATGCGTACCAGCTTCTCGAAGCAGCCCAGTTGCTCGACGAACCATAGGCGCTCGGTCGCGGCGGTGCGGTCCAGATGGCCAGACACACCGAGGTTTTCGTAACCGGTCTTGAAGATTACCGCCGCGGTGAGGGGATCCGCGCCACGCTTCCACAGCCGCACGGTGCGCGCATAGCCGGAGCGAGTTGCTATACCCTGACCAAGCGCACTGGAAAGCAGAAGGGTGTTGGGGTCGAGCCAATGAACGCCGCCCTTGGCTTCGGGAAGATTGAAGCCGTCGGCGACAAAGCTCAGAGAGCTCAGGTCGAATTCACGATGCACAACTGCGTCGCCGCCGCCGCGCGACAGGCGCAAAATGGCTCTTTCCCGTTCCTCCGGCTCGATTGACGCGCCGCCCCAGATCCAGTCCTCTGCGTCGGTAGTAGCGAGGGCGTCAAGGTCGAGGAGCAGCTCCCATCGGGGATCCGCCTCCATGTAGACAGAAAGGGTGGTCCGGCGCCACAGCCCGCGCGGATTTCCGGCATCCTGCCAAAAATTGTACAGGTACTGACCGCGGCGCGTGACCAGGGGCATCCGATCTGGGTGGTCGAAAATCGCTGTCAGCGCCGCCCGGTCGCGCTCAAACTGCCCTCCACTGAAGTGCTTCAGGGTCTTTGCCGACTGGCCCGCCGTCCACGCAAGTGCCCGTTCGCCTTCTACATCTTCAAGCCAAAGGTGGGGGTCATCGTCGGGTGCATTCACAGTTGGTCGGAAATCGAACTCGGTCATGTCCCGATAACCGGGCGAGTGAAAGCGCAATGGTTTCGGTCTGCTCGGGAATGCTCAGTGTTGGCGGGCGCGCCAGCATCTTCGAAAAGCGTGATCATCAGAGGGTTCTTCTCAGTTAAGACGCCAGAGTGCTCTTGCGGACAGGGACTGCATCTGTCGTGCCAACTGTGAAATCGTTCAAAACAATGGGATGACTCTAGTAGCGCTGTGTCACATGGCCGACATAGTCAACAATCCGACAGGGAGCGCACCCGTAGTCGCCGGATCAAGCTCCGCCGGCGAGCCGGCGACATAGTCAGAACTCAGGCACCTCAAAATGACTTGGCTGGGCCGCTGCATCTTCGCGCCGGACCGCTTAAACGCTTCCGGATCCAATTGGCGGACGACACCACGACTCGATGGCCGCCATGAAGGAACGAAGCGTCTGTGGGTCTAGACACCAGAGCGGGAAAAAAATCGAAGTCCGAGGGCCGTTCGGCTGGCTTTGATGGTTTGGTCAAGCCCCTGCCACCGCGCGCATCCCCGACCGCGTGCTCCAGGTGCAAGAAGCTCCCAAAGGCCCGGCGTGAGCACCACCGCAAAGGAATTGCCCACCTCGCCGTTCGTGCTTTGAGGTCCGCTAAACAGTCGGCTTACCTGTACACCTATACAGGCTGCCATAGCCCGGAACTTGTCCTCCAATGGCGGGAGCTTCCCCTAGGAGACCTCCCATGACTACGCTTACAACGCCCGCGCTACCACGACCTGCGCACAATCAACGTACCCACCGCCGCAGCATGGGGTCTTCAAGGAACGTTAGGAACGTGGCGAAGGAGCCGACCACTGGCGTCCAACCAACTCACTTGGCCTGCTCGGGCCATGCTGGCTGCGCTGGTTCGATCAAGTCAACGCTATTTGCCTGCGTGATCTGCCCCGAAGGGTGCCGACCCCACACACTTCGACGAAACACATCCATTGGGGGTTGGTTGCTCGGGCGCCGGTGTTTCGCCAACCGGCATGATGTTTCGACCTGCCCGGGGGCGGGCAGGGGAGCACAATAATGCCTGCAGTTCTCGCGAAAGGCGCGGACGAGGCGGATTGGCGCGATGAAAGATCATACCATTACACTGCTGGTCTGACGCCGCGCGAGTGGGCCTGGGAGTTCTTACGTCGCAATCCAGCATTCCAGCGCGACGTGATCGCTGCAAGCCAGCACGCCAGTACTTTGTCCTTTGGACCCTCTCTCGACGTAGTCTCGTCGACCGGTAACCTGTCACGGTGGGGCGTCCTGTTTCGCCGAGTCTTACGGGCGCAATTCGGTCGTATTCTGGTCTCCGCTATGGTGCGCTCATGTGCTGCCGGTGATTGCAGAACAGCTGTCTGCTTGGTCGGCGACAGGGCCGTTCGAGCTCTCGGCATTGCCATGCCGTGCGACGGTCCTGCTGGCGCCAGACAAGGGCCAGCATGTTCTTCTTCGCAAGGCGGAGCATACGCTTCAGCTCGCCGTCTCTGGCGCGGATATCCTGCACCCCGTTGGCCTCCGTACCGAGGCCATTTGGCCCGCGACCCTTTCGAAGCATCGCCTGAGGGCGCTCAAGTGCCTCAATGCCCTAAACTTGGGTCAGCACTTGCCCGCCCGCTTGTTTCCGCCGGAAAAACGCAGTCCCCGTTTGACCTTCGTTCTTCGCGCGCTCGACGGTTCACTTGCTGGGGCGTCACATCGCGAACTCGCCGAAGCGCTGATTGGTCATCGGCGCGTCCATGCCGACTGGAGGGATCCTCGCGATCATCTGCGCGACCGCATTCGCCGCGCTGTCAATCGTGGCCGCGCCCTCATGTATCGGGGGTACGGGGGTTTCCTTCTTTGAAAGGGACAGTGCGACCTGTACATCAGCCGGCGAACAGGTCGGAGCTAGAACCGGTCACCGCCAGTTCGCCCGGTCGACTTGGCGGGGATGGCCTTGCAGGTGCGCTCTGGTTCAGGCGTCAGTCGATGCGGAGAGGCACGTTCGACATTGTCCGATAGGTGACAATGTCGAGTACGCAACAGAGAAAAGAGCTGTCGCGTCGGATGTTGCAACGCTTTTTGCCTTGGCACGGAACATGCACGCTAGCAAAACGCGCGGACTGAGTGGTTCCCCCCTCCACGAAGGTCGCAGACTTACGCCACCTCCCAAGGCGTACCCGGCCCGGCAGCGAGCTCAGTCTCCTGCCGGGCATGCGGGTTCAGCCGTGCTTGCGTTCAGGACTTTAAAATCAGAGACGCAATGTTTCGCTTCCGGCTATGCGGCTTGGTGCCGAAAGTTGAGGTGGCGGAACTTGGCGCTGCGTCTGACATGATTACGTGAATGAAGCGCAAGGCCTAAATAAATTGTCAGACTTCGAGCGCGGTCGTTGTGGCTCCGTGTTCACGGCAGCGACTATTTTGGCCGTTGCCAACCCGAGATCCGCCTTTGAAGTAGATGCGGAAAGGCTCACTCGCAGCGTAGTCTTGGCACCTCATAGCTGATCCTCGTCAGCACATGCGACGGAGCGTGAGCGCGGCAGGCGAACCTGTGGAGAGACAGGTTTCGCGATCGCATCGGTGTCACACCATGGGCTCGTCAAGGAGCACGTATTTGGAAGGCGCGATGCTTGAACCCAATACCTGCGGCAGGCCGATTGCTCAATTGAAAGTGTCTTGAAGCGCTTCGATGCCGCTCACTACCCGCAGCCGCCGAGCCGCCTATTCCTCGGCAGTCCGTCGGCTGCTGCGCTATTCAGCGGCCGCGCTGTTGCCCGTCCTGTTCACCACAAAATCGAGGCGCAACCACTCCCTAATGAGCAACGCGCCCACGCCTTACGGGCTGTGGAATTTATGCGCCAATGGGTGAGCAGATCGACTTCGACAAACTCGTCTGTCTGAGCGATGCGCATACGACCAACAGCCTGCGTGGCGTCCACGTGTAGGATCGCCTCCGGAGTGACGCGGCGATGAAATCGGTCAAAACTCCAGTGGTTGAACGACACTCGTCGCGCAGTTCAAAGCCATGACAGAAACGGTCCGGCGTGAGTGTCACAGCGAACGCATCTGGGCTCGATCGAACCTGACGCATTCGCTGGACGCAGCCTACTTCGGCGCTCGAGAGTCTTTGGCCGAAGACTCTCGCTTCATAGAGGTCAGGACCGGCATGCATTGGACTACATGGGTGTACTTCGACTAAGTTGTCACGCTTATCACTTTCTTTGCGGCCAGCTGTTCCTCCAAAATTGCCTAGGTTCAACGGCCGACATTCGGAATGTTGCGGGAGCGTTCAGTCTTGGTGTAGGGGTCGTTCTGCTTGTTGAGTGACGATGATCTGGCCCAGATCGGCAAGGCACTCGACCACGTAGTCCGGTCTGAATGGAAACCGCTCTATGTCACCGCGTTTGGTCACCCCCGTAAGCACAAGGGCTGTTTTCAGGCCCGATTCCAGCCCTGCCAGCACGTCGGTGTCCATGCGGTCACCGACCATGATCGCATCGACAGCTCGTACTCCCAGCCGATCGAGCGCGTTGCGCATCATGAACGGGTTCGGCTTGCCAACGAAGTAGGGCTGACGGCCGGTGGCCTTCTCGATTAGTGCCGCGACTGCCCCACACGCCGGATGGGAGCCCCGCTCGGTCGGGCCAGTCGCATCCGGATTGGTGGCGAGAAGACGCGCGCCCTTCGCCACAAGCTCGGCGCCAGTTGCGATCTGCTCATAGTGGTACGAAATTGTGTCCCCGAGGACCACGAATTCGGGGGCAACCTCCGTTATCCGGCAGCCTGCCTGCCGCAGGGCCTCGACGAGACCGTGGTCGCCGATGACATAGGCAGATGATCCCTGCTTTTGCAGTTCCATGAACCGCGCCGTGGCGAGCGCCGAGGTGTAGATGTGCTCTGGCTGCACGGCGAAGCCGACCGCTCTTAGACGCTCGGCATGATCTTCGGGCGTGAAGCGCGAGTTATTGGTGAAGATCTGAAACGGCTCACCCCTGGCGATTAGCCCGGCGACATAGCCGACGGAGCCACCAATCGGTTGGCCGCCCCGGACCAGGACCCCGTCCATGTCGAGCAGATGCGCTGTAATCATTGGATCTCAACCCTCAATGTCTTTCGTGCATGCACGGCCTGGGCACGTCTTGTGTCACTGAATCTTCTCCAGGCGAGAATGCCGGCGACTGTACCGATTGAGAGCGATGCGCGAAGGGCGCTCAGTTGGCGGTGCGGCAATAGGGAGGCTGCGGCGTAAACGTGTCGTTGGCATCCGCGGGGCGTGCGGACGCCATGCACCGTCGGCTGACGACATTCGCTGCGTCAGCGCAGCTGATGGACAATCGCGTTCTATTTTCTGTGAACCACTAGCCTGGCGAGACGTGCCGCGCTTGGATAGGATGAGCAACCTGCAGTCTGCTAGCGGCGCCTTGCCTCCTCGCCGTAGAGGCGGTTCAAGGTAGCTGGGCGTCTAGATCTCACTTAAGGCACGCAGGCCGCGGGTTGCGGTGAACGACCCCGACAGAAGGTTCGCCAAAGCGCTCGATCATGCCTTTGGTTCATTCTGCGCCTGAGGTATCCATCCACATAGAGATCAGATGCCGCCCATGCAGAGGTATTTCATTTCGAGGTAGTCTTCGAGCCCATGGCGGGAACCTTCTCGCCCAATGCCGGATTGCTTGATGCCGCCAAAGGGCGCCGCTTCCGAAGACATTCGCCCCGTGTTGATGCCGACCATGCCGTATTCCAATGCCTCGGCAACGCGCCAGACACGCTTCAGGTTCGAGGCATAGAAATAGGCGGCGAGGCCGTAGATCGTGTCGTTGGCCTCACAAACGACCTGATCCGCATCGTGGAAGCGAATGATCGGGGCCAGCGGCCCGAAAGTCTCCTCTTGCGCAGCCGCCATAATGCCGGTGATTTCAGTGAGGACTGTGGGTTTGAAGAAGGTCCCATCCTTGCCGATGCGTTCGCCACCGCATCGAATTGCGCCACCCTTGGCAACGGCATCTGCGATGTGGGACTCGATCTTGGCCAAAGCATGCACGTCGATGAGCGGTCCGACGTCCACTGCCGGAGCGAAGCCGTCGCCAACCGACAAAGACCGGACTTTCTCCACGAATTTTTCAACGAACTCATCGTGAACGCTCGATTGGACGTAAAGACGGTTCGCTGAAACACAGGTCTGCCCGGCGTTGCGGAACTTCGCCTGGATCGCGCCGTCAACCGCAGCGTCGATATCGGCGTCGTCAAAGACGATGAACGGCGCATTGCCGCCGAGCTCGAGGCTGACCTTCTTGATCTGGTCCGAACACTGGCGCATGAGCAGCCTGCCAACCTCGGTCGAGCCTGTAAAGCTGATCTTTCGGACCTTCGGGTTAGAGCAAAGTTCACGTCCGACGCCATCACCTTCAGACGCATAAATTAGGTTCACCACGCCGTCGGGAAAGCCGGCTTGGTGGGCGAGGGCGAACATTGCACCTGCCACGAGCGGCGTCTGTTCAGCAGGCTTAAGTACGATCGTGCAGCCCGCCGCCAGGGCCGGCGAGATCTTGCGCGCCACCATCGAGGCCGGGAAATTCCATGGCGTAATCGTGCCGACCACACCGATGGGCTGCTTGATCACCAGCATGCGACGGTCTGTCGACGGTGCGGAGATCGTCTCGCCATAGATGCGATTGGCTTCTTCGGCGTACCATTGCAGATACGCGGCCGCGTGCGAAACCTCCGACTTGGCTTCGGCAAACGGCTTGCCCATCTCTGCAGTGAGTATCGCGGCAAGATCATTGGCGTGGTCAATGATCAGCTCATGCCATCGCCACAAAACGTCACTGCGTTCTCGGGCGGTCAGCCCCGCCCATCCAGGCTGTGCTACATAGGCCCTGTCGATCGCAGCGCGCGTCTCCTCCACAGCCATGTCGGGAAGCACCGCCAGGACTTCACCGCTCGACGGATTGAGGACCTCGAATGTCCGCTCGCTAATCGGCGTGCCGAGCGCCGGCAGGCGATCAATGGCGCCAAACAGGTCCGGGGATTTCAAGTGGCGGATCATCGGCAGGCACAGGGGCAATACCGTATTCCTCTCAAAGTGCGGCTGATATTTAGGTCGACACGGCGTCTGTGTGTACTGCGCGCCCTGACGGTCCTGATAGGGCCTCGGACAGAGGGCGGGTAGACCATTGTACTCACCCTAAAGCCAGAATTTTGAACTGTTCTGGTCCATCGATTGCGGTTCTCACCAGGTGCAGCCTCAAGGATGGACATCGGCTTTCCCCACCGCGGCTGGTTCTGCGCATCACGACAGGACTCCTCCGCCAAAGCGACGGTGAGGCTGCATTTGATGATCACTCGACAAAACTGAGGCGGAAGGTTCCTGTCCGAAGAAGTTGCTTTTCTTCCGAGCTTCTTTTGGGGCATCTCTCAGCGCGTTTGAGGCTTTGTGTTGAAAGCCGTGATCGTCTTCGAGCCTAAGTAAAGTCGCTGCTCCTAACGGAAGTTGGCGCCATCACGCTTGCGCGAGGAGAGCACTGCCTGCAGTCGCACATGACCTTGAACCGGTGAGGCAAGCGACATTTCCCAATCAATGACTCCAAAAATGCTCAAAGAAACGAACCTGGTCGCGGAGTATGTCGGATACGCTCGCAGGCTCAACCCAACCGCAAGATCCGCTTCGGCCCCCGCAGCTGAGGATCCCTGTTTGGAAAACAGCTTCCTCGTCGGAGGCCTTGGCTCGTGTCCCGCCTTCTGGGTCTATACTGTCACTCTCGCGGCTGCCGTCTTGACGGATCTTGTCTTTGCAGCCGGGCCCGTGTCTCGGCCCTTTGCCTCGGCACAAGCTGCTCCTTGGGGTACTTATTTTCCTTGCGAGGCGCTCTTCGATCTGCCGACCGGCTTGCACGTAAACAGAGATCCCAACTTCGCTTTTTACGGGAAAGTTGGAATCCCTTGCTTGCCAATTGTTAGGATTCAGCATTTACGCCGTTCCGAAGACGATCGACGCGGACCTTGGCAGAGCGTGAGATTGCCGGTCGTCAAGGAACATCGGCAAGCCCGGGGCCAACACCAAAAATGGCTGGCTCGGTCGAAAGCAGATTCTTCGCCGCCGCCCTGACCTGGTCGAGCGTCACTTGTTGGATGAGGGCCGGGCGGCGCTGAACGTAATCTATGCCAAGTTTGTCAAGCTGCAACGCGAGAAGCGTGGCTGAAATGGATCTCGAGGAACCCAGATTCTGGATAGCGTAGGCGCCGATCAGATACTTCTTGCTCGCCTCCAGCTCCGCCGCTGTTGGCCCTGTGTCCACCAGCTCCTTGATTACGTGTCTTATCAGGTCGAGCGTCTCGGTCGCCCTGTCGGCGCGCGTCGAGGTGGTCACCACAAGCGAGTTGGAATGCTGGTAGGTTTCCAAGCTAGAGGAGACACCGTAGGCAAGGCCACGCTTTTCGCGCACTTCCTGGAACAGTCGTGAGGTAAATGGCGAACCACCCAGTATGTCGTTTATCAGCTGCGCGGCATAGAATTCCGGGTCGCTGCGTCCGATGCCGGGAAAAGCCAGGTGGAGCGAAGTCTGGGGTAAGGCGTAGGCGACCAAGGTCGACCAGCCAAGCTTCGGGGTGACATCAGGTACCTTCGCAAGCGTCTGTTTCGGGGGCAAATCTCCGAACAACTCGTCGAGCCTTACACTCAGGGACTTGGCATCTATGTCGCCCACGACCGCGACGTGCAGCCCGCCGCGGGCGAAAGCGGCCTTGTGGAAGGCGCTTAGATCGGCGGGCGTTGTGCGGGCCAGGCTTTCCTTGGTGCCCTCGGGCGGCCTGGAATACGGATGCGTGCCGTAGATCCTGCGCCGCCATGCATCCACGCCGATCGCGTGAGGTTCGCGCTCGTTGGAGATGATGCCGGAGAGAAGCTGAGCGCGGATTCGGTCAAAGGGTTCCTGATCGAAGCGGGGCCTGTTCAACGCGAGCCTGATAAGATCGAAAGCGGCGTCCCGGCGCAGGGAAAGCATGCGCACCGAGCCATAGATGCCATCACGCCACGCTTGGAAGCTCATCTCAGCGCCGGCATCGTCGAGCCGCACCTGAAAGGAGTCGCCGCCGTAATCGCCTGCGCCTTCGTCGAACAAGCGGGTCATCAGATTGGCAAGCCCCTCCTTACTGGCCGGGTCTTGGCTGGTACCGCCGTCAAACACGAACTGGAGCGTGATGATCGGCAGCGTATGGTCTTCCACCAGCCAGGCGGTGATCCCCTTTTCAGATTTCACCTCCTGGATGTTCAGGGCAGCCCGAGCGGTAGGTGCCGGGAGGACGAGGAACAAAATAGCAAGGCAAAGCACAGCCAGAGAGGAGGCGAGGCGCCGGCCCTGTCCAAAAGGAGAGGGCAATGCTTGTGGAATGGCCCTGCGGTAGAGGTTCGTCATCATATCAATTTTCCTTGGGCAGGAGATAGCCGGTGGTCCAATGGTCGGACACGAGGTAGCGGGCGGCAACGGCCTTAACCTGATCGGCCGTAACCTTGCGGATGCGCTCAGGCCATTCCTCGACGTCTTTTACATTGCCGCCTGTGGCAAGCGTTGCGCCATACATGTCGGCGATCGAACTCTGCTCGTCGCGGGCGAAGATCATCGAGCGGACGTAACGATCCTTGGCCTTCTCCAACTCGCCTGATGTGACCCCGTCCTTGGCGATGCGCGCTATCTCGGCGTCGACGGCGGCCTCGACATCCCCAAGCTTGGCGTCGCCGCGCGGCGAGCCGTGGATGCTGAAGTGGCTGGCATCCAGCATGGTGCCCTCGAAATCAGCGCCGACCTCCGCGGCTATGCCCTGCTTGACAACGAGCTCCTGGTTCAGCCGACTGCGGTTGCCGCCGGCGAGAATCTGTGCCAGCAGGTCCAGCGCCTCGGCTTCGCCGGGCTCGGCGGTGCGATAGGACGGCACCACCCAATGTCTGGAGAAGTTGGGGACCGAAACGCGGTCGTCGCTCAGCGTCAATGTGCGCTTGGTGTTCTGCACCGGCTCAGAGGCGCGCTCACGCGGCGGCAGCTCCGGTCCACGTGGGATCTTGCCATAGATCTTCTCGGCCAGCGCCTCTACGGCCTTGGGCTCGATGTCGCCTGCCACCACCAGCACGGCGTTGCTCGGCCAGTAGTATTTGTAATAAAACGTGACGGCGTCGCTGCGATTCAACTTTTCGATCTCGTGCATCCAGCCGATCACCGGGATCCGGTAAGGTTGGCTCTGCCAGAGCGCCGTGACGACCTCCTCATCGAGAAGCGCCTGCGGATTGTTGTCGACCCTCGAGCGACGCTCTTCGCGGACCACGTCCCGCTCGGTTTTGATGACGTTGTCCGTGAGGGTGAGATTGCGCATGCGATCAGCCTCGTAGCCCATCATCTGCTCAAGTGCCGAAGGCGGCACTATTTCGTAGAAGGCGGTAAAATCGTAAGAGGTGAAGGCGTTGAGAGAGCCCCCGATCTCGGACACCGCGCGGTCCAACTCGCCGGCGCCGTGATTGGCCGTCCCTTTGAACATCAGATGCTCGAGGAAATGTGCGATGCCGGACTTGCCAGGGGGCTCGTCGGCGCTGCCGACCTTGTACCAGATCATGTGGGTGACGATGGGCGCGCGGTGATCCGGAATGACAACCACCTCCATGCCGTTCTCGAGCAGGAACTTCGCTGCCTTGATGTCATTGGCGGCCGCGGCAGGTGCGGTCGTCAGAAATGCCATCGCGGTCGCAAAAAGAGCGCCCCGCAGCCAGGCAGACAGTCGCTTCGGTTGCGGTGACCGGGCGATTGACAAGGCCCGAACCGAAGTGAGTTGTCCTTCATTTTGAAGGTTCTGCGTCCCTGTCGCACCCACCTGGAGCAGGTGGATTGGTGGAGAGCGCCGGTTCAGACGAGCGCTCACAATGCTGCCAGGCCCGGTTCGGATGTCAGTTTTGAGTAGGTCGGCGAAAAGTGGGGCAGCATTTTTCTGTGTGGGGATCATGGGACGACTCTCCTGCGCGTTTCCAATGAACCGCGCACGAGCCGTGCCAAATGAGAAAGCCGTTTCGGCGATGCGATCCACCGGAATCTGTGTTGCGTATCTGACATTGTCCGACGTCAGACAATGCCGACGGGGAGCGCTTGCCGGTAAAGAGGTTGCTAGGTGCAATACCCTTCGCAAAGCGGCGCGAACATGGTGACGTTAGCGCGCCCGTGGTTGCTGGTCGTCCGCGTGCTCTTGCTCACATCGGCCGACCGCAGGTCCCGCAACACGACTCCAAACCAGCGATAGGCGCGGTTCTGGAATTTACCGGAGCGTTGCAGGACTTGTGTTTGCCATTCGGAGCGGGCGCGAGACGCTTCCGCGACACGCGGTCATGATGGAGCTCTCGAGCCGATTTGCGATTTGACCGGGGCTTTTGCTATTTTCGCTTTTGCTGCCCCTAAAATCTCGGATATGAAGCGGACCTGGCTTATGGCCTGTCTACATTGAATGGTTACAAAGGAATACGCTATGGCGACTGGAACGGTGAAGTGGTTCAACAGCACCAAGGGATTCGGTTTTATCCAGCCTGACAACGGAGGTCAGGACGTTTTCGTCCACATCTCCGCTGTCGAACGAGCGGGCCTTTCGACCCTTAATGAGGGCCAGAAGATCAACTACGAGGTCGAACAGGACCGCCGTACAGGCAAGTCCTCAGCAGGCAGTCTCAGCAAAGCTGGCTGATCTTTTTCTGCTTCTGCCCGGCAAGAGCCGGGCAGAAGGGCCACTGACCGCGCCATATGAGCGGACAAGGACACGGATCTCCCGCTGACCGGCGGCGGATTGCGGGAAGCTGCTGAGTTCTACTGAAACAGATGTTTGCAAGTGAAGAGGGCCGGTTTCAGCCCTCTTATTATCTGCAGTAGATCTTGCGTAGCAGATGCCGACGGTGACCGCGCGCATCGGAACGAATCTGGACAATGAGATCAAGCTTCGGACTTCTTGTGGGCCCGGTCGCTTCACACCAGATCAATGCTCTATTTTCGGTCATGAACCCCCTGCGTGTGATTTCATGGAGGAGGGCTCCGAGGCATTCTCGATCGATCGTGCCGGGGAAATGAACGAGCAATTCAGCCAGCCTCCAGCCATCGACACCTCCGGAATCAAGAGGGCAGGGTACATTGGCCCAGTGGGGACCTGGACCCATCAAGCCTCGCTGGACCTGTTTGCTGACTAAGTTGAACTCGTCCCGTTCAGCGACGGATTGTTCGAAGCATATGAGAATGGCTGCGTCGACGTTGCATGCGTCCCAGCTATGATCTCTCTGGTCGGAGCCACTCCCTACCTCGACCAAGTTCTGCGGTTGACGTCTCCCAGGATCATAGCCGAGTACCCGAAGGTCCTGAGCTACAGCCTTATGGCCAGCAAGGATGCAAGTTCTCGATGATCACTAAGGTGGTGGGTCACCCCGTGGCCCTACAGGAGGTGGCCGGGTGGCTCGACGAGAACATGCCCAATGTCGAGCGAGAGAGCCGTGGGGGAGCGACATGTTTCGTGGCTGAGCAAAACTCTCCCGACAGCGGCATTCGGTCCTGCGCTTGGTGCTAAGCTCTACAATCTGCAGATTTTGCGAACAGGAATTGAAGAAGGCCTGCATAACGTTACGCGGTGGTGGGTGCTCGGGCGCAGGACCCCTGCGCCGACAGGATGTGACCGGACAACACTTCACCTCCGCGTTTCAGAGCAAAATCTCAGTGTGTCCTGAACAGGTTCTCGAAGGACGACTTGGCCGTTCTCAATGTCTATCAGCTTCCGACATGCGAGCGGCTGGACACTCATCACTATGTCATTGATGTCAGCACGTTTTGACACGCCCGGCTTTGGCCGCGGTGGTGGAGATTGATGGCCTGAGAATTCTCGGATCGTACCCACGTCACTATTAACTATGGCCAACTAGTTTTCGTCCAAAACCCAAGACTGTTGATCTGACGAACAGGGGACCGCCGCATCGAAACTTGATGCGATGTACACGACCGTGCCTCGGGACGTGAATGAGATCATTGCGTCGACGATCTTTCGTGCCTGCGAAACGGTGTTATTCAGAGGCACAGATGTCGACCGGCCAAGCATATTGCAAAACCAGCCATCGTTGTATGACTGTGATGCGTATAGGCGGTACGTTTGCCCATTCGGGAAATCAAACACTTCAAATCCGCGCAGTGGCGCCGTGACCGGTCTTCGGCGCGTTTCGAGCAGGCCGTTTAGCACGAGCTATCGCTTTGGGCCCCTTACGATGCTTGGCTGTGCTATGGGACAGTCCGGTCGACAAAAGCATCGAAAGCGGCAGCAACAGCGCGAACCACAAAGCGATGCTCATGCCGCACCCGGATGAAACCGGTTTCGATGTCCACGATCCCATCCTCGGCCAGCTTAACCAGGCGATCAGCAGCCGGATCGAGAAGGCGAGTTGGATCGAATCCATACGCCGCACAGATTGCCGGCACATCGGCCTGCAAATCGCACATCAGCCGCTCGATGATGGCGGCTCGCACGCGGTCTTCGTCTGTCAGCCGGTAGCCTTTTAAAGTCGCCAGACGGCCAGCTGCTATGTGCCGGCTGTAGGACTCACGTGTCACCTCGTTCTGGACGTAACCCTCGCCGACCCGCCCGATAGAGGACGCGCCGAAACCGATCAGGGTTTTGCAGGTGTCGGCTGAGTAACCCAGCGAGTTACGCCGTAGGCGACCGCTGGCCTGCGCCAGCGAAAGTTCGTCGTCCGGCAAGGCGAAATGGTCCAGGCCGATCTCACGGTAGCCGGCCGCAACCAGCGTCTCTGCCACGGCGGCAGCCTGTTCGGCGCGGGCGACGCTGTCAGGCAGCGCAGTCTTGTCGATCAGACGCTGATTCTTTCTCACCGAGGGAATGTGGGAGTAGGCGAACACCGCAAGCCGGTTGGGACGCATGGCGACAGTCGCCACCGCAGTCTCGACGCAGGACTCTACCGTCTGGTTCGGGAGACCGAAAATGAGATCGAAGTTTACGCTTACGCCATGCCGGCGCAGCTCTTCGACGGCAGCGGCCGTCTGCGCCTCGCTCTGGACCCGGTTGATCGCTTTTTGGACGATCGGGTCGAAGCTCTGCACCCCGAGACTCGCGCGGCTCACCTTCGCTGCTCCCAACGCTTCGACGATCTCGGCGGTGAAGGTGCGCGGATCAATTTCCACGGCAATCGTAGCGGGTTCACCGAACGCGAAGCGGCGGCGCAGGAGTTCTATGGTGGCCAGGAACTCGGCTGCCCCGATCAGGGTCGGGGTTCCACCGCCGAAATGCAGGTCGTTCACGACGAGCCCCTGCTGCACTTTTTCCGAGACCAAACGGATCTCGTTACGCACAACGTCCAGATAGTTGAGGATTGGCCCCTGATTGCGGGCAATCGTGGTCGGGAAGCCGCAAAACCAGCAAATCGATTGGCAGAACGGAATGTGGAGATAGAGCGACACCGAATCGTCAACCGGCAGACCTCTTAGCCATTCCTCATAGCTTTCGGCCCCGACGCTGGCAGTGAATTCCGGCACAGTCGGATAGATGGTGTACCAAGGCAGGAGAGCCTCGCGATATTCTTTCGTGATAGAGGTCCGCAACGGTTTCCGTCCAAGCTGAAAAGTTGGTCCTTTTACCGCTGCGGTCTCCTGTGTCTCTGCGCTATGTCAGTTCCATTGCGCTTTGCGGCGTGTAATCACACCGTGCAAGGAAAAGGCGGGATTTTGATCCCGCCTTTTCGAGTGTTTCGCTCACATCTTGCTGATCGAGCCGCCAGCCCCACAACGGGTCTGGATGGAGGAAGTCACGCTGATACCTTCTTTCTAGACCGCTTCTCGGGCGTCGAGACCTCAGGCTCTTTCGGTTTGCGGCCCAGTCCCATTGTCTTGGCCAACGCAGAGCGCGCAGCCGCGTAGTTCGGCGCGACCATGGGATAGTCTGAAGGCAGACCCCATTTGGCGCGATATTCGTTGGGGGTCAGCCCGTAATGGGTCGCCAGATGACGCTTTAACGATTTGAATTTCTTGCCGTCCTCAAGGGAGACAATGTAATCCGGCGTCACCGATTTTCTGATCGGGACGGCCGGCGTCAACGCCGTCGGCTCTTGTGCCGAGACGCGACCGGCGGCCGTGCGTTTCAAAGCTTCGTGCACCTGGCCGATCAGGGTAGACAGTTCGCCCACCGGAACCGGATTGTTGGAAACATAGGCTGAGACAACATCCGCGGTAAGATCGATGAGGTTGTTGGCTTTTTCAAAGTCTTCTTCTGGCATGAAACTCTCCGGTGGATTGGTTTGCGGAGCGGTCGCTTCTAGGGGTGATTTCCGTTGAAAGCAACAAATCTCGCGACAGCATTGTTCGTTGCTCGTCCAGGATTGAGGTTTATAGCGCCACTCCACGCTGTCGTGACACTAATCTGCGCGGCAATCGCTGTCATAACTGCGACGGTATCCGCGTTCAGCCCCGATCTCGTCGGTCTGAAGTGCAAAAGAAAGACGCAGAAGGCTCGTGAAGCACCAAGAGCCGTGAATGCGCCGGGCGCAGCTTGCGCGTATGGATTGGCCTTGCGGCAGTGGCGACAGACCACGAAACCGACCAAACCCTCAGGCGAACAAACAGCGATTGCGCGCGCCCACCATTGGAATGCGCCGTCAGGCGATGAATCGCAGTCACTGTTCCGCCGCTCGATCGGCTTGGTCGGAGGCACGATTCCCTGGATCCGCTGATCTAGCGCAGGGCGTTCCCGGGCCGCATGTGGACAATGGTTCCCGTGCACATCCTAAGGACTCCACTTATGAAAATTCTATTCCCTGCGGGGGCTGTTGCGTTGGCGGCAGCCACAGCTTTTGCTGCGCGGTCCATTCCGCCAGACCTCAGAGAAACGGCACTGGCCATCTTCAAGCCCTTGCCGTCCATACCGGCGGTTACCACCAACCCGAGCACGCCGGAGAAGATTGCCCTCGGCAAAGCCCTGTTCTTCGATCCGCGCCTCTCGGCCTCAGGCGTTTTCTCCTGCAACTCGTGCCACAACCTGGCCACCGGCGGCGACGACAATCGTGAAACTTCGATTGGCCATGGTTGGCAGAAGGGGCAGCGCAACGCGCCGACGGTGTTTAACTCTGCCTTTAACAAATCACAGTTCTGGGACGGTCGCGCCGAAGACCTGAAAGCTCAGGCCAAAGGGCCGATACAGGCCGGTGCCGAGATGGCCAACACATCGCACCAAGTGGTCGAGACGTTCAAATCGATGCCGCAATATGTGGAGTGGTTCCACTCAGCTTTCCCGGGGGAGGCCGACCCCATCACCTTCGATAACCTAGCCACCGCACTCGCAGATTATGAGGCGACGCTGGTCACGCCGGCCCCCTTCGACGCCTACCTCAATGGCGATGACACCGCCGTCGGCCCCGAAGCGAAACAGGGCCTGGCCCTTTTCATCGAAAAGGGCTGCTCATCCTGCCATTCCGGTGTCAATCTTGGTGGGGACGGTTATTATCCATTCGGCCTCGTTGAGAAGCCTAGCGCCGACATTCTCCCCGAGAATGACAAGGGACGATTTGCCGTCACCAATTTACCAGAGGATTCCTATGTCTTCCGTGTGCCGTCGCTGCGCAATGTAGCAATCACCGCGCCATACTTTCATTCGGGCAAGGTCTGGGACCTGGGCAAGGCGGTCGCGATCATGGGCACCACCCAGCTTGGCGAAGAGCTAACCCAAATCGAAATCGATCGGATCGTTGCCTACCTTCATTCGCTGACCGGAAAGCGACCGGAGATCACATATCCCATCTTACCGCCTGAAACGCCCACAACACCTCGGCCTCGATCCTAGCATTGGAAAGCAGACGATGGGGCCTGTGAGCATTCCTTGACCGATCTGGGCGAATTGCTACGAGCCTCGTCCGATTGGGCCGCCTACGTCGCCGACCATTCGGCTCAGGTTGGAGGGGAGCCATTGCACCAGCCAGCTCCCAGGCGAGGAGATCGCCGACACTCAGGCGGTGTCCCGTCACCACCTTCGCAAAGTGACGCCGGCCATCGCCCTACCAGTCCATCACCACCTTGCCGGAACTACCGCTGCGCATCGCATCGAAGCCGGCCTGAAAATCGTCGATGCCGATGCGGTGGGTGATCAGGCCGGAGACATCCAGCGGGCCCTGCACAAGCGCGATCATCTTGTACCAGGTTTCGAACATCTCGCGGCCGTAGATGCCCTTGAGATGCAGCATCTTGAAGATGACCTTGTTCCAGTCGATCTCGAAGCCGGTTGGAGCGATGCCCAGAATGGCGATCTTGCCGCCATTGTTCATGGTGTCGATCATGTCGCGGAAAGCGGGGGCGGCGCCCGACATTTCGAGGCCGACGTCGAACCCCTCGGTCATGCCAAGCGCCGGCATGACGTCGCGCAGCTTTTCCTTGGATGCATCGACGACATGCTGAACGCCGAGCTTTTTCGCCAGCGCCAGCCGCACCGGGTTGATGTCGGTGATGACGACTTTCCGGGCACCGACGCATTGCGCGACGAGCGCGCCCATGATGCCGATCGGCCCGGCGCCGGTGACCAGCACGTCTTCGCCGACCAGATCGAAGGACAATGCCGTGTGGACGGCATTGCCCAAGGGATCGAAGATAGCGGCGATCTCGTCGGGCACATCATCGGGGATAGGCACGACATTGTGCTGCGGGATCGCCAGATATTCGCCGAAGGCGCCGGGGCGGTTGACGCCGACGCCGAGCGTGTTGCGACAGAGATGCCCCCTGCCCGCACGGCAGTTGCGGCAATGGCCGCAAACGATATGGCCTTCGCCCGACACGCGCTGGCCGACCTTGTATTCGGTGACCGCTGCGCCGAAATCGGCAACGGTGCCGACGAATTCATGGCCGGTCACCATCGGCACCGGCACGGTCTTCTGCGCCCACTGGTCCCAATTGTAGATGTGAACATCGGTGCCGCAGATCGCCGCCTTCTTGATCTTGATCAGCACGTCGTTAGGGCCGATCTCCGGCACCGGCACCTCTTCCATCCAGATGCCCGGTTCGGCCTTGGCCTTCACCAGCGCCTTCATCATATTCGACATCAGATGCTCCTTACACCTTGGTTGGTTCCACTCCTCGCCACTCCTCGGCAGCTACACAACGGAAAGGTAGGCTCGGAGAGCACACCTGAGATCTTTGGGCCGATCGGAATGCCGACGGGGGGCCTTTGTGTCAAAGCAACACTCCACGGCGAGCCGTGCGCGTGAAAAGCTCTGTTCCAGCGAACCTCAGCAAAAGCGGAGCACACGCCGTGCCAGATGCAGCCAGCTTCAATTCAAGCGATGAGGAATGGTCGCAGCTTGCGGCTGGGCGGTATGGCTATTTGTCGATGCCCGCCAAATGCAACGCATATCCTTTGATTAGACACTCTGGATGGTCAACCTCGCCGCCGATTTGTCGATGGTGCCGGTGCACAGGCGGCATCTGCAAGCGTTGATCCCTCGCGTCTGTCGGCCGCTGGCCCTGTGAGGCAGAAGCTCACGGACAAAACCGCCTTCCTTCGTGGTCGAAATCACCCGTCCGGGGACTAAGCGGCTTCCCAGATCCTGCCCCGGCGCTGAGCCGTCGTGCCGACCTTCGGCTGGACGACAAGGGTGGGGACTCGCACGCGTCGACCGATGTCTTCGCGGCTTTCGATGCCGTCCTTTCTGCCTCAAATTATGCGCGAGGCCCGCGGGCCAAATGTTTGGTCACAGTGGCTCGGCGGCCCGCGCCTGCGCTTTCTCCCGTAGCGCGCATGCTGCGGCGACCATGTTGATGAGGGCAGGGCGGACCTCTTCCCAATTCCTTGTTTTGAGGCCGCAGTCCGGATTCACCCACAGTTGGCCGTCCGACAGTCGCTCGCGAGCAAGTTGGGCGAGATGCAAAATCTCGCCGATCTCGGGGACACGTGGCGAGTGAATGTCGTAGACGCCGGGACCGATTTCGTTCGGATATTTCGACTTGGTGAAGGCGTCCAGCAGTTCCATTTTGGAGCGCGACGTCTCGATTGAAATCACGTCCGCGTCCAGTTCAGCGATCGAGTCGATGATCTCATTGAACTCCGAATAGCACATGTGGGTGTGAATTTGGGTCGCGTCCTCTACACCCGTCGAGGCGAGCCGGAAGCATTCGACAGCCCAGCCGAGATAATGTTTCCAATGGGACTTCCGCAGGGGCAAGCCTTCGCGAAACGCGGCCTCATCGATCTGGATCACCCTTGCGCCAGCTTTTTCAAGGTCGGCCACTTCATCGCGGATGGCGAGTGCGATCTGGCGGCAGACCTCGGCGCGGGGTACGTCGTCGCGCACAAAAGACCAGTTAAGAATCGTCACTGGGCCAGTGAGCATGCCCTTCACCGGCTTTTTCGTCAGCGACTGGGCAAATTGCCACCAGATGACCGTCATCGGATTGGGCCGCGATACGTCGCCGAAGATGATGGGAGGGCGCACGAGTCGGGAGCCATAACTTTGCACCCAGCCATGCTGGGTGAAGGCGAGGCCGGACAGCTGCTCGCCGAAATGCTGCACCATGTCGTTGCGTTCGAACTCGCCATGTACCAGCACGTCCAGCCCGATCTCCTCCTGCCAGCGGACCGCCGCCTCGGTCTCCTTCTTCAGAAAGGCCTGGTAGTCGATATAGCTCAGCCGGCCCTTCGCATGAGCGGAGCGCGCCCTGCGCACCTCGGGCGTTTGCGGGAAGGACCCGATGGTCGTCGTCGGGAACAGCGGCAGGGCGAGCGTGTCAGCCTGGACTCTCGAGCGCTTGGCAAATGCGCTCTTTCGTTGCTTCATGGCGCCGTCAATGCTGCTGACGCGCCCGCGGACGAGCGGATCGTGGGCCTTTGTCGACATTGCGCGCGCGGCGGCCGCCTCATCAGAAGCCTTTAGCCCGCCTGTTACGGCCTCCCTGCCTTCGGACAAGGCTTGGGCCAGCACGAGCAGCTCTTCAGTCTTCTGGGCGGCGAATGCCAGCCACGAACGGACGTCTACATCGGGCGCGGTCTCCATCCGCAGGTCCATCGGCACGTGAAGCATCGAGCAGGAAGGCGCAATTTCGACGCGGTCCAGCGGCCAACCGACGATGACCGGCTTGATGCTGTCGAGAATGGCGGTCAGGTTCGCGCGCCAGACATTGCGGCCGTCGATCAGGCCAAGTGAGAGCACCAGATCCTTCGGTGCGAGCCGACCAACCGTCTCCAACTGCTCGGGAGCGCGCACGAGGTCGAGATGCAGCCCCGCCAGGCGCAGCGAAAGCGCGGTCTCGAGATTGTTTCCCAGCGGCCCGAAATAGGTAGCCAGCATAATTTTCACCTTGGGCGCGGCTTTCGACAGCTGCCCGTAGGTGAATTCGAAGGCAGCTCGTTCGTTCGGGTTGAGATCGAGCACAAGCGCCGGCTCGTCAATCTGCACCCAGTCGGCCCCCGAGAGCTCCAGCCTCTGCAGGAGTTGCTCGTAGACCGGCAGCAGGCGCGGTAGCAGCGCTATGGGATTGAAGCCCTGGTCGGGAGACTTCGCCAGCTTGAGGAAGGTCACCGGTCCAAGGATGACCGGGCGTGTATGGATGCCGAGCTCTTTTGCCTCCAGAAAGTGATCGACTGGTTTCGTCGACGAGAGGGCGAAGGTCTGATCGTCCCCAAGCTCCGGCACGAGGTAGTGGTAGTTGGTGTCGAACCATTTGGTCATTTCCATCGCGGTCACGCGCTGCCCCTGAACTGCATGCCCGTGACTGGCGTGTCCGCACCCCGCGCTATCGCCCTGCGTCCCGCGCGCCATCGCGAAGTAGATGTCAAGCGGGATCTCGCCGCCCGTCCAGCCGTAACGAGCTGGGACGGCGCCGACCATTGCTGCGGTGTCGAGCACATGGTCATACAGTGAGAAATCGTTCGACGGGATTTTCGACACGCCGCGGGCGTGCTGCTCGCTCCAGCTGGCGGCACGCAGTGCCTTCGCCGTCGCCAGAAGGTTGGCAGCAGACGATTTTCCGGACCAGTAGCTTTCGAGCGCGAATTTCAGTTCTCGCCGGCGACCGATACGCGGCACGCCAAGCGTTGCTATGGGAACTTGCTGGGAGACATTCATTCCATACCCCGATGGTTGGGGCCGGGACAAGAAGGCGCTAGCAGGCCGGCATCAACGCCGAGCTGCCGCGACCACCAGACACCCCGCCCGCGGACGTTGTTCGTCGTGGCAGGTCTCCTGACTCGCGGGTCACAGCCTCTGCCACGTCTTCCGGGGGAGTTCGCCCCAGTGACATTGGTGGGTTTGGCTCGCCGCTTACAGTTGCGGGGGCAGCGTAGGCATTGCACCGGCTTCCCTCTTAGCTCCGCTACGGCAAAGCCTTGCGGAGGAACCACGACATGCCGGACAATCGCAGTAGCCCACTTTCTTGTCAATGTCGTATAAACAAATGTATATGTGTTTATGTGAATTGTTAGCCTGCGGCGTGTTTCCAAATTCCATGTCGCCGTCGGCTGAGCCTTCTGCGCGACTCTCCGGTGTGTGCAGACTGTGGCTCGCCCTCGGGCAATCTGCCTTTGTACGGTCCCGTCTCAAAACTTCGCCAAAAAGTGCGTATTGGCCAGTCATGAGGGGCGGCAGTACTGACCCGAGGTGGGACAACATTCCTGAGCCTCAACAATCAGAAGTTTGGAGAAAAACCGGCATCCTTCTCGGACTGGTACGTTCGATTTACACGCGCCTGTCTGGACAGCGTGCACAACGGAAGGTGGGCAATACGTGGCCGAAAAGCCGCCTTACAGCAACCCAGTCTGCTCAGCCTCGCGGCGCAGATTCTGCCGTGGCCTGGGGCCGATCTGCTGGATCACCAATCCGGCCGCCAGTGAGCCAAGGTCGCCGCAAGTCTGCAGGTCGCGGCCTTGCGTGTAGCCATGCAGGAAGCCGGCGGCATAGAGATCGCCGGCGCCCGTCGTGTCGACCAGTTCCTTGATGGCGGTCGCCTTGATGACCACGGTCTCGTCGCCGCGCACGATCACCGAGCCTTTTTCCGAGCGGGTCACGGCGGCGATCCGGCAATCCTTGCGGATCTGGGCCAGCGCCTCGTCGAACGACGATGTCTGGTAGAGCGACTTGATCTCGTGGCTGTTGGCAAAGACGATGTCGACCGTGCCCGAACGCATCAGCTCAAGGAATTCGTCGCGGTAGCGGTCGACGCAGAACGAATCCGACAGTGTCATCGACACTTCTCGGCCTGCTGCGTGCGCCAGCTTCGCCGTCTGGCGGATTGCCTCCTTGGCGCGCGGCGGGTCCCACAGATAGCCTTCGAAATAGGTGACCTTGGCGCCAGACGCCTTGTCGGCTTCGACATCCTCAGGGCCAAGCTCGACGCAGGCGCCGAGATAGGTGTTCATCGAGCGCTCGCCGTCGGGCGTGACGAAGATCATCGAGCGCGCCGTCGGCGGCTCACCCTTGAGCGGTATGGTGTCGAAGGCGACGCCCTGCGCATGGATGTCGTGCGCGTAGATTTCGCCAAGCGCATCGTTGGAGACCTTGCCGAAGAAGGCGGCGCGGCCGCCGAAGCTGGCGACGCCGGCCGCCGTGTTGCCGGCGCTGCCGCCGGAGGCTTCAATCGCCGGCCCCATGCGGCTGTAGAGCAGCTCGGCGCGCTGTGTGTCGATGAGGTTCATCGCGCCCTTGATGATGCCGTTGGTCTCGAGGAATTCCTCGTCGCACTGGGCGATGATGTCGACAATGGCATTGCCGATGCAAAGCACGTCATAATCCGGCATCAAAATCTCCGCCAAAACCCGAGCCGGCTTTTTGCCACGCCGGGGCCGGCCTGTTTTGGCCAGTTTGGAATGGGTCGCCCTATGCCGACGCATCCAATACCGGTGCATCACGCAGCTGCCGGTCCTGCCTCTCGCAAAAGGTCGTCAGCTCTGTCCGTCTTTTCCCAGGTGAACTCCGGCTCTTCGCGGCCGAAGTGTCCGTATGTAGCGGTCTTGCGGTAAATCGGCCGTAAGAGATCAAGCGCCTTGATGATGCCTTTCGGCCGGAGATCGAAAAGCTCAAGGACGGCGTGCTCGATCCTCTTTTCATCAATCTTCGCGGTTCCGAATGTATTGACGAGGACTGACACCGGTGCGGCCACACCGATCGCATAAGCAAGCTGAACCTCGCAGACCTCCGCAAGTCCGCTGGCAACGACGTTTTTTGCGACGTACCGCGCCGCATAGGCGGCCGATCGATCGACCTTCGACGGGTCCTTGCCCGAAAAGGCACCGCCGCCGTGACGCCCCATACCGCCGTAGGAATCGACGATGATCTTGCGGCCCGTAAGCCCGCAATCGCCGCGCGGCCCACCGACCACGAACCGGCCTGTTGGATTCACCAGGAACCTTATCCCCTTCGTATCCAGTTCGTCGTGAGGCAAGACCGGCCTTATGATCTCCTCAATGACGCCTTCGCGCACCGTGGCTTGTGAGACCTCCTCGTCATGCTGCGTCGACAGGACTATGGTATCAAGCGCTACCGGGCGCAAACCCTCATAACGGACGGACACTTGAGATTTAACGTCTGGGCGAAGCCAGCCAAGGCGTCCGGTTTGGCGCACCTCTGCCTGTTTTTTTGTCAAATCGTGAGCGAGTTGGATTGGCAACGGCATCAATGTTTCGGTCTCATTGCACGCGTACCCGAACATGAGGCCCTGATCCCCCGCTCCCTGCTCGAGATCCTGCCCTCGTCCCTCGTCGACCCCCTGGCTGATGTCAGGCGACTGCTCGGTCAAGGCCAAGATCACGGCGCAACGCCGGCCGTCAAAGCCGATCGCATCGTCGTCATATCCAATGTCCAAAATGACATTGCGGGCAACTTGGCTGTAGTCGATCTGCGCGTGGCTGGTGATCTCGCCAGCCAGAACGACCATCCCTGACTTCACCAACACTTCACAAGCAACTCGGGCCGTAGGATCCCTGCAAAGGATCGCATCAAGCACGCCATCTGAGATATTGTCGGCCATCTTGTCGGGATGCCCCGCGCCGACGGATTCGGAAGAGAACACGAATTGTCTGGTCATGGAATGTCCTCGCTTCAAACGGTGGAATTGGATGTGACAGTTGATCCGGCCGCCTTACCTGTCGGAGATGCCAGGCACGTCGAACGCAGCGCAGAAGTCGGCAACGTCTCTGCGCACGCGGGCATGGACGTCCGAATCATCGGGCTGGCGGCAAACCAGGTCGATGAAGGCTGCAATCTGCACCATCTCCGCCTCGCGCATCCCCACCGACGTCACTGCTGGCGTGCCTAGCCGAATGCCGCTGGTGAGCGCGGGATGGCGCCGGTCGCCCGGCACCATGTTGAAATTCGTAATGATACCTGCTTGCGACAAGCGCTCGGCATAGGCTTTCCCCGACAGCGGCCGGTCCCTAAGATCAAGGATCAGCATGTGATTGTCAGTGCCCCCCGTGACGAGTTCATAACCTCGCTCCAGAAGGGCCTGGGCCAGAGCCTTGGCGTTGTGGACGATCTGCTGACCGTACACACGGAAGGATGCATTCCCTGCTTCGTGCAGAGCGACAGCTAGCGCGGCAATCGTATTCATGTGAGGTCCGCCCTGGAGGAGAGGGAACACGGCACGGTCTATGCGTTTGGCCAGATTGTGTTTGCTCTGGGAATGGTAGAGCGCCTGATAGCGGTCTTCATTCTTTGACAAGATGAAACCACCGCGGGGGCCCCGGATCGATTTGTGAGAGGTGCTGGTGACAACATCGCAATGGCCAACGGGATTCGGATGCACTCCTGCGACAATGAGGCCGCTGATGTGGGCGATGTCGGCTACCAGATAGGAGTTCACCTCCGAAGCAATGTCGGCCATGGCCTCATAGTCAAAGATGCGCGGATAAGCAGTTCCGCCGACCCAAATGAGCTTCGGTCGTTCCCGTTTGGCTATCTCGCGCAAGCGGTCAAGGTCAATCTGCTGTGTCTTTTCGTGGAGCCCGTACGGAGCTCGCTGATAGTCAGTGCCGGAGAAGTTTACGGCCCAACCGTGCGTCAGATGCCCCCCGCCCGGAAGGGTCAATCCCATCATCTTGTCTCCCGGACACAACAGCGCTCGACAGACAGCCTGATTGGCCGGCGAGCCGGAATAAGGCTGCACGTTGGCGTGTTCACAGCCGAACAGCGCCTTCAATCGCTCGATGGCGAGGTTCTCAAGCTCATCGACTATCTCGTTTCCGGCGTAGTAGCGCGCGCCGGGATATCCCTCGGCATACTTGTTGGTGAAAATCGACCCGGTCGCTTCCAGCACCGCCGAGGACGCGAAGTTCTCGGAGGCGATAAGTTTGAGGGTCGTCCGCTCCTGGCGCTCCTGTCTTAAAAGCAGCTCGTGAACGCGAGAATCTGCTACAGCCAGGTGAGGCCACTCGCAAGTGTCAAGCTCCGCGATGGCGCCGCCAGTCGAATTGTCCATATCAGCTTCGCGCTCCATTGGGACTAAGTTTCAGGACAAGCAGGCGGTCACCTTGGACCGCCCGCCCTGTATCGCCTCCAGGCGCTGTAGGTCTTGTCTGTGATGGCCATCGCCGTGGGGCAGGAGATCAACCAACAATTGAACCAAGCCGCCTTCCGAGCCTCCTGCTTCGAGGTGGTACGAAGGCCAGGGGCGCTGTTCGTTGCCGAGAAGAAAGCCGGCTCTGGCGAGCTGGCGAACGTGTGCAACCACGTGCTCGCGAGACAGGCTCAGAACTTCTGCTAGCTCGCAGACGGTTAGGTCCGCATGCGCACAAAGTCCTAGGATTCGAAGTCGATCAAGATGAGCCGCGGCCTTTAGGCGCCTGACCAGTGTCATCATCCGGCCGGCACTCCTTGTATTGACTTCCTCCATTTGGCGTTCTCCCACGCTTTCAGAGGCAATCTTGCCGTCCCGACGAGGTGAATACGCCCGACCGCATCGCAGATTGCTTCCGATACATCTCCTCGACCAAGGCAAATGCTCCCTCCGGCTCTGCTTTGGTCGGGCCACGGCGCCACGGTCTCGACCCGCGGCCCAAGTGATTGGCTCAAGGTACATATTCTCAGCGGTTTAGAGTGCAAAAAGTCCGCGATTTTCTTTGAAGAATCTGTTGCGTCGCGTGCATTCCGGCGTTGAAAAGGCCTCAGGAGATCTTCACCGAGGTTCTTGCGCAGGCGGCGAGGCGACTCGCTTACTGCTGGACCCGCTTGTGTTGGATCTCGCCGCTATGGGGTGCGACAGCCACCCGAACTGCCGCCCCTAGGATATCACGGCATGTTGATGTCGCGTTCATTTCGAGAGCGGGCTTAGTGATACAAATCTGCGGATAACTATGTCAAACTCCGAGGTGTTGTACCTAGCCTGAAACCCCACCCGGCCGCCATATTGCCCCCCCATCAGCCGGAATCTGGGTCTGTTTGGCTCGAGGCGGCCGCCATTTTGTCCTAAAGGCGCGGCCTTCCCCGGCATATCGAAATCGGTTCCCGGAAGATGAAGGGCGTACCCGCGCCGGTTGGCGTCAACAGCGCGTCCAGGATTGGACTACGCGCCATATGCAGCCCCTGGCGTCTGCAACACTTCGCGAATCCCAGCGTCCTCGATCTCCGAGACGTCGAGGTCGACGGTCGCGCCCGTGACGGGCTGAATGCTGGCGGATCGAAATTGTGCAGGAAGGTCCTCGTCATAGCGCCAGCGCCCGCTTGAGATCGTCATGCTCGAAAGCGCTGGCCATGCGGCTGATCTCCACCGATCGAGCGCCGACCGCCTTGGCTGTATCGCGCCAGGTCGCGGTCACGCTCGCGACCTCTTTGATAATCGCGCGGGCCTGCGGCAGGGTGAGCGCGAAAAACTCGGACGCCGCCTCCAGCAGATCGAGCGAACAGGTGCCCTCGTCGAGATCGATGTTCGTGGTCAGCACCCGCGCCTTGAGATCAGTCGGAATGGGATTTAGGTCGTATGCCGGCGAGAGAGACCACCCCGCCTTTCCCAGCCATAGGAAACCGTGATTGCGGAGGTGGTCGTCGACATTGGAAATCAGCACATTGAAGACGACCCGCCGATAGAGGGCGTGCGCGTCCGCCTTTCCCTGAGCGCCGTGTTGAGCAAGGGCATCGACGATCTCCGGATAGCTGCCGCGCTCGCCGTCCTTGGCGCCCGTCATCGACATCGCCGACAGGAACGGGATGCGGATCGCACCGTTACGATCGAAGCGTCGCGACAACATGACGGGCTTGCCGGCGACCTCGATCAGCTCGTGTTGAGGCGTGGCAATACCTGCCTGGCCGGCTAGCCGCAGCGCGCTCTCTTCCCAGGTCTCCATACTGTAATCATCGGTCTCCCTCGGGAATTTCGCTATGGAGAGGTGACCATGTTGGTCGATGACCGACGCCTTCGGTCGGGCACCGCCAAGGGAGGAGCCTGGGGCAAAGATGAGCTGCAAGTCTTCATCCGTTTCCTCGTCCCGGAGGATACGTTCGGTGATCTGGAGCAACCGGCCAAGTTCGATTAAAGCAGGAATGCCCGTGCGGATCGGCGCTTGGAAAATCTCTTCGCCGACCCAGCGGAAGCGGAGCGCGCCAAGCCGCGTCTCGTCGGCGACGCTGAGCAGGTAGTCGCTTTCTACAAGCGTGCGAACCGCGCGGCCTTCTCGGTCGGCGAGGCGGCGTTCGGCGCGCTGCATGAGGCGACGGCCCCAGGTATCCGGCGCTGAGTCGCCGATGGAGCCGAAAGTCGCAAGACCGGCAGGAGGGGCGAAGGCTCCTCGGGTCAGAGCAAGAGCTGGCTCGAGCGAGAAGCGGTCCGGATCCTCAAGCCATGCGCCGTCATACTCGAAGAGGACGGTCTCGGTGCCCCGGACGCGATTGCTCCTCGACAGTCCTATCGGTCGTGTGCGGCCGCCCAAATCGATATGGACCTCGAAGTCAGCCACCGTGGGACGATCCGGTTGGCCGCTTGAGGTGCACATGCTTGGGCAGGTCCGCACTGGCGAGCGCCTGACCGACGCTGTCGTTGCTGATGTCGGCGACCTGGCTCAGGCCGTCGAGGAGGCCGAGCGCCTGCAGAACGCCCGCGTAAATGCCGACGCTGACGTTGGTGTCGCCGGCTTCGACCCTTTGCAGCGTCGAGCGAGACGTGAAGGCGCGCTCGGCTACGACCGCCATCGGCAGCCGTCGGCGTCGACGGGCATCATGGATGTCCTCCCCAAGCTTGCGCAGCGCGCGCCGCACCGCAGCAGGAGGGTTGTGTGGAGTGGGCATTGTGTCACCTTCGCGCTACAGATTGGCTCATTGTGTAGCACGAAGTTCACAATTTATATAGCCCCTTGAGGGCCTCTTCTCAATAGACAACGAAGGTTCTGTATTACCGCCGTCGTGACGGCATTGACTGGAACCTTCGGACGTCAGCGATCGCGGCGACCGTGGTTTTCACGTCAGCGGAACTCGCTGGGCCGACCGTCGACGTGAGTGAAAGGGCTTGTCCTCCGTCAGTATCCGATCGATGGGCAAGTCGCAGACGAGAGAGCGGCCACGATCCGAACGGTCATCTCGGCCTGACAGAGAAATAGCAGCCGAGCGTTGCCGCACGTCGAGCCTCGATTATGCTTCCGGTGAACCAGTGAAGCACAACTGTTCAGAAAAGTATGGCGAGCGCCCAGACCCCCGTATCACGATTCACCAAGGCTCACGTGTTCAACTCCGCGCTTCCGACGATTAGGCTCTGAAGCCGCACCTCCAAGACAATAGGCTTTCCCTTTGCCGCATGGAGGCGGTCAGAAACCCAACGCTTTGGCCAGCATCGGTTCAAGAACCAGATGCGGCCGACCTCCTTTTTCGCGAAGCTCCATTGCCCTGATGATCTTCGTGCCTTCGTGGCTGTGCTTCCAGTCCCGAGACGCTTCGGCCGCGACGATGAGGTAGTCGGTCTGGCCGCAGACGGTGTCCTTCCAATCACCGCCGCGTTCGCAAATCATCGCAGCGATTGCCTTTCGCGGGCCGATGGCGAACTTTCCCGTGAGGACGAACATCCGGCTCGGAATCACGAACTGGCTTGCATCCTCCAAGGCGCCGTCAATGACACCCACATTGCCGAAGGTAGGCAGCCCCGTGTCTATCGCGCTGTCGCCGACGAGACGGGCAATCCACCCGCATATGTCTTCTGCCTCGTCGGCGGTTATGCGACCGTCAGCAAAAGACCTTCTAGCAGTTTCTCCGAGAGATGCCACGCGGCTGTCTCTGCGCAGGACCACACTCGAGTCCAACCTGGACAGCAGTTTTTCGACCTCTGCTGGCGTGATGGAGTTGTCGCAGGCGATGCCGGCACAGAATCCGTAGAACTCGTTGACTTCGTCCTTGTCGGCAGCGGCGACAAACTCCCGTGAGCGTATGCCGATTATTGTTTCAAGGACGGCGTAGATCTCTTCGGGCGCGTTACCCCAAATATCCAGATCGCGGATGAGCTCGGCAGCATCATCGTCGCGAAGAAGGGACAGGAACTGCTCAGCTTCGACCCTGAGTGGCCGCATCTCCGCCCGCTCGACCCGCTCGCTGGCCATCACGCCCTTCAAGAACCCGAGCCAATACCCCAACGCCTTGCGGTGATTTGCCTGCGCATGCTCTACCGAGCGCGGCCCCTTCGTGTTCGAGTTTACCGCTCCTTCCGCGGAACACTTCAACCATTGTCGCCCCCCTCGACTCTACTTTTCGATTGTAGCAGACATCACAACACTCATCTATCCGCCGACCAGACAACGGGTAGCGAATCCCTTAGCTTCTTGCTTTCGAAATGGCAGGGCCAGGCTGTCGACCCCAGGAACGGCGTTTCGCCCGATCGGCCGACCAAAGAAGACGCTGGACTCACCAAGGATCAGGCCGCCTGAACCCGGTCCGCCTCCGACGCGCTCTGTCCCTCGCGCAGCCGTGCTCGTCCTCAAGGGAACGCTCCGCTCAAGCCCTTGCGGAGTGCGCGCGCCTGCGCTTGACGGGACGCGCGACGGCGGCTCCGGGGATCAGGCTTGGTTCCAGACCGCTTCGTGCGGGAACTAAGCTCGCAGACCGCCTTTCGCCCACTATGCTGTTCTGTCCCTGGCGCTGCCGTGCTTGTCACCTTTGATTGCATCTGCCGAATTCTCGCGTATCCTGCGGCTGCGCATGTGAGCACAAGGTGGCGCCTGGCGCTTTGACGAGCCACCCCAGCAAGAACCAGCGTCGGCATGGGCGACCGAAAATGCTGAGGCAAGAGACCGCCACTCCAGAAGGACACGTTCGTCATGGATTCCCATCCCGTTATTGCGTCCCTGCCAGTCGCCGGGGCCGACCGTACCGTGCTTATCGAGGCCGCCAACGCCGCGTTCGAAAGAGTCATTGACCGGATTGAGCCGGCCAACGAGAAGCTGACTCGCACCCTTTGGGACGCCGAGTCCTATGTCGATAATGAAATCACGGCAGACATGTTGCCTATTTGCCGGGACGAGGCTGCGTACCTCGTCGACGTGTTCCTGGTGCATCATGTCACCGGACTAGCTGTCGCAGCAGACGAGGAGGCCGCTGAATCCCGGCCGTGAACCTCCCAGGAGGCAGCTGGATCTCCTGCTGCAATCTCGCGGGCCGCGCGATCAATGCAGTGACCTGCGCCGCTACCTCTTCAAGGGTGGCGGTGAGCCGGTTTATCTGCGAGGCGGTGGCGGCCACTTCCGGGCCGTAGCGGTGACGAGATATTCCGGTTCTGGCTAAGGGAGTGAGATGCTTGGCCGTCTTCCCGCGAAGGCGCAGGCCCGCCTCCAGGGCGTGCTCCGTGCGTCTCGACAGGTCGTGCTGCAGTTTGCGGATCTGATTGGGATATGCCCACGATGGTGCAAAGCGCTGTCGGGTTGGAGTTCATTGGCATGCCGAGTAGCCGCGCGATGGAGTGGCCGTTCCGACGGCCTCTCCCCAAGACTTAGACTACTAGGGAGACGGCGCCGCCACTTCGTCCTCCATGTCGAGCGATTTTTCGACTGCCTCCGGATTCCGGGCGATGGTCCAAAGCAGAGTATTCGCCGCTGAATCCGGTTCCGAGCGACCTTGCTCCCAGTTTCGAAGCGTTGCCAGATCGAGGCCATACCTCACGGAGAACGCCTCCTGGGACAGCTTGGTGCTATCCCGAACTTCGCGAACGCTTATCGGCCGCGGCGCATGAACCTTCGCGATCACTCCTGCGGACGAGAGTTCGTCCTTCAGTGCCCGCAGGTCGTCGACGCAAGGAACGGTCACGAACGCCTTGCCCTGATCGACCATCTCCGTGAGAACCGCATGGGCCGTCCTCAGCGGCAGCTGTCTCCTGACGAGAACCCTGGCAGCCTCAGGAGTATTCGCGCCGTGTAGAAAGCTGAGGCTCAGCCGGACGGGAGAGCCTGACGACACCTGGACGACGTCCCGGGTTCGCACCCGTTGTCCGAACCGCTCCATGAACTTCGATGTAGTCGACATTGAGCTTCTCCGCGATCACTCGACCGAGCTTGCGCAATTTGGACCAACCCCATTGGACCTGGGCATCGCCCCCAATATGGAGGTCACGGACAACAAGATGGTTGCTGCCCATCTCCACGTCCCCCAATAGCTGAAGCACGCCATCGGGCGTGACGACATCAAAGAGGAGGCATGGGTCCTCCGAAATTTCAGCGTCCACAATGAGTTCGATATCATCGGGCTGCACACGCGTTCCCTACGCAAATTGCTTATAGAAAGTATGTCAGGTGCTGGCGAGGGTCAAGGCCGCACCGGTCTTCGAATTGGCGCGGTGCTAGCAGTCCCGAATCGCGCCAACTTGGCGCTGCCGGGCGCTCGGAGGAGGTGAAAAACTCACCGCTGCGAGCTTGGCCCGCGAGCGCGTGCGCTCCCTCCTTTTGGAGAGCTTCAGCAAAGCAACCTCCGGGGCTGACAACAGCCGCCTTCTATTTGGGGTCTTTGAAAAAACACCTTGCCTGCTATGTTGTTTAAAATCGTTTTTGTTAAACGGAATTTGCGGAAACCCCGATGACGAAGACGGCTGTACGTATGCGTCGCGGCCAAGGATCCAAGGGCAAGCGGACGAGAACCCTTTCCAAACTCGCCGAGAAATTGCAGATGCGCCGCTTGGCCAGGATTAACGCCGTTCTGCAGAGGGCGGAAGAATCCGGCCTGCGCGCTGAGAAGGACGGCAGGATTGCGGGACGGGTGAGTGCTGATCTCATTAAGATGGCCGAAGCTCGAACTGGATTGACATCTGATGCCGAGCTCGTCGAATTTGCGTTGGCCAATGTGGCTCTGGAAGACGACTTCGGCGAGCCCTTCAGGAAAACACGTGGAACTGTGGATCCGACGCTGAAGCTCGGATTCTGAATTGGCCGATTTCGACTTTGGTGCGGCCGTAAGATGGTCGCGATTTGATTCCCAAAAACCTTTGAGCCGCGGCCCCGACATGGAGCTGCCGATCATCGGCAACCTCGTCGGGCCTGAAGTTGCGGGCGAAGGCGGTAATGACTCGACCAACTTCCACAGCCGCCTTACCCGGGATGCCTCATTCATCCGTGCAGGAAGGCTCGAAGACCTGCGGCAGCCTGATCCCGTTCCAAAAGCTCAATGCCAGACGGCGGGTAGGGACAGGCAGGCCGCGCCATAGCCCATCTTGAACTGTTTCTTTGCAATCAAAATGATAAGAGCCAATTCGGTCAGAAACTCGAATCTTCTCTCTGACAGGAGCTAATGCCATGGAAGAGGTCACGCGAGCGGTTCAAATGCGTACGAAAAGAGCCAAGGAAGGTGCTTTGCTCACTTCGAAGGAATTCGTTGGCTCTGGAAACCGTGCGGCAGCCGATCAAGCTCTGAGCAGACTTGCGAAAAAGGGCGAACTGGCGCGCGTCTACAGGGGAATGTACACGCCCTCTAGAAAAACGCCCTATGGATATGTGCTGCCGGAAGCGGAAGCCGTCGTGAAGTCGTACGCCTCGTTGTCAGGTGAGAAGGTCGTCAATTCCGGTGCTACGGCGGCGAACCAGCTGGACCTGACGACACAAGTTCCGGTTCAAAAAGTCTTTCTCACGACCGGAAAGTCGAAGAACCTGAAACTTGGCCGCCGCACAATACGCCTCAAGCACGCGCCCGCTTGGATCACGAGTCTGCCAAAGAACAGGTCGGGCGAGGCCATCCGGGCAATCGCGCACCTTGGCCGAGCTAACGGTGTCCACTACGCGAAATTGCTCAAGAACAGACTGACCCCCGAGGAATGGACTCGCGTAGTCGCTCTCAAGGCGAAAGTGCCCGCTTGGGTCCATGCGGCGATCTCGAAAGCAGAAAATGAGCGGTGAATCCTTCTTCGATTTGAAACGTAGCCAGCAAAGAGACGCTCTTCTGGCCGCTTCGGAAACATTGGGACGCGAGCCGCATATCCTTGAAAAGGACGTCATGGTCGTCGCGACGCTTGACGCTATCTACACATCCGCAGTCAAGGACCTCCTGTATTTCAAAGGGGGAACATCGCTTTCCAAAGTCTATCGGCTGATCGACAGATTCTCTGAAGACTTGGATCTGACCTATGACATGACAAAGTTCCTTGATGGTGGGAACTTTGACGAGGACGGCATTCCTCCGAGCGGATCGCAGGCGAGCAAGCTAACTGAGATGGTCAGGAAGCGCTTGCCGGGGTGGATCAAAGACGAATTCGCTCCGATGATGGCGCGAGCCATGGCCGACAAAGGCATCAAGGTGACCTTGGCCTATAATTCCTCGGAAACGCTCAATGTCGACTTTGAGAGTCGTTTCGATGGTCACTCTTACGTTCGCTCATCGGTTCTTTTGGAGTTCGGCGCTCGGTCCACGGGGCGGCCCGCCGAAGAACACGCAATAGCTTGCGATGCGGCTCAGGCGAACACGGGTCTCGTGGTCCGACGGCGTCAGTCCACGCGATGGCGGTGGAGCGCACCTTCTGGGAGAAGGCGACAGCGGCTCACGTTTATTGTCTTCAGCAGAACCTCAAGAAAGACCGCTTCTCGAGGCACTGGCACGATCTCCATTACATCTACAAGTCGAAACATTGGGCATCTGCGCTCGAAGACGCGGAGCTCGCGAGGAAGGTCGCGCGCCACAAGTCTTTTTTCTTCAAGGAGAAGGACAAGGACGGCCAGATCGTGGACTACGGCAAGGCGGTCTCCGGCGAGATCGTTATGGTACCTTCTGGCACCGCCTTGAAAGAACTGGAGAAGGACTACCGGATCATGCAGGAAAGCGGCATCACAGCCGCAGACGCGCCGGATTTCAGGGCGGTCGTGCAGAGCTGCAAGGAGATGGAAGTTGCCATCAACAGTGTCTTGGGTTCGGCGGGGAAGAAGGCTTAAACTGTGCAGTGTTGGCTGCTGTCCTTTTGTATGGACGCGCCGGTCACTGTGGCATTGCCGGGAGAAGCATCTAGCCCACGCAACTGCAAACGCTGGTCGGCAGTCCTGAAGCGCGGTTTCATCGCGATGATCTGCTGTCGCTCGACGCGCGCGCTATCTCAACAGCTTGGTGTCAGCTGCAAGAACGGGAATAGATCCTTTGATTTGAAGCTGCGCATGCCCTCCAACAAGAGATGTTGAGCCCGCCAAGCTTCCCAACGCTGCCGTCGGAAGGCATTTTTGGGACCGCGCGTAACACTGATCGATGTCAGCATTTTTCTATGGCCCAGTCGGCCAGTAAACAAGACTTGACCAGGCACACCGAAAGCAAACGTAATGAACCGCGATGCGAGGCGTGCCGTGCAAGCGCAGGCACAAACGAGAACCAATTGACCGTATTGCGGCAATCAAGGGGACAGGCCTGCGTCCCGGAAACAGACCGCCCGTATTGGCTGCACGTCGACATGATGCGCGCCGACAGGCCAAATATCCAGGAACGCCTGATTGCCCGACCTCAGCCCTGTACTAGGCCGGGCGTGGTCATGATCACGTGACGGACCGCCTCATAATAACGGACATAACCGGTGCAACGACAAATGTGCGGCTCAAGCGCCTGCTCGATCGTGCGTTCGACATCTGCCCTGCGGACCCGCTTCTCTTTGAGATGCTCAACCCAGCAGGGTCGCACCGTTGACAAAACCCAGCGTGCAATAGCCGCACTGGAACGAAAAACGTTCGACGAAGGCCTGCTGAATCGCCGAGAGCCGGACGATGTCGCCATTTGCGTCGCGTTCGGCATGGTCTTCGATGGTGCGGACGGACTCGCCCTCGAAGAAATGCGCTCCGGTGATGCAGCTCCGCATCTCGCGGGAGCTTCCTTCCGGCCCATCGAGAACGATCGCGCAGGCGTGGCAGATGCCTTGGCCGCAGCCAAGCCGCGAGCCCGTGAGGCTGAGATATTCGTGCAGGAAGTCGAGCATCATCAGATCGTCAGGTACGTCGACAGGACCGACCTTGCGAGTGTTGACCCGTCATCGAAAGTGGTCGCGTGGCAACGGTCACGGCAGGGCCTGCAAAATCTCCTCTGGCGTGATCAGCGTCTTGCCGATGGCGTGGTTGACGGCATTGACGACTTCGGCCATTCCCTTTGGTGGTCGATTTCGGAAAGCGGCGCCAACACCTCCGATGTCTGTGTCCAGACCGCGACATCGCTGGCATTCGGCAGGCGACACCGGTTCCAGTTCCACGTCCCCTCACCGGGACCGTCCTCATAGAGCGGCAATTCCTGGAGCAGGGCGTGGCCGACGCCCATAGCCAAGCCGCCTTGGAACTGACCCGAGACGAGTTCCGGCACGATTTGAGTGCCGCATTCGAGGATGGAATGATGTGCAAGGAGCTTCACGTCGCCTGAGACGGTGTTCACTGCGATTTCGGCGATCGTCGCCACGCCCGTGTAACAGGTGCCGGCGGCGTTCTGGCGCTGTACCGGCGGATAGAAGACCTGACGCCGGTCGAGAAATGGAAGCCGCCGCAGGTCATCAGCGCCTTCAAACCAGCCGGCGCGCTTTGCCCCTAGCAGACGGAAAGCGCGTCGACCGGCAAGCGGATGGCGCTGACATTCGGCACATTAAACACCGCCTCGGGCCATTGCCAGCGGTTGAACACATGGACGCTGACTCCCGTTACCAGGCCGAGCCTGTGCGCCGCCGCCGCGAGTTGTTCCATGCGAGCGGCGCCATCCCTCCAACCGTCAATTTGCCATCTGCGATCCGCACGTCCGCCAGTCGACAGCGAGCGGCCCGCCCGCCCGCCGCCCGGTCAACTCGACCAGAGCGCGACCGCAGCCGGCCAGAGCGACAGGCGCAGCAGCGCCCGCGCCGCCGCCGCGCGGCCGACGAAATAGGCGCTGTTTGAGGCGCTCATCGGTGAAATAAACGAGGGGCGTCCAGCGCGGATTCCGTGCCAGCGCGTCCTCCCTGTCCCGCGGCGTCGTATAGGGCTCCTCGGGCGGAGAGGAGAGGCATCTCGGGCCAGTCGACGATCCCGAAGGCATAGTCGTGCGGCACTCGGCCGATGATGTCGGCGACCATCACCGCCTGCGAGGTGGCAAGGCCCGTGCCGATATCATTGCCGTTCTGCGCATGGTGAGCCGGCCGGACGGATCGAATGACAGCGCGGTCACCGCTGCCTCGGCTCCGGTGCCGTAATCCTTCTGCACCTGCGCGAAACCGATGCCGTAGCGCTTACCCGGATTGGCGGTATCGAACGCCGCTTTGTTCGCATCGCGATCCCTCCACAACGGAAGGGCACGGACCCGCTCCAGGATCTCCTCGGTCCTAGCGCCTCGCCGGCAATGGCGCCCTGCGAGTTCTTCATGCCGGCCTTGAACGCGGTCTTGAGGCGAAGCTCGATTGGATCGATGCCGAGCAGTTCGGCCGCTTCATCGACCATCATCTCGGTCGCCGGCCATGGTCTGCAGCGTTCCGTACCCGCGCGTCGAGCCAGCATCGACAGCGCGCGAAGCGCGGACCTCGACCGCCCCGCAGAAACAACATTGCGAGTTTTTCCCGTCCTGAATCCGACGTCTGATCGAGGGGCTATTTTCACGGCCAAGCTAGCGGCCCACGGGCGGAGCTCCCGACAACTCAGCAGCGCTGCGCGGTTTCTTAGACGTCCAGTCACGTTTGCAATGCGCGTGTTGGAATCGGTGAATCCACGACACATTACCCTCACGTTTTGGCCACGAAGTTGCCGCAATATCCCACGACATACCCGGGCGTTGCCTGAGACGGTTCGGTCCGGCACCGGCTCACCCCAGCCCCCCGCCCAAGGGCCTGTGCCGGATCGAACCACTCTCTTCTTGAGGGACACGGGTCCGAACCCCGAAATGCGCTCAGCAGAAGCAAGCTGATCCGATTCATTGACGCGTGGTCTCCCAAATTGCACAGCGCGGCAAAGACCCTGCCAGGCAACAATCGTTTGAGGCGCGCCTCGGCATCAGGCGAGAGGCAACTCCGGCCGGCTCTACGATGCCTTCGATGTGAGAGGCTCCTTCAAATAGCAACCTGATGCTGGTCGCTAAAAGCCGCGCGGCAATTGCACTGGTCACGGTGGCGCTGAAGTATGCCGTCCGTCTCGAGTGGCTGCGCCAGGCGGCTCCCGTTGAGATCCCGGCACAAAGGCATTGAAGATGTCGCGATCGCCCAGCCGACGGTTGGCTCGCCAGAGGCTGGTGCTGACGACCGCGGCGCATCGACGACAGGCGGCCGCGTCGCCGAACGGAGCGGCATTGCGCGATGCCGTGCTGCCCGCCCGCGCGTTTTCGCCGTCGGACCTTTGCTCTTCGCCTGGCGCCGGTTGGGCCGAGGGATTGCCACTTGTGGCCTGCGGCAGGAATGCCTTGGCGACGGCATGGTACAGCGATGCTATTGGCGCGGCGCTGCGCAAATTGCCGGTCAGGTCGCGACTGATTTCCTTGCCGAGGGAGCACGACAGCTCAGCCGCGGCTGATCAGCCGGAGTGGGCGATGGTCCTCATCGAAACCCTCGAGCATGCAAGCCTGCGCCCAAAGGAGAACCTACCGCGGGGATATCATGCCGGGCTCTTGCAAGGACCGGAAAGGGCGGCGAAGAGTCGGCGACGGCGTGCCATTCATGTCCTCTGGCAGACCCCACTCATCGCATTTGATGCCAGCCTTATCATATTTTCTTGGCTCGGGCGGGCTCTTGGCAGACCCACAGAGCTGGGAACCCTCTGCCAGACTACAACTGTAACATCATATCGGTTCAGCAGGTCAAGCTTAGGTGGTAACCTCTTGGGTAGAATAACGACTTTGGAGGCCGAGCAATGGATCGCGACAGCAAACGTGCAGCTGGAAGTTCATCCCGCGAGGGGAGGAGGGCCGAGCAACGGCGTAACCACGAGGGCCTTCCAGTCGGGCCACTGACCAATGTTGCAGAACGGCTAGTAACCGCTAACCCGCGCGAGACAGCACGCGATCTTGGGAGCTTCAAATCCGCCGAGAGGCAAATGCGACGCGCCGTTCAGGACATGGCCCCCGGGCAAGAGTCTGACCTCAGCAGATTTGATAGGCGCAACAACCAGCTCGGAGGATCAGCCAACGCTCTGGCCGACAGATTGACGGACGGATTGGGGTTCAACTCGGCCGATGTAGCATTGTTCCAAGTCCATGCGGCTAGTAATGTAGCCCATTTTCTGGGACCCCAGAAGCAGACTGCTCTTATCAATCGCATTGGCGACATGGATCCAATGGAGAAAGCTCTAGGGGTCATGTTTGTGGCGCAAAACTTCAGTAAATTTAATGATGAACATAAATCTCGTATTTTTGACCAGGCGATGGAATTGGCTGCTGATCCTAATCAGCACCAAATGGTCAAGGCGACCGCCCAAAATGCTGTTGTCGCCGTGTATCATCAGTTAGACCCAAATCAACAAGCGCAAGCTAACTCACTTCCCCACCTGCATGGCCTGTTGCAGAACATGCCTCCGCCGCAACATGCAGCGGAGGAACGGAATGCGAATTTGGACGGCCACATAGCAGATATTGCGGCTTCAGTCCGTGATACAGTAGGCCCGCAAACCTCCCATCAGCAGCTGCAGCGGGGTGGTCAAGTCGGGCAGTCCATAAGCCGCGCCTATAATCACGCCCGCGAGGATCTGATGGCTGCCTCCAGAAGCAGAGATCGCTCCGGCCGTTGAGGTCTCGTCAGGTGCAGTGACGCTTTCTCCGTTCGCGGCCTTGCCATTTCCAATTCGCTGGCCGCTGACGTACCTGCCTTGGGGTAATTTCAAAAGTACCACGTCTACCGTGGTGCTATGCAAGCATCGCACCACCGGCTCCGGCATCGATCTGTGGAGCGGCGACAGCGCGCGACGTCGCTGCGGTGTCTGAGAAAAGCGCAGCATTACCTATTGCTAGTCCGGCACTGGAACAAATGCCTTCAACAAAAACGACGCCACCCAACATTGCCGTTAGCATCGCCTGCTCACTCGCCTTGGGCTTCTGCGCGGCAAGTCTGTACGCAACGTTCCGCCATGGGGGTAGCGGCGAGGCTTTGATGACGTTTGACGTCCGTGCCTTTTGGTTCGAGACGCCCTTCTATCTGGGTTTCGTAACCCTCGTGTTCTATCAGGGCGTAGCTATCGTGCTCGCCACGTCGGCGGTCGTCTTACTGATTCAGCAGATCGTATTGCGGCGCAAACTCGAACATCACGGGACGGCACGCTGGGCGCGAGTGGATGAAATGCGACGCACCGGATATCTGCGACGATACCGTAGCGTGGCAGGGCCGGTATTTGGGAAGACAAGTAGCCCTTTCTGGCCTGGGTACTACCTGACCAATGGCGAGCAGCCTCACAGCCTCATCGTTGCACCGACCCGCGCCGGCAAGGGCGTCGGCATAGTCATTCCAACGCTACTTACATTCAAAGGTTCGGTGATAGCTCTCGACGTCAAGGGGGAGCTCTTTGAGCTTACCTCGAGGGCGCGCAAAGCCGCAGGCGACAACGTGTTCAAATTCGCGCCGCTGGATTCGGAGCGGCGCACCAACTGCTACAATCCGCTGTTGGATCTTATAGCGCTGCCTCCACAGCTGCAATTCACCGAAGCCCGCCGCTTGGCCGCAAACCTGATCACGGCCAAGGGGGAGGGCGCGGAAGGTTTCGTCAGCGGCGCGCGAGATATCTTTGTCGCGGGGATTCTTGCCTGTATCGAGCGGGGCACGCCAACAATCGGCGCCGTCTATGACCTCTTCGCCCAGCCGGGGGAGAAGTTCAAGCTCTTCGCGCAACTTGCCATGGAGACCCGGAACAAAGAGGCACAACGCATCTTCGACGACATGGCGGGGAACGATACAAAAATCCTGACCTCCTACACGTCCGTCCTCGGCGATGGCGGGCTCAATCTGTGGGCGGATCCGGCTGTAAAGGCAGCTACAAGTCGCTCGGACTTTTCGGTCTATGATCTTCGCCGTCGCAGAACGTGCATCTATCTGTGCGTGGGTCCGAACGACCTTGAGGTGATCGCGCCTTTGGTACGCCTGTTCTTTCAGCAAATCGTTTCAATCCTACAGCGGTCGCTGCCCCGCCAAGATGAAAAGAACGAGGTTCTCTTTCTGCTCGACGAGTTCAAGCACTTGGGTAAGCTGGAGGCGATCGAGACCGCAATTACGACCATCGCGGGCTACAAGGGTCGTTTCATGCTCATCATCCAAAGCCTTTCGGCACTGACGGGGGCTTATGGAGAGGCTGGCAAGCAGAATTTTCTCAGCAATACCGGCCTGCAAGTGTTCATGGCCACTGCCGATGACGAAACTCCAACCTACATTTCCAAAGCCATCGGTGAATACACGTTTGAAGCCAAGTCGATTTCCTACAGCCAGGCGCGAACGTTCGATTGGAACATTCAGAATTCGCATCAAGGTGCACCGCTGTTGCGTCCCGAACAGGTTCGGCTGCTCGACGAAGACTACGAGATTGTTCTCATCAAAGGCCTGCCACCATTGCAATTGAGGAAGGTGCGATATTTTTCGGACCGCATCCTTAAACGCATCTTCGAAAGCCAGACAGGCGCCCTCCCGGAGCCGGCACCCTTGATGGAAGCTCATCCAGATGACACTGACGGTTAATCGCCCGTTCGCGTATCCCGTCCTCGGCGATCAGAAACTCCACAACAGGTGAACGGCTATGGGAATTTGCATCTCCAAATCCTCCGGATCGACTCGACATGCCACACATGACACGGAAGAGTCCCCGCGAGAATCCACGGCAGCGCTGAGGGTCTCCCTGGGCACGCCTGCCGACAGGTTGCGACGGGGCGGAGATGCGCCTCTGGAGCCACATCAGATCCAGCAGGCCGCCTACCATATGGGAGCGTGTGTCGTCGGTGACGAGGTCACCAGCCCGATAAGACTCGCGGCAGCGGGGCAAACAGTTCACGACGTTCGCGTGCTACTCAAGCATGGCCGGGGAAACGTTAAGGTGGACGACATTCCCTCTCACGGCCACAACAGCATCGGATCGGCGGTTGCAATGGTGGGAGCAGACGCCCACATTAAGGTTGCATTGGCCGTAGTCATGGGAGCGGCGTGCTGCAACCAGACCGCTCCCCTTTCCGCTATCGTCCACGCCCCACACATGGCGGCCGACGAGCGGAGCATGACCTCTAGTGCTTCCGTGTCAATGAAAGAGATAACCGGCGAAGGTAACGAGATCCCAGTCAAGACGGGTCACATTTGGAACGAACTGCGGCGCGGAAGCCGCGACCCGAGGTCGACCGTGGTGATGGATGCCTGGGCCAACGGTCCCGCTGTTCGGTTGAAAGACAGCGCATGGAGCGGAGTGCCGGCCGAGGAAGGTCATTGGTCGATGGACAAAAGCACCGCCGAATTCCTGAAAAACCGTGTTGAGGGGTTGATTCCGTTCGTGCATCCGGACACAAATGAACAGACTGCCCACGATTTGCGCCGGAAGCAAAACGCACCCGTATCATGGGAAAAATATGCAGAAGTACAAGTGATCTCACCCGAGTTCGCTGATAGTGTACGCAACGCATTGTCCCGTATTCCTGGAGACCATCAAAAGGAAATCGCATCACTGATGATTCAGGAAGCGTACGGAATGGATCCTTCCTCGCGCACGCACCAAGACGCAGTGGAATCAGTTCTGGTGGCCGTCAACCAACTGGACTCGCTGCCCCGGCCTCCTGTCGAGCCGCCGCAATTGGCGGCGTATCACCAGTTCGACGCAAATCAACAGGCCCAAGCTTACGCAGTTCCCGGCATGCAAGATATCTTGCCGCACATGCCTCCGCCGCAGCATGCAGCAGAGGAACGGAATGCGAATCTGGACGGCCACATAGCAGGTATTGCGGCGTCAGTCCGTGATACAGTAGGCCCGCAAACCTCCCGTCAACAGCTGCGGCGGGGTGGTGAAATCGGGCAGTCCATAAGCCGCGCCTATAATCACGCCCGCGAGGATCTGATGGCTGCCTCCAGAAGCAGAGATCGCTCCGGCCGTTGAGGTCTCGTCAGGTGCAGTGACGCCGTCTCCCCGAATTCCGTTCACGGCCTTGCCCTTTCCAATGCGCTGCCCGTGGATGTACCTGCCTTAGGGTAACTTTCAGAATCACGTCTGCGGGCGGTGCAACGCAAGCATCGCACCATCCGCTCCGGCATCGATCTTTGGAGCGGCGACATCGCGCGACGTCGCTCCTGTGTCTGAAGCAAGCGCAGCATTAGCTATGGCTAATCCGGCAATGGAACAATGCCTTCAACAAAAACGACGCCCCCCAACATTGCCGTTAGCATCGCCTGCTCACTCGCCTTGGGCTTCTGCGCGGCAAGTCTGTACGCAACGTTTCGCCATGGGGGTAGCGGCGAGGCTTTGATGACGTTTGACGTCCGTGCCTTTTGGTTCGAGACGCCCCTCTATCTGGGTTTCGCAACTCCCGTCTTCTATCGGGGCCCTCTTCGCCCAGCCGGGGGAGAAGTTCAAACTCCTCGCGCAACTCGCCATGCGGACGCATCTCGAAAGCCAGACAGGCGCCCTACCGGAGCCGGCACCCTTGATGGAAGCAGACGAGGGGCTCTTGGCAGAATCTCAACCGATGAGCAGCTGCGCGGATTGGCACAGAACTTTGACGATACAGTTTGATGTGAGGCTAGTATGAACCCGCGAAATAGTAACCCATCCCGTGTAACAGCTTTGTCGCAGGTGCAGGGCGCCGGCTTGGGAGAGGGGCAGGCGGACCAGGCCCGGCAAGTGGGCTATAACCAGCACCTTGCCGAGGCCCGCAGGCTGTTGGATCAAGCTGACGAGTCGCCAACGAATCCAGAAGAGGTTCTGCGACTTGAACAGGGGTTCCGCGAAGTGCTTCAGCGACGGCAGGATGATCAAGCCGCCTCGTCTCTTTTCAGCGACCCAGGAATGCCCGCTCGACCGGGTGACCTCAACAGCATCGTTGCCGACGCTTTCGCAGCCACCGGCTCTGGGCACGCCGAAGTTGAGGCCGCCGCCCCGCCGCCGTTAGCTGCCAGCCAACAGCAGATTCGGCCCTGGCCGGAAGCGCTTGACCAGGGCAACCACCTGCGACCCGAGTGGGTGATCATCAACGACGAACATTACACAGCGCTGGTGCGGCCAGCCGAGAGGCAGAGGGTCCTGAATACGCCGCAAGCCGCCGCCATTCAGCCGCCGCTGAGCGAAATCGGCAATTCAGGCGGCCGCGTGCCGATGCAGCCCCTCGTGCAGCAATTGGGTGAATTGCCATTGGAAGGGGTACCCGTTCAAGGGATAGGGTCCGAACACACCCGAAGGCTGCATGCAGAGGCCGCGCCGTCCGCATGGTCTGAGAAGCACCTCGCTGCGATCGAGAACTCCATAAACGTCTCATTTGTGGTCCCCAAAGGCTTCTCCCATGGGACTCAACGCGTCCCAGACGCGATGCTCCCTTTCGTGGGCCGCCACGACCCCTTGCCTGATGCGGGCCAGGCCCGGCAAGCGGGCTTTGAGCCGCACGTGGCCGAGCCGCGCCGAGCCGATCCTGTCGCGAGTGGCGCCCGTGCCGCCGGCTATCCCCATTTGTCCTACGAACACCGGGACCTTATCGATAAGGCGATCGCCCACGCTGCGGCTCAGAAAACATATGACGAGAGCACGGTTCGAAAATACACGTCTGCACTTCGCCTATTGGCAAATGATCTCGGCGCTCGTGGCCAAGCGATTGACCTAAAAAATCACCAATCCCTGGTCGATCACGCCAATGCTTTCTTTCCGAAAAAGGAGGAAATAAAGAGGGCGTTGAACGTCCTGCGTGCCTATCATGAGCCGGGCTATTCAGCGGCTGTTGGTGCCTCTGCCACCCGCTATCCCCATCTGTCCGACGAACACCGGGACGTGATTGATAAGGCGATCGCCCATGCTGAGGCTCAGCAACACCATAGCGCGCAGACGCTCGGAATATACACGTCTGCACTTCGCCGATTGGCGAATGATCTCGGCGCTCGTGGCCAAGCGACTGATCTAAGAAATCACCAATCCCTGGTCGATCACCTCGAGACTTTCTTTCCGAAAAACAGGGACATAAAGCCGGCGTTGAACCTCCTGCGTGCGTATCATGAGCCGGGCTATTCAGCGACTGGCCGGTGGCCAGTGACGGCGCCCCCAAAGGCAGACGCGCATGTCCTGGAACAAGTGGCCAGTGACAGCAGCTTGGCCTTAACCACCCGTCTTATCTATGGTCGTAATCTTCGCAATTTTTCTATGGCGCTTGAGAGTCAGGGCCAGACGATCTCTGGGCTGGATCATGATTCGCGGATCAAACTCGCCGAGGGGTTGTTTCCAGGCAATCGTTATCTCCGCTTGGCGTTGGGACGGGTTCGCGATGCGAAGCCCGCGTCAGACAGGATCGTGGCCGACGCTTTCGCAGCCACCGGCTCTGGGCACGCCGGAGTTGAGGCCGCCGCCCCGCCAGCGTTAGCTGCCAGCCAACAGCAGATCCGGCCCACGCCGGATGCGCTTGACCAGGGCAACCTCCTGCCACCCGAGCGGTTCATCATCAACAATGAACATTCGACGGCGCCGTTGCGGCCGACGGAGAGGCAGTGGGCCCTGAATCCGCCGCAAGCCGCCGCCGTTCAGCAGCCGCCGAGCGAAATCGACAATTCAGGCGGCCGCTTGCCGATACAGCCCCCCGTGCAGCACTTGGGCGAATTGCCATTGGCAGGGGTACCCGTTCAAGGCACAGGGTCCGAACACATTGGAAGCCTGCATGCGGAGGCCGCGCCCTTTGCAAGATCTGAGGCGACCCCCGCTGCGGTCGAGGACTTCATAAACATCTCATTCGCCGTCCCTGAAGGCTTCTCCCATGGGACTCAACGCGTCCCAGACGCGATGCTCCCTTCCTTGTACCATTATGGCCTCTTGCCGGACGCGGACCAGCCGGAATGGAACTACGAGATTAAAGGTCACGGCTACACCGCCCGGAGGCCAGAGGGAGGCAACGACGTTTGGCTTGTCGATCGCGGTGCGATGAGGGAAGCTGCAGTGGCAGCACTACCGGCAAGGGTTCCAGAACCCGCCTCGCCAGCGACCGCCAGGCTGTCAGACACCTATCGCGGTGTTCCGTTGGTCGATCTGACCACCTCTTCCCATGCACGGATCGGAGCTTTTCCGTCAGGCTCCAACCTCCCCGAGGGGGCGGTGCTCGGCGCCGACCTGCTGGGCGACGCCCATATCCACAGGGATTACCAGTTGCTGGAGCAGAACCTGCAGGCGGCCCACCCAGCGCTCGCCGCCCGAACGCGACTGGTGGATCCCTTGGTCTCCCAGCAACTGCGCCGTCACGATCGGGACCCGCAACCTACATTGCTGTCCATCTATCATCAAAACGACGTCGCAGCCGACTTCGTGTTCCTGCCGGTGAA
>NZ_JBVVQL010000024.1:0-42319 GCF_055811195.1 Mesorhizobium sp. WSM4823
GGCGCGCCGCCCTCGTTGGTGAGGCGTATATAGTCGCCACCCCTCCAAACTGTCAACAACCATTTCAATCTTTTTTGCGAAGAACTGTTAGCCGCGCACAGCCAAGAACTGGCCTGTCCCATGCGGCGGAACCGTCTCCAGTCCTGTCAACTTATATGGGAACAAAGCGGGAAACTTCAAGGATCAAGCGCCCCGTGTCCGGTTTGCAAGGGGTATTCACGGCAAACGGGGACTGGAGCCCGACGGTTCCGGCGGATCTGCATGGCGGCGCGACCGAACGGCTGGAACCATTCGTCCCGGCTGTTAGTTCCATCAGCGAAGAACGGGACCGCCGAGCGGGCGTCGCAGCGCAACAGACTTGAGGCCCTCAACAAGTCCTCCAGACATCTCGCTCGATGACCGCAGCGTGGGTGCCGTTCCGGGCACGAACAGGGAGATTCACGCTGGAAGACTGGTTCGTGTCCAGGCCGAGTGGGCAGGCCCGACCGACCCTCTATGCGATCTGGCCAGGAGGCGGCGTTCAGCCCCAAAGGTTAAGGCGTTCTTGGACTTTCTCATTCCGCGGCTCGACTTGAAGAAGATTGATAGCCAAGGAGCCACATCTGAAGCCGATCCTACGTACCAAGCGCTTCTTCCAGCCGCATCACTGGGCGTTAAACTGACCCACCACCCCCAATTGGCGGCAGCCGGCTGATCCAGTTTGACCCAAGGGTAGCCCTTATCAAGATTACACCGATTTAATGTGCAAGCGAGTGGGAGAATTGCCATAAAGCTTTGATATCGACGAGTCATCCTGCGTGTCGGAGTGTGCCGTCGCGTCTACTTCACCTTGGGAACCGTAGACGGTATATTTGCCAACCGGAGCGCCGATGGCCACCTGGAAACAGATCGTTTTTGCACTTGTGATCCTGGTCGCGGCCGCGGCCGCCTGGGTTCGCTTTTTCCCAGGTGCGCCAGATGTGCTGGCGCGCTGGGGCTTCGACTGGGCTTATGCCGCGACACCTCCGACGGGCGCCGTCGGTAACGGCGGGCAGACAGGCAGCAGCAACGCCGCTGGCCAGCGGGTAACCATCGTCGCATTGCCGGCGGCCGCAGCCATCATCAATGACCGCCTGCAGGCGATCGGCACCGGCCGCGCCAATGCGTCGGTGACGGTCAATCCCTACAGTTCCGGCCGTCTCGTCGAATTCCTGGTCGAAGCCGGCGCCCATGTCGAAAAGGGACAGGTGATCGCAACCCTCGATTCCGACACCGAGGTGATCGCGCAGGATCGTGCCAAGGTTGCGTTGCAGGACGCGCAGGCCAAGCTCGTCCGGGTCAAATCGCTGCGGGCTTCCAACGCCGCGACGGCGGTCGCCGTTGCCGATGCCGAAGTGGTGCTGGCCAATGCCAAGCTGGCGCTTCGCGATGCGGAACTGGCCCTGCAGCGCCGCTCCATCGTCGCGCCGATATCAGGCGTCGTCGGCATCCTGCCGATAGCAGCCGGCAATTATGTGACCAGCCAGTCGGCGGTCGCCACCCTCGACGACCGCTCCAGCATACTGGTCGAATTCTGGGTGCCGGAGCGCTTCGCCGCCGCCGTCAAGATCGGCGCGGACTTGTCGGCGACACCGATCGCCAACCCCAACAAAGCCTACACCGGCACGGTTGCTGCCATCGACAACCACATCGACGAAGCCAGCCGTACCCTTCTGGTCAAGGCAAAGATCGCCAATCCCGCCGATTCGCTGCGTGCCGGCATGTCCTTCCGGATCACCATGAAATTCCCCGGCGACAGTTATCCGGCCGTCAGCCCGCTGGCGATCCAGTGGGGTTCTGATGGTGCCTATGTCTGGGCAATCGCGGACGGCAAGGCCAAGCGGGTGCCTGTGCGCATTATTCAGCGCAACACCGAGACCGTGCTGATCGACGCCCCGATCGTCAGCGGCGATATGGTGGTGACCGAAGGCACCCAGAGCATCAGCGAAGGCGGCGAGGTCCGCATCGCCGGCGAAGAACAGCGCGCCGCGGACGCCGGCAGCTAATGACCGCTTCCAACAACGCCGCCAGCGACACAGGCTTTACCGCGCTATTCATCCGCAGGCCGGTGATGGCCTTCGTCTTGAACACGCTGATCGCGGTCGCCGGCCTCGCCGCCTTCTACGGCGTCGAAATCCGCGAACTGCCGGATGTCGACCGCCCCGTCATCACCGTCAACACAGTCTTTGAAGGCGCCGCGTCCGAAACCGTCGACCGCGAACTGACCGACGTGATCGAGGGCGCGGTCGCCCGCGTCTCCGGTGTGAAGTCGATCTCGTCCACCTCGTCCTTCGGCACGAGCCGCGTCACCATCGAATTCAACGACGGCGTCGACCTCGACGTCGCCGCCTCCGATGTGCGCGATGGCGTCGGCCGCGTCGCCGACCAGATGCCGGACACGGCGGATGCGCCGCGCATCGTCAAGGCCGATGCCAATTCCGAGCCGGTGATGCGGCTGGCCGTCACCTCCGACACTATGTCGGTGCAGGACATGACGGTGCTGGTCCAGGACCAGATCGAGGACGAACTTGCCGCCGTGCCCGGCGTTGCCGACGTCCAGGTCTATGGCGATCGCGACAAGATCTTCCGCATCGACGTCGACCAGACCAAGCTGGCGAGCCTTGGCTTCACGGTCGCGGATCTGAGAACTGCCCTTGCCTCGGTTGCCTTCGATTCGCCGGCCGGCTCGATCACCACGACCAACCAGGACCTCATCGTGCGCACGACGGCGGACGTGACCACGCCGGAGGAGTTCGAGAACATCATCATCGGCGGCACGACCCGCATCCGCGACGTCGCCACCGTCACGCTCGGCCCCGACATCGGCCAGACCACATTGCGTTCGAACGGCAAGACCGGCATCGGTCTCGGCATCATCCGCCAGGCGGAATCGAACACGCTGGATATTTCGACCGGCGTCAGGGCCGCCGTCGACAAACTGCAGGCGGATCTGCCTCAGGGCATGTCGATCAAGGTCACCAGCGACGATGCGGTCTTCGTCAACGGCGCTGTGCATGAGGTCGAGATCGCACTCGGCCTGTCCGTCTCCATCGTGCTGATCGTCATCTACGTGTTTCTCCTCGACTGGCGCGCGACGCTCATTCCGGGCCTCGCAATGCCGGTCGCGATGATCGGGACGATCGCCGCAATCTATCTCGCCGGCTTCTCGGTCAACATATTGACGCTGCTCGCCCTGGTGCTGGCGACGGGCCTGGTCGTCGACGACGCCATCGTCGTTTTGGAAAACATCGTGCGACGACGCAACCAAGGCATGGGGCCACGCGCCGCAGCCGTGCTTGGCGCCCAGGAAGTGTTCTTCGCCGTCATCGCCACCACGCTGACGCTGGTCGCCGTCTTCGTGCCGATCTCCTTCCTGCCCGGCCAGACCGGCGGCCTGTTCCGCGAATTCGGCTTCGTGCTCGCCATATCGGTGCTTCTGTCCGCCGTCGTGGCGCTGACGCTTTGTCCGATGCTTGCATCACGCATGCTGTCGGTCGCGCCGCTTCACCACGAAGGCGGCAGCGGCATCGGCGCCCGCATCGCCGGCGCGCTGAACACTCTCTACCGGCGCTGCCTGCGCATCTGCCTCGACGCGCCGTGGATCGTGCTTCTTGTCGCGCTGCTGTTTGCAGCCACCGCCTTCACGCTGTTTGGCACGATCCGCCAGGAACTGACACCGACCGAGGACCGTGCAGTCGTGCTCATGCGCGTCGACGCACCGCAAGGGGTCAGCCTCGACTACACGACGCAGCAGATGCAGAAGATCGAAAAACTGATCCAGCCGCTGCGCGATTCCGGCGAAATCCGCAACACGTTCGAGAGCGCCGGCCGGAACGGCGCCTACAATGCCGGCTTCATGGTGATGACGCTGGCGCCATGGGACGAGCGCACGCGCAGCCAGCAAGAGATCATGGCCGAGATCAGCCGGCTCACCAAACAGGTGCCGAGCGTGCGCGTCTTTCCGATGCAGCCCAACAGCCTCGGCATTCGCGGCGCAGGCAACGGCCTGCAGTTCGCGCTGGTTGGCAACAATCGCGCGGCGCTCGGCGACGCTGCGGTGAAGATCATCGCCGAGATGCAGAAGGATCCCCGCTTCCAGTCGCCCCGGCTCTCCGTCGACCCGACGCAACCCCAGCTTGCCGTGGCCATCGACCGCGAGCGCGCTTCCGACCTCGGCATCGACATATCAGGGCTTGCCGACACCATGCAGGCCATGCTCGACGGCAACGATGTCGTCGACGTTTATATCGCCGACCGCAGTTACGGCGTGAAGCTGGTCTCGACGACCAACCCGATCAACGATCCGACCGACCTGGAGAACGTCTTCCTGAGGACGGGTGATGGCCGCTTCGTGCCGATGTCGACCATTGCCTCGCTGACCGAGCGCGCCGTGCCGCCCTCGCTGACCCGTGAGCAGCAACAGCCGTCGGTAGCGATCACCTCAAATCTCAGCGGCGATTTCGCGCTCGGTCAGGCGCTCACCCGCGCCGAGGCAATCGCCACGCCGCTGCTGCCGTCGGGCAGCCGCATCGTCCCGTTGGCCGAGGCGGCGACGCTGGGCGAGACCAACAGCGCCATGATCACCATCTTCGGTTTCTCGCTGGTCATCATACTTCTGGTGCTCGCCGCCCAGTTCGAGAGCTTCGTTAGCGCGATCATCATCATGGCTACCGTGCCGCTCGGCCTCGCCTGCGCGATCTTTGCGCTTTTGCTCAGCGGCACCAGCCTCAACGCCTACAGCCAGATCGGCCTGGTGCTGCTGGTCGGCGTGATGGCCAAGAACGGCATCCTGATCGTCGAGTTCGCCAACCAGTTGCGCGATCGCGGGCTTGGCGTGCGCGAGGCAATCGAGCAGGCCTCCATTATCCGGCTGCGGCCGGTGATGATGACGATGATCTGCACCGTGCTCGGCGGCGTGCCGCTGGTGCTGGCGAGCGGCGCCGGTGCCGAGGCGCGTATCGCGCTCGGCTGGGTGATCGTCGGCGGTCTGGGTCTGGCCACCGTCTCGACGCTATTCCTGACCCCGGTCGCCTATCTCCTGCTCGGTCGCTTCGTCACACCCAAGGTGGAAGAGGCATCACGGCTGAAGCGCGAGCTCGAGGAAGCCGCCTACACCAATGTCGAGCCGGCGGAGTAGCGCCTTACCTCCCCCTTGAGGGGAGGTCGGACCGCAGGCCCGGGTGGGGTGCACGTCACGGCCGAAGGGTGGCACCGATGCCCAAAACCTCGCCATCATCTCTACCTCCAAGCAGGCTCTTTACCCGTGGCAAGGATGCCCGTACTTCGGGTAGCCTTGTCAACGCGAGCCCGTTCGCCAGGCAGCAAGGTAAAGCGCTAAGGAATGCCGCGAGGAATACAATGAGCTATCTGGACGAGCTGTTTTCCGTTGCCGGCAAGACCGCGCTGGTGACCGGGGCTGCGACCGGCATCGGTCGGATGGCGGCGACCGCTTTGGTCAGGGCTGGCGCTACAGTGATGATCGCCTCGCGTAAGGGCGAGGATTGCATCAGGGTTGCCGCCGAATTGAACGGCCTCGGCGGCTCCGGCCGGGCCGATGGCTTTGCCGGCGATGTCTCCAGCGAGGCCGGCATCGCCGCGCTGGTCGCCGAGGTCAAGGCGCGGACCGAGCGGCTGCACATCCTGGTCAACAATGCCGGCGTCTCCTGGGGCGCACCGCTGGAGGACTTCCCGTACCATGCCTGGGCCAAGGTATTCGGTGTCAACGTCACCGCCGTCTTCCATCTGACGCGCGAGCTCCTGCCGCTGCTCGACGCCGCCGCCAGCGACGTCGATCCGGCCCGGGTGATCAATCTGGGCTCGGTGATGGGCACCCAGCCGCTGGCCGACGACGCCTATTCCTACTCTGCTTCCAAGGCAGCGGTTCACCATCTGACGCGCACCTTGGCGATCGAGTTCGCCGCCCGTCGCATCACCGTCAACGCCTTCGCCCCCGGCCCCTTCCAGAGCCGGATGACCGCCTTCGCCACGGCGACCGAGGAACAGGCCAACCACGTCGGCAATCATGTTCCGCTTCGTCGCATCGGTGCGACGGATGACATTGCGGGCGCAACGCTCTATTTGTGCAGCCGTGCCGGCAGCTATGTCACCGGCGCCATCCTGCCGATCGATGGCGGGCAGTCGGTGCAGCATGGGCTGACACTGTTCAAGGAATGAAGCCGCTCGCGCTCCGGACGGTTGAAATGGAGGACATCAGCGTGGAACCGATCAGTCTCGATGTGCTTCTGGCCAGCGTCGGCAAGGAAGTCGGCGTGTCGCCGTGGCGGGTGGTCTCGCAGCGCATGATCGACCAGTTTGCCGATGCCACCGACGACCACCAGTTCATTCATTGCGATCCAGAGCGCGCCAAGCGAGAGACGCCGTTCGGCGGCACCATCGCGCACGGCTTCCTGTCGCTTTCGTTGTTGTCGGCGATGACCTTCGAAACCATGCCGCCGCTCGAAAACAGCAAGATGGGCGTCAACCATGGCTTCGATTCGCTGCGCTTCCTGGCGCCGGTAAAGACCGGCTCGCGCATCCGCACCCGTTTCGTGCTGGCCGACGTCAAGGTAAGGCCGTCGGGCTGGGTGCAGACCGCACATGACGTGACGATCGAGATCGAGGGCTCGAAAAAGCCGGCGCTGACCGCCCGCTGGCTGACGCTGACGCTGATAGAGCGCCAGCCAGAGGCGGCATGAACGGCTCAACGAGCTTCGGTAGAGATGAACTTCATGTGCCGGCCGACCTGCAGCGCGATATAGACGACCAGTGAGCAGCCGATCGGGAACACGATCTCGTTGAGGCCGGTTGCGACAGCCTGCGGCAGTGCGAGCGCAACGTCCCTCGCCGCGGCCGTCTCGATCGTCAGCACCGTGATTCCGCCGCCGAACACCGCGCCTATCAAGGCGCCTGCCAGCCCGAAATGGAGCGGACGAGGTTCTTCCTTCGACGCCAGCGAGGCCAGTATCCAGCCGAGCAGGCCGTATTCGATCGCCCGCAGCACACCCAGCGTCGTGAGCGAGAGGATGGCCGGCTTTGCGGCCGCATCAAGCGCACTTACCATGACCTTTTGCGTCCCCTTGGCGATGCCCATCGCCAGCGGCGCCGAGATTGCGCTGATCAGGCCGCCCAGCGAGGCTCGTACTTTGGCGATCGCCGTGCCGAGGCTGACGCCGGCGCAGACGAAGAACGCCCATGTCACGCCTTGCGCCAATTCGATCAGGACCTGGGCGGTAGCAGGATAGGAACCTGCTGCAAATCTGACAGCCAGAATAAGGGCTTCCATGGCAAAGCCGAGTGCGATCGCCAACCATGCGATCATGACGACTCGCCTGAGTGCCTGCCTGGCAGCATGAGAAAGTGGATCCACGTCCGGCACGGCGGACAAAAGCTCAGTCGGAGCCATATCGGCCTCCCCAAAAACGGAAATTTCTTGCAGAGCCGCGAACTATCGGTCGTTTGTAACAGCCCGATGTTGCCCGTCTGGGCACGAGTAACACTTCACGTGTGAAGAAAACGGACATGTCGGACGCTGCAAGCGATTCTGACGGGCGCCTTGTCCGATTCCGTACAGCGTATATATAATTTAGCCAGCCACCAACAGATGAAGGCAGACGAAAATTGCCGCTCAGCGTCCGGACACGCCGCGAGAAACAAAAGGCCGAACTGCGCTCCGAACTTGTCGATGCGGCGCACAAGCTCGTGCAGGAGGAGGGCTATGAGGGGCTCACAATCCGCAAGCTGGCCAAGCGCGTCGGCTATGCGCCGATGTCGGTCTACTCCTATTTCGCCGACAAGCAGGACATATTGTTCGCGCTGGCTGAGGATGCGTTCGAGACTCTGGCTAAGCGGATAGAAGATCACCCGGCCGACGATCCGATCGAGGCGCTGCAGGTGGTCATGACCGAATACGCGGCCTTCGGCCTTGGCAATCCCAACGAATATCGCACGGTGTTCATGACCGAAAAGGTCAAGCCCCCGGAAGGCAGGACCTTCGCCGAGATGCAAGAGGGCAACCCGTTGATGAAGGTGCTGATCAAAAGGGTCGAGGCCTGCGTTGCCGCCGGCAAGCTCAAGGGCGATCCGCGCGCCATCGCCACCATGCTGTGGGCGGTCGGCCACGGCACGATCTCGCTGTTGATCACCTTTCCCTTCTATCCGTTCGGCGACCAGCAGGCTTTCGTCAAGCGGATGTGCGACTTCACGCTCGCCGGTCTGATGACTCAAGATGTCTCGCCACTGACCGAAACGCCGCCCAACTGCTGACCGGCCTGCGTTCCCGCGCAATTTGATCCGGCCGGCGCCTCGTGCGTGTCGCTCCAAAGCTTGACCCCAGCCGGAGCCTGGGTGTGCAGCGGTTTTGGGAGGGCGACGCGTATAGAACCCGAGGCACGTCGTGTGATCCTTTCAGAAGCACGGCGTTTAGGCGCGCCCTGCGACATCTTGGTTTTTTAGGAAAATTTTATCGTACGTGTACGATTCTGACTTGAAGCTTCGATCTTCCGGGCGTATATGTACGTCGCATCGTACATGTACGGAAAAGATTTAACCGGAGACAGATGATGAAAAAGACCGTTCTCACCCTCGCGGCCGTGCTGGCATTCTCAAGCGCGGCATTTGCCGGCCAGCACACCAAGCAGGCGCCTGCTGCGGCCTGCGCCGAGACCAGGACCGACGTCAAGCTCGATTGCGGCGCGACCGGTTCGGTCGAGAAGACAGGCGCGGCGACCAAGACCGGCTCGGCCGATAGCAAGGGCCCAAGACTCGGTATCGAGATCAATCCGTGGATTGTGCCGAGCACGTTCTGAGATTTAGTCCCTAAAGCGCGGCGCGTCCGCTTTGACGCGCAAGGATGTTATTTCCTGCGCTTCTTCATTCCGGCCACGGTCTTGGCCTTGCCGGGCCTCGCGGGAGCGCCGGAAATGGAAGTCCCGGTGATCGACACCGGATCGCTGGCCGGAAACGTATCCTCGAGCCCTTCCTCGAGTTCCTCTTCAGCGTTCGATCCTTCGTGCTGCTCGTGTTCGAGAGAACGCACGGCAGGCGTCTTCTGAACCGGAGGATTCGGCGCGGATTTCGACGGCATCGACATTCTCCCTCGACTTGCTCCGGCAAACGGCCGGGCGCAGCGAATGTTCCTAAGCCGCTGCGTCGCCTGCCGCCTCCGACAGGAAAGTAAAGACATAATCGGAGAAGGAACGCCAGCATTCGACCCGGAAAGCGTCGGCCGCTGTGCGCAACAGCACGATCTCGACCTTACCCAGAATGGTGCGTGACGCCGCGCCCACGGGAAATGCATCGAGCGACAGATCCTGCGGGCAGCCTGAATTGATTGTTGCCGCAGCCGCCGGGCCGGTGACCGATATGGCGACGTTGCGATGCGAGACGCCGACCGCCGAATGCAGTGCTGTAACCTTGGCGCAGTCGGCGAGCGGGTCCTTTGCCGCCTCGTCGATGACCAGCCATTCGTCCGGCCCAAGCCACAATGCCGTGCGCCCGGCCTTTGCCGCCGAGGTTTTCGGCTTTCGTGGCAAGGTCACGCCAAGCGCTTTCGAAAGCGCGGCCACAGAGGCGTCCGGCGCGCGCAGCGAAATGCGCTCCGCCGGCGGCATCACGGCGAGCTTGACGCCCGTGGCGGAAAGTTCCTGACCAGCAAGCGCGGCGCGGCGTTCGGCCGATGGGGCGGGAGCGGAGGTTTTCTTCGCGGCAGCCTTAGCCATTGAGGCGCTCTCCCTTCTCGTCGAAGAACACCATGCCGGTGACCTCCACCTCGATCGTCCCATTGGGCATCGGCACGTAAAGCGTCTCGCCCGTCCGGTCGCGGCCTCCGGCAACCAGAGCCAACGCGATCGAGCGGCCGCAATTTTGCGACCAGTAGCTCGAGGTGACATGGCCGATCATTTTCATCGGGATCGCCTGCTTCGGATCCGCGACGACCTGCGCGCCCTCTTCCAGAACCACTTTCGGATCCTTGGTTTTCAGGCCGACAAGCTGCTTGCGGCCCTTGGCGACAAGGTCCGGCCGCGCCATGCCCCTGATACCGACGAAATCGGTCTTCTTCTTGCCGACCGCCCAGTCGAGACCGGCGTCACCAGGCGTCACCGTGCCGTCGGTGTCCTGGCCGACGATGATGTAACCCTTTTCGGCGCGCAGCACGTGCATGGCCTCGGTGCCGTAGGCGGTGGCGCCATGCTTCTGGCCCTCGGCCCACAGCGCTTCCCAGACCGCTTGGCCGTAGTCGGCCGGCACGTTGACCTCGAAGCCGCGTTCGCCGGTGAACGACATGCGGAACAGCCTTGTCGGCACGCCGCAGATCTTGCCCTCGCGCACCGACATATGCGGCAGTGCCTCGTCCGACATGTCGATGCCTTCGATCAGCGGCGCGATGATGTCCCGTGACTTCGGCCCCTGCACGGCGATCACCGCCCACTGCTCGGTGATCGAGGTCAGCCAGACATTGAGATGCGGGAACTCGGTCTGGAGGTAATCCTCCATATGGTTCATGACGCGCGGCGCACCGCCGGTCGTCGTCGTCACATGGAACCGGTCCGGCGCCAGCCTGCCGACAACACCGTCGTCATAGATGAAACCGTCCTCGCGCAGCATGATGCCATAGCGGCAACGACCGGGTTCCAGCTTCTCCCAGGGGTTGGTGTAGAGCAGTTCCATGAACTTGGCCGCATCGGGCCCGACCACCTCGATCTTGCCCAGCGTCGAGGCGTCGAACAGGCCGGCCGTCTTGCGCACCGTGACACACTCTCGATCGACGGCGGCGTGCATGTCCTCGCCCGCCCTGGGAAAATACCACGCGCGCTTCCATTGGCCGACATCCTCGAACACGGCGCCCTGAGCCTCGGACCAGGGATGGATCGCCGTCTTGCGGGTCGGGTCGAACAATTTTCCGCGCGCGTGTCCGACGATCGAGCCGAAGGTCACCGGCGTGTAGGGTGCCCGGAATGTCGTCAACCCGACTTGCGGGATCGGCTTGCCCAGCGTTTCGGCGGCAATCGCCAACCCGTGCATGTTCGAAGTCTTGCCCTGGTCGGTCGCCATGCCATTGGTAGTGAAGCGTTTGACATGCTCGATAGAGTGCATGCCCTCATGCACGGCCTGGCGGATGTCCTTGGCGGTGACGTCGTTCTGGAAATCGACGAAGGCCTTTACCGTCGTGTCCGCACCGGCGCCGGGCGCCGCACCCAGCATGCCGCGCGACCAGTTCTCGCTGGCGTCGACCTTCGGCTTGGCTCCCTTGGCGGCGTTGGCGACGGCATTCTTGATGCCCGCATCCTTGGCTGCCTTGGCACCCGCCGCATAGGCCTCGTCGATCGTCGCCGACAGCCCGTCCGTGCCGTTGCAGGCGCCGACGGAGACGCAGTCCTGCGCATACGCGCCGGGCACGAAGCGCTTGGTCTCGTCGTTGAAGGCGACCTTGCCGCGCGACTGAGAGAACAGATGCACCGATGGCGTCCAGCCGGCCGACATCAGGATCGCGTCGACGGGAATAGTGCGCTCGCCGCCGCCATTCTTCGGCTGCACGGTCATCGACGACACCCGCAATTTGCCGCCGGCGCGGATCACCGCGCGGCCGAAATTGACCTCGATGCCGAGCCCCCTCGCCTCGTCGATCACCGGTCCGGTCGGGTTGTCGCGCAAATCGACGATAGCCGCCACGTTGACGCCAGCCTTCTTCAGGTCGATCGCCGCCGCATAGGCGGAATCATTGGCCGTATAAACGCCGACATTCCTGCCGACCGCGACGCCGTAATGGTTGAGATAGGTACGCGCGGCCGAAGCCAGCATGATGCCGGGCCGGTCGTTGTCGGCAAACACCATATGCCGCTCGATGGCGCCGGTCGCCAGCACCACGCGGCTGGCGCGGACCTGCCACAGCCGCTCGCGGGGCAAATCGCGGCCGGGGTTCTGCAGATGATCGCTGACGCGCTCGACCAGCCCGACGAAATTCTGCGCGTAATAGCCGAAAGCCGTCGTGCGGGACAACACGCGGACGTTGTCCATGGCCTTGAGCTTGGCGACTGCACCTTGCGCCCAGGCAAAACCGTCCTGGCCGTCCACCTTGGCGCCACTCTCGAAACGCAGGCTGCCGCCGAAATCCGCCTGCTCGTCGGCAAGGATGACGCGCACGCCGGTCTCGGCCGCGGCAAGTGCGGCGGCGATGCCGGCGGCACCTCCGCCCAGCACCAGCACGTCGCAATGGGCGTAGCGCGCCGAATAATGGTCCGGATCCGGCTGGTCGGGGGCAACGCCGAGGCCGGCCGCGGCCCTGATCTTCGGCTCGTAGAGGTTTTTCCAGGCAGACTTCGGCCACATGAAGGTCTTGTAGTAGAAGCCGGCCGAAAGCAGCGGCGAAGCGACGTCGCCAAGCGAGCTGACGTCGAAGGAAAGCGAAGGCCAGCGGTTCTGCGACTGCGCCGCCAGCCCGTCATAGAGCTCCTGCACGGTGGCGCGGACATTCGGCGTCTTGCGCGCTGCGTCGCGCTTGATCTCAACCAGCGCATTGGGCTCTTCCGCCCCGGCGGACAGAAATCCGCGCGGCCGGTGATATTTGAACGAGCGGCCGACCAGATGGACGCCGTTGGCGAGCAGCGCCGAGGCCAGCGTATCGCCCTCGACACCGGCATAGGACTGACCGTCGAAGCTGAAGCGGGCCGTCTCTGCCTGCGTGAGGCGCCCGGCGCCGGGAATGCGGAACGCTGCTATCATTTGGAGGCTCCCGGCAGCTTCGCAGGCTTCGGCTCGCCGGCCTTGTAGGTCATCAGAAACCTGTCGCTGACGGTGTCGCGCACAGCATTGAAGAAGCGTGCGCAGCCATGCATGTGCCGCCAGCGCTCATAGATGATGCCTTTGGGATTCGAGCGGATGAAGAAGAACTTTTCGAAGTCGTCATCGCTTGTCGCGGCCATATCTGCCGAACGCGCAATATGCGCCTCGCCGGCGTTGCGGAATTCGAGTTCCGGACGCTCTTCTTCGCAATAGGGGCAGCGGATGAGAAGCATGTTTGTTCCTACAATTCGCCGTGGCCGACATGGGCGCCGGCTGGTTGGTCGCAAAGCTTCTGGCCCAGCGTCGCGAACGGCGCGACCAGCCGGATGCGTTCCTCGACACTTGCCGCCGTGCGGAAAAGGTCGCGATCAGCCATGTTGCCGATCGTGAGTTGAAACGGGTCGGTGGTCACGATGACGTGGCGCGGCTGGAAAATCTGGTCGTCCTCAAAGTCGATCGGCCTGTTTTCCAGGAAGGTGACCACCTTTTGGCCGCCGCTCCAGACACAGGCGAGCACGCCTGCATCGACGGAAAACGGCCATCCGGTCTCGTTTTCGGCGCGGCTGATCGGCTGCAAGCGCACCTCTTCGACCGAGGGAAAATGAAACAGGCCCTGCTCTCCCGCGAGCATCAACGGCATCGCAACAGCCATCTCGGCCATCATCAGTGCGCCACCGCTGCCGCCGCTGCCTCGTCGATCAGGCGACCGGTGCGGAAGCGCTCGATGGTGAAGGGCGCGTTGATCGGGTGCGGATCGTCCCTGGCGATGGTGTGGGCAAAGACATGGCCGGAGCCCGGCGTTGCCTTGAAGCCGCCCGTGCCCCAGCCGCAATTGACATAGAGGCCAGGTACCGGCGTCTTGGCCAGGATCGGCGAGCGGTCGGGCGTCACATCGACGATGCCGCCCCACGAACGCAGCATCTTCATGCGCGTGAACATCGGGAACATCTCGCAGATGGCGTCGAGCGTGTGCTGTAGAATGTGCAGGCTGCCGGTCTGCGAATAGGAAACATACTGGTCGGTGCCGGCGCCGATGACCAGCTCGCCCTTGTCGGACTGCGAGATATAGGCGTGCACCGTGTTCGACATCACCACGCAAGGGAAGACCGGCTTGACCGGTTCCGACACCAGCGCCTGCAGCGGATAGCTTTCCAGCGGCATCCGCACGCCGGCCATGTTCATGATGACGGACGAATGCCCCGCGGCAACGACGCCGACCTTCTTGGCGCCGATAAAGCCGCGCGTCGTCTCGACGCCCATGACCGCACCGTTCGGCGCCCGTTTGACGCCGGTGACCTCGCAATTCTGGATGATGTGGACGCCGCGCGCCGAAGCGCCGCGCGCATAGCCCCAGGCGACGGCATCGTGGCGGGCGGTGCCGCCGCGACGCTGCAGGGTGGCGCCCACCACCGGATAGCGGGCATCGCGCGAAATGTTGAGCGGCGGACAGAATTCCTTCGCCGCTTCCGGCGTCAGCCATTCATTGTCGATGCCGTTCAGCCGGTTGGCATGGACGTGGCGCTTCAGCACCTGGATGTCATGGACATTGTGCGCCAGCATCATGACGCCGCGCGGCGAATACATCACGTTGTAGTTGAGCTCCTGGCTGAGCCCGTCCCACAGTTTCAGCGCGTGATCATAGATGCCGGCGCTCTCGTCATAGAGATAGTTGGAGCGGATGATGGTGGTGTTGCGGCCGGTGTTGCCGCCGCCGAGCCAGCCCTTTTCCAGCACCGCGACATTGGTGATGCCGTGCACCGTGGCGAGATAGTAGGCGGTGGCCAGACCATGGCCGCCGGCGCCGACGATGATGACGTCGTACTCCTTCTTCGGCTCAGGCGAGGACCACTGTTCCTCCCAGCCCTTATGGCCGCGCATAGCCTCACGGGCGATGGCGAATACCGAGTATTTCTTCAACGTTCCAGCCTCGCGCCAAAGGTCTCGCATGACCCCGAAAATCGGAATCGATTTTCGGAAAGGATCATGCGTAAATCAAAGTGCTACAGCGTCCTTTGCGCGTCCGAATGGACGCGCGGCGCTGTAGCGGATTGCGGCCGGGCAGTCAGTCAGCCTCGGCGCGCGAGGTGTATCACTAGCGAAACCGCGCTGCCAGCCTTGCGCTGTTTGCGACGGCGCTTGCCGTTTTGCGCCGCGACAAAAAAGACATGTTCAAGCGACGACGCGTTCGCAGGTATCGGGTGGCTCGCGCTGCCCCGGGCTGCGATCAAGTATACGATTGCCGGCCAAGCTGGCACGAAGAAAAAGGATGCAGAAAATGTTCGCACTCACCAACAAGGTCGCTATCGTCACTGGCGCCAGTTCCGGCATTGGCCGCGCCACCGCGAAGCTCTTCGCCGAACAAGGCGCTATACTTGTAATTGCCGCCCGCCGTCAGACGGAGCTCGACAAGCTTGTCGGCGAAATCGAGGAAGCCGACGGCACCGCGATCGCCCTTGCCGGCGATGTCAGGGACGAGGCCTATGCCAAGGCGCTTGTCGCTCTTGCGGTGGACAGGTTCGGTGGGCTCGACATCGCCTTCAACAATGCCGGCTCCGTCGGCCAGATGGGACCGGTTCCCGACATGTCGTTGGAGGCGTGGCACGAGACCATCGACATCAATCTGACCGGCGCCTTTGTCGGTGCGAAATACCAGGTGCCGGCGCTGCTGGAGCGCGGTGGCGGTTCGCTGATCTTCACCTCCAGCTTCGTCGGTCGCACCGCCGGCATGCCGGGCATGGCCGCTTATGCCGCGGCCAAGGCTGGGCTGATCGGTTTGACGCAGGTTCTGGCGGCCGAATACGGAGCACAAGGGTTGCGCGTCAACGCACTTTTGCCCGGCGGCACCGACACGCCGGGCGCGACGACGACCACACCTGAGGCCCGGGCTTTCGTCGAAGGTCTTCACGCCCTGAAGCGCATGGCGCAACCGGAAGAGATCGCCCGCTCGGCGCTTTATCTGGCGTCGGATGCGTCGAGCTTCACCACCGGAGCAGCGCTGTTTGCCGATGGCGGCGTCTCGATCAACCGGACGTGAGGCATTTCCCGCGCGGGTGAGCGAGCCGCAATATCGCAAAAGCGGTCTTGCTTCCCGCGCGATTTGGCGATTTCTTCGGACACTTCCGTTCGAAGACAGGCCTAAAACATGCTGCTGATCAGGACCTACATCGCTGCGAGCGCAATCGAGGGCGTAGGCGTGTTCGCCGCCGAGCCGATCAGCAAGGGAGCCTCGATTTGGCAGCTCGATCCGGATTTCGACCGGTTGATCCCGATGGAAAAGTACGAGGCCGCGCCGCCGCACCTCAGGGAATTGCTCGACAGATATGCCTATCCAAGTCCGGACCGGCCCGGCTTCATGGTCTATGAAGTCGACAATGGCCGTTTCATGAACCATGCCGAGAGGCCGAACACGGATTTTTCTCAGTATGGCGGAGCAACTGCGACCCGCGACATAGCGGCGGGCGAGGAAATAACCTGCGACTACGGCGAGTTCTTCGAGGATTTCGAGCGGCTTCACCTCGCCACGGCGTCATAGCGATCCGGTTGCGTCGTTGAAGAAAACTCGGAGCGATGATCGGCTCCGGGCCAAATTTCCGCCCTCAGCTTTAGTTCCGGTGGGCGTGCGGCTCGTCCGTGTGTCGGCCGTCATACTGCAGGTCCAACGCGCGAATCGCCTCCTTGCCTTTCTTCGGATCGACAAGCGTGAGAAGCGCGTCGATCTTGGCCTCCATCCGGTCGGTACCTTCCTTCGATTGCGGCGAGCCGACGAAGAGCAGGAACGCCAGGCCACCGACCTGCCAGAGCAGCTGCAGGAATTCCGATTGCCAGTTTTCGAGCGTGTCGCGACTCATCTCGATCAGATAGCCGCCTAATTCGGGCGGCTGACCAAGCGCTTGCTGCTCGTCAAGATAGGCGAACCAGCCGAAAACCCAGTGACCGACAAGCGAGATGATGAAGAAGCCGAGTGTGATCCAGGCATAGCTGTAAGCTCGCCAGATAGAGGACGGCTTCACTTTGGCCGCCGGCCTGCTGTCGTCACCGCTTGGCATTGTCGCTGTCCGACGCCGTGCGAGCCAGGAACTGCTTAGTGGTCGCGGGCAGGTTGTTTTTCAGCCACTCGGCCATTGCCTCCTCTTCGCGCAGGTTTTGTTCGCAGGCGCGGGCGACCTCTGTTTCGCCAAGAGATTCGGCGGCCGCGATGAGGATCCTGTAGGAGGCGATCTCCATATGCTCGAAAGTGTAGCTCGCGAGTGAGCCTTTCATCACCTCGTCCCCTGCGAAAACGCCGCTCAGGGACTGCGCCGCCGCCATCAGCTTGCCGCCGGCGTCCTTCAGCGTGGATGTATCCTCGTCTAACCCTTCCAGGCAGGTTCTGAGGCGTGCTGCCTGCCCCTTCGTCTCGTCGACGTGCTGCCTGATGCGCTTACTGAGCTCGGGATAGCTCTCCAGCCGGCTCAGCTGTCCGTTCAGCATGGTTTCGGCCTGCTCCTCCATCGCATGCGCGTCCCGGAGCCACTGGACGAGCCATTCACGGGTGTCTGACATCGGTTTTCTCCTCTGCTTGCGTCGCCGCAACAACCACCGGGGAGCGAAGTTGGTTCCTTCATCGGTAAAGCCAGGCGGGCCGTTTTTGTCGGATTGAGGCAGCAGAAATTTATCGGTGACGGAGAAATGCCACCGATCGCTCATCCGCGCGACAGGGACCCCTATCGAGAAGACCGACACACCGCCGCCCGAGGTCGTGATTCTTGCTTTTTGACGGCAGCTATGCTAAGTGTTTTGGCATGGTGCTGATTTGCGCCGACGACCCGCCGCCGAGGCGGGTTTTTCGTTTCGGCAGTGGACAGAGCGGCATGATTCTGCTATCAGCCGCCACAATTCGTGGTGTAGATCGCCGCGGAGGCTAGCGGCTATGGCCGCTTGCCTGTTGATATCAAACACGAAAGACAGGATTGCCCGTGCAGGTACTCGTCCGCGATAACAATGTTGACCAGGCGCTTCGCGCGCTCAAGAAAAAGATGCAGCGCGAAGGCATCTTCCGCGAAATGAAGATGCGCGGACATTACGAGAAGCCGTCCGAGAAGCGTGCCCGCGAAAAGGCGGAAGCCGTTCGCCGCGCCCGCAAGCTGGCCCGTAAGCGCGCCCAGCGCGAAGGCCTGCTGCCGATGACGCCGCGCCCGGTGGCGGCTGGTGGTGCTGCTGGTGCCGGTGCTCCGCGTCCGCCGCGGTTCTAACGCCAATTTTTCGTCCTTTTCGAAGGATATCCAAGGTGGCGCGATGTGTAATCGCCGCCACCTTTTTGTTTTGAATTCCTCCCTATTCGGATAGGCCGGTTCGCAGAGGACCGGTTCGGAGGGGAACAGACCTGGCGGCGCGGCGGGCAGTGAGGACAGAGCAGACATGAATGCAATAAGCGTGGAGCGCAGAACCGCATTGCGCGGCTTTGCACTGACGGCAGCCTTGCTTTCCGGGCTGGCGCTCGCCGGCTGCCAGACAGCCCCGACCGGCGAATTCACCAACATCGACAAGGCACAGGGGTCGGCCGAGAACATCTCCTCGCTGTCGGCGGTTATCCAGCGCAGTCCCCAGGATCCGGAAGGCTATAATGTGCGCGGCTCGGCCTATGGCCGCGGTGGCCAGTATCAGGCGGCGCTCAAGGACTTCAACACCGCCATCCAGCTCAATCCGAATTTCTACCAGGCCTATTCGAACCGCGCTCTCATCCAGCGCTTCCTCGGCGACCAGGCGGCCGCGCTTGCCGACTACAACCGCTCGATCCAGATCAATGCCGACTATGACGCCGCCTATATCGGCCGCGGCAATCTCTACCGCAAAGCCGGCCGTACCCAGGAAGCGTTCAACGATTTCCAGAAGGCGATCCAGCTCGACACGACCGATGCGCGTGCCTACCACAATCGCGGCCTGATCTATCAGAGCCAGGGCCAGCACGCTTTCGCTATCGAGGATTTCTCGACTGCCATCTCGCTGGCGCCGGACGCCGCCGAACCCTACAATGGGCGCGGCCTCTCCTATCTCGCCATGAACGACGAGGACAACGCCTTCGCCGACATCAACATGGCAATCAAGCTCGACGGCAAGAATGCCGAGGCCTGGTCCAACCAGGCGCTGATCTACGAGCGGCGCGGCGACAAGGCCAAGGCGGCAAAATCCTACCGCGAGGCGGTGCGCCTCAACCCGACCTACCAGCCGGCCAAGGACGGCCTAGCGCGCACCAGCGCCGGCTGACCAACGGCGGCGTTCGGCCTCATATGGCAGGCCTGACGTTTGGCATGCCTTCGAAGCCTTCAATGACTATGCATTGACGCCCGCCTTGATCGCGCCAAGTTTTCGGCGGAACGCTCGCGATGCTCAGCCGTTGTTCAAGGCTATTCGCGAAAAGGACCACTCCTATGATCAAGAAACTCGCCTGCGCCGCCCTTGCCGCCACGGTGCTGGCTTCCCCTGCCAGCGCGGGCAAGCTGGAGCTCGGCGTGCTCGACTGCACCATCGACGGCGGCACCGGCTACATCATCACCTCCAACAAAGGCGTGGCCTGCACCTTTCGCCCCCATCATGGCGGTCCGCCCGAAGCCTATACCGGTATCATTTCCAAGCTCGGCGTCGACGTCGGCAAGACGCACCAGGGCGAGTTGATATGGGCTGTTCTGGCGGCCACTCGCGATCGCAATTCTGGCGATCTTGCAGGCAGCTATTATGGCGTCAACGCCGAGGCCAGCCTGGTGACCGGCGGTGGCGCCAACCTTCTGGTTGGCGGACTGAACAGCGCCTTCTCGCTGCAGCCGCTCAACGTGCAGGCGCAGACCGGCGTCAACCTGGCAGTCGCCGTAACCTCGCTGGAGCTGATCCACTCTTTCAAATAAGCGGCAAGGCGTAGCTCTGCGCGGCGCGGAACAGGATAGGACTGTTCCGCGCCGCATCATTTTTGGGACCACCACACCTATATGTTCATCGCGGCCGCCTTGATCACCGCCGGCGCCCATCTTCGATCACGCCGACTTCCCGCCTCGTCAGTATTCTCGGCGCACCCGCAAAAAAACCGCTTGAGCTCAACTGCGGTTGAGGTTTTACAACCCGTCCCGAAGCGCCGCGGCCCATTTGGAGACGAAGAGCGCTCCACCATTTTTTGAATTGGCGTATAAGAAAATTCGGGAGGACGGGGTGACCGAAACCAGCACAAACAGGGTCGACTGGCGCGCGCTGTGGGCGAACGGCGATCTGGCGCGCTTCTGCTTCATCAGCCTCGGTATCCTGCTGCACGCCACCAACGAAACCATGGTGGCAACGGTGATGCCGGCCATGGTCGGCGAACTCGCCGGCGTTCAGCTGGTCGGCTGGTCGCTGGCAATCTACGAGCTCGGTGCCATCGTCGCCGGCGCTGCCGCCGGGCGCCTTGTGAGCTATGTCGCGCTGCGCACCAACATGGTGGTCGCCGCCCTGCTCTATGCGGCCGGCGCCCTGGTCTGCGCCATTGCGCCCTCCATGCCGCTGTTCCTGGCCGGTCGCCTGATCGAGGGGTTTGGCGGCGGCGCGCTGGTGTCGCTGGCCTTCGTCTCGGTCGAGCGGCTGTTTCCACGCGCCATCTGGCCGCAGCTTTTCGGTATCATGTCGGCGATCTGGGGCGTCGCCGCCTTCAGCGGGCCGGTGCTCGGTGCGGTGATGACCGAGTTGCTCTCCTGGCGCTGGGCTTTCGGCGTCTTCACGCTCGGCGGCACGGCCATGGCGTTGGCGAGCTTCATCGTGCTCGACACGCCTGAGGCAACCCGCCCGCAGGCGATCACCGGGACAGCGCCGCCCTTTCCCTTTGCCGCGCTCGGCTGCCTTGCCGTCAGCGTCGTGCTGATCGCCATGGCCGGGGTCGACATTGCCCTGCTGCGCTCGTCCCTGCTGCTTGCGATCGGCCTCACCGGCCTTGCGCTGTTCGTCCGCATCGATGCGCTGAAGCCGCGCTCGCGGCTGTTCCCGTCGCAGCTGTTCTCATGGCGCTCGCCGGTCGGCGCAGGCATGACCATGGTCGCCGCATTTTCGGTGGCGACCTGTTCCTTCGCCGTCTATGGGCCGCTGCTTCTGACCAGCCTGCATGGCATTCCGATCCTGACCACCGGCTATATCATCGCCGCCGAGTCGATCGCCTGGTCGATCCTGTCGATCCTCGTCGCCAATGCGCCGCCGGAGCGCGAGAGGCTGATCATCACCGGTGGCGCGCTGATGATCGCGACCGGCATCGCCGGCTTCGCCTATGCCGTGCCGGCGGGTTCGATACCGCTGATCCTGTTCTGCGCCTTGCTGCAAGGCGGCGGCTTCGGCATTGCCTGGCCCTTCGTCACCCGCGTGATCGTGGCATCGGCCAGGGATGGCGAGCAGACGATCGCCTCCGCTGCCGTGCCGACCATGCAGCGCATCGGCTATGCGGTCGGCGCCGCGTTGACCGGCATCGTCGCCAACGCCAGCGGTTTTTCTGAAGGCCTGAACCGCGAGGCGGCAGCGAATGTCGCCACTTGGCTGTTCCTCGCCTTCGTGCCGCTCGGGATTCTGGGATGTCTTGCCGCACTGAGGATCTCAGGGCCGGCAGCCCGGCCACAAGAAGCGACCGGCTAGGCGCTGAGATTCAGATCAGAGTTTAGATTGACCCGTGCCTATAGAGATGAACCGGCTTGTGAGGCGCCCGTTTGATGATGCCTTTTGCCTCGAGGTCGAGCTGGACGGCTTTCAACCACCATCCTGCCGTCTTGCCTTGTGGAAAGAGGTCGTCGTGAAGTAGGGGCAGAAGCGCCTCTTTCGCGCCTGCGACTGTCAGTCCCGGCGCCTCACTCGGCAAAACGGTCAGAAGCGCATCGCGTATTGCCAAGTATTTCGTGCGATCAACCCGTTCGGTCCGCCCGGGGATGTTGACGTTTTCGATTTCGATTTTGTCGTCAGGCATCGATCTTTCCCACCACTTCGATTTTCGGACTCCGGAACCCCATGGCGGCCCACGCCCCCAGAAGCTTTGCGTAGAATGACACCGTATGGCTTTTCAGATTGGGGATGTCGTCCGGCAGGTTGGAAGCATCGAGCAGGTCGCCAGCCATCGTTCGCATTTCGGCTCTCGGCCGCGCCTCGTTCGGCCAGAGGTGCAGATAGAGACTCAGCCAGTGCGCGCCCTTCATTTCCAGGAAGATTGGGGTGTTGCAGCAGGTCGCGACGACACGACGCGAGCTCGCATCGGCCGACAGCCGGAATTCACTCAGATGCTCCGCGCCGGACAGGAACCGGACCCGATCCTTGCGATATTCTGCACAAGGCGTCGCGCTGTAGGAGGTAAGCACCTTTTTTGCGCCGGGGAGCGTCGCAAGACGATCCGCAGCAACCCTGCAGCTATTGCACAGACACTCGGACACAACGATCGGCTTCCCCTTCAACGCCAAGCGCGTCCGCCCGCAGGCGCAACTGATCTCCTTGGTTTCGCTCATGTTTCGTCCTCCTCCGTGACGTGAAACAGGTGCCGGATGTATCGATCCAGATGATCGAGGCTTTCCCGGGCGAGGCCGGGGCTATTCCCTGCCTTAGCCAGGACGAAACCGCCCTGGATAACGGCTTGCGTGTGGCGTGCGAGGCTTTCGGCCGTCCAGTCGCCCGTAATGCCGTGGTCCCGCCGCGCGGTCTCGATGTCCGCCTCCAGCGTGGCCGTGTGACCAAAGATGCTTCGGCCACAGGCATCGCGAATGTCAGGGGAGCTTGCGTAGACCTCCTGCGCCATGGTGCCAACCAGGCAGGTGAACTCGGCGAGGTCACCCACGATGATCGCCTTGCGGAAAGCGACATAGGCGAGGACGCGCTCCAGAGCATCGGCCGGATCGTGATACGGTGCAGCAGCAAAGAAACCAGAGGTCGTCTCTGCCCAGAAATCGGCCGCCGCGATCCCCAGAGCGTCCTTGCTGCCAAAATTATGGAAGAACGCCCCTTTCGTGACGGCGGCCGTTCTGCAGAGGTCATCGACGGTGGTGGCGGCGAAGCCTTTGGCGCGGATGGTATCTCGCGCCGCCTCAAGGAGCCTGAGACGAGCGCCGCCGCGTTCGGGAGACTGTTTGGTTGGCCTGGACATACGCAATACATACCATACAGTCGGTATACGTCAATGGCCTCAACGAGCTGCGGTTCGGAATAGCTACATCGGTTCTACGGTCAGTTTGATATCAGACTGCGACGCAGCCATTCGCCGCATCGAGGCGAGAGTCCGGGCTCGAAGCGGTCGTAACGCCTAACCAAATTAGGGGAATTGTATACTTTACAAGTAAGGCGGCTGACTCTATGTTAAGAGTCAAGGAGTTAGCCATGTCAGTTCTGTCTCAACCTCATTTCCACAACGAAGTCGCGGCGATAGCCCGGCTTGAGGAAATCGTGTGGCCGAACGGCGTGCATTGCCCGCGTTGCGGCGGATTTGATCGGATTACCCCGGTTAAGGGCGGTCGCGCGGGCTTGCGCCGCTGCGGACCTTGCAAGCGCGAATTCACTGTCACGGTCGGCACGGTATTCGAGCGCAGCCATATCAAATTGCATCTCTGGTTTCAGGCCGCGCATTTGATGGCGTCCAGCAAAAAGGGCATCAGCGCTCACCAATTGCACCGAACATTGAAGGTCACTTACAAGACGGCTTGGTTCATGGAACACCGGCTGCGCGAAGCCATGCGCGAGGGCCATTTCGTCATGGGCGGCGAAGGCAAAACCGTCGAAATCGATGAGACGTTTGTGGGCGGTCTTGAGAAGAACAAGCATCAGAGCAAGCGCAAGCATCTTGGCACTGGCGGCGCTGGCAAAGAGGCCGTTTTCTCCTTGATAGAGCGTGGCGGCTTCGTTCGCTCTCACCACGTCCCGCAGGTCACGGCAAAGACGCTGCGCCCTATCCTTCAAGCGCAAGTCGATGGCGACCTTCGTCATGACCGACGAGGGCGGTGCTACCAAGAAGATCGGCAGCGAGTATGACCGCCACGAGTCCGTCAATCACGGGGCTGGCGAGTACGTTCGCGGCGGCGCGCATACGAACACGATTGAGGGATATTTCAGCATCCTGAAGCGCGGCATAATCGGCACCTATCACCATGTCAGCCAACAGCATTTGAAGCGCTATTTGGCCGAGTTCGATTTTCGGTATAACCATCGCATGGCGCTCGGCGTCGACGACACGACCAGAGCAACAAAGGCGCTTTCCGGCATCGTCGGGAAAAGGCTTATGTACCGGGACTCATTCGTAAGGTAGAATCTGAAGCCAAAATTGTGGTGCGTTTGATGGCAGTAGATGACCGTATCACGCTAATTATCGAGGGCTTGCCTGAGGATGATGGACAGGTCAGGCTCGGCGCGTTCATGTCTCAACTGCAAGGCTTGACTGCTGCGGTTGCGCGGCTTGATCGTGAAGCAAATAACGGAAAGGCTGCGAGCTACTTTAGGATTGCCGAACTATCCTACAAGAGCCCCATCCGGGTCGTTATTGACCCCCAGCCTCTTCCAAAGCATCCATACGTCGGGCAACTCGTCATAGAGAGTTTGAACCGGGTTGCGGAAGCGTTCGAAACGGGCGGTGATCTCACGCAAATAGACGCCGACCTTCTTGAGGACATTAGGAGCTTGGCCAAACCAGTCGGCAAGAGCGTGAAGTCTGCAACCCTTCTCTTTAACGGTCACAGTCTCGACCTGACTGAAAAACTCGGCCTGCAAATTGACACCGCTCTCGCCGTTGACGAAGAGTTTTCCGGGTCCGTTGAGGGGATGCTTGAACAAATCAATGTCCACCTGGGGGCGAACACCTTTCATATCTACCCGGACGTTGGCCCCAAGAAAGTCACCTGCCATTTCCCGATGAATCTTTATGACGAAGCTGTCTCCGCAGTAGGGAAGCGCGTCGAGGTTTTTGGAACCCTTCGTTACAGGGCAAACGCCAAATTCCCACATCAAATTGGAATAACGGAGATCGAAGCGTTCCCGCCTGACAGTGACCTTCCAGACTGGGAAGATCTTAGGGGCCGCGCCCCGGATGCAACTGGCATGTTGAGCAGCGAAGCTTTCGTTCGGGAGCTTCGTGATGGCTGGAGGTAGTCCGCTATATTATTGGGACACTTGCCTTTTCTTGGCTTGGCTCAAAGACGAAGAACGCAAGTCCGGGGAAATGGATGGCGTCCGCGAGATCATTGATCGGGCCAAGCGCCGCGAAGTCAAATTGATGACTTCTGTGCTCACGTTGGTCGAAGTGCTCTCTGCAAAAATCCCCATAGGATTCGATACGCTGTTTTCCGATCTTCTTAAGCGGGTCAATCGCGTCAACGTCGATTCCAAGATTTCGACAATTGCCCATGATCTCCGCAATTATTACGCGTCTCGCCCCGTGGAATTTGGAGGCAAGACGCTTTCCACCCCGGATGCAATCCATTTGGCTACCGCCATCTTCTATCGAGCGGATGAGTTTCACACATTCGACGAAAATGGCTCCGGCAAATCCTTGGGTTTAACCCCGCTTTCCGAAAACATTGGCAGCCATCGGCTAAAGATATGCAAACCAGTAGCAAGAAGCCCGCAGCTCGATCTCCGAAAAAAGCAATGAAGCCGGACGATAAAGAGCAATCCAAAGCCTTCATTGAGAAGGCGCGTGAGATCGAAGCGGACGAAGAACAATCGGCTGCGGACGAACTCATGAAGCGAATGGCAAAGACGCCGCCAGAGCCACGCAATCGGAAGAGATGACATTTGAGCAACGATCCGCAGCTTTTGATAAAGCAGTTCGTAGATGGCGCGGACACAAGCTTGTCTGCGGCGAACCGCCTAGAGGTGCTGCTAGATGAGACGTTTCCTGATGACGCCTATATCCAAGAGATAGTTGTGGCGCTCGCCCAATACCGCCCGGGTGGCGGTGAGTTTCTGTACGACACGCCTGAAATGCAAGGCCAATTGGCCCGAGCCTCTGCCTATCTCAGCCGACTTCATTCGCGGCTCTAGCCGCCTTACTTGTCAAGTATACAATTCCCCAAATTAGAGGGTCCTCAGCCTAAACGATAATCGTTTTCAGCCGTTCGGCGATCAAGGCGGCGAGCCGCGTCGCCACCTCGTCCTTGCTCATCTCGGGCCATTCGTCGACACCGGCCTTCGAGACGATCCGCACCTTGTTGCGGTCGCCGCCCATCACGCCCGAAGACCCTGTGCCGCTGTCATGCGACACGTCGTTGGCGACGATGAAATCGGCGCCCTTCTTCGCAAGTTTGGCCTCGGCGTTCCTGACGAGATCCTGCGTCTCGGCGGCAAAGCCGATGACCAGGCTGGGCCGCTTCCTGTGATGACCGACACCGGCAAGAATATCGGGGTTTTCGATCATCTGCAGCGCCGGCGGCGCCTTGCCCGCCACCTTCTTGATCTTCTCGCCGGCCGAAGTCTCGCTGCGCCAGTCGGCGACTGCCGCGACGAACACCGCCGCGTCCGCCGGCAGAAGTTGTTCGACGGCGTCCTTCATCTCGTTTGCGGTTTCGACATGCAGCGTGGTGACCTCAGCCGGATCGGCGATGCCGACCGGACCGGACACGAGGCGCACATCGGCGCCCAACCTTGCCAGCGCCGCCGCAATGGCGTGGCCCTGCTTGCCGGACGAGCGATTGGCGATGTAGCGCACCGGGTCGATCGGCTCATGCGTCGGCCCTGAGGTGACGATGATCCTTCTGCCGACCAGCGGCTTCGGCCTGACTTCGAGCAGCGCCTCGATCGCAGCGACGATCTCCAGCGGCTCGGCCATGCGGCCTTCGCCCGCTTCGTTGCTCTCGGCCATCTCGCCCTTCGCCGGGCCGACGAATGCGATGCCGTCCTTGGCGAGCGTCGCCCGGTTGCGCCGGGTCGCCGGATGCGACCACATTTTCGGGTTCATGGCCAGCGCCATCAAAACCTGCTTGTCGGTGGCGATAAGCACGGTGGAGGCAAGGTCATTGGCGTGGCCGTTGGCAAGCTTCGCCATCAGGTCGGCGGTGGCCGGCGCCACCACGACAAGGTCGGCCTCGCGCGAAAGTCGGATGTGGCCGACATCGTGCTCGTCATTGCGGTCGAACAAATCGGTGAAGACGTGGTCAGCGGAGAGCGCTCCGACCGACAGCGTGGTCACGAATTCCTGCGCTGCAGCCGTCATCACCACCCGCACGGCAGCGCCCCGCTCACGCAGCCGGCGGATCAGATCGAGCGCTTTGTAGGCGGCGATGCCGCCGCCGATGATGAGCAGGATGCGCTTGCCGGAGAGGCTGCCTCGCGGGAATTGGCTGGACACGGCGGCAATTGGCGTTGCCGGACTATGCGAACTCGTCAACTCGCGGAGGGTTTTCTCGATCTGGTCGATGCGGCCGACCGGACCGAGCTGCCCTTCGACCGCAGCCCGGATCATAACCCGCGCCTGTTCTTCCATCGACCGGTCATTCTCTGCCGCGAGTCGGCGCAGCAGGTCCTTGACCTCGTCATCAAGGTTGCGAATGGTGATGCTGGCCACGTGATTGCACTTTGCTGATGCTTCTGAATGCAATGATAGCAATGCTATCACTTTGGCACAAGCCGTTAGAAGATCCGCCACGCGATATAGACCAGCGCCAGCGCGATCACCCACAGCGCCAGCCGGCCGGAGCGGGTGTAGCGCGCCTCTGCCTTGCCGATCGCGTGCGCCGTTCTTTCATCGAAGCGCAGCCCGTGTTCCGCCATCAGGTCGATTTCACGCGACAGCCGCTCGGTGCGGGCGGCGAGGTCCGGCGCCTGGCGAGCCAGCGCCAGCAGCGCGCCGGCGCCGTCGCGCGCGTCGGCCAGCAGGGCGCGCGGGCCGAGATTGCCCGATATCCAGCCGCCCACCACCGGTTCGGACGTCTTCCACATGTTGAAGGTTGGGTCGAGGGTGCGGGCGACGCCCTCGACCACCACCATGGTCTTCTGCAGCAGCACCAGTTCGGAGCGCGTCGCCATATCGAAGAGGTCGGTCACCTCGAACAGAAGCGTCAACAGCTTGGCCATCGAGATGGTCTCGGCCGGCTGGCCGTGGATCGGTTCGCCGATCGCCCGGATCGCCTGGGCGAATGCCGCGACATGGTGCTGGCGCGGCACGTAGCCGGCTTCGAAATGCACTTCGGCAACGCGCAGATAGTCACGGGTGATGAAGCCGTAAAGAATTTCGGCGAGAAAACGGCGCTCCTTCTTGCCGAGTCGGCCGGCGATACCGAGATCGACGGCGACGATGGTGCCGTCGGGCTCGACGAACAGGTTACCCGGATGCATGTCGGCATGGAAGAAGCCGTCACGCAGCGTGTGGCGCAAGAATGACTGAACCAGATTGACGGCGATCGCCTTCAGGTCATGGCCGGCGGCAGTGAGGCCGGCAATGTCGTTCATCTTGATGCCGTCGACCCATTCCATGGTCAGCACGTCGCGCCCGGTCCGTTCCCAATCGACGTGCGGCACGCGAAAGCCGGGGTCATCCTTGGTGTTCTCGCCGAGCTCCGAAAGCGCTGCCGCCTCGAGCCTCAGATCCATTTCGATCTTGGTGGTCTGCGCCAGCGTCTGGGTTACTTCGACGGGCCGCAGCCGGCGCGACGACGGAATGTATTTTTCCTGGAGGCGGGCGGCGAGGAAATAGCTTTCGAGATCGCGAAAGAAACGGCGCCGCACGCCCGGCCGGATGACCTTCACCGCCACCCGCGAACCGACGCCGTCCTGCAGGGTTTCGGCGATATGGACCTGAGCGATCGACGCGGCGGCGACGGCCTCGCCGAAGCTGGCGTAGAGCACGCCGACCTTGCGCCCGAGCGAGGCCTCTATCGCCGCGACTGCCTCGGCCTGCGGAAATGTCTGCATCTTGTCCTGCAGCATGGCGAGATCGAGCGCTATGTCGTTGCCGACGACATCGGGCCTTGTCGCCAGAAACTGGCCGAGCTTGACATAGGACGGGCCGAGCCGGACGACCGCCTTAGCCAGCCGGTCGCCACGCTCATAGGCAAGCGCGCGGCGGCGGGTGAAGAGCCGTGCCATGCGCCAGCCGAATTTCGGCAGGCCAGAGAGCTCGTCGCCGGGCAAGGCTGCCACGACGCCTTCGCGGACCAGCACCCAGCCAGCCCGCACGAGCCTGAAACCAGCGGCGATCTCGCTCATGGCCGCGCTTGCCCTGCCGGTTTCCTAGACCGGCGAAGGGCACGTCGAGTGTGAAAAATACCGGCCAGCCTCAAAGCTTCCAGCCCGAATGAAGCGCAGCAATGCCGCCGGAATAATTGCGAAAAGAAACCCGGTCGAAGCCGGCGCGGGAAATCATCGCCGCAAAATTCTGCTGATTGGGAAATTTGCGGATCGATTCGACCAGATAGGAATAGGGCTCGCCGTCCCCGGTGACCGCCTTGCCGATCCTGGGGATGGCATTGAACGACCACGCCTCATAGGCCTTGTCGAGCAGCGGCATGTCGACCTCGGAAAATTCAAGGCAGAGGAAGCGCCCGCCGGGCTTCAGCACGCGATAGGCTTCGGCAAGCGCCACATCGATGCGCGGCACGTTGCGAATGCCAAATGCGATCGTGTAGGCGTCGAATGTGGCGTCTGCGAAAGGCAACTCCTCGGCATTGGCTTCGACGAAATCAGTATTGTCAGCCAGGCCCTTTTTCTCGGCCCGGTCGCGGCCGACGGTGAGCATCGAGCCGTTGATGTCGAGAACGGTGGCTTGAGCATTCCTGCCGCTCGCCTCGACGATGCGGAAGGCGATGTCGCCGGTGCCGCCAGCAACGTCGAGAACGCTCCAGCCCGGTCGTTTCGGTGGATTGAGCCATGTGACCATGGCGTCCTTCCACAGCCGGTGGAGCCCGGCCGACATCAGATCATTCATCAGATCGTAGCGGTTCGCGACCTTGTGGAAAACGTCATTGACCAGGGACTGCTTCTCGCCTGCCCCTACACGCTTGAAACCATAGGAGGTCTCCATGCCGCCAACGGCCGTGGTTCTCTCAACCGACATTATTTTTGATCCGCCATAAAACCGGCGGGACCATAGCCGATCGATGGTGCCGACGCTATTGTTTAAGGCGCGGTGTTCGGCCGCGCTTCGCGGGTGTGGAATCACGTTATGGTTCCACGACCCGGGTTGACCTGACGGGATGATTGCATGCCTTTGAAAGCGGAACTGCACTGCCATATCGAAGGGGCAGCGGCGCCCGAACTCGTCATCCGCCAGGCGCAGAAATACGGCAAGGACACCTCGCCTTACATTCAGGATGGCTCTTTCGTCTGGCACGATTTCACCTCGTTTCTCGCTGCCTATGACTTCTCCTCCGACCTGTTCCGTACGGAAGAGGACTATGCAAGGCTGGCCGATCATTACCTGACCAGCCTCGCCCGCGACGGCGCCATCTATTCCGAGATCTTCACCTCGCCGGATCACGCCGGAAAGGCCGGCCTGTCGCCTAAGGCCTATACGGACGCGCTCGGCGAAGGCATGGCGCGCGCCAAGGCCAAGACCGGCATCGAGGGCCGCATGATCGTCACCGGCGTGCGCAACGCCGGCGTCTATTCGATCGAGCAGGCGGCGCGCTTTGCGACCCGTTGCGGGCATCCGCTGGTCACCGGCTTCGGCGTCGCCGGCGACGAGCGGATGGGCGATCTGGAGGACTATGTCAGGGCCTTCGAAATCGCGCGCGAAGCCGGCCTCGGCATCACCGTCCACGCCGGCGAACTGATGGGCTGGGAGAGCGTCAAGGCCGCACTCGACCACATCCGCCCCTCCCGCATCGGCCATGGCGTGCGCGCCATCGAAAACCTCGATCTTGTCAGGCGCATCGCCGACGAAGGCGTCGTGCTCGAATGTTGTCCCGGCTCCAACATCGCGCTGAAGGTCTTCGACAGTTTCGCCGATCACCCTTTTCCGGCACTGCAGGCGGCGGGCTGCAAGGTGACGCTAAACTCCGACGACCCGCCCTATTTCTGGACGTCGCTGAAGCGCGAATACGACATTGCCGCAGAGCATTTTTCGATGGACGACAAGGCGCTCGCCGCCGTCACCAGAACCGCAATCGAGGCCGCCTTCGTCGATAAGAAGACCAGGACAACGCTTCTCGCCCGCCTCGACGTCAAGGGCAGGTGAATGGTGAATGGTGAATGGTGAATGGTGAATGGTGAATGGTGAACTCGGCGCCTCGGTCCGTCAACCGCGGTTTTTCCGCTGAACCAAGGACTCGCAAACCTATTCACTATTCACTATTCACCATTCACCTGCGCAGCTAGGAGAACACCATGAAGGGCGTCACCGTCGTCGACCACCCGCTTGTCCAGCACAAGCTGACCATCATGCGCAAGAAGGAAACCTCGACGGCCGGCTTCCGGCGGTTGTTGCGGGAGATTTCGCTGCTGCTCGGCTACGAGGTCACCCGCAACCTCGAACTGACGACGACGACGATCGAAACGCCGATCGAGACGATGGAAGCGCCAACGCTGGAGGGCAAGAAGCTGGTCTTCGCCTCGGTGCTGCGCGCCGGCAACGGCTTGCTCGAAGGCCTGCTCGACCTGGTGCCGGCGGCGCGTGTCGCCCATATCGGCCTCTACCGCGACCATGAAACGCTGGAAGCGGTCGAGTATTTCTTCAAGGCGCCAAGCGATCTCGCCGACCGGTTGGTGATCGTCGTCGACCCGATGCTGGCGACCGCCAATTCGGCGATCGCGGCGATCGACAAGCTGAAAGGGCGCGGTGCCACCAACATCCGCTTCCTCTGTCTGCTGGCGGCACCAGAGGGCCTTGCGCGCTTCACCCAGGCGCATCCCGATGTCCCGGTGTTCACCGCTTCCATCGACCGCCAGCTCAACGAGAAGGGCTATATCATGCCCGGCCTCGGCGACGCCGGCGATCGCATGTACGGAACGAAGTGACCGTGCCGCTCGTTTACCGATCGTTTACGCAAACGGCCGCTTTCCGCATCTGTTAAAGCGGCAAACACCATGTCGCGATAGGTATGGGCCTTCACGAAGGCCGGTCCATGCTGCGCAAGCTTCTCATCCTTGGCGTGCTCGCCGGAACATCGACGTCGATCCCGATCGTCTATCAGTCGAATCCCCAGATACTCGACAACCTGTTGAAATCGGCGGTCGGGGCGAGGCCCACCGCCGAACCGCAAACGGAGCTGGATCTGGTTGCGGTTCGCGATAGGCCGGCAACGCCGCAGCCGCTCGGCCGCAAGGTCGTCGTCACCGCCGACGCCCGCGGGCATTTCACGTCGGCGTTCAAGCTCAACGGCCGTCAGGTCGACGGCATGATCGACACTGGCGCGACGCTGGTCGCCATCAACTCTTCGACGGCGCGCAGGATCGGCATTTCACTGAACGCGTCGGACTTCCGCCACACGGTCAACACCGCCAACGGGGCGATCAAGGCTGCCGTGGTGACTATCGATCGGCTGCAGATCGGCAAGATCACGGTCGACGGCGTCCAGGCGGTGGTGCTCGACGACAAAGCACTGCGCACCAATTTGATCGGCCTGAGTTTTCTCCAGCGGCTTGAAAAATACCAGGTCGAGAACGGCGCGCTGCTGCTCGTCCAGTGATCATCCGCGCGGCAGGATCCGCCGGATGACGGTTTTTTCCGCGGGCGGCTTCGAAGCGCCGATCGTGTAGGCCGACAGCACGGCGGCCGCGGCCGCCTCGGCATCGGAGACATTGCGGGCATGGACCAGCGCCAGCGCCTCGCCGTGCCGCACCTCCGCACCGACCGGCAACAGCCGGGTGATGCCGACCGCATGGTCGATCCTGTCGTCCGGCCGGATGCGCCCGCCGCCAAGGCCGACGACGGCAAGCCCGATGTCGCGGGTGGCGATGCCGGTGACAAAGCCGTTTTCGGTCGCCTTGACCGCAAACTCGGTCGCCGCCTTCGGCAGGTATTTTTCCGGATTCTCGACGAAATCGGCCGGACCGCCGAGCGCCGCCACCATGCGCGCGAAGACGGCCGCCGCGCGGCCGCCGGCAAGCGTCTCGGCGGCGCGCCGTATGCCATCCTGGTTGGACGAGACCAGTCCGGCCCGCTGCAGCATCTCGGCGGCCAACGCCAGCGTCACATCCTCCAGGCGTCGATCGCGGAAGCGGCCGGTGAGAAAATCGACGGCATTTTGCACCTCGACCGCGTTGCCGGCAGCCGATGCCAGCGGCTCGTTCATGCCGGTGACCAGCGCCGAGGTTTTCAGGCCTGCACCATTGGCGACGTCGACCAGGCTGTTCGCCAGTGTCGTTGCATCGCGCGACTTCTCCATGAAGGCGCCGTTGCCAACCTTCACGTCGAGCACCAGCGACTGCAGGCCGGCAGCGAGCTTCTTCGACAGGATCGAGGCGGTGATCAGCGGCACCGATTCGACGGTTCCCGACACGTCGCGGATCGCATAGAGCTTGCGGTCGGCGGGCGCGAGATCGGCGGTCTGGCCGATGATGGCGCAGCCGGTTTCGAGCACCACCTTGCGGAAACGCGCAACATCCGGCTGGCTGATAAAGCCTGATATGGCATCCATCTTGTCGAGCGTGCCGCCGGTATGGCCGAGGCCGCGGCCGGAAATCATCGGCACATAGGCGCCGCAGGCGGCTACAATCGGCGCCACCATCAGCGAGACATTGTCGCCGACGCCGCCTGTCGAATGCTTGTCGGTGACCGGGCCCGGCAGGTCCGACCAGTCGAGCACATCGCCGGAATCGCGCATGGCCAGCGTCAGCGCCACCGCCTCGTCGCGACTCATGCCGTTGAAGAACACCGCCATGGCGAAGGCCCCGACCTGCCCGTCCGAGACGGTGCCTGATGTCACGCCTTCAATGAAGCTGGCGATCTCCTGCACCGACAGCTTGTGGCCGTCGCGCTTGCTGCGGATGATTTCCTGGGGAAGCATCAGGCCAGGACCTTACTCTCCGGCAACCCGTCCTGGAACGCACGCTGCAGAATGGTCGCCAGCCGCGCGCCGCCGACCGGCGCCATGTCCTTGGTCTCCTGGTGCGAAAGCTCCGCCCCGGTCATCCCTGCGGCAAGGTTGGTGATGACCGAGCAGGCGGCGACGCGCAGGCCGAGGAAGCGGGCGAGAATGACCTCCGGCACCGTCGACATGCCAACGGCGTTGGCCCCCATGACGCGCGCCATGCGGATCTCGGCGGGCGTCTCGAAGCACGGCCCGGAAAACCACATATAGACACCCTTGTGCAGCGCGGTAGCCGTAGCCTTCGCGGCCGTCTCGATCGCCGCGCGAAGGCCGGCATCATAGGCTTCGGTCAGGCCGACGAAGCGACGGTCGCTCGGCTCGCCGATCAGCGGGTTGGAACCCGAGAAATTGATGTGGTCGGTGATCAGCATCACCGAGCCCGGCCCCATGTCCGGATCGACCGAGCCAGCGGCATTGGTGAGGACCAGGTTCGAGATGCCGAGGCCGGCGAGCACCTCCAGCGCCGGCCGCATCGCCGCCGCGTTTCCATGCTCGTAATAATGCGCGCGGCCGGACAGCATCAGCACTGGTGTATCGGCAAAACGTCCCGCCACCACCTCGCCGGCATGGCCGGTGACGCCGCCTCTGGGAAAGCCCGGCAATTCGGCATAGGAAATGCGGACAGCGTCCTCAACCTGGTCGACGAGCCCGCCAAGGCCCGACCCCAGCACCAGCGCGGTGGCGGGCGCCAGCCCGTCCAGCCTTTCGACGAGACGATCTAGCGCTTCCTTCATTTCAGAATATCGCCCTGGAAGCCGTAGGGCAGCATCTCGCCCATAGTTACGGTCTCGACCACGCCGCCATTGTCGCAAAGATAGACTTTGGTTTCCGGCCGGCAGAATTCGGCCAGCCGCTGCCGGCAGCCGCCACAGGGCGTGCATTTCGACATGCGCTCGGCGATCACCGCGATCTCCGTGATCCTGCCCCCGCCGCCCATGATGTAGTGGCCGAGCGCAGTGGTTTCGGCGCACCAGCCTTCCGGATAGGACGCGACCTCAATATTGGCGCCGGCAAAGACGCGGCCGTCGTCGGTGCGCAGTGCCGCCCCGACCGGGAACTTCGAATAGGGCGCATAGGCCTTGGCCATGGCGGCCTTGGCCGCTTCGAACAGATCATGCGACATTTATTTTCCTTTTCGCATGGCCCGGTCCGAAAACCGGCTTCCACTTTTCGCGGCCATGCCTAGCGTTCCTTGACATAGGGCACGCCGCCGGCGCGCGGCGGGATCGCCTTGCCGATGAAGCCGGCGAGCAGGATGACGGTGAGAATATAGGGCAGCGCCTGCATGAGCTGTACCGGCACCTTGCCGATCACCGGCAGCGGCGTGCCCTGCAGGCGGATCGACAGCGCGTCGAGGAAGCCGAACAACAGGCAGGCGAACATGGCGTTGACCGGCTTCCACTTGGCGAAGATCAGCGCGGCCAGCGCGATGTAGCCCTTGCCGGCGGTCATGTCTTTGACGAAGCCGCCGTTCTGCACCATCGACAGATAGGCGCCGGCAATGCCGGTGAGCACACCGGTGCAGATCAGCGCTCGGTAGCGCAGCCAGGCGACCGAGATGCCGGCGGTGTCGACCGCGGCCGGGTTCTCGCCGACCGCGCGCATCCGCAAGCCGAAGCGGGTGCGAAACAGCACCCACCAGGTGAACGGCACGGCGAGGAACGCGACATAGACCAGCACGGAATGGCCGGAGATCAATTCCGAATATATCGGACCGAGGATCGGCACGCCCCTGAGCGCGTCCGCACCGGGCCAGACGATCGCCCCGAACCGCTCGTCCGAGGCCAAAGCTGGCGTACGACCACCTTGGCTGAACCAGGCCTGGCCGAGCATGATCGTCGATCCGGCGGCGATGAAATTGATCGCCACGCCGGAGACAATCTGGTTGCCACGATGGGTGATCGAGGCGAAGCCGTGGACCAGCGCGAAGGCGACCGAGATGAGGATGGCCATGCTAAGGCCGATCAGGGCGGAGTGAAAGACGGATGCGGCCGCAGCACCGGCGAAGGCGCCGACCAGCATCTTGCCCTCGAGGCCTATGTCGAAAATACCGGCCCGCTCCGAATAGAGGCCGGCGAGGCAAGCGAGCAGCAAGGGCACCGACAGGCGGATGGTCGAGTCCAGAACCTGGATGATGGCGTTGAACAAATCCATCTCAAGCACCCTTCCCCTTGATCGCTTCCATGCCGACAGATCTCGGGCTGAGCGAAGCGAACAGCGCTTGGACATAGGGCCGGAACATGTGCTCGAGCGCGCCGGCGAACAGGATGACCAGGCCCTGGATGATGACGATCATGTCGCGGCTGATCGCCGGCATCTCGAAGGCAAGCTCGGCGCCGCCCTGATAGAGCATGCCGAACAGGATTGCCGCCAGCACGATTCCGACCGGGTGCAGGCGCCCCATCAGCGCCACGGCGATGCCGACGAAACCGGCGCCCGAAACGAATTCGAGCGCGACATTGTGCTGGTCGCCCATTGTCGGGTTGAGGGCCATCATGCCGGCCAGCGCGCCCGAAATCATCATGGCTATGATGATGATACGGGTCTCCGAAATGCCGGCATAGCGCGCCGCTTTCGAGCTGTGGCCGTAGGTGCGCATCTCGTAACCGAGCCTGGTGCGCCAGATCAGCACCCAGACCAGAAAGGCCATGGCCAGCGCCAGCAGGAAGCTGATGTTGAACGGCGCCGAGCGTATCTTGGCGCCGAACAGCTCGATGACCCAGTTGAGCTTCGGCAGTTGCGCGCCATCGAGGAAGGTACGCGTCTGCGGCGCCATCGAATTGGCCGGCTTCAAGAACCCGACCAGTGCGTAGACCATGACGCTGGCAGCGATGAAATTGAACATGATGGTGGTGATGACGATGTGCGAGCCGCGCTTGGCTTGCAGATAGGCCGGGATCAGCGCCCACAGCGCCCCCATTGCCGCGGAAGCGATGATCGCCAGCGGGAAGGTGAGCCACCATGGCAGCACGCTGTCGAAGGCCAGGCAGACGATGCCGATGCCGAGACCGGCGATATAGCCCTGGCCCTCGCCACCGATGTTGAACAGGCCGCAATGCGCCGCAACCGCCACCGAAAGCCCGCTGAAGATGAAGGTGGTGGCGTAGAAAAGCGTGAACGCAATGCCTTGCCCACGGCCGAAGGCGCCCTCGACCAGGACGGCGGCCGCGCGGAACGGATTTTCGCCAACCAGAAGCACGACGAAGCCGGCGACGACGAAGGCAACGGCGAGATTGATCACCGGGATCAGCCCGTAATCCGCCCAGGCCGGCAGCTTGGCGTAAGGCGTGCTCATTCCGCTGCCTCCCGGTGCTCGACGCCGGCCATCAGCAATCCAAGCTCGCCTTCGGTCGCCTCCGGTCCGCGCTCGCCGACGATGCGGCCGGCAAACATCACCAGGATGCGGTCGGAGAGCGAACGGATCTCGTCGAGCTCGACCGACACCACCAGCACCGCCTTGCCCTGGTCGCGCATAGCGATGAGCCGCTTGTGGATGAATTCTATGGCGCCGACATCAACGCCGCGCGTCGGCTGGCCGACGATCAGTACGCCCGGATCCTGTTCCATTTCCCGCGCCAGCACGATCTTCTGCTGGTTGCCGCCCGAGAAATTGGCGGTCTTGAGCCGGCAGTCCGCCGGGCGGATGTCGTATTTAGTAATTTTGTCCTTGGCGTCGTCGCGGATGGCGTCGATGTTGAGAAACGGCCCCCGGAGGTAGCGCGGATCGTCGTGATAGCCGAGGATCGAATTCTCGTTCTCCTCGAAGGCCAGCACCAGCCCGACGTGATGACGGTCCTCCGGCACATGGGCGAGACCACGGTCGCGCAGTTCGCCGGGATCGGCGGCCCCGGTGAGATCGATCGGCTTGCCGTCGAGCATGACGGAGCCCGAGACGGCGCGCCTGATGCCGGAAATCGCCTCGAGCATTTCCGATTGCCCGTTGCCGGCAACGCCGGCTATGCCGACGATCTCGCCGGCGCGCACATCGAAGGAGATATCGTCGACCATGGTGACACCGCGGGAATCCTTCACCGTCAGGTTCTTCACCGCGAGTTTGACGCCGCCGGCTTCCGCCTCGCCCTTCTCGACCCTGAGCAGCACGCGGCGTCCGACCATCAGCTCGGCCAGTTCTTCGACTGTCGTCTTCCTAGTCTCCCTGGTCGCCACCATCGTGCCTTGACGCATGACCGACACCGTATCGGTAATCGCCATGATCTCGCGCAGCTTATGGGTGATCAGCACGATCGTCTTACCCTGCTCCTTCAGCTGCTTGAGGATGCGAAACAGATGGTCGGCTTCTGCGGGCGTTAGCACGCCCGTCGGCTCGTCGAGGATCAGGATCTCGGCGCCGCGATACAGCGCCTTGAGGATTTCGACACGCTGCTGCAGGCCGACCGGCAACTCCTCGATGATCGCATCGGGATCGACCTCCAGCCCGTATTCGCGCTCGAGCCGTTCCAGTTCCGACCGCGCCTTGGCGATGCTCTTCTTCAGCAGCGCATCGCTTTCGGCGCCGAGAATGACGTTTTCCAGGACTGTGAAATTGTCGACCAGCATGAAATGCTGATGAACCATGCCGATGCCGAGCGCTATGGCGTCGTTTGGCGACTTGATCGACGCCGGCTTGCCGCCGACGCGGATCTCGCCGCTGTCGGCCTGATAGAAACCGTAGAGGATCGACATCAGCGTCGACTTGCCGGCGCCGTTCTCGCCGACGATGCCGTGGATGGTGCCGCGCACGATCTCCAGATTGATGTCGCGGTTGGCGCGAACGGCGCCAAAACTCTTGTTGATGCCGATCAGCTCGATTGCGGCTTGCGCCATGCAGCCTGTCCCACTCTTATTTTTTTATCGCTTGGTCAAAACGCCTAGCATGACGCCCCGTCTGTGCCAATTGGCCGGAGCAGCGTTCACTCTCGACAAATCCCCGCGCGCTTGTCAATTTCGAACGTGGCCGCAGCCTTCACATTCGCTGTCGCATCGGCCGGAAAACCGGATTCAATTTTCGGAAAGCACGATGCGAAGATTTAAGAGTCTTAGAGCGTACTTTGTGCGTCCAAGTGGACGCACGTCGCTCTAATGTCGCACTTTGCAAGTCCAAGGATTTTCAAATGATCATGCCCGCCGACCGGCTGACGACGCTGGAAATCCGCGCCGCCGAGCAGGAGAAAACCATCGAGGAGCTATCCGGCCAGATCGCCGAGCAATGGAAGGTGATCGAGCGCATGCAGCGCAAGCTCGATGCACTGACCGATCGCTTCCTAGCGCTGGAGGAACAGGCAGCGCCCGATGTGCCGGTGACCAAGCCGCCGCACTGGTGAGCTTACCGATAAGCAAAACCGCCGGGTTTCACCCGGCGGCTTCGATCATGTCAGCGACGTCGGTCGATCAATACGGGCAGGCATTGTCCGACATGTAGTCGTGCACTTTGACGGTGCCGGCGATGATGTCGGCCTTGGCCTTTTCGACCGCCGCCTTCATCGCGTCGTCGACAAGCGCCTTGTTGTTGTCGTCCATCGCGTAGTCGACGCCGCCTTCCTTGAGGCCGAGATCGTTGATGCCGCCGGTGAACTTGTCGTTCTTGGCGTCCATGAAGGTGTTGTAGACGGCAACGTCGACGCGCTTGACCATGGAGGTCAGCACCTTGCCGGGCTGCAGTCCGTTCTGGTTGGAATCGACGCCGATGCCGAGCTTGCCGGCATCCGCCGCCGCCTGCAGCACGCCAACTCCGGTTCCACCTGCCGCCGCGTAGATCACGTCGGCGCCCTGGTCGATCTGCGTCTTGGCGATCTCGCCGCCCTTGGCCGGATCGTTCCAGGCTGCCGGCGTGTCGCCGGTCATGTTCTGGATGACATCGGTCGCGCCGGCTGCCTTGGCGCCGCCGACATAGCCGCAGCCGAATCTGCGGATCAGCGGAATATCCATGCCGCCGATGAAGCCGACCTTCTTCGACTTCGAGGCCATAGCCGCCATCACGCCGACGAGGTAGGAGCCTTCCTGCTCCTTGTAGACGACAGAGCGGACATTGGGCTTGTCGACGACCATGTCGATGATGGCGAATTTGGTGTCGGGAAACTCGACGGCGATCTTCTCCAGCGCATCCGCCCAGGAGAAACCCGCCATGGCGATCGGATTGCGGCCATCCTCGGCGAAACGGCGCAGCGCCTGCTCGCGTTGGGTCGCGTTGCTGACCTCGAATTCCACATAGGCAATGCCGGTTTCGGCCTTGAACTTTTCGGCGCCATTATAGGACGCTTCGTTGAACGACTTGTCGAACTTGCCGCCGAGATCGTAGAGAAGCGCGGGCTGAATATCCGCGGCGAAGGCCGGAAGAACCATCGCAGTTGCGGCCAGCAGGCCGAGAACGATACGTTTCATGTGATCCACACCCTGTCGGTTATTTTTCCGTTATGCACCGCATGCCTGCCCGGTTCTCCGGCAAGCATGCGATATCAGACAGGAGTGTCTTCCTCCCGCTTCGGGCCAATCTGGCACGGCCCGAAACAAAATTCACGCGGAATTTTGACCTTTTGGAAAAGTGTGGTGCCGCATTTCGGCGCCACGGATCATCGTCTCGCCAAAGGCCTCAAGCGGAAACGGCAGCCGGAATGGCGCAGGCGACGCCGGTGCCCTGCAGGTTGCAATAGCCATAGGGATTCTTCGCCAGATATTGCTGGTGGTCTTCCTCGGCGTAGTAGAATTCAGGTGCCGGCGCGATCTCGGTGGTGATCTTGCCGCGGCCGGCACCACGCAACGAGGCCTCATAGGCATCGCGCGAGGTGATCGCCGCCTGGTATTGCGCATCACCGAACGTGTAGATCGCCGAGCGGTAGGTGGTGCCGACATCGTTGCCCTGGCGCATGCCTTGCGTCGGGTCGTGGCTTTCCCAAAACAGCTTGAGAAGCTGCGCATAGGACACCATCTTGGGGTCGTAGACGACGAGTACGACTTCGGCATGGCCGGTAAGACCGGTGCAGGTTTCCTGGTAGGTCGGGTTGGGGGTGACGCCACCGGCATAGCCGACGGCTGTGACCCACACGTCCTCGACCTGCCAGAACATGCGCTCGGCGCCCCAGAAGCAGCCCAGCCCGAACATCGCCGTCTCCAGTCCCTCGGGATAGGGCCCCTTGAGCGGCCGTTTCGAGACAAAATGTTCGGATGCCGTCGCGATAGGTTTCGCACGACCCGGCAGCGCCTCGGCAGGCTTCGGCAGATTGAGTTTCTTGTTCAGCAAGTCGCTGAGAAAAAACATGCGCGGTCTCCCTTTCTCGTTGTTTGAGGCTTTCTCTTTGTTTGGAGACACTGGAAAGTCATCAGGTCTGGGCGAACCGTCCGGTCAGCCGCTGCCGCCTGTAGCCGATCATGTAAAAGATGAAGGCAAGCAGCGCGAACACTGCGAAGCCGGGCTGGTTGAGCACCCAACCGATGACGCCGTCCCACAACAGCGGACCGGCTTTGCCGCGCACGAAGCTTTCAAAAGCGATTCGTGTATCCGGCGAGACGGCCAGCCAGCTTGTGTTGAGCGGGGTCATGACCAGCGCGGAGGCCGCCACCGAGCGTGTTACGTCGAGCACCGCCATGATGACGGAGACTGAAAGCGCAACCATTGCCGCAAGACGGAAAAGAAAGCGAAGCATGCAGACCCTTCCTCCCCAAAACTTTAGCGGACTTCCAATATCTGTTTCGAACAGAGAGATAATGCGCGCTTGCCTAGTTCGCAATTGCGACACGCGAATTTGAAGCTCGACCGACGTTCGCCGATCGCGCGGGGACAGACGCCACCGGTCTCTTGCGGCGGAGCCGGCACCGCATCAAAGCCTCGCGCCGGCGGCATCGTAAAACCATCTGGGCCGGCAAAGCGAATAGAGTGCCGTTATGACTTGGCATTCGACGTCGGATCGACTAGATGAGCCCCGCGCCTGTTGCTTTGACGGCTCAGGTGCGGGAAAGGGTATCGGCTGGTTGACGGCACCCACGGCGCGGAGTTTCCGGGGCCGGAATCCCCAAGGGAGACGCATCTCCCAACCCGCGCGGCGAAACCGGCCGCGCGAAATGCTGAGACGGAGAGGTGGCCGAGTGGTTGAAGGCGCACGCCTGGAAAGTGTGTTTACGGGAGACCGTAACGCGGGTTCGAATCCCGCTCTCTCCGCCAACTGACTTCCATAAAAGTCGTTATTTTTCAAAACCAATGAGGCCCGCGTGCTTGCCATCGAAGAGATCGGCCAAGCGCTCGATCGCGGTTTCTTGGCGCTGGTGCTGATCGATCAGGCGCGGATGATGGGCTATACCTGCCCCCCACCGGGTGCTCGTCCACGGCCACGGCGACGGAATCTATTTCATCAACGATCCATGGATCGAGCCCGATCGGCTCGAACAGGCGATGGACGTCTTCGACCTCCCGGTCACGGCGGCGGCTTTGGACCAAATGGCTTGGTACGGCACGCCGGCCTACCGCGCCGCGGTGCTGGTCGGGCGGACGACGAGCTAGAGCGGTTCACGGCCTAACTGAATCGGAATGGATTCCCGTTTGGTCGGATTTGTGATTCAAGATGCTGGCTGGA
>NZ_JBVVQL010000025.1:0-39772 GCF_055811195.1 Mesorhizobium sp. WSM4823
TGAAATGTGTCGTGCACGAGGCGGAAGACGGACTGGCCATCAATGGCGGCAATGGCCTTAGCCGCTTCGTTCTTCGATCGAAGTGAGCAGGTCTGGAAGCCCAGCGGCTCGATTAGACCGATCAGGCCGCGCGACTGGAGGATCGGCTTGAGCGCCTTCAAGGCAAAGCGGAGATCGCCCCTGCGCTCGCCATTGGCGGGCCAGGAGCCGTCGTTGACCGGCATTAGCATGAGCGCCTCGGCTCCGCAGGCCGCCGCATAATCGGCGAGCTTGCTCGCCTCGGTCTTGCGGGCGGGTGTCCACTCGTTGAAGCGCTGCAAGGCATTAATGGAAATGATCCCAACGCCTGCTTCGCCGGCGGCAGCCCGGACGTCCGCCGCCGGCATGCCGCGTGCAATAGCATTGCTGTACGGTTGGCTGCGGATCTGGACATCGGTCAGGCCCTGGTCACGGGCAACAGCGAAAAGTGCCCTGACGTCGAGTCCGGCCGTCGCCATGTGATCGAGTGCAAAGCGGGGCGCTGCTTGGCGCATGGCTTGGCTTTCCTTCAATGTTCCCGGAAATTTCGTCGACCCTATTGCGACACTTGAATTAAGACAAACGATTAGATCAGATGTTTTTCATCTGAAAAGGAGATGGCTGATAAACAGCGCCGAACTCAGGTTTTTCCGGGCGGGTGTGAGAGCAAACAGCACGGATTGGAGCACAATGGCTGGCCAGGGTGCTCCGCTTGCGCGTGCCGTGCGGCCAAACTCATTTCGACATCAGTTAAGAAGCTTGAGGTCAGCACTGCTGCTCTTAAGACCGAGGTTCAACAATCAAATCGAGATCAGTAAGCGTGGCCGCCGTCGAAGGTTACCCGCAGCAGCCGAGTTCCCCAACTGTGGGATGCCTCTCGCTTTGCCAAAACGTCACACGATGCTCGCATGATGGGGTCGGGAGAAGAACTGCTCAAAATCGCGCGAGGCATTTAGCAACCAAAGGCAGCTACGGTTGATTTGTTAATGATTCTTCCACCCCAGGCTTCAGCGCCTGACGCCCCGTGGCAGCGCGAAAACGCTCAATAGTTGCAGCGCCGGCGGCACGCGCGACCAGATGGTCCTCAAGACTTCTAGACCATGCCTTGCCGAACGGCGCTCCCGGATAGCACGCTGTGACCGTCGGAGGCTAACCTCGTGGAAATACAGGTCGGCATGCTGCGGGCTGATATGATGAAAGACGCCGGCGATGGTATGGCGGAAGCGGGCGTTGAAGCCCTCTACCGAATTGCCGTGGACGGCATCGCGAACACACTCACCACTGGTATGTTTCACCGTCTCGCGCTTGGCAAAGTTCTCACCAATGGCCATGAATGCTTCCACTCGTCGCTCATCAAGTGAGCTCTCGACTCGATCTGCGCTTCAATGACGCGTTCGCTTGCTCGCGCTGAGAGACCGGTCACGACCGCGGCACGCGCGTCACCGGCCGGAGCGCCGGTCGTGAGGTCGGTCGCTGCACCATGGCCATAACCGGCGATACTGATGCCGCGGTCGGCCATCATTCCTTCAAATCTCGAAGACTCAAGCCGTAGGCCAGATCCCAGCGAACGCAAAGCAGAATGGCGGACTGGTCGAAATGGCGGCCCTTGAACATCTGAACTCTCCGGCGAAACTACCAGAGGCCGTGCCATGCGCCTGGTTACCGAAGACTTTGCAACACATCTTCGCTGAAAACCCGCACGCAGACTTGGATGGCCCTGCGGTCGAGCTTCCGACAATGGTACCCCGGCGAACGACAATCGCGAGAACGGCGGATGATCCGCGCGTCTTGACCACCCCACAAAACCTGGTGCTCCCCTCGTACCGGTGTGAAGCATCTCGAGCATCGCAGGCCCGGCGCGCTCGACGATGGCGACGCCGGCCAGCAATCCTGTGCGCAATTGCGGGGCAGGATCGGGTTGACGCGGAAGGAAGCAGCTTCCATTGCGCATGGAATATGGATGTCGAGAACATGCTCGCTCGCCTGCGATCATTTCCGCCTGCGACCGGACTTCTTCCCAACTGCCGGTATCGGAGGTAATATCGTGATTGGGTGCTTCTCGAGAGAGTCGAGACTCTACGCCGTTGCAGCTCGCGATAATAGCCGCGCCGTCTTCAGCCAGCGAGCGGCCCACGATCAGCTCGAATTTTTCTTACGGTCGTCATGGGGCGGATGTACTCGGGAACCGGGGAGGTTCACGCGGGCAGGCATCCTGCACGAAGGATAACCCACAGGCGAGCATGACCGCTTTCGCTTGGAGGCCGCCAATCCGGCGGCATTGGCGGCCGAGCGAGCGCCGTTCGACGCGCAGGCTATTCGCCGTTGGACTTTAGGAAGGCGACCGTCGCTAAGATCAGCTTGTCCACGGTCTTGGCACTCTGTTCAACGCCGAAACCATGATCAACGGGTTCAGCCCACAGTTCTTCCGGACCGTCGTGATAAGCCAGCAACGACTTGGCGAGAACGGGTTGGGGAAAGACGATGCTATCGCGCGTGCCCACCGCGAGGAATAGCGGCCCCTTGTAGCGCGAGATTTCGCCGGCAGGCTGCACCGCGTAGAGGCTCTCGAAGAAGCGGCCTTTCAAGGGAATTTCCTTCCCATCTCCGACGCGCTTGGCCGGATAGACTTTATCGCCCACTGTCACAGCTTCCGCCATCTGCCTCTCGCCAAATATGGAGATGAACGCTGCCGGAAGATTGATGCCGGGATTCCAGAGCACGACAGACTTTAAAGGCGTTTTCGTCCGGCCGGCAACTGCTGTCGTGACCGCACCGCCTAGGCTCATTCCCATCAACGAAATGCGTTTGCCGTCAACGCTGTCATTCGTCGATAGGAAGTCGAGCGCCGCTTGTGCGTCCGTTATCTCGGTTTCGACGGTCATGTCTTCGAATTTGCCGTCACTCTCGCCGCTGCCGCGAAAATCGATCCGAAGCGAAGCGATACCATCCTTTGCGAGCACCGGCGCGGCACGCCCGAACAGGCCTTCCTTCACCGCCCCTGAACTCCATTCGTTGCGGCTGCCGGTGAAACCGTGAAGCATCAGGATGACGGGAGGATTCGCGACATCATCAGGCGTGACCATCGTGCCTACGATTGTCTGGCCTTCGACCTGGAACTTGATGATGGCCTCCTTGGCTTGCGCCGAAACTAAAAAAGTTGTCATCAGCATTCCCAGTGACGCTGCAACGGTTCGGTGTAGTTGTTTCATAACTGCTCTCTCTCTCCTTGTTGTTTGGAATTTGCGCGGCCGGTCAAAGCTGATGGCCGGCCGTGTCGGACTGGCATCAGCTTTGACGTCTTTCACCGCCGCGATGCGTAATTTCCGCGAAGCTCGCGGTTATGAAGTGAGCTCGATCAAGGCCGAAGGACCAATCCGCGTCACCATTTTCTACGATACTGACCACAACATCTGCAGGTCGATCGCACACACATCCAAAAAGCCCTCTTGCAACGAAACGATAGAAGGCCCTGTTTGTCGTCAGTTGACCGCGCTCGCGAGATCACCTCGATAATGATCAGCCTGTCGCTGCGAAAAAGGCCAAGGCCGGTATCCTCCGCGCGCATACGCGCTCTCTGGTGTCCGATCAGGATCTGATAGCGATCGGCGGGCGGTACTTGGAAAGCTCTGACCACCGCCTCATGGATGCAGTCGAGGATCTTTTCCTGCTCCCCAGGCGATCGGCCCTTCAGAAGGTTATTTTTATCAGCGGCATGGGTCGTCCTCTGAAATAGCAAAGAGGGCGGGGGCGCGCACTCGGCGTCCCCGTGAAGATTTCAGATTGCTCTGGCAGGTAGCCCGGTTGGGGCAGCCTCTGGCTCCCCAGGCAGCGCGCAGGGGAACCAGAGAACATTTACGACTGCGCTCATGATCGCGATCGCAATGGGATAGGCCAGGCCCGCATAGATGTTGCCCGTGTAGGCAACCAGCGACAGGCTGACGAGGGGAACAAGGCCGCCAAACACGCCTGTGCCGACGTGATAGGGCAGCGAGAGCGAGGTGTAGCGCAACTTCGCCGGGAAGAGCTCGACGAGGAAAGCTGCCATGGGGCCATAGACCAATCCGACGAAAACGAGTTGGGCGACGATCAGCGCTGTTACCAAAACGAAGTTCTGGGCAGCGGCGGCGGCGGCGATGCCCTGATAGATTGGAACATAGAACGCGGCTGCAAGAATGAAACCGGTGACAATCAACTGACGGCGGCCGATCCGGTCGGACAAGGCGCCGAAGAAAACGATGAGGGGCGTTCCGATCATCAAAGCAGTAGCAAGGCAAAGGTTCGCTGTCAGGAAGTCAAGCTTCAGCACGCTTTGCATGAAATACAGCGCGTAGAACTGGCCTGTATACCAGACGCACCCCAAGCCCGCAGTCGCCCCGAACAGTGCAAAGGCTGCATAACGCACGCCATGACCGGTGGCGAAACTCTCACGGATTGGGCTCTTTGCGGTTTTCCCGCCTTTACGAAGCTCCTCGAAGACCGGGGATTCGCTAAGCTTGAGGCGCAGATAAAGGGACAGCACGATCAAAACGGATGATAGCAAGAAGGGAATTCTCCAACCCCACTGCTTGAAGAGCTCTTCGCCGAGCGACAGCCGGCACGTAAGCACGACAACAATCGCGAGAAAAAAGCCGACGGTTGCCGTTGTCTGGATAAAGCTCGTGAAGAACCCGCGCCGGTTCGCCGGTGCGTGTTCTGCAACGTAAACGGCGGCGCCGCCGTATTCGCCGCCGATCGCCAATCCCTGGATCAGCCGAAGGACCACAAGAGCGATCGGAGCGAAATATCCCGCAGTCTCAAAGGTTGGCAAGACGCCGACGAGCGCGGTCGCAATGCCCATCAGAATGAGCGTCATCAAGAACGTGCTCTTACGTCCGACGCGGTCGCCGATGCTGCCGAACAGCAGGGCTCCCAATGGGCGCACGAGGAAGCCCGTGGCAAAGGTAGCGACGCTGATCAGAACAGCTGCCGTGGGTTCATTGGCAGGGTAGAAGAGCGTTGAGAAGAAAATCGCCAGACTTCCGTAAAGATAGAAGTCGTACCACTCGATGACGGTGCCGGCGCTTGATGCAAGGACGACGATCCAGATACCTGGTTTTTTTGGGGCGGAGTCGCCCCTTTCCTGTAGCTGTTGCATGCTGCGGTTCCCCTTTTATGTTTTTGGAAGCGGTCGGCCCTCTTCTTCAGGGCCGTGGTACTCAGTTCGCGATGCGCTGATCGAATGCGTAGACGCCAAGTCTTTCGCTTGCCTCGCGCACCGTTCGGCGGACGATGTCCTTCGCCGATGGCAGATCGTTGATGAGGCCCACCGCCTCACCGACAGTCACGTTGGCCGTGTCATAGTCGCCAGAGGCCCATGCCGCCTCGACTTTCGACAATTCTTCGGAATGCAGTGTGCGCAGCTCTTCTTCCCGCCCGTGCCACTTGTCGATGAAGCCGTTTTTGAGCAGTCGGCCGGTATAGGACGCCGGCCAAGCCTTCTGACGGACGATATCGTAGACGGAAGTCCGGATTGTCTCGTCGCCAGAGGCAGCGACTACCTTGTCCTTGGCCGCCTGATGAATGAGCGACTCTCGCGTAGCCCAGAACCTGGTTCCCATCAGGACCCCGTCTGCTCCTAGCATCAGCGAAGCGGCCAGGCCCCTACCGTCGGCAATGCCGCCTGCCGCCACGACAATGACAGAAGGCGAAATCTTTGCCACCAGATCCACGACTGCTGGAACGAAGGGCATGGTTGACCGCGCGACCAGGCCATGGCCGCCGGCCTCGGTCCCCTGAACAATAAGAACGTCGGCGCCAATGTCGATTGCGCGCCTGGCATGTTCGAGTGTGTGGATCATGCAAATCAGCGGAACATCCGCCTGCCTGACCCGTGCCGCGAGCTTCGCCGGATCCGAAAACGAAAGCATCATCGCGGACGGTCGCTCCGCAAGTGCGCGGTCAAACAGATCAAGGTCGGCTTCGACTGCCCAGGCGATGAACCCGCAGCCAACGCGTTCATTGGTGATAAGCGACGACTCTGTTTCGTACCATTGACGATCAGCATATCCCCCACCCAACAGGCCCAGACCGCCGGCGTCGGCGACGGCGGACGCAAGTGCGCCACCGGCGGCCGGTGTCATCGGAGCAAGGATGATGGGATGCTCGATTTCGAAAAATTTCGTCAGACGCGTTCGTATCGTCATCTGTACTTCTCCCAGCTTGAGGAAGTTCCCGGGAAATTTTTCTTTGACGCTATTGCGACACTTGACTTAAGACAAATGATTAGATCAGATGTTTTTCATCTGAAAAGGAGATGGCTGATGAACAGCGCCGACCTCAGGTTTTTCCAGGCGGTTGTGAGAGCAAACAGTATCGGAGGGGCTGCCGGTGTACTCAACACGGTGCAATCCAACGTCACCGCGAGAATAAAATCGCTTGAGGAGGAAATCGGTGCTCCGCTTTTTCATCGCTCCAGGCAAGGGGTCACACTGACAGCCACCGGCATTCAGCTCGTTCCCTATGCGGAGCGCGTCGGAGAGCTTCTGGACGAAGCCAAGCGCGTCGTCACAGACCGCGGTACGCCTTGCGGTTTGCTCAGGATCGGCTCGATGGAGACCACTGCAGCGCTTCGCCTTCCGCCGATCCTGATCCGCTATGCTGCAGAATATCCAGAGGTCGACGTACTAGTGGAGGCTGCACCGACTGAAAAGCTCGTCGGCGACGTCGTTGCACGCAAACTGGATGGCGCGTTCGTCTCCGGTCCCATCGCTCATCCCGAACTGAAGAGCCTATCGATCGTCGAAGAGGAGCTCGTTGTGATCTCCCCGCCGCGGTTTCGCGAGCTTTCGGATCTGAAGGCCTTGGCCGCATCACCGGCTCTGAAGGTTCTCGCCTTTCGATCAGGCTGTTCCTACCGCCGGCGCATGGACATGTTCCTGGCGGCGTGTGGGGTGACGCATGGCCGCTGGATGGAACTCGGAACAATGGACGGGATCATCGGCTGCGTCGCCGCCGGGATAGGGATGGCCATGCTACCTCGGGGGGTCGTTCAGGATGCGGCAGCCGACGGACAGGTCATCATACATCAGCTACCTGATAACCTGCGGTCGGCGCCGACTGTTTTTGTGACGCGGAGCGACGAGTATCTCTCCGCGGCACTTCAGGCTTTCATGGCGGTGGCGTCTGAAACCCATTCACGGCCTGAGTCGGCAAGACCAGAGCCGGTGCGACAACTGCAGCGGGCTTAGGAGAGGTGGAGCAAAAACAAAGAGTCAGTCTGACGCAACTCGGCGGCTCTTGTTGGCAGCTCGTAGGGTCCGTTTGCCCAGAGATCGCACGGATTGGAGCACAATGGCTGGCCATGGTGCTCCGCTTGCGCGTGCCATGAGGCCAACCTCATTCGACATCGGTTAAGGAGCTTGACGTCAGAACTGCTGCTCTTGGATCGAGGTTCAACAATCAAATCGAGATTAGTATGTAACTGTGGTCGAAGGTGATCCGCAGCAGCCTGTGAATAGCCGTAGCCAAAGCTGACGTATGTGCCGCCCAGTAGCCCGCAACTCGGCCTCATCCAGAGTCTTGATGCGAAGCTGCACCAGCTTCACGCCGAGCGTCACCAGCCGTTGGATCCAGGCAACGCTGTCCACAATCAGCTAGAACGCCGCCATGCCGATCACGGGAGTGGAGGGGACGCTTCGAGCATTCCCGAGCCGAACGGGCGCGCCATGCCGACGGGATCGGCCGCCTTGGCGACCGCCGTGTCAGAAGCACAGCGTCAAAGCCGAGCTCCATGACGGTGGCAGCATGCGAGGCGCATCGAGGGCAGCGCCCTCATATTGATCGGCCCGAGGGCAGAACCGATGGCGCTCACTACGGCATCAGCACCTTGCGCTTCCTCGTGCCGAACTCTTGGCGCGCCATGTTCGCGGTGGTGACCGCTTCCTTGACGGAGTTGCAGCCAGCGCTCTCGCCGGTTGAAGCGGCGCATGGCAAGCCCGTGGCGAATCGGCTTCCAGTGAAGCGGCTGTTACGTTGCCGAAAAGAGAATGGATGCAGACAAGGCCGAAGGCGTGGACCACGGGGACGACGACAGCGTCAACTTGTTTGGGATAGGCCTTGATCCAACGCAACTCCAGAAACAACTTTCCCAGACTTGAGGCGTTGCAGGGCAAGACATTGCTTGGTCTAGCGCCCGAAGTCACGCCATGTTCAGCCAGCCCTCTAGCTGACTCATCACCTAAAATCGCAGGGTTCTACGATGCTGGTCAAGACGGCTTTCTAGCCCCATCCATGGCATGGATGCATCCAATCCAAACAACCAAGTTTACCGACTTGTCATGATGCTGCATAGCGAAATACCGGCAGGCCGATCAATCAACCACTGCCTTAGATCATTAGATGAGCGGGCCAGAGATCCCGATGGAAGAGGAGAACTGTGCATGCCCGGCCGGACCTCAGAATGGGCCTCACGGCTCTCGTGATAGAGCGAGCCATAGGGTCCGCTAGAATCCGGTAGCCTTGGGTGGCGAGAAACCTCCCGTTCTGAGCTCCTGTTTGGATCGATCTTGAAATTTGATCGGCCGTTACTGGAACCGCATATCTGAACTGCAGGTGGCTGAGAGCGATGGCGCTTTCAATAAGCACTGCAACATTACTCACCCTGCCCACCAGCAAAGCGAAGTCATGAAATTCGGGTCAAGCGGCGTTCGAGGTTCGGATTCGGAATTGGTCGGCAAAGCCAGCGGACTTTATACCGAAGCTTTCGCTTGGCGTTTGATTTCGAGGCGGGTTCAGTCGAATAGTTCGGTCTTCATAGGCCGCGACTTACGTGACAGCAGTCAGGCGATAGTCAACAATTGCATGGCAGCGTTGGCCGCAAATGGTTTTCAGCCGATCGATTGCGGCGCCATACCTACGCCTGCCTTGGCACTATATGCACGCAGACACGGCACGGCCGCTCTTATGGTCACCGGGTCGCACATTCCAGCCGATCGCAACGGCATCAAATTCTATGGTCCGAATGGTGAAATCACCAAGGCGGATGAGGCCGCGATGACGCGCTTTGTAGGCGAAAGATCAGCTGCATATTGCTTGCCACCGGCTCCGCTGGGAGCGACGTGGCCTATGCGCCATGAGGAAGCGATCGGCTGTTATCGAGAGCGCGCCAATGACATACTGGAACCGGACTCCCTTTCCGGCATGAGACTTGGTGTCTACCAGCACAGTTCGGTCGCGGCGGAACTGTTGGTACAGGTCCTTCAATCGCTTGGTGCCAGCGTGATCGCGGTCGGGAAAACCGGAACCTTCGTACCTGTCGATACCGAAGCCGTGGACTCGGCAACAATGTCAAAATTGAAGAAATGGGTCCGTGAATTCGGTCTCGATGCCATCGTGTCGACCGATGCGGACGCTGATCGGCCACTCATCGCTGATGAAAATGGCGATCTTTTTCGCGGCGACCTGATTGGGCTCGCAACGGCTCTCTTCCTGAAGGCAGACACGGTCGTGACGCCAGTGACCTCCAATTCGGGCATCACGAAAGCTCTTGGTTTCGAAGTCCGGAGGTCGAAGGTCGGCTCTCCATTTGTCATCGAAGCCATGGAAGCCTCAGGCGGCGCCGCCGGCATCGTCCTCGGTTTTGAGGCCAATGGCGGTGTTCTGCTAGGCTCGGATTGCACGGTGAACGGGAAGACGCTGACCGCACTGCCGACGCGGGACTCGCTGCTCCCAATCCTAGCTGTTCTCGGTACCATGGCATCGACAAAGAAGAAGCTGTCGCAACTGCGCGGGTTTTGGAACCTTCCGGCGTGCGCGAGCGAACGCCTTCAAGACTTCTCTGCGGAAACTTCGCGCAGATTGATGGATCGCCTCGCAGACCACGACGCGCTGCGGCAATTTCTCGCTCCGTTCGGGACCGTAGCCGAAGTCGACGAAACCGACGGCCTCAGGGTTCGAATGAGCACAGATGAGATCATACATCTGCGGCCTTCCGGCAATGCACCGGAATTGCGCTGCTATTCGGAAGCTTCGACCGAGAGCAGAGCCACGGCGATCGTCGCCTCGGTGCTGAAAAGGGCATTGGCATCCGCGTCACAGACGATAGGGAGCATTTGATGAAAGTGGTTCCGGTCATTATCAGCGGCGGGGCCGGCTCGCGGCTGTGGCCTGCCTCCAGGCAATCGCATCCTAAGCCTTTCCTCAAGGTGGCGGACGGGCATTCGCTCATTCAGCACACCGTGTTGCGTGCGGTTTCGATAGAGGGGGTCGCCGAACTCGTCACCGTGACCTCCAAGGCCCACCTCTACCTCACGAAAGACGATTTTAACGAGCTGGAGTCTGTTGTGCTGCCGCGCACCTTCCTGCTCGAGCCGGAGGGCCGGGACACGGCCGCCGCTGTCGCCGCGGCGGCGATCCACACCAAGGCAACACAGGGTCCGGATGCGATCCTGTGCATTTTTCCGGCGGACCAAATCATCGGCGACCTGCCGGCTTTTCGAAGCGCCATGAGCCGGGCGATAGAGCATGCGCGGCAGGGGCACATCGCTGCCCTGGGCATAAATCCGAACAGGCCGGACACAGCATTCGGCTACATCGAGGCCGATGGCGAAAAAGTCGTCCGTTTCGTCGAAAAGCCGGACATCGAGACCGCCAAATCCTATGTCGCCTCCAAACGTTTCTTTTGGAACGCCGGCATCTTCTGCTTCAAGGCGCAGGTCATGCTCGACGAAATGGCTGCGCATTGTCCGGAGGTGATCGATGCCGTTCTCGCTAGCTACGAGAATGCTCGCGTCAGCCACGGCGACCATGTTGCCAGCATCGAACTCTCATCTGAGCACTTCGCCATGGCTCCTCGTATTTCACTCGACCGAGCGGTGATGGAAAAAACCCACAATCTCTCCGTCGTTCCCTGCGAAATGGGGTGGAATGACATTGGGTCGTGGAACGCAATGGCTGAACTGGTCGCCGCTGACGTGAACGGAAACAGGATTCGCGGCGATGTTCACATGATCGACACCATGCGCAGTTACATAAGCTCGGACAAGAGAGTCATCGGCACCGTCGGTATCAGCGACCTGGTGATCGTGGATTCCCCCGATGCCCTGCTTGTCGCATCCCGCGATAGCGTCCAGGACGTAAAGAAACTCTTCGAGGGACTCAAGGCTGCGGGACATGAAGCACACTTACTTCACAGTACAGTGCACCGGCCCTGGGGCACCTACACGGTTCTGGAGGAAAGCGAGCGCTTCAAGATCAAGCGCATCGAGGTGAACCCTGGCGGGCGCTTGAGCCTGCAGATGCACCATCACCGCTCCGAGCACTGGGTCGTGGTCAGCGGCACTGCGAAAATAGTCAACGGCGACCAGGAGCTACTCCTGACCACCAATCAATCCACCTATATCCCGTGCGGTCACAAACACCGGCTCGAGAACCCCGGCAATATCGACCTGGTGATGATCGAGGTCCAAAGCGGCGAGTATCTCGGCGAAGATGACATCGTGCGGCTTGATGACGTATACGGTCGAACCTGACAGTCCACCTCTACAGGTCGCAATCAAGTTGGCGCACTCGCGAACGTCTTCTTGTAGCTATATAGGAATCCTCGAAGATGAGGTCTGATCTAAACGGTGGCGGCCGCCGCATTAGCGGAGCGCCTCCCACGCCCAGAGTGGTCGCGTTTTGGATCCGCCGGCTCGGGCTTTTTCGGCTCCTATCTCAACATCGGCCGCCGCTTGTTTCGCATCTTCGAACGGCCGGTCTCTGCTTGGAGGCAAAATGACTGCTTCGCCTTTCGCGCTGCCCGAGACAGTACTTACCGCAATCTCAAACGGAAAACCCGCAATTCAGGCATATCGAGAACATCTTGGCTATTCGACCGAGGAGATCGCCGTGACGAGCGGACTGACGGTAGAGGAGGTCAGGCTGATTGAGTCTGGCCATCCCTTCGACAAGGGATATCGCGATCGGATCGCTCGGGCACTTGGCTTGGCTGAAAGTATCTTCGATGAAATCTCATCCATCCCAAACGCTGCTTGACCTCGCCCTCTGAAGATTACCCGCCGCAGGGGCCGTGAAGAGCATCGCGAAGCCCTTGTGCATCGCCTTCGGCGGCACGACCAGCGCAGCTTCCGTGCCGCTCCTTCCTAGATCCCAGTTTCGTGCCGAATCCAATCGGGACACCACGACGCCGCGTTCCTTTGACCGCTGTAGTTCTCCGCAGACATCTCATTGGCTGAGCGACGCAAAAGGCTGATGCCCCGCTGAATCGTTAACCCGTCCTTCAGGGGGGGTGCATAAATCTGCGCTCCGGAAGAAGACCAGAAAGCAAGCTGACTGATCTATGGCCCTGAACAAAGAAGACGCGCTGGATGCCAGAATTCTTCAGGATCAGCTCGCTGATTTGAGGGCCGGTCTCTTCGTGTCGATGCCGATAAGCACTATCCTATCAGGCCTGATTTTGATGGTGCAGGCCCTTTCTGGTGCCGGCTTTGCCGCCGCAGTCTGGTTCTTGATTATCAATGCTATAAATGTCGCGCGCCTTGCACTAGCCCATTATCAGCTAAATGAGACGGGTCATCAGGACGATTTGATATGGATTTCGCAGCGGCTTCGCTGGTTTGCCATTCTTGCTCTTGTGGCAGGATTTGCCTGGTCCTTTCCTGCCGTCCTCACGGCCGGATACACAACACCCCAAGCGGCGCTGCATCTGATCATTCTGGCGGGGATTTCAGCAGGTGCGGTAACATACGGCAGTTCGTATTCCGCGGCAGCGATCAACTTCATCACACCGCCACTCCTTATCACTGCAGGATGGCTGCTGACGAAAGGCAACTTGGAAGACTACATTCTGGCTTTTGCGGTTCTGCTCTTCGAGGGCGGCTTGGTTCGAAGCTCGTTTGTAGGGCAAGCGCGCTTCCGCGAGGCGAGCCGCCTGAGACATGAGGCCGAGCGGCTTGCGGCCGAAATGGAGCGCAATTCCAGGGAGGACCACTTGACGGGCCTGCTCAACAGACGGGGCCTCGAACACGCAATCGGCCAGTACGAGAACACAGACGGCCCCTTCGTGGCAATGCTGATTGACTTAGACGGTTTCAAGTCTGTCAACGATACCTACGGCCACAGGACGGGTGATGAACTGCTCGTCATGATCTCCCGCCGGATAGAGCAAGAAGCGCCCGCAGGCTCAACGCTCGCCCGTATCGGCGGTGATGAATTTGTGCTTTTTTTCCCCTCGCTCAGAAATTCTCCTTCTCCCAGTATTCTCGCATCCAACATCATAGCCAAACTTGCTCGCCCCTATCCTGGGGTCGCGTCGGTCCGGATCGGAGCATCTTTAGGAATATACTTGGCTGAAAGCCCGGGGCTGACAGAAATGTTGTTGCGGGCGGATATCGCCCTTTACACAGCTAAGCGTCGTGGCAGGAACGAATTTTGCCTGTTCGATGCCGAACTCGACAGGGAGCTGCATCGCCGCCAGTCCATTGAACGCGACCTTCATTCGGCGATAAATACGAGAAGCCTCAGTTCTTGGTTCCAGCCCATCGTAAGACTCGATACCGAGGCCCTGGTTGGTTTCGAAGCCTTGCTGAGGTGGACCCACCCGATTCATAGCGCCATCTCTCCGCCCGAAATCATCACAGCCGCGCGCGAAACCGGAATGCTTCAGCTGCTGACCCATACGGTATTCGCGGACTGTTGTGCTCTTATCGACGGCTTGTTGAAAGCTGACCGCCGTGATGTACGTGTGGCAATGAATGTTTCACCGCGCGAACTGGAGGCCGGCGATATCGACGATATGATTCTGAATGGTTTGGCCGCAAAAGACCTGCCACCAACGATGTTCGAAATTGAGATCACCGAAGAATCCCCTGTGGACCCGGACAGAGTGGATGAGAAGCTCGGACGGCTTTCACATGCCGGCATCTCCATCGCGCTCGATGACTTCGGCACCGGCTTTTCCACATTGGCATCGCTCAAGGACAGCCGGATACGCAAGGTGAAAATTGACCAGGGCTTCGTTCGCGGTCTGGCAAGGTCCCGAGACGACCGGCTGCTTGTCAAAACGGTGATCGATCTTGGTAGGACGCTTGGGATCGAGGTCATGGCCGAGGGCGTGGAGACAGAGGCAGACCGACAAATTCTGCACAAGCTTGGCTGCAGAACCGCTCAGGGCTTCCTATTCTCCAAGGCGGTAACTCTGACCCAAGCGCTTGAATTTGCAGTAAACGAGCACGCGAAAGACTTGTGACCGGTACCAGCTATTGCTGACTGCATCAAGGAGAGCGCCAAAGGACGAGATGGGTGCTGGAGCGGACATGAGGTGCGTTATCAAGCGCCATTACGACGATGTGGTTCCGAGAAGTTGGTCAAAAAAGGGCGGCATCGCTGCCGCCCTTTCAGTATCTGGAGTCTGATAGAGGCTGGATTAGAAATCCATACCGCCCATGCCGCCCATGCCGCCGCCGCCCATGCCGCCAGGCATGCCGCCGCCGCCAGCTGACTCCTTCTTCGGAGCCTCCGCGATCATGGCTTCGGTGGTGACCAGCAGGCCGGCGACCGAAGCCGCGTCCTGAAGAGCCGTACGGACAACCTTGACCGGATCGACGATACCCATGGCGATCATGTCGCCATATTCGCCGGTCTGGGCGTTGTAGCCGAAGGTCGCGCCCTTGTTCTCAAGGATCTTGCCGGCAACGATCGATGCTTCCGCACCGGCGTTGGCCGCGATCTGGCGGGCCGGAGCCTGCAGCGCACGACGCACGATGTTGATGCCAGCGGTCTGGTCGGAGTTGGCGCCGGTTGCCTTGATGTTCAGCGAAGCGCGCAGGAGTGCGACGCCGCCGCCGGGAACGATGCCTTCTTCGACGGCCGCGCGGGTCGCGTTGAGGGCGTCATCGACGCGGTCCTTCTTTTCCTTGACTTCGACTTCCGTCGCGCCGCCGACGCGGATCACCGCAACGCCGCCGGCGAGCTTCGCCAGACGTTCCTGCAGCTTCTCCTTGTCGTAGTCCGAAGTGGTCTCTTCGATCTGCTGCTTGATCTGGGCGACGCGGCCCTGGATCTCTTCCTTCTTGCCGGCGCCGTCGACGATGGTGGTGTTCTCCTTGGAGATCGACACCTTCTTGGCGCGGCCGAGCATGTTGAGGCCGACGTTCTCGAGCTTGATGCCGAGGTCTTCCGAGATGACCTGGCCACCGGTGAGGATGGCGATGTCTTCCAGCATGGCCTTGCGGCGATCACCGAAGCCCGGAGCCTTGACGGCGGCGATCTTCAGGCCGCCACGCAGCTTGTTGACGACCAGCGTGGCCAAAGCCTCGCCTTCGACGTCTTCCGAGATGATGAGCAGCGGCTTCGAGGTCTGCACGACGGCTTCGAGAACCGGCAGCATGGCCTGAAGGTTGGACAGCTTCTTCTCGTGCAGGAGGATGTAGACGTCCTCGAGTTCGGCAACCATCTTGTCGGCGTTGGTGACGAAGTAGGGCGAGAGATAGCCGCGGTCGAACTGCATGCCTTCGACGACTTCGAGCTCGGTCTCGGCGGTCTTGGCTTCCTCAACCGTGATGACGCCTTCGTTGCCGACCTTCTGCATCGCTTCCGCGATCATCTTGCCGACCGACTCGTCGCCGTTGCCGGCGATCGTGCCGACCTGGGCAACCTCTTCCGAGGTCTTTATCTTCTTGGCGTTCTTGATCAGCGTCGCAACGACGTCGGTTACCGCGAGGTCGATGCCGCGCTTCAGATCCATCGGGTTCATGCCGGCGGCAACGGCCTTGTGGCCTTCCTGGACGATCGACTGCGCCAGAACGGTCGCGGTCGTGGTGCCGTCGCCGGCGATGTCATTGGTCTTCGAAGCGACTTCGCGGACCATCTGCGCGCCCATGTTCTCGAACTTGTCTTCAAGCTCGATTTCCTTGGCGACGGTGACGCCGTCCTTGGTGATGCGCGGGGCGCCGAACGACTTGTCGATGACGACGTTGCGGCCCTTGGGGCCGAGCGTGACCTTCACCGCGTCGGCGAGGATGTTGACGCCGCGCAGCATGCGCTCGCGGGCATCACGGGAGAATTTTACGTCTTTGGCAGCCATTTTTAGCTCCTGGCAGGGGCTTTGATCGAGCCCGGGAATTCAGTTGACGGAAAGGCCTGATATCAGCCGATGATGCCCATGATGTCGGATTCCTTCATGATCAGAAGGTCTTCGCCATTGAGCTTGACTTCGGTGCCCGACCACTTGCCGAACAGGATGCGGTCGCCGGCCTTGACATCCAGCGGGACGAGCTTGCCGGCTTCGTCACGGGCGCCGGAACCAACGGCGATGATCTCGCCTTCCTGCGGCTTTTCCTTCGCCGTATCGGGGATGATGATCCCGCCAGCGGTCTTGGATTCGGATTCGACCCGGCGAACGACCACGCGGTCATGAAGCGGGCGGAACTTCGATTTTGCCATTTTTTCTTCCTCGATGAGAGTGGTGAAAACACCATCCGGCGGCGCCGGACACGTACAAAGCCCGGCTGTGCGGACCTGCAGTTAGCACTCAGCAAAGGCGAGTGCTAACGTGGCGGTGAGATAAACCGTGGCGCGGCGCTAGTCAAGACAACAGGGTGGGCGATCGCGATATTCCGGGCGATGCAACCCTGAAAGAGTTCAGCGAATCGACGGTGTTCGGAGCTCGACCCACAGGATGAATCCACCCTGCGGATGGTTAACTTTTGTGCCTTCCGCGACCGCCGGCGCGGTTCGTCGCGCCGTAGAGAGCAAGTCGGGCGCTGAGCATCTACTCGCCCCGAGACGTGCCGAGCTTTTGCGTGGGAAGGGGCATGCGGGATTTATGACGAGGGCTTGCCGGTTCATTGGAATGTATTTCTATCCACAAGGTGGATGCGTCTTATCGAAACAAACGATTTTATCAATCTTTCGGAATCTCGCATTGGAAGCACCTCACACGCCCCGATCGCCCGAACCCTTGTCGTGTGACGTCGCGACGTGACCGGCAAAGGCCTGGCGCCGCGCCCACGTCAAAAGGCATCATTATGGAAAAAAACAGAATGGCTGATCAACTCGCAACGGAAATCATTGCCACGATCAAGAACCGCCTCGAATCGGAAAGCGGCGAGAGCGTGTCCAATATCGGCGAAATAACGACTGCCACCGAACTAGCCTCGCTCGGAGTCGATTCCCTGGGTTTGGCGGATCTCCTCTGGGATGTGGAGCAGGCCTATGACATCAAGATCGACATGAACTCGGCCGACGCCTGGTCGAATCTCAACAATGTCGGCGACATGGTGGAAGCCGTTCGCGGTTTGCTCGCGAAGGAGGTCTGATTGGATAGGCGAGTCGTCATTACTGGGATGGGCGGGCTTTGCGGCCTGGGCAACAACGCCGCCTCTATCTGGAAAGAGATGCGCGAAGGCCGCTCCGCCATCCGCCCGATGGTAACTTCCGAGCTTCATGAGATGAAGGGCACTGTCGGTACCGAGATAAAGGAGCTGCCGAAGCACGACATCGGCCGCACCCAGCTCGTCTCCATGGACCGCCTCAGCCTGCTTGCTGTGCTTGCAGCGCGCGAAGCGATGCAACACGCCGGACTTTCCTGCGACGAGGGAAATCCGTATCGCTTCGGCGCGACAGTAGGCGTCTGCGGTTGGGGCTGGGGAACGGTCGAAGAAACCTACCGCGCCCTCTATTTGGACGGCGCGAAGCGTACCGGCCTCTACGCTGCACCAAAGGGATTGCCGAGCGCCGCTGCCAGCCAGGTAAGCATGAGCCTCGGCCTGCGCGGCCCGGTCTTTGCCATCGCGTCTGCATGCGCATCAGCCAACCATGCGATCGCTTCGGCGGCGGATCAGATCAGGCTCGGCCGAGCCGACGTGATGCTTGCTGGAGGCGCCGAAGCGCCACTCGTATGCGTTCAGCTGAAGGCATGGGAGGCAATGCGCGCCCTCGCTCCGGATACTTGCCGGCCCTTCTCCGCCGACAGGAAGGGAGTGGTGATAGGTGAGGGTGCGGGCATGGCCGTGCTGGAAAGCTATGAGCATGCAGCGGCGCGCGGTGCCACAATGCTTGCCGAGATTGCAGGCATCGGCCTTTCCGGCGATGCCTTCCACATCGTCGCGCCGTCCATCGAGGGGCCGGAGGCCGCGATGCGCGCTTGCCTTGCCGACGCCGGGCTGAATGCCGAGGACGTCGATTACCTCAACGCCCACGGCACCGGCACCAAGGCCAACGACCGAACCGAGACGGCGGCGATCAAGCGCGTCTTTGGAGACTATGCCCATTCGATGTCTGTCTCGTCCACCAAGTCCATGCACGCGCATTGCCTCGGCGCAGCGAGCGCACTTGAAATGATCGCCTGCGTGATGGCGATCCAGGAGGGCATCGTGCCGCCGACCGCCAATTATCGCGAGCCAGACCCCGATTGCGATCTCGACGTCACGCCCAATATGGCGCGCGAACGCAAGGTGCGCGTGGCACTGAGCAACGCCTTCGCCATGGGCGGCATGAACGCAGTTCTGGCGTTCAAGCAGGTGTAAAAGCCATGCGAGATGCAAGTAACTCTATCTCTCACATCCAATCCTTGCCGGATCACGGTTGTGAAGGACGTCCCTTGGACCGCCTCGTGAATGCGCCAAGTGGCGGCGGAAGGTCGACGAACCGGACCTCGTTTTTGCAAAATTCTCAACTGTTGAAGCGGCGGACCTACCGCTACCCGGAAGGTTAAGCGAGGTCCTTCAGTTCGGCTCGAGGTTTGTCCAAAGCTTTTGCCCGACACTGTCTGGAGGCACGCAGGGCCGCCAATGGCCGCTTCCATGCGAAGCCAGTCCTTAGAAAGGGAAATCGATAACAATGTTCGATCTGACCGGCCGCAAGGCGCTCGTCACCGGAGCAAGCGGTGGAATCGGCGAGGCCGTAGCACGGGCGCTGCACGCGCACGGCGCGACCGTCGGCCTGCACGGCACGCGTGTCGAAAAGCTCGATGCGTTGGCTGCCGAGCTTGGCGGGCGCACAAAACTGTTTCCGGCGAACCTCTCGAACCGCGACGAGGTCAAGGCGCTGGGCGCAAAGGCGGAAGCCGATCTCGAAGGCGTCGACATACTGGTCAACAATGCCGGCATCACCAAGGACGGGCTTTTTATCCGCATGTCGGACGACGACTGGGACGCGGTCCTCGAGGTCAACCTGACCGCCATGTTCCGGCTCACACGCGAACTGACCCACTCGATGATGCGCCGCCGCAACGGCCGCATCATCAACATCACCTCCGTGTCCGGCGTGACCGGCAATCCCGGCCAGGCGAACTATTGCGCCTCAAAGGCTGGCATGATCGGCGTGTCCAAATCGCTGGCGCATGAGATCGCAACACGCGGCGTGACAGTGAACTGCGTGGCGCCGGGCTTTATCGAATCCGCCATGACCGACAAGCTGAACGACAAGCAGAAAGAAGCGATCATGGCCACCATTCCGACCAGGCGCATGGGCACCGGCGTGGAAGTCGCCTCGGCTGTGGTCTACCTGGCTTCGAACGAGGCCGCCTACATTACCGGCCAGACCGTTCATGTGAACGGTGGTATGGCAATGATTTAGCGTGAAAAGTTCAGTAGGCCCCGAAGATTCCCACCCAGATAGTGGTCTGGGCCGAGCGGGTCGGTTAACTGGCCGGGTCGAAGCCTCGTGATCAGGCCGCCTTGGGCGGAGATTTAGGACAAACTCTTTGAAACGCATGTCCTTTCTCATCCATCGCGTGGAATGCATTCATCGAAACAAACGATTTTGCCAATCCCGCAGAATGTTGCATAGCAAGACTTCAAATATGTAAGCCAAAGGTAACTGTCGATGTTTGTATTGGTTCCGAGCAGTATTTTTCCGGTGTACGCCTTCCGGTGTACTCGGAACGCAGCGGAGACGCGTGTTCGTTGTGGCTAGTTCTTCGGTGACCTGCGCAAGCTACATCGAGCCAGCTCGATGCGACAAGCGTCCCTCTGCTAGGCGCTTCCCAACAAAACAGCAACAAAGATGAGGTCTTTCCATGTGCTCTGACGTGCGGTGGAGGTTGTGCTGGGAAAGTGACTTGCAACAGGCCGACCATGTCGAACTCTCCGAGTTTTTCCGAAAGACCTACGGACCGACTGGGGCCTTCAACTCAGAGCCATTCGAAGGCGGCCGTAGCTGGGCCGGTGCGAGGCCGGAGCTCCGCGCAATCAGCTACGACGCGCACGGCGTAGCGGCTCATATCGGCATCCTACGCCGGTTCATCAAGGTTGACGAGGTCGAGCTCCTGGTGGCTGACCTGGGGTTGTACGGGGTGCGTGCGGATCTTGAGGGACAAGGGATCGGTCATTCAATGCGCGTTTTATATCCAATATTGCGGCAGCTTGGAGTTCCATTCGCTTTCGGCACCGTTCGGCACGCGATGCGGAACCATATGGAGAGGTTCTGCAGAGACGGCCTGGCGGCGATTGTGTCGGGCGTTCGCGTGCGGTCCACTCTCGCAGATGTGTATCTCGACCTGCCGCCCACGCGAGACGAGGACGTGCTGGTCGTAGTTGTGCCGATTGGACACTCGATGAGCGAGTGGCCAACCGGCACCCTGATCGTTAGGAACGGTCCGGAGCTATAAAACATCTCGGAGTGCCGCGTGATGGCGCTGAGGCACCTGAGCAGCGGGCTTTTGCAGAGCTACTCGGACTGAATACGCGTTCCTATGCGCGTTTGCTGTGGATGATGAAGCCGAATTTGAAATACAAAAATCTGCGCATCTAAATCGATCCGAGCGCGAGTTCCGCGCACTCTGATATGTGACCGGATCGAGCGTTCGAGCGCTGGTGAGCGCTGGCGCTGGCGGGAAACACTTTGCCGAAGGCCAATTCAATGCTGCTTGGGCGGCCGTCTGTGTCAAGATCGACGGAGTAACTCAGGCGGTCGCGTAGGTGATTATCCCGATCGAAGGCGACGATCCGCGGCTTCCTTACAGATAATAATCGGGCCGTCGGGCTGACAGGTGCGAGCCGCAGCTTCGGCTATGGATGCAGCATCGTGAACCGCCATCGCCGAGGGTGACATAGGGGAAATCCGGGCCCGGAATTCTTGTTCCATATCTCCACGAATTCGTTCGGCAGGATTCCGGCTGCGGTCATGGCAACGAAGAGTGCGATCAGGTCCGCGTTGACATAATTGGACTTGCCTAGGGCTCTGCCGTTCCTTGGCCCTTTGCAGGGCAGGGCGAGGATGCCGAGCGCATTTGGCGCAATGCTCTTGCGGTCAGCGAGGCTGGCGCCTTCGAGCAGCTGAGCTGCCGCGCGCAGGACTGCCAGCCTGTAGCCGATGCGGTGACCAGACCAACTGGCCAGCACGGCTCTCTACAAACGCGGCTTATTGGCTGCTCGTCTTAGCAAGAAAATGGTCGGGCCTCAGAGTGGGGCATGAACGTCGCCAAACCGCGAGGCATGGCTCCAGCCCGAGTTGCTGTTGCCCCGCGAGCTCGCCGTCATTCAGCGTCGCATGAGAGGCCGTCTCGTCGATGCACACGAGCTTCGCTGGACCCGCGAAGCGAGACGCTCAAGGCGCTGCGGCTGATCCGCACCGACTGCTTCCATTGAGGGAGGTTGAATTAGCGCAAAAGCAGCCCTCATCGAGAGCACGTGAAAACATCCATCCCCTAAATGTATTCACAACGGCAAACGATTACCGCCATGATTTGACGAGCGGTATACAAGGCGCTTCGTCGTGAGGGGTATCGGGAGATTGCGATGAGAAAGTTTATCCTGCAGCTGAAACAGCTTCTTAGGGGTAAACCAGCTCCCGAAGCAATCGACGACGAGCGGCACGATGTGAGCTTGGGTCGTGATGGCAGCGACAGAATCGACGCTTGTCGGGGCGACTATCAATCTTTGGCCCGCGAGGGCGACCACCAATCCTATGGCGCTAAGGCATGGGACGAACTCTCCGGTGACGGAAACCGTCACAAACCGCATGTTTTTGGGGAGGACAATGACAAGCTCTGCGGATTCGGCGAACACGTCCTCGATGGAGGCAGCAAGGATTATCTGAGCGCGGGCGTTGACTCACGTTTCCAGCATCCGACGAGCGGCTTCGATCCGAGGTTAGGGTGGAAGCCGCACATTATCGCTCTCGTCGATATCGAACGTGATGCCTTCATCTTTCATACGGTGGGATACTACAGGGAGGATTTTGGCACGAACTCCTTCGACAACGCCAGCGCACTGTCCGGCTACCCGGCGAAGTGGTTTTACACAGGCAAGTCCTCATTAAACTAGTTCGTCGCTATGTCGCGCCCCGACCTTATCGAAAGTCCGACAGCCCGGTTCAGACACACTTGATCTCGACACCCTATTTCCTCAGCGCGTAGCCAATCTGGCGCGGCGTCAGTCTCAGCAGGCGCGCTGCCTTTGCCTTTACCCAGCCGGATCTTTCCATCGCCGCGATGAGACGCTCGCGATCGGTCATGTCCCTGTCGCTTACGAGGCCTATCCGAGCAGGCGCTGGCAGTGCCTGCTCGCCGTCAACAGGCGGGGCCGCACGGCGGCCGAAGCAAAAGCACCAGACGATTGCATGGTTCAGCGGCGATCGTGCGATCGGCTCGGATTTCGGCGCAGTCTCCTTCGATGCGTGCTTCCATAGGCATCGGCCGTGTGAGCAATCATAGTCGCTTCTGACGATTGACGCTCCCGCTGCCAGGGTCCCCGTCCGATGCACGCAATTTTCAAACTCGGGGACGTTTCCGGGAAAAGCACAGTTAATCAGCACTTCAGTCGCACTCCCATCGAACACCATCGTAGGGCCGTTTTTCGCTGTTGAAATTCTTGAAATCGAAGCGGCAAGGAGCGGAATATCACTGCGCCGTTCACGCAATGGCGGCACCAGCAAGGGAACAACGCTGATGCAATAATAAAAGTCGGCGCGTAGCTCGTTCCTTGCAACAGCGTCTTCCAGGTTCCTGTTCGTGGCGGCAATCACGCGGACGTCGACCTTAATCGTCTTGGGAGATTGGCGATCTCATCGCTTGAAGCGCGATCGGCGCCGGATTTGCTATCGAATTCGGCGCCGCACTCGACCCGCCAATCTCGTTGCGTTCTTGTTTGCAACAGATCCTTCAAAGAAATTCATGGAACCTTCGCGACCGCAAATCGCTGTCAATGGTACGCTCACCGCGACTTTCACGTTCAGTGGGCGGCATATCCGTCGCCGAACAGCATTTGCGAAGAGCGCCAAATGGCAAGCCAGCAGGACGAGGTTACCACTCATGCGCAGATTGATTACAGCCAAGTCGCCCGCGATACGATACTCGACATTGGCCCGGTCGAAGTTGCGCCGTAGTCTGGCTCTCACCGAGCCGTCGCCGGACATAAGCTAGGGCGTCAATGAAGGACGAGGGCAGGATCTCGAGCAGCGCGCGGGGCATCAGTGCCTCATATTTTCGATCTCCGACTGAAGGGCATCATCAAGATGGTTGATCCCTACCGCAAGGCGGCGACAGGACACTTCGGCGTAATGAGCCTAAGTTCACCTAGGAGAAGACGGACAGAGCTGACGACTTGCTCCGTGAAGCAGGACCGGCAGCTGCATTAGGCTCGCTGACAGGGCATCCCATAACAGGTTTCAACTGGCTAAAGCCGCGCCCGGCCGCGGCACGCGCTTCGACATCATGCTGACGGCTGTGTGATCGACACGGACGGTTACCGGAAAGGCGACAAAACGTGCGTTACGACATCCTTATTATCGGTGGAGCCATAGTCGGCTCCTCGGTCGCCTACTATCTGCGCGAGCAAGGGTTTTCCGGCACGATCGCGCTGGTCGAGCGTGATCCGCAATTCGCGCATGCGGCAACGACGCTGTCCATGGCCTCGATCCGCCAGCAATTCTCGATCCCGGAAAACATCCGCCTGTCGCAGTTCACGCTGAAGCTGTTCCGGCGGCTGAAGGAAGAGTTCGGCGCCGACGCCGATATCGGCTTTCGCGAAGGCGGCTACCTCATCCTTGCCGGCGAGGACGGCTTGCCGATCCTCAAGAGCAATCACGAGGCGCAGATGGCCGAGGGCGCCGACATCGTGCTCGAGGATGCCGATGCGCTGGTGCGCCGGTTCCCGTGGCTGTCGACCGAGGGCATTTCAGCCGGCGCCTATGGCCGCACCGGCGAAGGCTGGTTCGACGCGCATGCGATGCTGACGCTGTTCCGCAAGGCGCTGCGGCAGAAGAAAGTCGATTTCATCACCGCCGATGTCACCGCCATCGCGCGCGATGGCAATCGCGTCACGGGAGTGAGCCTCGGCAATGGCGAAACGCTGGAGGCTGGCATCGTCGTCAACGCCGCCGGCCCGAACGCCGGCAAGGTGGCTGCCATGGCCGGACTTGAGCTGCCGGTCGAGCCGCGCAAGCGCAATGTCTTCGTCTTCGAGGCGCGCGAGAAATATGCCGACATGCCGCTGCTGGTCGATCCCTCCGGCATCTATGTCCGTCCGGAAGGCTCGGTCTACCTCACCGGCGGCGCCGAACCGGAGGAAGGCGACCGCGCACCCGATCCCGGTGACTTCGAGGTAAACTGGCCGCTGTTCGAAGAGGTGATCTGGCCGGTGCTGGCGACCCGCATTCCCGCCTTCGAGGCGATCAAGCCCACCCGCGCCTGGGCCGGCCATTACGACTACAACACGCTCGACCAGAACGCAGTGATCGGTCCGCATCCCGAACTGGGTAACTTCCTGTTTGCTAATGGATTCTCCGGCCACGGCCTGCAGCAGGGGCCGGCGGTGGGCAAGGCGCTGGCCGAGTTGATCATGCATGGCGGCTATCGGACGGTGGATTGCTCGGCGTTCGGCTATGGCCGGGTTGCCGAAGGTCGGGCGTTTAGGGAATTGAATGTGATCTAACAACAACTGCGGCGCGACGGTCTCCTTTGGTGCCGGCGGGACAGAGCGGCGCCAATAATAGCGACAGGCGGTGCCGCGGTACAAAGCCTTATGTTTAGCTTGCCCCGGTCGTACGGACCTTCGCTATATCAATGTGGAAGAAGCCGATCGGAAAGGCCTTGAACCTCTTCTTCGCCGGCCTGTCGACGTCGGCATCTGGCAATCGCACGATGCTTGCGCTGCCGACATCGGTGCAAGGAAGAGCGCGTCAAATGCGGGATCGCCGGCTGAACGCGCGAGCGGCAGCAGCGTGTTGCGGCGGAAGGCCACAAGAACGGTCCTCTCCTCGGCAGACGAGACCGTCGATCTCGCTCCCTGGGCCGGTGGGCAGATCGGCTGTCGAACCCGCTTCTCCATTGCTCGGTCTTGGGTTGATGCCATAGCGGATCGAGGGCGACCTCAGGCTCGCTTCACTGTGTTGTATCGCTCGACGGATCGCCTCTGTCTTGTGGCCATGCGCGGCCCGGCCCATCGGTGCATCCTTTTAGTCGGACGACAATGATGAACCATCAAACCTCGGATCGAACACACCAGACTAGCCGATTATGCTGCGGCGAGCCACCTGGCAATGCTCGCCGCCGGCCTGCCGCCGAGCGCCAGCCCAACTGGTGAACGGTCCGGCGAGATCTCTCCGCGACAACCCCCCTCCATAAACCGCTCGGCAAATATCCGCTTTCAGTAGAGCCGTGCACTACAGACGAAGTGTCTTGCGACAAAAGTCGAAATTCAATCCTCTTGCCCGCCTGCAACGAAGGAGATCATCGGGACCGTCGTTGCAGGCGCGCTAATGCCCGGCTGACGCTGGGTTAGCAGTCGGTCGAGCACAACGAGAGGATTCAGGTCAACGCCCTTGGAACCTATGTCACCACCCATCCATGGCGTGGATGCGTTTCATCAAAACAGACGATTTTACCGATGTTACGGCACGTTGCATAGAAACAATTCAAGGATGTAACCCTGAGGGAAAGTGGTTGATGTTTGCGTTGGCTCCGAAGATCATTTTCTGGTCTGCGCCGAAGACCGGCCCAGGGCGCGCGTCCATCGCGGCCAGGCACTTCCGCGATGGACGCAAGCTACATCGCATTGGCGCAGAACGACAAGCTCCCGGAATTGCGCAGGCCCTTGCCTCAAAGGCAGCAGCAAAGCTGAGGGTTGTGGTGTTTTGGAAAGAGGCAATTTAGATGCTTGTTGATGGCTCAAGGATGGATCGGTTCGTTGTTTCGCGACGGCGCGAGGGTCTCGGTGATTGCCTGTGGTCTCTCGCGTCGGCATGGGACTACGCACATCGGACGGGACGGGCTTTAGCAATAGATTGGCGCGGCTCTTGTTACCTCGACAACCCGTTTGCGAATGCCTTTCCGGCTTTTTTCAAGCCAATTGAAGAGATCGGTGGTGTACGGGTCATTTGCGATGACGAGATCAACCACGTCTCATTCCCCGGTCCCTTCTTCCCGTCGTGGTGGAACAGGCCATCCATCGACTGCGTGTACCGTCCGGATGAACAGATTTTCCAAGAACGTGACGAGCTTAACGAGCTTTTCCAGCTCCAAGATGATTGTGAAGCCAACACAGTAGTGTGTGATGCTTGCTTGATGTGGCGTTGCGATGAGCAAGCCGAGCGAACGATATTTCAGAGCATCACGCCGAGGCCCGAAATTGAGGATCGGATTGAAGCGCTCTACCAGGAACACTTTGACGGGTACAGCATAATTGGAGTCCATGTCCGTCACGGCAACGGCGAGAATATTATGGATCATGCCCCTTACTGGGCTGATCCAAAGGTTGCCTTAGAGCAGGTATGCACTGCCATTCGTATGGCCAAAACGCAACCGCATGCAAGGCCTGTAAGGGTGTTCTTGTGTACAGACAGCGCCCGGGTTGTTGATCACTTGTCGGGCATGTTTCCCGAACTCTTCACCGTCCCAAAACACTTCCAAGCGGATCAGGCCGGCCCCTTGCACAGTGCAGCACTGGGCGGCACCGACGGGGGTTTTTCCGCTCTCGTTGAGATGTATCTCCTCGGTAGATGCGACACTGTAATTCGCTTTCCTCCGACTAGCGCCTTCTCCCGCTATGCCCGCCTCTTTGTGCCGCGGATCATCGAATTCGATTTGAATGACCCGCCTCATTTGATCTCGATTGATAACTCCTTCGAACGTTCCCCGGCTCCATGAAAGGGTTGGCTGCCCGCTCGAACTCTCTCTAGCCTTCGCAGAGGCTCCGCTCGCCCTGCCCAATGCGCCCCTTTCTCGCCACGCAATGCCGCCGCAGGCGAGCATTTGCACGGGCGCGCCAAAATCAAAGGATTCAAGCTTGTCAAAGAGAAAAGTCGCTTTAATCACCGGGGTCACGGGGCAAGACGGTTCCTATCTCGCAGAATTGCTTTTGGAAAAGGGCTATTCTGTGCATGGGATAAAGAGACGGTCGTCTCTTTTTAATACAAGCCGTATAGATCATCTTTATCATGATCCTCATGAAAGTGGCGTTGATCTTACACTTCACCACGGGGACTTGACAGACTCGTCCAGCCTTACGCGCGTCATCCAACTGGTTCAGCCGGACGAAATTTACAATCTGGCAGCTCAGAGCCACGTTGCAGTCTCCTTTGAACAACCAGAATACACCGCGAACTCGGACGCGTTGGGTGCGCTGCGTATCCTCGAGGCAATTCGGATCCTGGGGCTCGTCGAGCATACGCGCTACTACCAAGCCTCGACGTCTGAGCTCTACGGACTGGTGCGGGAAACGCCACAGACCGAGACGACACCATTCTACCCCCGATCACCCTACGCTGTTGCCAAATTGTATGCTCATTGGATGACCGTAAATTACCGAGAAGCTTACAATTTGTACGCATGTAACGGAATTTTATTTAATCATGAGTCACCTGTGCGCGGAGAAACCTTTGTAACGCGAAAAATAACGCGTGCCTTGGCTCGAATTAAGCTTGGAGTGCAGCCAACTTTATTCTTGGGCAACCTTAATGCGCGTCGGGATTGGGGGCACGCCCGAGACTACGTCCAGATGCAGTGGTTGATGCTTCAGCAGGAGCAAGCTGAAGACTTTGTAATCGCTAGCGGTGAGCAACATTCGGTGCGCGAATTTGTCACCGTCGCGGCTGCTGAACTCGGCATTGGTGTTCGTTGGGTAGGAGAAGGGGTCGACGAAGAGGGGTACGATGCAAAGACGGGAGCTTTGATCGTAAAAGTAGATCCCCGTTATTTTCGTCCTACAGAAGTCGAGACACTTCTCGGCGACGCCCGCAAGGCCAAAGAAAAACTTGGGTGGGAGCCCAAAATCTCCTTCATCGAACTGGTTAGGGAGATGGTTCGGGAAGATTTGCGCATGGCAGAGCGTGACGCAGTGCTGATGAAGCAAGGTTATTATTCACACTGTACACAATGAGTTATGATGACAACAGCGGCGCCATGCAGGCTTGTTGTTAAGTGCCATGGTGGCCTTCTTCAGGGGCGCCCAGAGCAACATCAATGGAAAACAAAAGATGAAGAAAGTCTATGTGGCAGGCCATCGCGGCCTTGTTGGATCCGCCACTATGAGAGCCCTCGAGGCGCTAGGATGCTATGAGATAATAACACGTACTCGCGAAGAACTGGATCTATTTGACCGGAGCGAGACGCGCAGGTTCTTCATGTCGCGGAGGCCTGATTACGTCGTTATGTGCGCCGCAAAGGTTGGTGGTATACTGGCGAACGCTAGCTCCCCCGTCGATTTCCTTCATGACAACCTGGCGATTCAACTTAGTGTTTTTGATGCCGCTTACGCTTCCGGCGTCGAGCGGATGATTTTTCTTGGCTCTTCGTGTATCTATCCACGCGACTGCCCGCAGCCGATACGTGAGGAATACCTTCTCACCGGTCCGCTTGAAGCGACGAATCGTCCCTACGCTTTGGCAAAAATCGCAGGAGTCGAATCATGCTGGTCTTTTAACCGGCAGTACCAGACGCGCTATCTCACGTTGATGCCGACCAGCTTATATGGTCCCGGCGATAATTATGACCCCTTAAATTGCCACGTTCTGCCTGCTCTGATACGCCGTTTTCACCAGGCTAAATTGAACGGAGACGCCTCGGTAGAGGTCTGGGGATCTGGAAAGCCTCGGCGAGAGTTTATGTATTCGTCGGATGTAGGCGATGCCATTGCATTCCTGATTGGCTTGGCAGATTCGGACTTTGACGCCTTAACAGCCCCCGACACAGCGCCCCTGATTAATGTTGGTGTTGGCGAGGACGTCACGATTCGCGAGGTAGCGGAACTGGTTAAGGCGACAGTCGGCTGGGGGGGCAATTTGGTATTCGACACGACGAAGCCAGAGGGTACTCCGCGGAAGCTACTGGACATAACGCGCTTGCGTAACCTTGGCTGGAAAGCCAAAACCTCTCTTGGTGCCGGGTTGCAAGCGATGTATGAGGATTTCCTCCGCGTTCATGAGGCTTGATGTGGATGCGCGCATCCTGGTTGGACTGCATGTCCGACCGGTGCAAGCTTGTTCAGCCAGGTCCAAACAGAAGAGAGGGACGCATACATAGCCAGGGCGGCCGCGATATTGGCCTGTGCTAACGTTGCCAACCGGACCTCACTGCGACCGGCGATGCAAAGCATCACCCCAGAAGCGTGGCCAAGCCGCCGGTAAAGGCGTATACGGGCCGCACTGAACGGCTGTGCGTGAGCGCCCTTAACTCAAGCCTGCGCCTCGGCCAAAATCTTCCCGTTGTCCGTCCTGGGTTGCGGCCATGCTGAGGTGGTGAACCCCAGTCTCCCTGTGTCCTCATCAGCGTGCCGGCGTAGCCGCGATTTTCGACCCTCGCAGCGCGCAGCCGGTTCGATGGTTGCACGCTTGTCGTTCTCCGCCATGGTCAGCGCATACGGCGCAGCGGGCACACGAGGGGGGCGGACGAACGAACCTAAACCTGTCCACCGCCCGAATTGGAAGCAGCGATCCGCGGCATTTCCGCCTCTTTCAGGAATCCAGCTCGCTCCGCGAAGCCGACAAACGCATCGCAGGCCACGCCCATCTGCGTGCGGCGTATTGTGCTCGGTAGCACCGGTGTATGGCTGTTTCATGGACCAGACGACCGCGGTTGCGCCGACCCAGCCACGCCCAATTCCGCGTTCGATGTGTTTAGGGCGTGGATGGTTGTCATCCGAACAATCAATTTGCCAATCCTGCCGCTCCTATTAGAGGGGGTGCCTCGGCCTGCGGGGACGCCCGACGAAAAAGCCTGAGCACCATCACCAATGCCCATTGGAGTGCAGAAGGCAACGATCCGAAGGCAGTGGAAATTGGTGCCGGGACTTCAGAATTAGCGTGCCTTGGTCCCGACCCTGCCGACGTCTGACGGCATTTTGCAGCGCCGGTGATGCTGCTTTAGCGAGGTGTGAATTTGACCTACAAGATCGATCATGAACTGCTGAATCGAGAAATGGCCGCAGACGATCCATGGCGGCTCGATGGCAATCCGTTCGAGCGGGAGCGCCATACGCAAATTCTCAGCTTGTCGCTTGCGCAAGGTCCTGTCGCAAATGCGCTTGAAGTCGGGTGCGCTGCCGGCGCCTTTTCGGAGCGGCTAGCTCCCCATTGCAAGCGACTCACTGTGATCGATGTCGTGGAGCCAGCGATTACGCGAGCACGTTTGCGCATGAAAGAGGCGTCGCACATCAGCTGGATAATCTCCGATGTTCAACAGTTTTCGAGTGATGAGCCGTTCGACCTGATTGTCGTGGCGGAGGTTCTTTACTACGTCGGAGATCTCGTTCAGATCCGCGCAGCAGTCCGCAACTTGGTGGGCCTGCTTGCGCCAGGCGGGCACCTGATTTTCGGGTCGGCACGCGACACCAGTTGCCAACGTTGGGGGCACGCCGCTGGTGCAGAGACCACTATCGCCATGCTGAACGAATCGTTGACCGAGATGAAGCGCATCGAGTGCCGGGGCGCGTCCATCAATGAAGACTGCCTGCTGGCCCGCTTCCGAAAGCCGATTTCCGCTTCCTGATCAGACGAATTGTCGAGGTTGACTTGGAGTCAACGTGCCTCTGTATCAAGCTGACCTTATATACGTGGATGTATAAGGGCGCCGATCAACAAATTAGCTGGATCCGGTGATGGTCACAACTGCTTAGATATCCGGCTTCTTCATGCGGCTCGATGTTCAGCGCCGCGAGCCTCAACGGGTTTTCACCCGCCCTCCAACTCAACGGCCCTCAGACGCCGGCCGAAGCCTTTCCGGTCCACACAGCAGGTTCGGAAGTGACGGGATGACCATTTCCCACCTTTCCCATTTTGCTGCAAGGCAGGTGCGCCCTCCTTCTCGCTCTCCAGGTCCGTCCGCCCGCCTTTACCGTCAGTACCGGTTGCCAGGCAGCACTCGAGAGCATCGAACAGACGACCCTTGTTGGCGAGCGCGACCGCCGCGCCATCGGGATGCCGCCTTTGCAGCAACTTGTCGAGCCAGAGGCTTCGCGGAGCCTGTTTGCCGCCGGCGCTGTCAAAAGCTGCGCGATCGCATTAATCATCGGCGTGCGTCAACGCGCGCCGCGTTTGCTAACGCCTAACAGTCGGATCCATCTTCCACTTAATCGCTGCTTCGGCACGAGGCGCAGCCACGCTCTGACGGCCGCTCTTGAGGCAGGTTGTGTAACCGACAGCTGCCTCGGTGTCGTCGTTTGTCGGGCCAATCGAGCACGACCAGAAGGTTCAGATCAAGGCCTTTGAAACGCATAGTTTTGTCATCCATTGCGTGGATGCTCGGGATCTAAACAATCAATTTTACCAATCTGGGGGGGTGGTTCATAGACCCCACATGACACGCACCGCCGTTGCTTTACCGCGTGGGGTGCACAAAAGAACCCGAAAAAAAGGAAGTCTTCGCATGCGCTCTGACGTGCAGTGGAGGTTGTGCTGGGAAAATGAGTTGCAGCTTTCCGATCACCTCGAACTCTCTGAGTTCTTCCAGAAGACCTATGAGCCTACCGGAGCCTTTAATGGAAAGCAATTCGCAGGCGGTCGAAGTTGGGCCGGTGCAAGACCGGAGGTCCGCGCAATCGGCTATGATGTGCACGGGGTAGCGGCTCACCTAGGCCTGCTGCGCCGATACATCAAAGTTGGCGACGCTGATCTGCTTGTCGCTGAACTCGGTCTATACGGGGTGCGTCCGGATCTTGAGGGGCTAGGAATCGCCCATTCGATCAGCGTGATGCATCCAGTGCTACAGCAGCTTGGCGTTCCATTCGCTTTCGGCTCGGTTCGGCCCGCGCTCCGGAACCATGTTGGGAGGTTCTGCCGCAAAGGCTTGGCGAACATTTTGTCGGGCGTTCGCGTGCGCTCAACCCTCCCGGACGTGTACCCCGATCTGCCTCCCACGCGAGTCGACGACGACGTACTCGTCATTGTGCTCCCAATTGGATGCTCAATGAGCGAGTGGCCGGCCGGCACTTTGATCGATCGGAACGGTCCAGAGCTATGAAGAACACCCGCAATGGTATCAGTCAGCGCGACCCGCCCCTCATGGCATTGATCGATCTGATTCCAGCATTGATCGCGGATCTACCATCCGCTCGCTTCCTCAAATTCACTGAAGAATCTGACGTCTCATGAACCTATTTGCCCCAGCCAGTACTATTGCCATCTGCTCTTATGCGCTGCTGTCGAGCATCTATAAAACCGCGCAGGTGTTCTACACCCTGCCTGCAAACGTATCGCCGACCTCGGGCGAACCGGCCGGCTGTGAGTCTTGGCCGAGCGTCGATGTCATTATCCCGTGCTACAACGAGGCCCCTCGCACCCTCTCGGACTGCCTGGCTTCCGTTGCAGGTCAGGACTACGCCGGAAAACTGCAGGTCTATGTTGTTGATGACGGTTCCGGAAACCGCGATGCGCTCGCAGGTGTACACGAGGAATACGCTCGCGATCCAAGGTTCAACTTCATTGCGCTCCCAAAGAATGTCGGAAAGCGCAAGGCACAGATCGTGGCGGTTCGCCGCTCGTGCGGAGATTTGGTGCTCAATGTCGATTCGGACACGATACTCGCGCCGGACGTCGTCACAAGGCTTGCGCAGAAGATGCAAGATCAAGCGATCGGCGCCGCCATGGGCCAGTTGGCGGCTAGCAATCGCGATGAAACTTGGCTGACGCGGTTGATTGACATGGAATACTGGCTCGCCTGCAACGAAGAGCGGGCAGCGCAGGCTCGGTTCGGTGCCGTCATGTGTTGCTGCGGTCCGTGTGCCATGTACCGGCGAACCGCGCTTGTTTCGCTGCTGGATCAATATGAGACGCAGCGCTTTCGAGGGAAGCCGAGCGACTTCGGTGAGGACCGCCACCTTACGATCCTGATGTTGAAAGCAGGCTTTCGAACAGAGTATGTCCCGGAGGCCGTCGCAGCAACAGTCGTTCCCAACAGCATGGGTCCCTATCTGCGCCAACAGCTTCGCTGGGCCCGGAGCACGTTCCGTGACACGTTGCTGGCGCTCCAACTGCTGCGCGGTCTTAATATCTATCTCACATTGGACGTGATTGGGCAGAACCTTGGCCCACTATTGCTCTCTTTGTCGCTCCTGGCGGGGATCGCGCAGTTCGTTACCACAGGTACTGTGCCTTGGACGGCATGCCTGACGATTGCGGTCATGACTATAGTTCGTTGCAGCGTGGCAGCGTTTCGTTCGCGCCAACTTCGATTTCTCGGTTTCTCGCTCCACACACTCATCAACATCTTTCTCTTGCTCCCATTGAAAGCATACGCGCTGTGTACATTGAGCAATAGCGATTGGTTGTCGCGAAGCCCTGAGGCCACTGTGCCAGACACCGGCGGCGCCATTCCAAAGCCCAACTTGGTTGGATCTGACGCAGCTTACAGCGAACAGCAATAGTCACGTGATCGCAGGTGGAAGAGTTTTGAGCCAGGACCAGAAACAGCAAATGTTGAACCTGAAGTTGGACCCAGAGGATCTGCGGCAGATCGAGACTCCTGCGATCGAACGGGAATCTCACGGGCAAACAAGCGCGAAGAGATCCGTGCCTGGCTCTTTGTCGACCGTGGCAGTCGATTTCGCTGGCGTAACCAAGTCCTATGGGAACAAGGTCGTTGTCGACGACCTGTCGTTCACCGTTGCGTCGGGAGAGTGTTTCGGCCTCCTGGGGCCAAACGGGGCGGGCAAAAGCACGATTGCGCGTATGCTCCTCGGCATGACATGCCCTGACGCGGGCACCATCACGGTGCTCGGCGTCCCGGTGCCGGCGCGCGCTCGGCTGGCACGTAGGGGCATCGGCGTGGTCCCGCAATTCGACAATCTTGACCAGGAATTCACCGTACGCGAGAACCTGCTGGTGTTCGGCCGCTACTTCGGCATGAGCACACGCCAGAGCGAAGCGGTCATCCCGTCGCTTCTTGAGTTTGCTCGCCTTGAGCGCAAGGCGGATGCGCGCGTCTCGGAATTGTCCGGCGGCATGAAGCGATGCCTGACGATGGCGCGGGCGTTGATGAACGACCCCCAGCTCATCGTGATGGACGAGCCGACCACCGGCCTCGACCCGCATGCGCGCCACCTGATCTGGGAGCGGCTGCGCGCCCTGTTGGCGCGCGGCAAGACGATTATCCTGACCACGCATTTTATGGAAGAGGCTGAGCGATTATGCGATCGGCTGTGCGTGCTCGAAAGGGGTCGCTACATCGCCGAAGGCCGCCCGCAGGCTCTGATCGACGAGCATATCGGATGCCAGGTCATGGAGATTTACGGCGGCGATCCGCACGAGTTGCATTCGCTGGTCAAGCCCCATTCTCAGCGCATCGAGGTCAGCGGCGAAACGCTCTACTGCTATGGGCCAGACCCCGATCAGGTGCGCACGCAACTCCAGGGGCGACCAAGTCTGCGCCTTCTTCTGCGTCCAGCCAATCTCGAGGATGTTTTCTTGCGACTGACCGGGCGCGAGATGGAGGAGTGAACGATGATTGAAGGTCTTGCGGCGGTGCTGCCCGCCAATGCGTGGAACTGGGTTGCGGTGTGGCGCCGCAACTATCTGGCATGGAAGAAAGTCGCATTCGTAGCGATTCTCGGTAACCTCGCCGATCCAATGATCTACCTTTTCGGCCTCGGTACCGGCCTCGGCATAATGGTCGGCCGCGTCGACGGTGCGCCGTACATCGCCTTTTTGGCGGCCGGCATGGTCGGGGTCGGTGCGATGACCGCCTCTACCCTCGAAACACTGTACGCGGCTTTCGCTCGCATGCATTCTCAACGCACATGGGAAGCCATGCTGTATACGCACGTTACCCTCGGCGATATCGTTCTGGGTGAACTGGCGTGGGCAGCCAGCAAGGCCTTCCTAGCCGGTATGGCAATTACCATTGTCACCGCAGCGTTGGGCTATACAGCCTGGCCGTCCGTCCTCTATGCGCTGCCATTCATTGTTCTGACAGGGTTCGTATTTGCCAGCCTCGCGATGGTCGTCACCGCCCTTTCGCCCAGCTACGAGTACTTCGTATTTTACCAGACGCTTATCCTTACACCCATGCTGTTCCTGTCGGGCGCCGTTTTCCCATTGAATCAGCTGCCTGACACCTTTCAGCAGATAGCGCGATGCATGCCGCTGGCACATGCGATCGACCTCATTCGTCCGGTCATGCTTGATCGCCCGATCGGCGGCATCGCCCTGCACATCGGGGTGCTCGGCCTCTACGCGGTGTTGCCATTCTTCCTCTCGATGGCGCTGTTGCGCCGCCGACTGATGCGCTGAGAGAAGGAGATAAACCATGCGCCAAAGGGGCAAATAAAACGACGTCGCCCATGTGCCACGAAGGGTTTGGCCGGCGTCGATTCAATCCCACAACGCTATGGAACGCCTGGTGTGCCGCGAGCACAGGATCTCTCTTGGTCCCGGCCGACCTAAGAGAATTTCTTTGAGGCCGGTTATGTTGGCTGGCGTTCGTGGCGCGAACTGACCACGCAGCCTGTTCTGATCGAACGGCCTTGCGACAGGCCAATTTAGTCTTCGGTACGACAAATGGAGAGCGACATGCTGTGTCTAGGATTGAGCGGCGGATTGGACCAAGTCTATGAAAATAGATTTCAGATTCCCAACACATTCATGCACGATGGCGCTGCGGTGCTTGTCCGAGACGGACAGGTCATCGCGGCCGTAGAAGAGGAACGCCTCAATCGGATCAAACACTCCAACAAGCTGCCGCTTGGTTCGGTTCAATACTGTCTTTCAGCCGCTGGGGTTCAGCTCAGCGAAATCGATCGAGTGGCGTTCTACGCTACCGAAGACTATAGCAACGCCATGCTTGAAAACATGCTTGTTTCCCAGCCGGACCCCGCCATTCCACTGGATGCCAAACTATTGATGCAGCAGCTGCTGGCGCAGGAGTTCGGTACCGAGCTCGACGCTTCGCGTATCTCATTCGTAGGTCATCATCAGGCGCACGCCGTGAGTGCTTTTGCAATGTCGGGCTTTGAGCAAAGTCTAATTTTCGCGATTGACGGCTCGGGTGATTTCCTGTCGGGCCTTATGGCGGTAGGATCCGGTACTGAAATTACACAACTTGCGACTTTCCCAGAGAACAATTCTCTCGGGCTATTTTATCTCGAGACGATCCGGTATCTCGGCTACGGCTTGTTCGATGAATATAAGGTGATGGGGCTTGCCCCGTACGGCGATCCCGTTCCCTATCGCGAGCTTTTCGAGCAATTCTATGAACTCTCTGCAAACGGCGAGTATCGCGTCCACCTGGACCGCATCGGTCCGACTTTGCTCCGCAGCATTCAGGTTCGGCAAAAGGGAATGCCATTCACTCAGCAGCATATGGATGTGAGTGCGTCGTTACAGGAAGCGCTCGAACGCATCGTGTTTCACATTCTTCGTCATTATCGTGATGCCACCGGGATGACGCGGTTGTGCCTGGCCGGCGGAGTAGCGCACAATTGCTCCATGAACGGCAAGCTGCTCTATTCAGGACTTTTCGAAGACATCTTCGTGCAGCCCGCATCGCATGACGCTGGGTGCGCATTAGGCGCCGCGCTACTCGTGTCTAATGAGCTGGGCCGTCCAGCGCCGCGTACCCGATTGCAGGAGGTCTATTGGGGGCCGGAACTCGCGAGCGACCACGCTGTCGAAGAGGAACTAAAGGCATGGACGGGGCACCTGGAGTTTGAACGCACTGAGGAGGTGGCGGATAGGGCAGCCGAGTGGATGGTCGGTGGCGCCGTGATCGGCTGGGTGCAAGGTCGTTCGGAGTTCGGCCCGCGAGCGCTCGGAAATCGCAGCATTCTTGCCGACCCCAGGCCCGCTTCAAACAAGGACCGGATCAACGCTATGGTCAAGAAGCGGGAAGGATATCGCCCGTTCGCCCCATCAGTGTTGGAGGAGGATGCGCGCGTATTTTTCGACCTCCCGGGCAGTGCGTGCGAATTTCCCTTCATGAATTTCGTAGTTCGTGTGCGCGATTCCAAGCGTGATTTGCTCGGCGCCATCACGCATGTCGACGGTACGGCGCGGCTGCAAACAGTATCGCGCAAGGCCAGTCCGGCCTACTGGGATGTCATCAATGCCTTCAAGCAGCGGACAGGCATCCCAATTCTGCTCAATACGTCCTTTAACAACAATGCAGAGCCGATCGTAGATTCGGTTGCAGACTCGATTGCCACGTTCCTGACAACAGAGCTGGATGGACTTGTGGTCGGGCCGTACCTCGTCAAAAAACGGGCCGCAACGCTGCAGGATTGGACTGCGCTCGCGGTTTCATTGCCGCCTTATGCATCCCTGCATAAAGTCCGCGAATACACGGCGCGGAATCGCCACGAGACCGTCTGCGAAATCCGAACGGATCACCGTGACTGTGCGCGTATTTCACATGACTTGTTCGATCTGCTGACGCGGATCGAAGGCGAAGCGGTGCTCGCGGATCTACTCGACACAATTACGCTGGATCAGGGCCTGCGCGAGGCTCTTACAGGAGAGCTGCGCCAATTGTGGGAGCAGCGCCACGTTCGGATGCATCCCTCGCAAGCTGCTCGCGTCCACCAAAACTGATGCCAAAGTCTGGACGACCGAAATTAGGGCCGAACCACCGGTCTGCACCTTCATATGACTGTCTCCGATCCAGTAGGCCGAGGCAAGGGTTCTATGAAACATCTTGATGACAGAAGGGAGGTGCGGAGTGAATGCGCTGATGGAACCGGCCGTCGGATCGTTTTTCTGACGTTTGACGACGGCCCCGATCCATTTTTCACACCACAGATACTCGATGTGCTGGCGCAAAATCAGGTGCCAGCGACTTTCTTCGTCATTGGTGCCTACGCCGCAGAGCACCCGGATCTCATCCAGCGCATGATCGCAGAAGGGCATGAGGTAGGCAACCACACGATGTCTCATCCGGATCTATCCAAATGCGGCTTGGGCGAAGTGCAACATGAGGTATTTGAGGCGAACCGTGCCATCATGGTAGCATGCCCGCAGGCCTCGATCCGCTACGTTCGCGCGCCATACGGGGCCTGGAGCGAAGAAGTGTTCACTGCCTCAGAGATCGCCGGTCTGGCGGCCCTTCATTGGTCGATAGACCCAAGAGACTGGTCGCGTCCCGGCGCCGACGCGATCGTCGACGCAGTGCTCGCCTCGATCCGGCCCGGCGCAATCGTGCTCCTGCACGACGGTTGCCCTCCCGACGAGTCGAGACGGAGCACTCAAGCCAGTCTGCGCGACCAAACGGTTACGGCACTGTCCAATCTGATTCCGGCATTAGATGCATGCGGATATGAAATTCGCTCGCTTCCAGAACATCACTGAATCGCGAGATCCTACGCCCTGCTTTCCCAGCCAGTACCGTGATCTCGCTTATGAAGAACCGTTTACGCCTGCCGGCAAACTAGTCGCCATTGCCGTTATGGGTGATACGCCCGACCTCGGCTGCAAATGACCCAGGCGTCCTCGACTTCGCACACCCCCGGAGATCCGGCGCGCGACCGATCCAGCAACTGGACCATGTCGATGACTTCTGACTGGCTGTTTCCAGCAGGCCAGGTTGCCGGTATCTGTTGGTAACGCAAGGAGTTTTCGCGATGTACATCCCTCCCGCTTTCCGCGACGACGACAAGGAGGGCCTGCGCGCGACGATCCGCGCGGCGCTGCTGGCGAACTTCGTTACAGTCACCGCGGAAGGGCCGCTTGCAACGCCACTGCCGCTCTTGCTTGATGAGAGCGAGGGCGAGCACGGCGTCATCTACGGCCACCTCGCGAAGGCTAATCCCCAGTGCCATGTTCCCCCGATGGGCGACGGCTTGGCCATCTTCATGGGGCCGGACGCTTATGTGACGCCGGCATGGTATGCGACCAAACGGGAAACCGGGAAGGTCGTCCCGACCTGGAATTACATCGCCGTCCACGCCTATGGTCCGGTCGAGTTCTTCGAGCATGCGGGAAGACTGCTGGACGTTGTGAAACGTCTGACTGACCACCAGGAGGGCGAGCGCGCCTCGCCTTGGGCGGTATCGGATGCACCGCCGGATTTTGTACAGGCGCAACTCCGCGGAATCGTTGGCTTGCGCATGCCGATCACGAGGCTGGAGAGCAAGCGAAAACTGAGTCAGAACCGGAACGCGGCCGACCGCGCTGGCGTGGCTGCGGGCCTTGCGGCGAGCGAGCGGGCATCTGACCGCGAGATCGCCGCTCTCATCCCAAAGCCCGGGCGTCGCCAGTGATCGAGTACAAAGCGGGGCGATGCTTGGCGCATGAAGCAGACGGATGGCTACGAGTTAGCTCAGGCGATGTTTCAGACTTGCTCGAAGAACGAAGCGGCTAAGGCCATTGCCGCCATTGATGGCCAGTCCGTCTTCCGCCTCGTGCACGACACATTTCA
>NZ_JBVVQL010000026.1:0-32433 GCF_055811195.1 Mesorhizobium sp. WSM4823
CATCGAAAGCTTGACCCGGTGCTCAGGTCCTCATGGCCACCGGATACGCACGTCTGCGGTCTTCACCGGATGCGTACCCTGAACCTGCAGAGCGAGCCCCTGCATTCCGCGACGCATATCGGTCTGGCCGACTGCCAACCAGATCCGCACCTGGCTCGGAACCGGGATCATGAAACGCCCAGCGCCTTCACCATCGCCGCCGCCAGTGCCGGCGGCGTGGTCAGCGGAATCCGCAGCCGCACCTTGCCGGCGATCTCCAGCTCGATCACCGCTGGGGCCGCCGCCGGCACCGAAGCGGCGACAGGCTTATCGGGAACCACGACAACTTCGGCAAAGCCCGTCTCGCGGGCTCTGACTGTGCGGCGCCACTTATAGATCAGGCTGGTCGCGACATCGTACTGACGCGCCACCGCCGCCACCGTGGACCCGGGCGCGAATGCCGCGGCCAAGATCCGGCACTGATCCTCTTCACTCCAACGACGCCGCCGCTCCGGCCCGGTCAATAACGTCACATGGCTCATGCTGTGCTGCTAACTACGCTCGTAAGGACGACCTTAAGAGCGCAGCCTCGCTACCGTGCCATCCTCCCGCAAGGCGGCCTTCGCCGGAGGCGTACCGATGCTCCGCCGGAAAGAGCGGATCAGCGATCAGCGTACCCCATCCGGTGAAGCTTCGATTACCCACATCGTCGGTCACCGCCGCGCGCAGCCCTGGACGGTAGGCAACTTGAGGCAAGGGATGCCGGCCTCGATGCCGGCGGAAGGCGGAAGTTGCGCAGCTTGCGATAGACCCACATGCTTTTGAGCATGTCTTCGACCCTTGAGGCCGCTCCTTTCCAATTCATGATTCAAATGCGGATCGCCCCACCCGCGCTTTATGGACACGCACTAGCTATGTCTCGGATTGACGCACAAAGCTGGGTGACCTCTTCCAAACTATGGTCCGCGGTCAGGCATACGCGCAAAGCAGCGTTGTCGCGGGGCACCGTCGGATAAAATGCTGCGGCTACATAAAAGCCACGTTGCAGTAGCTCTGCTGCCGTATCCACCGCTGCCCGAGACGCACCAATCGGGACCATCCGGATTGGCATTCCGTCTCCTGACGATTGCGTCGGCATTTTCTCATCAAAACATTGAACAACCCTACTCAGGCGAGCCTGGCGCTCACCCAGCTCCGCAGAACGATGAATCTCTGCTGATGCTAAGGCACCTGCAATTCCGGCCAAGTCTGGCCCCATTGAGAATGCATGCGGGACGGCGTAACGTCTAAGCAGTTTCTCCTGCTCTCCAGTCCCAAGCATGAGAATACCGCCAGTCACTCCGAAGCCTTTGCTCAAAGAAGCCGCGATGATTGTGTTTTCGCCTAGATCTGTAATTTGGGATTTGGCATATCCTTGGCCATGCCTGCCCCGGATTGAGATGCCATGCGCATCGTCGATGTAGATGAATAGCCCATAGCGTTCTTGGAGACGCAAAAGCTCACTGATCGGGGCATTTCCGCCCATTGAGTACACACCATCGCATATGTAGGCGACGCACGTGTGTTTCCGACAGATACCCTCCAGTTCCTCAACGTCGTTGTGCCTAATTTGCAGAACCTCTGTATCTTCGGCCATAACAGCCTTGTGGTATGCCAAAGTGGCATGGGCAAATCGGTCGAACACAAGTACCGGCTTGCGTCCTCTGGTGAAAGCCCCGCATGCGAGTAACGGGAGCGCGCTCATGTTGGCTGTTAGAACCAACGAGTATACAACAACCCGAGCTTCGAAAAGTTCAGATAAGCTGCATTCGAGATCTCGGGTTAGAGAGAAATTCAGTCTCGTGCGTGCACCGGACCACTGTATCGAACGATACGACCCTAATGCTGCTATCGCAGCATCCACGATCATCGGATGGTTATCAAGCCCGAGATAGCTGCCTCTCGCGAATTCTATGACCGACCGTCCCGGCTCGAGCTCCACGTGTCGCCCTTCAAGCGAGCGAGCATACAGTGTCATTATTCCTTTCGAGTACGCATAGTCGAGATCTGATCTGGATTTCTCAATCACCCTTGCAAGATCACGAAATCTCCGCTTTTCCAAATCACTCTCCATTGCCATTGTCGATCATCGGAACCCGCCGCGTAGCCAATGTGTCTCTTCAAAATTTGTGCCAACATTGCGGAAAGGAGGCTGAACTAAATCTTCTCCATGTCTGTCAACGATTTGATCAGGACGCAGAGCAAACAGGCAGGGCCCGCTAGGTCGTTGGCTCGACAAACCTGACAAGCGCGTCAGCTGCGAGTTCGGAGGATATTCGAGAAAACCGCGGGTTCTGTACTATTGAGCGGGATAGGGGTCCAGGCTATTTTCGTGCCGCAAGCTGCGAATGGCGATCGTGGCTCCCGCGCGCTGGCTGGTTCTGGCTGCGACTAAAAACTCGACCCCAGACCGATCGCGACGGGGATTCAGGTTCTACCTTCATAAAGGCGGCGGGCTCTTAAGAACGGGTCTTCCAGCCGACTTGCCGGGCGGCAAGAGCTTTCGCGGGCAGTGCGAGGCGTGGACCATAACCAACATTGCCCACCATTACGAAATCGATGAGACCCGTCCTGGGGCTTCAAGAATCTGGTCTGATCACCCCATCAAACCGCGAAGTGCCATTCGCGTTCGCCCCGGCTGCGCAATTCTAATCAGCTCCGCGCGGCGAAGGCAGACCGCCCGCATGATACAAAGATCCCATGAGGCGACGGGCGGCCGCTGATTTGGAGTGCGCCCCTGAGGCCGGACAGCAACAACATTACGCCACCCTAGTCTAGCTTATGGCCTTGGGAGATTCTGCGATCAAGCCTCACCCCAGCTGTTAGCTGGATTCAGTTTGCGCTCGCCACAAGCGGGTGTAGGCGCCTTCACTTGTCACCAGATCAGCATGCTTTCCCTCCGCAACGACCCGCCCCTTTTCTAAGACGACTATTTTGTCGGCCCCACGGATGGTGCTCAGTCGATGAGAGATGACGACGACAGTCTTGCCGTTTCGACGCAGATCCTCAACCACGCGTAGGACAAACGCCTCGCCGACGGAGTCGAGTGATGACGTCGCTTCATCGAGGATCAGGATCTCCGGATCCCGGTACAAAGCACGAGCCAACGCTAGGCGCTGCTTCTCGCCCCCGGAGAGGCGCACGCCGTTCTCGCCGAGATAGGCCTGGAAGCCACCCGGCCAGCGCTCGATCACATCCCTCAGCCCTGTTTGAGCGCAGATGCGATGGATCTTCTCGATGTCCGGCTCGAATTCGCCAATTGCGATGTTGTCGATGACCGATCCCGAGAACACGTCGATCGATTGGGGCACCGCAGCGACGACCTTGCGCAGGGATACGGTCGAGAGGTCTTGGATAGCATAGGGGCCAATCCGGATGTGCCCACCCTCAAGGGGGTAGACATTCTGCAGCAGCGCCGCAAGGGTGCTCTTGCCCGAGCCACTTTCACCCACAACCGCAGTCATTCCCCCGCGGGGGAAGGTGACGCTAAGATCCTGGAAAAGGTCCAGCTGCCCGCCATAGCGGAACGTGACATTCCCCAGGTGGATGTCGCCAATGCCGCATTTGGTGGCGTCGATGCCCCCACCGCTTTCCGGCTCCAGGTCGAATATATCGAACAGGCGATCTGCCGCTATAAAAGCATCCTGAACGACCCGGTTGGTCTGGATGAGGCTGGCAACCGGCCGGGTGACATAGCCCAGCAAGGTATAGCAGGACAGTAATTCGCCGGGTGTGACGGTTTGATCCAGGGCAAGCGTCGTTCCGTACCACATCAGCATGATGGTGAATAGAGTTGCGAGGAAAGTCGAGGTGCTGTTTCCAAAGATCGAGATCAGGCCGGAGCTGTAGACGGAGTGCAGCATTTTAATGAAGCGGGTCTCCATCTTAAAGTTGGCAAAGCTCTCCATACCGGAGGTCTTGATCGTGGAGACAGCTCCGAGTGATTCCACCAGTTGCGTCTGCAGTTCGGCAGCGCTCACCATCACAGCGCGCTGGCGGCCCCTATTCAGCCGGTTAATGGTCCAATAGACTGAGAGGTACAAGGGGATGGAGACCGCCACGACCAAGGCGATCTTCCACGAGTAGAGGAACATCAGCCCTAACGAGAACAGTATCGTTAGCACGTCGACGAACATGTTGATCGAGACGTCGTTCAGGACGCTCCTGATCTTCACCGCGTCATTCATGCGGGAGATGATTTCGCCCATGCGCATGCTGTCGAAGAAGTTCTGAGGCAAGCTCAGGATGTGATTGTAGTAGCCGAGGATCAGCTGGACGTCGATCTTCTGCCCCGTTTGCAGCACGAGCCGGTTTCTGAGGAGATCGACCAGGATCTGCACAACCAAGATCAGCAGCATGGCGACGCTCATCAGGTTGAGCAGATTGCGGTTGCCCCCTGTAATCACATGGTCGACGATCTTCTGGACATAAATGGCCGTCGAGAGGCCAAGGATCGTGGTCACCAGCGCCCCCACGAGAGCCTGCGACATCGCAGCCTTGTGTGACGCAAGCAGACGCGCGAATCGAAGTAGTGGTGAGGTGGTCTCGTCGCCGCGCTTGAAGGTGTCTGCAGGAGCCAGGAGCACCAGGGCGCCAGTCCACTGCTTTTTGAATTCCTCGTGCGCTAGTTTGCGGATTTCACCATAGGCTGGGTCCATGATGATGACCCACCTAGCATCGATCGCCTGGATTACGACGAAATGGTGCAGAACCTCGTTGACGATTACGTGCGCGATGGCGGGCTTGGGGATCTTGTATAGGCTGTCGAAGCCACCCTTCACCCCCTTGGCAATAAAGCCCAGCTTCCGGGCCGCTTCCATTAGCCCCATCACCGTCGTGCCGGAGCGTCCGGTCGAGGCATACTGCCGGATCCGCGGCAATGGCAGCTTGTACCCATAGAAGGCCGCCACAGAAGCAAGGCAGGTCGCCCCGCAATCCGTGATGTCGCGCTGCTTGAACTTGATGACTTTGCTCGACATGGTGGCTCGGCTGGCTGTTTGGAATGTCGGATCAGTGTCCCGCCAAGAGCGGATTGAGCCAATCATCGACCTCATTGTAGAGGAGTTGCAGGAGAGTCTGGTCGCCCAGGAGGAAGCGGGCCCGCACGGTCATCCCTTTCTTCAGGTGACCGATCGCCCCGTGCTTGAGGGTGAGATGGCGACGAGACAGCGCGCAACGGACCAGGAAAACCGGGCTCCCGTCATGGAGAGAAAAGTCCTCCGCCACGTTCAGCACTCTCGCGTCTATGAGACCCCATTGATTGGGGTTGAATGCATCCACTTGGAGATGCACCCACTGGCCTGGGCGCACGAAACCGATATCGCTGGGCGAAACGTAGATTTCCGCCACCAATTCACCATCGGGCGAAACCCAAGCGACCGTTTGCCCGGCCTGGACATAGCTGCCTGGGCTGAGAGCTGTGAACTGCTGGAGAGCGCCTGCCACGGGGGCTCGAATGCGTGTCAGATCCCGTTCGTTCTCCAGCTGATGCAAGTCGGCCGTGAGCTCCCTGCGCCGTAGGTTGACATCAAAAAGCTGCTGGTTCCATTCGGCGGATTTGCGCCGCGCGAGGATCTCGCCCTGAACCTCAATTGTCTGAAGGGCGAAAGCCTTTTCCTCAACGGCTTTTCCGGGCGCTACAGCAGCGGAGAGCAGTCGCTTAGCACGCTCGAGTTCCGCGGCGGCATTACTGCGGGCATATCTGTTCTCCCGCAGCAAGTTGAGGAAATGTGCGTGTTCGGCTCTGGCGGACGCGGTCAAGAGGCGGATCGGGTCGTCGGCTTGCGTACCGGAGGAGATCAGGGTTTCGAGGTCACGGGCAAGATCGCTCTTTGCACGAAGATCGCCTGTCAGCGCGCTGAGCTTTTCCTGAATAACCTCGTCATCGACGGCTAGGATCTCTTGCCCCTGGGCAACCAGATCGTTTTCAATTGCAAGGATGCGGGAGATGCGTCCGGAGACTGGTGCAACTAGGGGCGTCTTCTCAACGGTGGGTCGAATAATACCGGCACTTTGGAAAGATAGCATTACGGTGATGAAAGGCAGCGACGCCAAGGCCGCAGCCACAGAGAGCACGATAATCTTGTAGATGATCAAAGCTCTCTCTGATCCTCGAGAAAGGATGCTCTCTGCAGTGCAGTTGGCGAGCTCAGGAACAAGTGAGATAATGATGCCGATCTCGCTGGTTACAATGATATTGGTCGATGATGTCGCCAATTATCCACCATGTCTTCGGCGCGTAAAACAACGAATCCTACCGCAGAAACTAAGGCCATGAACCAAAGACCACCGGAAGTTGCCGATCCCGCTTCTCGGATTGACTCGGTCAATCCGTATACTGATGTTCTCGGTATTCATTGGTTTCCTTTTTCAAAACGATGAATGTCGGCCATCATTCTGCCGTTTGGCAGCACTCCCCCGCGTCCAATGGCGGCGATACCCATGCCGACCATGCAAATAGAGGCCAAAAAGGCGTTCTGTAGCTTTATTCCCAATCCAACTGAGAGTGCGTCGGCCGAACATCACGCTGCCGGCAAGCCCAGCCGACAACTGCCTGGAGATGACCGAGGTCAACCCCAGAGCAGTCTCGAATAAAATAAATCTCTTAATGATGCTTAACATATTCTATCACAGCTGCTATACCAAGAGCTATCGCAGCAATTCCGCCAAATATTGCCGACGCCAGCCAGAACCACCCTCCGGACGTTGCACACGCTTCTTCGCGCGTTAACTCGGTCACACCATAGTCTTGCATATTGGTCTTCATTTTTTCTTTCCTAGAGCTTGAATCACGGGATGAAACAATAGCTGCACCGTAGCGGCGTGTGCCGCCGCACAAGGAGATCATCAAATGTCGTGCCAACTGTACAGGAAACTCCAAACAGCGCTTGCGCATCGTTAGAGGCTTAGTTGCGAACGCGGCCACACATCGGGCCGAACATCAACATGTCGCGAATTCGACAAACTCGACAAACCCGACAACAGCCTACCAAAGTCGTTCTGATCGTCTGGAGAGGATGCTCTCTTCCGTACACGTAGGCTTCATTGTTCCCGTAGAGAACAGGCACATCAGTAACGATGCTGTCGGCCGGCAGATCGCCGGTCCTCCTCTCAGCCCAAGAGAATGAATCCGTGATGCCGTTCGGCGGCGTGTGGTGCCAAGCAAAGAGAACCTCAAAAAGACATCCCAATCCCACGGGGAGCGTCTTAGAACCCTGTTCAGCAGATTCAACGGCTACATGGAGTGCGCGCGTGTCACCAGCAAAGCATCGCGGATGGCGGACCCGACAACCGGAAAACCGCCAGCAGGACTAAGTCGTCGCGTTGGGTTGGCAATGAGGTCAGGACCCGGTGTCGGACAGAGGCCGGACGGCCTAAGCAACCGAGGCTGTGTCCACTGGGTCATAGTTGCCTGCCATGACGCAACTCGACCGATCGGCCGCTTGGGCCTTGCCCGGCGTATGGTTTACCCCTCACTGTCCGATATCGGTCAATTTCGTTGTGGCACGCTAGATGCAAGGGTCCTTCTGAACACATTAAGGATGCCTCCTATGATCAGGCCCACGGAAGAATGCTATCGCCGTATTCGAGACCGCGCCCTCGCGAATCCCCAAGCTGCTCAAACGTCGGCGGCTTATCTTGGAGGGAGCGACTGCGCCCGATTAAAACACGGGATAAGCTTGGAAAGCATCTCGCTGACCGAGACGCGATCATTCGAAGCGGGCAGCGGGCCCTCGATCGCGCCGCCCCACACCTCGCCGACATGAGTGCCGATCTCACCACTATGCTGGGATCCAAGGGCTTCACAGCTGACCACTCGAAAGCTTCTAGCAACTCCAGCGGCGCGGAGGAGAATGCCCGTGTGGAGCGTAAACCAAGCGGCCGATATTCGCCCCGATCATCGCCTGATTGGGAAACACCTACACGAGCAGGGCAAGTAGAGCTCTCTTGCATTGGAGTGGGTGCCGGGCCGTCCAATTTGAGCCTTGCGTGTCAGATACACGAGCAAATAGGGCAAGGGGCCCTGTTCCTGGATCGGCAAGTCGACTTCCGCTGGTACCCAGGCAGCGCATTCGATTCCTCGGAGCTCCAGGTCAGCCACTTCAAGGATCTGGTCACGCTCGTGAATCCGCGATCAGCCTACACTTTCATAAACTACCTGCACGAGAACGGGCGTCTCTACCATTTCCTGAATGCACAGTTCGAGGCCGTGCTCAGAGCTGAGTTCGAGCAATATCTGAGCTGGGCCTTCCAAAGGAACCCGCTTATCCGGGGCGGCCAGACGGTGCGCGAAATTCGCTTTGACGGCGAGTTTCGGGTGCGCACGGATAACGCGGCTCTCGGCGCCAGAAACGTCGTGATCGGCATTGGCAAGCAGGCGAAAGTTCCGCCTCAGTTTAAGGGGTGGACTGGACGCAATCTGTTCCACTCATCTGAATTACTGCACATCCACCCTGAGGTGCACAAAAAGCGTGTCTGCGTGGTCGGCGGGGGACAGTCGGGAGCCGAGGTGCTGTTGCATCTTGTCGGCCTGCCGGAAGAAGGGCGGCCTGCCTCAATCACTTGGGCCTCGCAACGCGAAAACTACCTGCCCCTCGACGACAGCCCGTTCACAAACGAGTTGTTCATGCCCTGCTTTTCGGATCGTTTTGCGGCTATGAGCGAGTCACACCGCAGGCTGTTCCTGCGGCGTTTTATGCTTGCTTCGGACGGCATTTCGGAAAGCACTTTGCGCGCTGTTTATCGGGCGCTGTACCGCCACGCATTTCTTGAGCCAAACCGATGCGCAATCGCACTGCGGCCGGGCTGCACGGTCTTGCACTGCACCAATGCCGGCGCGGCTCACAGGCTGACCCTGCGGCACGGCATGGACGAGTTCGAAGAAGTCACGGCCGACATCGTCATCCTGGCCACCGGTTACGAGAACGCGATACCAGCCTTCCTGGAACCAATGGCGGACCGGCTGGAAAAGGTCGACAATGAACTGGCCATTGGCGACGATTTTTCGGTGAGCTGGGATGGACCGTGTGACAGACGCATCTTCGTACAAAACGCGAGCCTCGGGCAGCGCGGGCTGGCTGATCCGAATCTAAGCCTACTGGCCTGGCGAGCGCGTCGAATCCTCGACAGCCTTCTGGGACGCGCGCCGACTGTGAGCATCCCGGCTTCATCAGCTCTACCGCCGTCGACAGCTGGATCGACCCCGTTGCAGAAATGGGCGGCGGGATATGACCTGCCGACTACGGATCATCAGCATCCAAGGAACGATGTCGGCCTTCGCCGTAGCGAAAGCCGGAGCCTTCTCCGAAAACATCGTAACTGAAATGGTGGACTCAGCTGCCCATCTCATGACTCCGCGGGCGAGCATTTCCCCTTCGGCCGCAAAGACCTTAGCAGGTCGCTCACTCGAAAATGCGCAGTGGCCCTGGTGGCCATTGCTGGGTCGACGCTCAGCGGAGGGTACCGACCCGTAGCAGTGGGCCTCGTGGCTCATCGGTGGAGCTCATGTCGCGCATGTGCCGGCCCTGATCGCCCAGCCTCAATGGGACCGTGTCGCATTAACGTGTGTGGGACACGGCTTGCGCTGGGTCAGACTGCACGAAAGGTCGCCGACCGAGCAGTCGCATCATCAACAGCATGGTCGGCCGTGTACCCTTCAGACGTACTGCCCCGCAGATGTTTACAAGCCTCGACGATCTCTCCAGTGAGGAGGGACAACGAAGCCCCGCAACATACCCAGAGCGGAACGTGCTTAGCACCGCCGCCCCAGATGCCGTGGAGTAGCGCTGCGTCGATGCACAGCCTGACCCGAGCCCGACTGCCATAAGCGGGATGTTACACCACCGTCCTACGAACAGGAGGCTTTTCGCATGTTGACTGATGCACAAAGAGAAAAGTGGCATAAGGACGGCTATGTCAGGCTCGAAAGGTTTTTCGATGCCGTGGCTGTGGAACGCATTTCCAGTTTTGTTGAAGACGTATCACGCTGGGAGGTCAGCGATGAAAAATGGCTCATGTGGTTCGAGAAGACGACGGATAATCGAAAGATCACCTCGAAGGCCGAGAATATTCTCGACTTCCATGATCCATTGCGTCATCTGCTCCTCGACGATCAGCGCATAGAGGCTGCCGTCGAGGAGCTGCTTGATGAACGGTCGAGCAGGCTCAAGGAGTTGCTGATTTTCCACTATCCCGACAGCGGCGGCTATCGCCCGCATCAGGACATCTATCACATTCCACACGGACTGCCCGACCGGATGGTCCATGCGGTCGTTGCGGTAGGCATCGATGACTCCGACCCGCGCAACGGCGGCCTTTTCTTCAGCCCCGGCAACCACAAGAAGGGGATCTTTCCCATGGATGCCTGTGGCGTGATTGATCCTGAGGTCGCCGAAACGTTATCCTGGGAACCAGTAATATGGAAGGCTGGCGACATCTTCATCTTCGACGATTACGCACCGCATTGCTCGCAACCGAACAAGAGCAACCGTTCGCGGCGGACGCTCTACTTGGTCTTCCAGCGTGCTTCAACCGGTGGGCCGACCCGCGCCGAATATAATGTGCTTAAGCGCGCCGTTAATCCGCCAGAGGGCAAAGTGGCCGATCTAGACAATCTCAAGCCGCCAAACGGCATTTTCTATCGCGATTGAACTCACGCAGCTAGGCGAGGCATGCACAGGAAACTGATCGGCTGCTCAAAATGCGGAGAGCATTGCGTTTTCGATTGTGGGCTGCTGGAGCAGCGCCGTAGCCGTCACGGCTTTGGCACGACGATTGTGGGGTGGTCGCCGGGCGATGACGCCTAAAACCGTACTGGAGTGCCCGTCTTGGCCCGCCTGGGGGCTAGAGTTGGATTATTCTGGCGGGAGCGCCAACGGGTCCGGGCTGCCGCCTCTCTTCGTGACTTGCGGCAGAGGCTTTGCGTTGGCGGCCGAAGATACCACTGCTTGAACAGCTGAGGTTCGTTATGCGCAAATCCACGTTTTCTCGAACGGAACTGTCGCGGGCGTTCGGTATCGACATGGCCACGCTTGGGATGGGAAGCGCGGGCACCGGTTTTTCATTTGGCAAGGTGGCACCGGGCGTCACATCCGAGCCCCATCGGCACGACGAAATCGAGGCTTTCGTGGTCCTGTCTGGAGCGGGCAAGGTCAGGACCGACCTGGGCGAAATCTCGATCAAAGCCGGCGATATCGTTCTGTTTCACCCTTTTGAAGCGCATGTACTGTGCAACGATGGGGACGAAGATCTAGACTTCGTGGATGTCTACTGGCGTGACGGCAAGTCCGCCCTGGATGCCGCTGCACAGGTGGCGGCTCCCCGCCGGCCGATCTTCGTCTTCTCCACGCCGCCGACGCCTAATGGCGATCTGCATCTGGGGCATCTTTCTGGTCCATATTTGGGTGCAGATGTCTACACGCGTTTCCTGCGCATGAAGGGGGCCGAAGCCTACCACCTGACTGGGAGCGACGATTACCAGAGTTACGTTGTGACGCGTGCCGATGCCGATCAATCGACGCCCGAAAAGGTGGCTCGCCACTACGCGGACGAGATTCGCACCACGCTTAGTCTTCTTGACTGCGAGGTCCACAGCTTCCTGCACACGATGGGCGATGCCGCTTATGGCGACTTTCAAGCTGCGTGTTTCCGCAGTCTTCTGAGCAGCACGGCGGTAGATCAGAGCCAGAGCCCTGCGCTGTTTGACGCCGTTACAGGCGATTACCTTTATGAGTCGGATGTAAGCGGCCTCTGCCCCGATTGTGGCGCCTCCGCTGGTGGCAACATCTGCGAGGAATGCGGCGCGCCGAACCTATGCCACGACCTGGGTGCAGCCCGGTCACGGCACTCGGCCGAGGCGCCGCTGGTCGGCTCCGTGCGCCGCCCCGAACTTGCTCTGGAACGGTGCTATGTCAATATAGACCGGCATTTAAGAGCGTCGGGCGCCCCCGTTCGGATCATGGACCTCTTCGCGCGTCTACGCCAACGCGGCGACTTTTCCGTGCCCATTACCCACCCCTCGAACTGGGGCCTGCCTGCGGAAGGGCTCCCGGGGCAGGTGATCTGGGTCTGGCCGGAGATGGCTTTCGGATTCCTTTACAACATCCAGACGCTAGCTCGCATGATTGGGCGCGACTGGAATGCGGAGATGCCCAGCAATGACTGGCAGATTGTCCATTTCTTCGGTTTCGACAATTCCTTCTACCACGCGCTACTCTACCCCGCTGTTTATTCCGAGGTGTTCTCCCACTGGACCCCGCGAGTCCGGTATCACGTGAATGAGTTCTACCTGCTCGATGGGCAGAAGTTCTCGACCAGCCGCCGCCATGCGGTCTGGGGTAAGGAGGTTCTGGGACCAAAGACAGTCGACGTCGTGCGACTTCATTTGGGCCTGACACGCCCGGAAGGTGAGCGGACGAACTTCACGCTGGACGCGCTACGCCGCACCGAGAATGAGGTGTTTCAGGGGATCTGGCTGAATTGGCTAGATGCGCTGCACCGGGAAATCAACCAGGACTTTGGCGGCTGTGTGCCCGACGCAGGCGACTGGGCTCCCACAGATCGCGCTTTCCTTGCTCGGATAGAGAACCATCGCGCAGCGATGGAACGCACCTATTCGGACGATGGCTTCTCGGTCCGTCGCGCGGCCGTGCAGGCCTGCGATTTCGTGCGCGATTGCGTAATCTACCGTCAGGCGCAAGACTATGCAGTGGCGCGAAGTCTCTATCTCGCCCGCACCCGGACTTGGCTCGCGCTTCAGGCAACGGCCGCTGCTATCCTTGCGCATACGCTCGCACCGCTGATGCCCCGATTTGCCACAACGCTTGCGCGAGGCATTGACGGCGTCTCACCCGAAACATGGCCCACGTCCGTGCGGCGACTTGCGCCAGGGACGATCTTTGATCTCGGACCCCTGCTCGCGTTCTATGCCAAGTCAGAAAACCAAAAATTCCCAGCGAGCGTATGAGCTATCCGAACCTCGACCGGAGGTGCGCGGCAATCAAAGCCGATGAAGACAATGTCTTTACTCGCTGCCGGCTGGCGCCTGAAGGCCGCTACCTAACTCTTGAGACCAGATTGGCCAACTGAACCAGCAAATGGTTGACGCCGAGCTTCCAGTCCTTACTGCTGCAAATGGCGGCGTGGGCTCTGCGCTGAACAACCGCTCCGGCATTGGGGATTGCCGTCCGAGTACGGTCAAACCCGCCATGGTCGAGGCACTGGAATATGCAACGCTGCCGAACCTCCGTCATGAAAATAGTGGAAGGTGCATGCGGCATCCGCCGTCTAGCGGAACAGCATACGCAATATCAGGCAGCTCGCACTCGATACGCCCGGCCTCATCGACCCGGCGCTGTTCGCTGTTCTAAGCGATTTACGCACCAGAGATGCGTGTCCAAAACCTGACAGCCGGCAGAAAACATGTCGGGATGGAAACAACCGTCCTCTTGGCTCTGTTCGACTTATCGAAGCCAATAAAGCGTTTGCAGCGTGCCAGGCGCGCTGGCACGGCCTTTGCTCGTTTAGGGGCGGCGATGGTGGGTTGACCCGCATGAGACCACGCAACAGGTGTGATGGCCTCCCGTGTGTTCCGTTCCTGAGGGTAGTGCCAGATCGCTTATGGACGCTAACGAGGTCCGGGAAAAGCTTTTGGAGAACAACATGGTGTTGCGTATCGAGTCCCCGGCTCCTCAGATCAAAGTCAGCAACTGGCTCCGTGGCAAGCCCCTCGCGAACTTTCAACCCGGCAAGGTGTACCTTGTTGAGTTTTGGGCGACTGGATGCGGACCTTGTGTGGCGGCGATGCCCCATCTGATGCAGCTACAGGACAAATTTAAAAATAGCGGATTTGAGGTGGTCGGAGTCGCAGCTAGCGAAGATGGCCCGACCGCGGAGGAGACGCGGACGAGCTTGGATGCTTGGCTGGTTCAGAGATTCCCCAATTTAAATTATCGGATTGCCTTCGATTACACAGGCGAAATGAACAGGCTTTGGATGAAGGCGAGTTCTTCTCTCGGGATTCCTGCCTCGTTCCTGGTGGACCGCGACGGCCGCATCGCATTCATCGGCCACCCATCGGAACTCGATGACGTTTTACCCAGAGTTATAGGAGGAAGCTGGCGCAGCAGCGACGAAGCGAAAGCCGCCGACAAAGGGCGGATCGATGGGAACCAGCGCACAGCGCGCGAACTGGCGCTGACCGAACCCATATACGCCAAACTCCAGCCGGCGGTGCAGGCGCAGGAATGGAAGGCGGCACTCTCGGCCGTCGAAGAAGGCCTCGCTTTGATGCCAGACAATTACGGGTTGCGGCATACTCATGTGGATCTTCTGCTTCACAAGATGCGCGACATGGAGACCGGGTTGCCAGTTATGCGCCAACTTGTCGGAGACGCTATCGACAAGAAGTTTGAGGCCGTGTCCTGGATGGTAATGGCCCTGAAGCAACTCTTCGATCCCTCGACGAACAACTCCCATCTTCCCCCTGCTGAGCGCTTCGCGATGGGCAAAGAGCTGTCTGAACAAATCTTGGCACTGAGTCCGCCAGAAAACGACGGCCCCCTTAAATTCGTTTGGTACGTTCCAGTCGCTGAGTACCATTATGAGTGTGGCAACAAGGTTCGCGCGATCGAGCTGATCGAGGTTGCGCTGAAATCGCTCGACCTTCCGGAGCCAATGCCGGATCACATCAAACAGTACTACCTTACCCCCTTGCTCCAAGCCTTGGCCAACTACACGGGTGAGAACGCCTCTTACGCGGATCTCTGCGTGGTTCCACAAACTAAGGCTCCGGAAACTCAAACCGCAGCCGCCTGATGAGCAAAGATCACAAAGGAATACGTGAATTGAACCTGGTCGATTTCTGCGGCGGCGCCGGCAGGAAGTATGCCCCAAGCATTAGAGGCGGGATCGTTTGCTGCAAATAGGCTCAGACATTAGTGACCAACAAGCGGACACGGCGTGGAAGAGAAGTTCGAGCCGTTTTGCCACGTCTTTGAAGGCGTCTCAGTCCAGGACGTGTTCGAGATCGGCCATGAAGACCTCAATTGCCCTGAATCGGGTCCCCCACGCGAGCCGCCGGTTGCGCAGGTGTGCCCGAACTCAGCGTACCCGAAAGCAGAAATCCTCCGTTGCGGACGAGGACTGGAATTTGAGGAAACGAAATTTCTCACTGCGCCTGGCCCGCCGTCAACAACGAGCGCCTTGCCCTTGTTGGAGTAATTCTGGAGGTTTTCCGATGCTCAGGAGTCCCAGGGCTTATGCAAAGGAAATCGGGGACCGAGCTGCTGGCCGGCTTCATTATTCACGGAACTGCGCCGCAAGTCCGATCATTCGCAATCCGGATCCGGATCCGGATGTGGAGGCACTATGCTTTCAGGCCAGCGGAGATAGCGATCGAGGAGAGCTCAGGTGTGATGAAACTAACATTGAAAGTTTCTGGGCCTCTGGCTCGTGCTTTTCGCGGACGGCAGCTGTTCGTTTCTGTCGAGGCGTCCGCCGGTTGGGCATTCGAGACTTTCCGGGAAGTCGCGGACGGAACCAAACTGGGTCGACGATGCGACTGCAGCTATTGTGACATCGCGCGGGCGTGAAAGACCGATTTTCGAGGAAGGATCATGTCGAACTTGGATGAGATGGTGAAGAAGGTCCGAAAGCTTCAACTGCGCGCAGCAATTGCTAAGACGAACCTGCGCGACCTGGCTGAAGGTCTTCCGGTGAAATGGACTGAGATAGAGGAAGTGGCCGAGAAGGCGCACGCCGTCTATGCGGAGTTGCACGGTGCCAGGAGAGAACTCACGAAAATGAAGAGTTTACAGTGACGAGCGCATTCATCACGCGTGACGGTTCCAGATGGGTACCGGAATATTTGACGACTATAGATGGCAAGATCTGTATCGGCTGCGGGCGCTGTTTCAAGGTCTGCTCCCGTGAAATCATGCACCTTTACGGTGTAGATGACGCGGGTGAAATCCTCGGCACCTGCGACGGCGGTGACGACGACTTCGATGGTGAGCTCAATCGCATGATCATGGTGGTGGACCATGCTGGCCGATGCATTGGCTGCGGAGCCTGCGCCCGTGTCTGCCCAAAGAACTGCCAGACTCATGTCGCGGCCGACCAGATCTCGGCCTGAGCAGCATGATTGACGAGAAATCAGGAGAACGCATTGCGCCTAATCATCTTTTGTCGGCTCCTGGGGATGGTCCTGTGCGGCAACGCTGTGACGGTTTACTTCGCATCGGATTCCATCCGTCTGGCCGTCTTCACGACGCTGGCCCTTTGGCTGTTTCTCCAGGTGGCTTATTTCACGAGCGTTCTATTTCTAATCTGGCGGTCCAGCGGCGTTCGCGGCGAGCAAACGGCTGAGCTTTTCGATAGCTCCCAGGAAGTTCAATTCCGGTCGTCAGATAATGATGAGGTTAGGAATGAACGTTCAGATCTGCGCCAGCGCAATCAAATGCTCGGCATAGCGCTGCTCCTCCCTTGATGCGCCGTGGCAATATAAGCCACAGCTTCCTACAGATTCTGCGCACCATATTGAGTTGATCATTGCATGAGACAATCGGATGCGACCGCGTTCTGGTGGTCGTACTGCCATCGAACGCAGTTTCGCCCATTCTTTCGCGGGCACAAGCACCCGCGTGGTTCGTCTCGACGGCTAACGAAGCGCCGTAAAGCATCAACAGTGGCGCTCTTTTGGAATGCAGCCGCCACTCTTAAAAGCGCTCGTGCACCGCTAGTTTCAGGGCGATCACTTTACCACTGGAGAAAACATGCTGAAAAGGTTCGCACGCTACCCGCTCACCTTCGGACCCACCCCCGTCGAGAAGCTCGACCGGCTCGGCAAGCATCTGGGCGGCAAGGTGGAAATCTACGCCAAGCGCGAGGACTGCAACTCTGGTCTCGCATGCGGCGGAAACAAGCTGCGTAAGCTTGAATACATCATCCCCGATGCGATCGCGTCAGATGCCGACACGCTCGTCACCGTCGGCGGCGTGCAGTCCAACCACACCCGGATGGTAGCAGCGGTCGCCGCCAAAATCGGCATGAAATGCCTCCTGGTTCAGGAGAGCTGGGTTCCACATGACGATGCCGTCTACGACCGGGTCGGCAATATTCTCTTGAGCCGCATCATGGGGGCAGAGGTTCGCCTGGTCGACGAGGGCTTTGACATCGGCATCCGCCAAAGTTGGGAAAAAGCTCTCTCTGATGTCAACGCAAGGGGCGGCAGACCTTATGCGATACCAGCCGGGGCTTCTGTCCACAAATACGGCGGCCTCGGCTATGTCGGGTTCGCCCAGGAGGTGCGCGCTCAGGAGAAACAGCTTGGGTTTGCCTTCGACTACATTGTCGTTTGCACGGTTACCGGTTCAACGCATGCCGGCATGCTCGTCGGGTTCGCCGCGGACGGTCGACAGCGCAACGTGATTGGTATCGATGCCTCCGCCACTCCCGCCAAGACAAAGGCGCAGGTGCTTGGCATTGCGCAACATACAGCGATGCTCGTCGAACTCGGAACTGAACCTGCTGAAGATGACGTAGTGTTACTCGAGGAGTACGCGTATCCGCGTTATGGCATTCCATCCGAAGAAACGAAGGAAGCAATCCGGCTGTGCGCTCGGCTCGAGGGCATGATTACGGACCCCGTCTATGAGGGCAAATCGATGCAAGGAATGATCGACCTCGTGCAGAGAGGTTTCTTTCCAGAGGGATCGCGCGTCCTCTATACCCATCTCGGCGGCGCGCCGGCGATCAACGGCTACGGCTACACTTTTCGCGACGGCTGATGCTCGACGGATCTCCGCGTACTGTGCCCGCCGTAACAGCGCTGCGCCAAGTTTGACCGAAGGTCGGCCGAGATCACCGCGATTGCATCGGCGCTCTCGCCTATCTTGAGCAGATTGGCGCGACCGCTTCGGGGGAAGGATCCTCCTCGAAGAGCACGTCGCGCGGAGGCACCGAGAAGCGCCTCGGTCCGGATCTGACAGAGCGGCCAGTGCGATTGCTACATGAGAAAGCTCAAGTGCCGATGCGGGAGATTGTCCCGCCTGCGTTCGTGCAGCGGCCCCGAACTGCGGAAGCCGATCTGCTGCGCTGCGCTCAAGATGAGGTCGGCCGTCTGCGGTCGCAGTTGCCAGTTCCCTGCAAGAGCCGATTGACCGTGGAAACACTTACGCCCGCGGCTTTCGCCAGATCGGCGATCGTTGGCCTGTTCACCAGCCGTCTCGCATATGCAATTCGTGAATGACGTCTTCCAAGTGCAAATGCATGTCAGCGCAAAAGAGGCGTACGTTTCCGGATCCTTCGAGGAGAGGCCTGACATGTTGCAAGAAATCTCCACGCCGCCTGACGCCCTATCGGCAAGTTTGTTCGGCCGCGGCCGTTTTTCCCGATGTCACCACGCGCTGCGGCTGTGCGATCCGAAGCCGCGTGGCGCGCTGCAACGCGAAGGCGCCAAATCTGGCTGACCTCAACGGACAGCGCTTTCGGGACCTCAACAACACTTTCGCCATCCTGATGCATAGGGATGGCTTTGCCCCGGCGCTTTGATGCGGTTGCGCGCATCCTTCGTGACGGCAGCCGCCTTTTGAATTCGACGGCACATGAGATCGACCTTGCTGAACTACCTGCTCGATTGTTTTCCGGCGATCGAGCAGATCCATTTCGTCAAGCGTCGATACTGAGGCTGTGACGATCGCTATCAAGCTGCACGCGCATTCACTAAGCGCACGAGCATTGCCAGATCGAAGGGCGCCTATCAGGTATCCTTTGATTGGGCCGAGGCGGGGGCCAGGGGAGGATATCCGCAACATCGCTTCGGCGCAGGCGCCTGCGCCCGCGCCGGCTTACGCAGGCGCCGACCATCGATTGCCGATGACGTCGTCATTCGTGGCTTCAATGATGCCGATGCTGGTTATGGACGTGCATGGACGATCCTCCACATAAGGGCAGGCTCGGCCCGGCCATCAATCGCCGCCGTGGAAACCACAACCTCTCCTTTTTCTCGGCAGTACGCTCCACGATCAATGCGACCGGGATCAAGGATAACAACCGCAGCCTGCTCGCCATGGTGCTGCCAAAACAGCACCACTCGAAGGGCGAAGATCATCAAGGTCGATGCTATGGAACAGCCCTTCGAAACGGCATCGAAGGCGCGTACCTGGTCGTGCTGAACACCACAAAGAGAAGGAAACGCTCTATGGAACAGATTGCCACCGTCGGCCTGGATCCGGGCGCTCACGTCAATTCATGGGAGGCCAAGGGTGCCTCTTTGCAGGATCGGAATTGCTTCCATCCTGCTGCGCGAAGATTACACTCGAAGCAGGTCCCGCAACCGAAACCCCAGCTATGTCGATGCTCGCGGTCTCCGCTATAGCAGGTGTGACTTTCTTCGCAGATGAGCTTCACCAGCGCCTCGCCGCCCAACCAATCCGCCAGCGCCCAAGTCTGCGCCTTGTCCAGCCGCATGAGGGGTGTGTGAATGACGAAACGCGTCTCCTTCCAAGGTTTAGGGCAAGTTGCATCGCTTTAACTGCGTCATCTCGACAATCCGGGTAGCTGAAACGATCCATCTCGGACACGCCGATCACGAGGTGTTTTGCGCCGATCCGGTAAGCTATCGCGGCCGCAAAGGCGAGGAACAGAAGGTTGCGGCCAGGCACGAAGGTATTTGCTAGACCGTTCGCGTTCACTGCGAACTCGACGTCGCGCGTGAGCGCGGTATCACTGATTTGGCCGAGCACGGCCATGTCAATCATGTGGTCCTCGCCTAGTCGTCCACGCCAGGCCGGAAAGTCTTTTCGAATGCGCCCGAGCAGGTATGACCGCACATCGAGCTCGATCCGGTGCTGCTGCCCATAGTCGAAGCCGATTGTCTCGACGCGCTCGAAGTTCTCCAGCGCCCAGGTCAGGCAGGTTGTCGAATCCTGGCCGCCGGAGAAAAGGACGAGTGCGGTTCCCGAATCTCGTTGCATCAGGTCAACCCTCGTATTCAGCCCAGCACAGCGGCGTCTCATAGACCGTTACCGAGCACATCTGGCCAATAATCGGCTTGGTTTGATTCCAGATCCAGACTGCAATGTTTTCCGCTGTCGGATTGTCGAGACCCTCAATCTCATTCAGACAGTGATGGTCGAGACATTGCAGAAGCGGTCCGAACATAGCCTCGACATCGAAGAAATCGACGACAAAGCCCGTGTTTGGGTCGACGGGCCCTTCCAGACGCAATTCCACACGGTATGAGTGGCCATGCATGCGGTGACAGCGGTGGGTGTCTGGCACGCGCGGAAGACGGTAATTTTCATGGGATCCCGAGAAGCTTGTGGGTTTGCAGGCTCAAGCTCCAACGTGGGTTGGTAAGACAATAGGCCACTGCGGCGGCTGTATTCGCTTCGCGCTCGGGCCCATCTATCGGCTGAAGCAAAAGGTGCTCAAACGCGAGAACTTCGAAATGTTCAGGCTCCGCGCCAATCTGAGGATATACGAGCTTTAGCTCGTCCCCTGCCATGACCACGAGGCGTGCATCGCATTTCGGACTGACGCACAGCCAGTCGATGCCGTCGGGTGTGGGGATAGTACCGTTGGTCTCCACGGCAATCTCAAACGCCAAGGAATGCAGCGCTTCCAGGAGTTCTTCATCGATCTGGAGAAGGGGTTCCCCTCCGGTGAGCACCACAAGACGCTGCCCAGTTCCCGACCCGCGCCAGGCTTGCTCGACCGCCAACGCAAGCTCCCGTGAGGTGGCAAAATGTCCGCCACCGGGGCCATCTACCCCAACGAAATCGGTGTCGCAGCATCCGCAGAATGCGCTTTCCCGGTCGCCTTCACGTCCCGACCAAAGGTTACAGCCGGCGAAACGACAAAATATGGCAGCCCGCCCGGCATTTCGTCCTTGACCTTGAAGGGTCTAGAAAATTTCCTTGACGGCATATGACATTGCTTAAGCGGCCTTCGAGTGAGCAAGGGAGCATCTCTGCTGGCTTACGAGACACGGCAATGGGCGGGAAATCTCCCACTGCACGTTTGCAGGTCGTTCCACCTTTGAGGGTCGTTACCGAAAACCCACTCCCCCGAACTCCATGGAGAATTGGGTCTCAGCGGGAGGCTGCGGGGAAGGGCCTCTCGCTCCCCGAAGCCTATCACCTCGAGAAACCACTGAATCACATCGCTCATGCCGATGATGCCTTGACGAGGACGAGGCGTGAGAATCCTGGCGTCTCCTCGCAAGCCTGCCTCACAGCACGGAAGAACTCGCTCATCAGCCGCAAGCCGCGTTCCAGGATGAGGCGGTCGAGCGATGAGTATGCCGTGTGCGGCGGCAGGGCGCCGAAAAAACCTGCCATGTCCTGATCGGTGATCTGAAGGGCTTCATCGATGGTCTTGCCGACGATGAATTCGTTAAACGCCGAGGAAGCGGTTATGGCCGAGCCGCGGCCGAAGGTCTGGAACGTTGCGGCGGCGATCGTTTGCGTCTTACGCGACGGCGCCGACCTTCGCCGGCCGCATTGGGGGTGTCCAAAGCGCCGACATTGTTCGGGTTGATGAAATAGACCTTGTCGCTGAAGAGGTAAACGTTGTCGGTGTCATCCCGCATGGTGCCGATCCTTGTCGTTATGGCGGCTAGCGGATCCTTGTCGTTATGGCGGCTAGCCGAAGGACTTGCCGCAGGCTCATTTGTCCCGCGCATTGGGATTGTGGAAGACAAAGCCCGAGGACTCCAGGTCTGTGACGAAGTCAACGGTCGTGCCGGCGAGATGGGGCTGGGAGCTTGCGTCGACGAACACCTTGACCCCGTTCGCTTCCATGATGGCATCCCCCTCGCGCGAGATGCTTTCCAGACCCATCAGGTATTTGAGGCCGGCGCAGCCGCCCGCCTCAACCATGATGCGAAAGCCTTCCGCCGGTTCGTCGGCGCGGGAAAGCGCGGCTTTGACGGCGGCGACGGCGTTTTCAGTGAGTGTGATCATGGGACTATTTTCTTGCTGATGCGTTCGCAAGCCACGCTGCACAGAACGTGCCAGAGAGGAAAATTGGATTAGGACACCGGGGTTAGCGGATTTGCGCCCTCTCTCACATCCAACAAATTGTCGGATGTCGGACAGAGTGAAACCTTGCGTACAGAAGCGGCGTTGGACACATCGCTAGTGCGTGGCCTGAGCTAGCGTTTTCGATCATATGAATGTGGACCGGTGTAGGGTGGGAAGCTCTTAGTCGTGCTGCGCTCCATAAGCCGCCATCGTCACCACACAGTGAGGTGGCGAACACCGGCTGGTCGATAACCGCGTCGAGCGCGCCTTCTCGAAGCAGGCGCCACCGATTCTGCGTCGGCTCGTGGGTGCCGAACACCACTCGCGTGCTCGGTCCGTGGCGTGTAGTGCGGCCGCCATCTCGCGAGGGCCGACTGAGGCATTGTATATGTCGTGAAGCCAGAGGGGTGGGTCAAGACGCCGCCCAGGGAACAGCGCAATCACCGCCAGGGCGGTCACGGCCACGATTAGAGGCCGCGGTCAATTCCAGTTCTGTTGCGAATCGCGGTCTCGCTCGTCCGCGTTCCAAAACGAAACTCGAGCGAGCACCGGTCTCGCCGTCACATCGAAGGAGAGAAATCGCTATTTGTCACAGCCACTCGTCGGCAAGGATCCCGTCACGGCCGAGGTAGAGAAATATCAAAGCATCGTGGTTGCAGTCATGCTGGAAAAACCAGTGCGGTTGTGTCAGTCGCCCCCGCCAACAACGCCGCCGATAGCGTTGCCGCAAAGGCGGGTGCTGACTGTCACGCTATCCAAAGCGTTGCAACAGATTCGTCAAACAAGTTCACAGACTCTTTGTGAATGCAAGTCGCTGACCATGATACGTTCGCTTTAAGGCAGAGATTGGCCGCAGCTAATCGTCGAAATCAATGGTTTGGAATGCGTGAACATAGAACCTGCAGCGTTGATCGTAAGCGCATACAGAGAGGCCCTTCAATGGATATCGACATTTTTGAAGCTTACGAGTCTAACGTTTGTCGCTATGGCCGATCCTTTCCAACAGTCTTTAAAAAGTCACTTGGGGCGACAATATGGGACGAGTCCGGCAAACCATATATTGATTTCCTTGTAGGCTCCGGCGCGCTAAACTACGGTCATAACAACCCGGATATTATTACGCCGGCAATTCAATATCTCGTCGACAAAAATATTGTCTTGTCGCTTGATATGTATACAGCTGCAAAGCGTGATTTCATCGAAGTGTTTGTCGAGTCGATCCTGAAGCCCCGGGGCCTTTCTTACAAGATACAGTTTCCTGGGCCGACCGGGACAAACGCTAACGAAGCGGCGCTGGCGCTGGCGCGAAAATATACCGGCCGCTCGAGTATTATGGCCTTCACAAATTCGTACCATGGCATGTCGCTCGGCTCCTTGGCGGTGTCGGGTTCAGCGTCAACCCGACAGCTTGCCGGCGTTGCTCGCCACGATGTGATCCGTGTCCCTTATGAGAACTATCCGAACCAAACTTTCGATTCCGCGAGTTACATTGATCACGTGTTGGGCGACCCAGGCAGCGGGATAGAAAAGCCGGCGGCAATCATCCTGGAGCCCATCCAGGCAGAAGGCGGCATGAATACCGCATCCGCACCATGGCTTACAGAAATTCAGCGCATTTGCCGTAAGCACGACGTTGTTTTCATCGTCGATGACATTCAAGCAGGTTCGGGACGAACGGGCGATTTCTTCTCGTTCGAATTCGCCAAAATCGAACCCGACATCGTGTGTCTTTCGAAATCGCTGAGCGGTTCAGGTAATCCGTTGTCCATAGTTCTGATTCGCCCTGACATGGACATATGGAATCCGGGAGAACATAGCGGGACCTTCAGAGGCAATAACCTTGCCTTCGTGACTTCATCTGCCATGTGCACAATGTGGTCCGATAGGCAATTTACTACAGCTGTCGAGCGGACGGCCGTCAAACTGCAAGAACACCTTGATCGCCTCGTTGCGAAATTCCCCAAGTGCATCGAACAAAAGCGCGGCCGTGGTCTGATGGCCGGCCTCAAGTGCCGTTCACAGGCAGTTGTTGGCCGTGTGCACGATGTCGCGTTCGAAAACGGCCTGCTGATCGAATCCTCGGGGCCAAATCGCGACGTCATCAAAGTCCTTCCGCCGATAACCATCTCAGATGACGAACTCGATCACGGCATTGCCATCCTCGATCAGGCACTACAGGAGAAAACCAATGGCGACTAACCAAGTACCTCAAACGCCGGCCATCTCGCCGCTTACCATCAAAGAACGAACCGGATCAATCAGCACAGCGGAGATTATCGCAGTATTGAAAGGTGAGATCACCGCTCTGCACATCAGGCAAGCTTTCAGCAGCGAAACAGCCGACGAGATCACCGCGAATTTTTTTGGCAGTCCCGGTCTTAACGAGCGCAAAGATGGTGTCCCCGGACAATATGTCGGCGCATCCCACTATAGGAAGGATGCAGCCACCTATTTCGCGGAGGCAGAAACTGCGCGGCTGCACGTTGACGCTCTTTTTGGCTGTTTAGTTGACCCGGTCCGAGCCTTATTCGACGCGTTGAAGCGCGAGCTTCACAACCAAGGCATTGAATTGCGGCTTGCGCGCTCAGAACACGGTCAGGCGAACGTTTGTCGGGCTCTCAGTTGGACCGGAAGCGGCACATTTTCATTGGACCCCCACGACGATGTCGCTCAAGTGTTAAGTGCTGGGAACGATTACGAGCTTTCTGCGGTGGCGCACAACACCGTCGCAGCACTCAACTTTTATCCCAGCATGCCTGAGCAAGGTGGAAACTTGAGGCTATGGAGTCACAAGCCGACAGTCGCAGATCGAAAGTCGCAGGGTGTGGAGACCACGGGATATCCCTACTCCGCAGCTTATCTCGAGGCCGTGCCTAGTCGCGAAATCCAGCTCAAGGCCGGGGATATCGCGCTACTTGACGGCGGTTTCGTTCATGGGGTTACCGGTCAATCAGGCAACGGAAAGCGTCGCGTGCTGCTGAATTGCTTTTTCGGATTTGCGCGGCCAGATCTTGTTCTCTGGTGGACCTGACGTGAATGTCGCAGCGACTGACCGACACCTCCGCACTTTGCGGCCGAACTGGCCTGCTGCTGTAGGCCCCCAGGTCGCTCCCCACTCGACCACGCGTTTGCTCATTAAGAACGGCTACTGCTCAAAAAGATGCTGCTGGCCATCATGCCTCTCGACATCGGCAGGCGGCAGCAGTGGCGTAGAAGTGCCAGCCGATTCGGCTCGAGCCGCATCTCCTGGTGTTCATCGACGAAATGGAACCACGCGCCTGCGGCCCCGTTGCCTAAACGGCAACGGGTTCATCGCCGGGCTGCGCTGCCATGGCTCACCGCCCATTTCGTTGTCGACAACCGATGAACTGGGGCATGTTTGAGACTCATCGAAACGGAGTTCGCTCCGACGCTGGCAAAGGTGATGTTGTCATCATCGACAAATGTCGCAGCGCATTAGATATAAACGGCTCTGGCAAAGCCCAAGGCGCATCTGCGCGGCAAGGCCATCGGATTATCGAGGTTCTGTTGCAAGCCGTTGCAACTGCCTCGCGAACAACGTGCAGAATAGGTGAGAGTTGGTACACCGCCGAAATCAACAAAATAACAGCAGGTAAGCAACTCTTCCGCGCTAATGTCTACTAGATGGCCATTGCGCGCAACGATATCGATTATTCCTTACAAAGCTTAGGCATCCCTGGGCCAAAGGCCGGACGCATAAACCGCACCATCCAGGACACCATCTTCAAGCGCTTCGAACTATCCCTGATTTTGTCAGAGCTAGAATTCGCGAAGCGTCTCAAGACCCTCAACCCCGACTCACTGACAATTTGAGGTCGCCGTTTTGAGACCATTCCTTCTCGGTAGGAAGGTTGTTCGCCCTCCAGTGAGTAGACTGAAAGGCACCCGAAATTGCTTGACCGTGATGTGATGGGTCGCAAAAGCATCATGATCTGGACGTGTATTTATCCTTTGTTGCACTAAATTCACGCCAGAGAAGCACAGTTGTAAATTAAATTAACTTCGCCAATCGCAGTGAGATGCTAGAGCTCCGATGACACTGGTCTGCCGATGACGGGCGGGGAGCCGTAGCCTCACAGGAGGAAACTGTGGTGCGCCTAGGACAACATCCAAACGAATGGCTACGGAGCAGAGACTATGGAACGCCGGCGAACGACTGCTGTCACTGAATTTCGAGCGCTTTCACCTAGAGTGTTCGACCAGCTCTGTTTGTTACCCAGGATGAATTTCCCTGAGGCTGCCAGGGAGGCGTTTGCGGTCGAATTTGCCCGTTTTCTCGACCAGACTGATGGTATCGGAAAACCCAAGCAGTTGTTCGACCTGCTATCTGCTTTTGCCCTCAATTTTGATTGTCCGTGGATCGCCTATGGCTCTCTTGCACCAGACCGAAAAGGGTTAAAGCCGGTGCGCGGCGATCCGGCTGTCATGTTCAATTACCCTGAGGAATGGCGGGAGCGCTATTTCGAAATGGGTTATCACAAGATAGACCCCACTATCAAGAGAAGTCGAAGGCGAATAGAAGCCCTTCGTTGGAGCGAGGTGTACAACGACGAAAGCACGACTGAAGACGGAAGACGCGTTTTGGACGAGGCTGCCACGTTTGGCTTAAGGTCAGGCATTAGCGTTCCGTTGCACGGCCCCGACGGCAGCTTTGCGATTATGAACTTTGCTCAGCCTTGGAATAGTGAATTCCGCAATAGAACAATCACGTACTTCCAACTTGCGGCGTTACATTTCCATCTGAGAGTCACTGAATTCACGAAGTCGACTGCCGCCGAAAGCACTTCTAAGCTTTCGTCAAGAGAAAAAGAGTGCATACTATGGACGGCGAGAGGTAAATCATCGTGGGAAATAGGAAAGATTCTGGGGATATCTGTAAATACCGTCAATTTTCACATAAAAAATGTGATGAGGAAAATGGATGCTAATAGCAGAATAGCCGCAGCCGTAGAAGTTCTAAAGCGTGGCATAATAGAAGTATAAACGTGAAATGATGCACAAGATATTTTTTGTTGGCATGCGATGTGTTGCGGTTGAGAACGGCATCCTTACACTTGGGGATATCGTCGGCGGCTTCATTTAACGAGACCCGGGACAACCGGTTGCCGGGCAATCCGCAGGGGTGGTCGAGCGCATTGTTCTCGCACGAGGCCATAATCTGGGCCCCGCCATAAGCGGCCATCGCCGCGGACAGGATGCGGGTGATCGGCAAGCCCGCGCGGATGCGCCGGACAAGCTGGCGCACCGCGAGTCTCCTTGCCGGGCGGCGTCTTGCTGGGACACAGGATCACGGCGGTCGCGGCATCACAGAGTAGATCGGCAGGAAGTATCGCTCGTAGTGGGCGTTGAAAAGCGAGAGCTGCTGATGGCCGGGAACGACATCAGCCGCGTCGGCGATGTCGAGTGTCAGGCTTTTGGGCGGCACGGCTTAGTTCGACAGCCAAAGATCGACCAGCACCCAGCCGAGCCGGATGACGCGCAGGTCTGCCAGATTCTCTAGGCGCGAGCAGGTCGGCTGCGAGCACAGATCAATCCCGCTGTCGAAAAGCCCGCAGCTAGCTTTAAGGCTGGGTCGGTGCGCAGCCGATCGAGATCGTTGGCATCCTCGTAGCCGCAAGTGGCCGCAAATGTCGCATTGCCTCAAGGAGAATGTTACCGAGCGGGTTGGTTGCCTCACTTAGAATGTTACCCGTGAAGGGGATGTCGCCATGATGCCTTCATCACCAGGGAGGCATCATGACAGCGCTGGAACACAATGGGCATTTAAAGCTCGAGGAGGAGATACACCCATGTTGATGAGCGCCGCGACGATCGACCGCTTGCTCCAGATGCTAAGGCGCAACATGCGTACGAAAAAGAAGCCAAGGGTTGTGTGCTCTGGCCGCCGCCAAGCCCTCAAAGCGCCGATAACCCATGAGCTTCTGTACAACGGTGCCATTTTTCTGCTCGATCCACGCTTGGTCGTTCTTGCGATGCCGTGACCAAGGCAATATTCGATCAGCCTGTTGTTGACGAACTCCCTGCCATTATCCACATCCAGCGCTCTCAGGGCAAAGGGCAAGCCGATGCGGATGCGCTCGAGTGTCTCGACCACGAAGGTGCCTTCTCGGACCACGATGGGCGCGCCTCCGTCCATCCGCTCGCGATATCGGTCAGAACCAGGCTGTGAACGCAACTACCGCGGTTGGCCTCTCCGCAATGAGCGACCAGGCCCATTTCCATGCTCCCGGGACGCGGATCGTTCAGTCGGCAAAGGTGCGCATTTTGACGCGCCGCCGGGGCTCTGGCATCGCGCCCCCACGGGGCATAGGCTGTTCGTGAACTTCTTCCAGCCCTCGTCAAGCTGGCTGCCAAGCAGCGCGACGGACCGAAGGTGGCTAAGCGCTATCATCCGCCGCAGACGCCCTGCCAACGTCTCCTGCAGGCGGAGGCTATCCCGGTGGCGGCCAAGAGCAAGCTGAGCGAAATCGCCGCCGACCTCGATCCGCTGAAACTTCTGGAGGAGATGCGAGCTGTGCAGGCTTACCTGGCGGCGCTGGCTGACGGCGAAACACCGCCACCGGCGGCCGCCCAACTTAGCCGCCTTCGTAGCAGGCCTATCGAGCGCCTGACATGCGGGCGAGATCTGTCCGACCTTCCCTATCGAAGCCAAACCGCGTTACCTGCGCAGTCTACAAAAGATCTCGACACAAACCCTGACTGCGGCTCCCATCGCCGCGCTCAAGCCGGTGACCCCATCCACTCCTGCCGCGACAGCCGCGAAAATGCAGGAGAAGCCGAAGCCTGTCTACGCCGAGCCTGGCCAAGCCCGCTTCCAGGCGCTCCGTATGGAGTGGCCGATCGTTTGTCGCCGATTGGAGGAATTCCCCAACATCAACGCCACGCAGCTCTTGGAGACGGTGACCAAAATCGGGCTCAATCCCGTCTGCAGCGAGCCGAACACGGAGCCCGCTCGGACGAAGCCGACAGTTGAAAGCACACGTCCAGATCGCTTCCCGGTGGCCTTCAGGTGGCGAGCGCTGGCCATCCGTTAGATGGTCGCTCCGGCGGCTTCGCGCAAGCTTGGGTAACCATGAAAGTGCCGTCGGCTTTGTCGGGTCCGCGACATTGCGGTGTTTCAGCACGCGCCCTGCCGCACTCCCATTGAAGCCCTTGAATAATATGCAAGACAGTTCTGCTGCGGCCCTTATGCGCAATTGGCGCGTCTTATGCTTCATCGTCGCCAGGCGGCAGGATCTGCCGACCGATATGACGTCGCTCAAAGGACCAAGGGAAAAGAACATGTCAGGTCTGCACCAGATCCGCCCGCTACAGGAGGAGGTGTCGGCAATCCACCAATACGCGCCGCCCTCGTCGACCTCCGGCAAAAAGGTCCTCCCATCATCGGCTGCTAGCAAAAGTGATCCACGGGCTGCTCCTGATTGCAGCGGAGCACGAGGCTTGCCCTGCATTCTCGCGGCAAAGGAAGGCTCGGTAAAAGACCGAGAACTTGAGAGCGCTCCGCGTAAGTTATCAATTGAGCTTTCGCTTAATTTTAAGAGGGAACAATGAGCAGATTTCTTGGCCTTTATGTTGATCACCAAATGACTTCGCCCTTGGCAATGGCGCAGCATTCGGCGAAGATCAAACCACTTGCAACCGACCTAGCGAGAAGCGGAGTTCTCCTTGTGACGACCTGCTTACGAGTTGAGGCCTACGGTGAGGAGCCCGCGCTCAGAAATATAGACAGCAGCAAGATGTTTTCTGGCTGTCCATTCGAACACATTAAAGGTACGGTCCCTATTACCCAGCGTCTCGCCGAGATTGCGTCGGGTGCTCATTCCCAGATCCTCGGCGAGAATTACATCAGCGATCAACTCGCGAAATCTATCGACCTTCTTGATCCAAACCTTCCGATTTTCCAAATCGCACGGCTGGCAATTGATATAGGTCGCGCCTCGCGCGAGCGGCAGGGGTTTATTGCATCCTTCAACTACGATCAGATCGTCCGAGACATCATAGCTGATCGGTTTCAGAATGGAGAGCTACCCGACCGCCTTTACATGATCGGGGCGGGTATGTTGGGTCGCGAGTTGATCAGGAGTGGTGTGGGAGAGCGATTCCGTTCAACAGTAGTCGTAACGCGGAACCCTAAGAACCTTCGCAAACGTCTCCGCCCCTGGACTGACATAGAAGTTTCGCTCATGCGCCCGGCGGAGATTGGGTCTGTTCGTGAACCTCGGTCGATAGTTGTGGTCGCAACTGCCGATGTCAATGATGAATATCAAGCCACTCTTCGCAAAGCGCTTCTGCGTTTGGAGCCGCGCACCATAGTGGATCTGTCGTCAATCCCGGTGCTGTCGGCCGCAGCATTTAGAGAGCTCAACTACGTGACCATGTACGATGAGGAATTCCTTAGGTTCATCGAGAAAAATAATAAACATTTATCTCCGCGACTATCGGTCTTGTGTTCCGATATCGAGAAAACACTCAGAACGGCGCAAAGCTATCTTTCCGGTACGGCAGCATAGCCTGCAGCAGTCCTGCCCGATTCCAACAGGTTGCCTGGATCAGGATCGTTGGTTACAACCGCGGACTGTATCCGGCTTCATGATGCGGCTGGACAACGTCCTCGCCGCGAGGCGCGATGGATTTTCGCGCGCTCATCGGCCCCCAAGACATTGGCCAAGCCAACCCCACACGCCAGGTTTGGGAAACGACGAAAATGACCGTTTCACCATCTCCTGCCATTTTGCTGCAATTGCCGAGGTAAGACCTCTTTTTTGTCGTTCCTTCGTTTGCCGCTTCCCCTTAAGCTGCTTTCATGGAGGGTGGGGACTCGTGGAATGTGCTGCCCGAGAGCATGGCCCACATGATCCTTGCATTTTGTTGGTGAGCGCGACAGCCACGGCGCGGTTTGTCGCAACGTCTGAATGGGAGTGCGGAGAGATCTGGCGCGAGGCTAATCACGCGGCAAGGATTTGGAATTGGTCGGCCTGGGAATGTGAGCCATTCTATGCCGTTTAGGATGATTGCGCTGATGCTGGTGATTGAAGCCGAGCATTGACGGATGCGGCGCGCTTGACAATGGTCGATGGTCTGTTCGATCCGGTTATTCAGGTATTTACTCTTGCTATCCGGATCGGCTTCAGCGCTTCAGCCGACGCCGGAAACGATCTGCGATTTATGATGTCACAGGAAGCGATAGCCTCCTGGTTGGTCTGGCCACCATCGACTTCGACGCAGTCGGGCCAGCCATGACGTGCCAGCGCTTTTCTGAAGAACCGCTTGGCCGAGGGCAGGTCAGCAGGTCACGCTGCACGCTACGCAAAGATACATCCACCGGCCGCGGACCTTGATGGAAGTCTCGTCGGCATGCCACTTACGGGTCACGCTATGCTTGCGTCGACGGCGATCCCCCGCTCCGCCATCATCTCCTGAAGGTCATGCAGGCTGAGATTGTAGGCCAGCTACCAGCGCACGCAAAGTAGGATCACTGGCGGCCCTTGAACATTCCAATTCCCCAAAAATGTCGAAGGGGTCTTGCCATGGCGCCGGTACATGCCTTGGTTTTCCCTCTGATGACACCACCCAAACTTCATGACTTGCCAGCCGCTTTCTGCTATGAGGGAATGCGTCAACTACCATATGCCGTAGTATCGGCGCTTGCCTGGAAGTGGTAGTTACCATGCTGGCTCAGCTGACTGGACAGCTGTATTGACACGTATAACGAGTTATGGCGGCAGAATCGTTAAGCGAAGGAAATATTGCCTGAGCTCAATTTTACTTTCAGTTTGAGGATTGAAATATGATTTTACCCGTGGAGATCGTCGACCTCTCGCAGAAACCAGATTTGTTAGAAACAATAGCTGACAGAATTTGGCATGCATGGAGGAGTCGCGAAGGTTTAAGATTTCAGGATGTTGTGCAGAAGTTCATTGACATACTGATATCTAAAGTCGAGTTTACCTTCGTTGCGCACCGTGATGGTGAGTTCCTCGGGACAGCATCAGTTGTGACATCGGATATGCCTGAAAGGCCAAATTTAACTCCCTGGATTGCTGAAGTCTGGGTCGAACCAGAGTTTCGCAAACATCGAATAGGATCACGTATGCTTGAAGCTGCCGAGATGCGTGCCTTCAACGCAGGTCGGCGAGCTCTTTATCTATATTGTGCTCCTGCGCTTAGGCCATTCCACAGCAGCAACGGCTGGACGGAGATCGAGCTAGGTGTCGGCAAGGACAACGTCTGCATCTTCAGGAAAAACAAAATATCTGGAGCTGTTTGATGTAGCCTTGGGGGCTAGATCTAGCTGTTTAGTCCCGGCATTTGCTGGAGCGGATCGAGTTTGAAGCGTTCCGGTTGTGACGCCCACGCCTTGCAGATGAAC
>NZ_JBVVQL010000027.1:0-26984 GCF_055811195.1 Mesorhizobium sp. WSM4823
GGCGCGCCGCCCTCGTTGGTGAGGCGTATATAGTCGCCACCCCTCCAAACTGTCAACAACCATTTCAATCTTTTTTGAATTTTTTGCGACAAAGGATTTTCGGTAGCCGACTTCCGCGGCGGCATGGGAATAACATGGGAATAACAAAGCCCACCACCATGCTGGAGCCCTATTGCCGCCGCATTACGGCTTAACACCAAGGCCAATAAAGCGGGCGTGCGCACCATCGGCGCGGCCCCCTTAATAAGAGACTATAAGAGAGCCACTGAGAGAAAAGTGTGATTGGGGATTTCGGCCGAAGCCAGGCGCTTCGTTGACTTCGCCCGCCGTGACAGGCAAATGTCATGGCCACAACAAAAGCGACAAGCCGTCCCGCCCGGGGAAGAAGCAGCCTTTCTGGATGCCAGATACGGAAAATGTCATAGCCGAACTCGGCAACGAGCCGCCGCTGATTGCGGACGGTCGCAGTGGCCCACCCGACCGGCGCGAGGTTTCGGCACGCTGGCTGTCGGGCACATTTCTTACCGGCGTGACGTCTAGCGTGCTGATGGGGGTTGCGCTGTTCGCGGCCCTTGATGGCCGGCAGCAACTGGCAACGCCGCCCGAGATCGCCGAACTAATCAGCCTTGCGAGAGGCGACGATTCCGGCGAGATCGCCAAGACCACCAGGCTGGTGGCGCCGCGCCAGATCGCCAAGGCCAAGGACCGACGGCGCATGGAAGTGTCGATGGTGACCAAGGTCGGCGATCGCGACGTCATCCACACTATGCCTTTCGTGCAGATCAAGATGGCGCTTGCCGCCGGACACGCGACCAGCCGCGCCTATCCGCCTTTCAATCCAATGCAGGTGTTCGGCGACGATCGCGACGGCAATGCCGACCAGCCGGCGACCGCCGCCGCCGGCCAGATCTATGGCGCCAAGGTCGAAAGCGAGATGAGCCTGAAGACGGTCGATTTCCCGATCGAGACAGCGGCCTTCGACGAAAAGAGCGACTTGTCCGCCGACGAAGTGGAAAAGGTGGTGCGTGAGGCCGGCACCGGTCTAAGCGACGGCGCGGTGCAGGTCGCATCGCTGCATTATGTCGACCCGCAGCGATTCGGCGAAGCATTCGCCGAGAGCATGGCCGGATCCTACGATGTCAGGATCGTCCCGGAAAACGTCTCGGTGTCGCTGCGCGCTGCCCCCGACGATCAGGCGCCGGCTTTCGCCGAGGAAATCATCCCCTTCACCAGGGATCGCGACATAGTCGAGGCCTTCGCCGATTCGGGCTATACGGGCGAGGACGCCACCGGCATGGCCGAGGCGATCGCCAAATTGCTGAATGCGACAGCGCTCAAGGCGGGAACCGTGCTGCGCGTTGGGCTCGAGATCCATGGCGACGCCGCCAAGGTCGTTCGCACCGGCATCTATGACAGGACGCAGCATATCGTCACCATAGCTATAGACGATCACGGCCAATATGTGCCGGCGCAGGAGCCGGAACCCAATCCCGAATTGGCGACCGCATTCGACGATTCGCCCGCGCCAGTGGTGCGCGGCAATCTGCCTAATGTCTACGATGGCATCTACCGCGCCGCCTACTCCTACGGCATGTCCAAGGCCATGACCAAGCGGCTGATCAAGCTACTGGCCTCAGGTGTCGACTTCCAGTCGCGGCTCAATCCGTCGGACCGTATCGAGGTGCTGTTCTCGCAGCCGGACGGCGACGACCGGGCATCCGACGAATCCGAGCTGCTCTATGTCTCGGCGACATTCGGCGGCACGACGCGCAATTTCTATCGATTCCAGATGCAGGACGGCAGCACCGACTATTTCGACGAGGACGGTCGCAGCGCTCAGCAATTCCTGCTGCGCAATCCCCTGCCCGCAGGAAAATTCCGCTCCGGCTTCGGTGCCCGCAGGCATCCGATCCTCGGCTATGTGCGCATGCATACCGGCGTCGATTGGTCGGCCTCGATCGGCACGCCGATCATCGCCGCCGGCAACGGCGTCGTCGAGAAGGCCGGCTGGGCCGGTGGCTATGGCAAGCAGATCATCATCCGCCACGCCAATGGTTACGAGACCTCCTACAATCACCAGAGCGCTTTTGCCAAAGGCATCGCGCCGGGTGTGCGCGTCCGCCAAGGCCAGACCATCGGCTTTCTCGGCCAGACCGGCCTCGCCACCGGTCCGCATCTCCACTACGAGCTGATTGTCAACGGCACCAAGGTCGACCCGATGCGCGTTCGCCTGCCGGTAGGCAAGGTGCTGAAAGGCGACGATCTCGTCGCCTTCAAGCGCGAGCGCGGGCGCATCGATGATCTGCTCAAGCAGGAAGACAGTGATTCGCTGAAGATCGCGAGCGCCAAGATCGAAGGCTGAGCCGACTTTGGCGCCTTTAGGCTCTTCAGCCCTGCGGATTTTCAGATCGACGCGACCATGGCAGTCGCTCGCCGGAAACAGTCGTCCACGCCACGATCGCCGAGAGCAGGCAAAGCAGCGCGGTCACCAGGGCGACCGCTGCGAAAGCTGCATCGCTGGCGGCGAGCCTTGCTGCATCGAGATCCGGTGCCAGGCCGGCCGGCGCCGGTTCGCCGAAACCCGGGATGCCGGATGCGGCACCGGTGTTCAGCGTTGCCGCATAGACCCAGGCCGCCAATGATCCCATCGCCGCCACTGCAATCAGGCCGCCAATGCGCGAGACGGCATTGTTGATTCCCGAAGCAGCACCCGTATCCTTGTCATCGACCGCCGTCATGATCGCCGTCGACAGCGGCGACACGACCAGCGCCATGCCGAACCCCATCAGCGCCATCAACGGAAACACTCCCCACCAGAAACTGTGGATCCCGGCATAGGCCAGCCAACCAAGCCCGGCAAAGGCGACAGCGACCACGAGACTGCCGCTGGCGATCGGAAACCGCGGACCGATCCGGTCGGACCATTGGCCGATCGGCCCCGAAAACAGCGCGATCAGCGCCGACAGCGGCAGGAAGATGAAACCGACCTCAGCCGTGCTCAGCCCCCATCCGGCGATGAGCAGCATCGGCAGGTAGAACAGATTGGCCGACAGCGCGAAATAGAGGAAGAAGGTCGCTACATTGGCGCCGGCGAAGGCGCCGACCCGAAACAGCGAGAGATCGATCATTGGTTCGCGCTGCCGGCGCTCGAAGACAATGAACAAGACGAGCAACACCGCGCCGGCGGCAATGCTCGGGCCCGACATTTGCCCCTCGCCCTCTGCGCTCATCGAAGTCAAGCCGTAGGCAAGCGCCCCGAACGCCAAGGTGGCGAGTGCAGCGCCACCGAGATCGAGGCTGCGCTTTTCCGTCGGAGCGTCGGCCGGGACCTTGGCGAGCAGGAGATAGATCGAGAGAAGTCCAAGCGGCAGATTGATCGCGAAGATCGCCCGCCAGATGCCGTCGCCGAAGGCCGACAAGACAACGCCGCCCAGCACCGGGCCAAGCGCCGTCGTCAGCGCCGAGGCCGCCGCCCAGATGCCAATCGCCCTGCCGCGCTCCTTCTTCGGATAGGCCTTGGCGATAATGGCGAGGCTGCCCGGCACCATGATGGCGGCACCGATGCCTTGAATGGCGCGAAACGCAATGAGCACTGGCGGGTTCGGCGCCACCGCGCAGGCAAGCGAGGCAACAATGAACAGCGCGATACCTGCCACGAAAGCATGCCGCAGGCCAAAACGGTCGCCGGCGGCGCCGCCGACAAGGATGAGCGCCGAAAGCGTCAGCGCATAGGAGTTTGAAATCCACTGCGCCTCGGCGAAACTGGCGCCGAGGTCGACGCGGATCGCCGGCGTGGCGATGGCCAGGATCGAACCGTCGATGAAGCCGAGCGCGGAAGCCAGGATCGCCGCGATCAGCACGAACCTGCGCCGCGATTGCGGGCAAAACGTATCGGCCCGAAGAGAGCCGGTCAGGGAGATGGCAGCGGCTTCGCTTGGAGACTTCATGCAGCCTGCTTAGACCTCCGATCCGCCGGCAACAACCAGCCAGAGGATTGCTGTCGTTGAAACCAGAACAGGGATCGAGACCTTCATGGCACCGATCACGGCTCCTTGCCGACAGCGTTCAGTCGATGAATTCCACCGTGACACCCGGCGAGACGATTTTTGCCAGCTCGCGCGCGTCCCAATTGGTCAGCCGCACGCAGCCATGGCTTTCGGTCTTGCCGATCTTGGAGGGATCGGGTGTGCCGTGAATGCCGTAGGTCGGCTTGTCCAGCGCGATCCAGACCGAGCCGACGGGGCCGTTCGGGCCTGGCGGGATGGTCAGGATCTTGTCGTTTTCGCCCTGCTTGAAATTGATGTTCGGGTTGTAGGTGTAGTTCGGATCCAACGCGACCCGCGACACCGCATGCGTGCCGGTGGGCGAAGGCGTGTCCGCCGAGCCGATGGTGGCTGGATAGGCCGCGATCAGCTTGCCCGATGCGTCATAGGCGCGGACTTGCTTCTTGCCCTTGTCGGCGATGATGCTTGCCACCGGCTTCACCACCAGCCTGCCGAAATTGGCGACCTTGATGATCGTGCCGGGACGGTTGAAATTGGCGTCCGGATTGAGCGCCTTCAGATAGTTCTCGTCCATGTGGAACCGCTCGGCCAGCGCTTCGGTGACGGAGGTGTAGCTCAGCCGGTCGAGTTGCGCCTTTTGGCTGTAGTCTTCCGGCACCGAGGCGACATAGGGGCCGGCTGCATCTTCGGGGGTGATGGCGTAGGAGGCGAAGGCATCGCCGCCGGACTGCTCGAGCGCCGCCTGGATGCCGACCACATCGGTCGACCGCAGAGAGCTGCCGGTGATCTCGTTGTAGGCGGCGAGCGCCTTGTCGACGTTCGAGCCGAAGCGCCCGTCGACGACACCGGGCGAAGCGCCGGCGCGGTCGAGCAGCACTTGCAACGCCGCGACATCCTGGCGTGCACCGAGTGAAAGCGACGGATCGACCGCCGTTTTGCCGCCGATCTTTGGCGGCAGTGCCGCCTGGTCGCCCGGCGCCGTCGGCTCGACCGGTTCGATCGAAGCCTCGTTGAGCGGCTGGCGCTTGACGGTGCGCGGCTGCGGCGCTTCCGGATAATTATCGCCGTAGCTATCATCCCGCGGGGCTTCGGGAAAAGCTTCTACCGAATTGTCGTCGTAGGGATCGTATTCGTCGGGCGGCGGCACGACGATCAAGCCTTCCTCTTCCAATTGCCTGCGGCGCAAGCCTGCCGTGTCTTCCTCGTCGAGATAATAGCGGTCGTCCTCGACCGGTCCGAGATTGCGCGAGCCCTCGCGGCGCAGCGCACGGCGGTCGAACCTGGTCTGCGGCGGCTGGATGGCAAGGACCTTGCCGGTTTCCGCATCGACGATGACGCGGTTTCCCCTGGCGTCGTAATAGACGTCGAAATCGCCGTTCTGGGCGACCAGCACACCGCCGTCATCGGCCGCACGGGCAGATCGCGGCGCAATGTCTTCCGTCGGCGCGGCCATTGCGCTCGAAGAAAGCAGCCCGGCGGCGAACGCCGAAAGGGTGAAGATCGTGCGGAACATGTTGCCCAAATTCTCCGGTCCGTAATTGCCGCCGCCCAGCATAGTCTCGTTAGAGCGCCGCGCGTCCTTCCGGACGCGCAAAGGACGCTCTAACACTCTAATCTCCGCATCGCGCTTTCCGAAAATCGAATTCGATTTTCGGGCCGATGAGATATACCAACCCCTTCGCCAGCAAATCAGTTAGCGACCATAAGGTTCCAACATGAACCGGGCATGAAGATGGCGGATTTCTGGCGAGCAAGAACACTAGCCGGCGGTAAGCCCCAATTCCTTGCGCGCCTGTTTCGTCAGCTTGAGGACGACAAGGCGATGGCTTTCGCGCAGGTAGTCCTTCAGCGCGTCATCGTCCATGCTTTGATTTGTCTGGCGCTGGATCCATTTCATGCCGCGTGACGCAAGATAGGGCGCGGGCCGAAGGCCCGGCTGTTCCTTCAAGATGTCATAAGCGATGTCGGAGCATTTGAAGGTGACGAACGGCTCCTTCCCCTCGCTCCAACCGCCGATGGCAAACACCTTGGCACCGACCTTCCAGACATGGGCGCCGCCCCATTGGACGACGTGGGTCGTCGCAGGCAGCGAGGCGCAGAAGCCGTTGTAGTCATCCAGCGTCATCTGCGCCCCGCCATTTTATGCAAGCCGGCTCGAAATCAGGCAGCCGCCTCGGTCGCCACGACCGTCGGCCTCGAGCGGAAGTTCAACCGGTCGGAACCTGCGGTGACCTTGACGGTCGAACCGTCGAGGATGTCGCCGAGCAGGATTTTTTCCGCCAGCGGGTCCTGCAGTTCCTTCTGCATCACCCGCTTCAGCGGCCGCGCTCCATAGGCCGGATCGTAGCCCTTGGCCGCCAGCCAATCGACCGCCTCCTGGTCCAGCGAAAGCGTGATCTTGCGGTCGACAAGCAGGTTTTCCAGCCGCTTGAGCTGGATCTCGACGATGCGGCCCATATCCTGCCGGCGCAGCCGGTGGAACAGGATCACCTCGTCGACGCGGTTGAGGAACTCCGGCCGGAACGATGCCCGCACCACGCTCATCACCTCGTCGCGCACGACATCGACGTCCTGGTTCTCGCCGAGATTGACCAGATATTCGGCGCCGAGGTTCGACGTCATGATGATCAGCGTGTTGCGGAAATCGACCGTGCGGCCTTGTCCATCGGTCAGGCGGCCGTCGTCGAGCACCTGCAGCAGCACGTTGAAGACATCGGGATGTGCCTTCTCGATCTCGTCGAACAGTACGACCTGGTAGGGCCGGCGCCGCACCGCTTCGGTCAGCGCGCCGCCTTCCTCATAGCCGACATAGCCGGGAGGCGCGCCGATCAGCCGGGCGACCGAGTGCTTCTCCATGAATTCCGACATGTCGATGCGCACCATGGCGCTCTCGTCGTCGAACAGGAAGCTGGCGAGCGCCTTGGTCAGCTCGGTCTTGCCGACGCCCGTCGGCCCGAGGAACATGAACGAGCCGATCGGCCGGTTCGGGTCCTGCAGGCCGGCGCGGGCACGGCGGACGGCTTTCGACACGGCCTGCACCGCCTCGCCCTGGCCGACGACGCGCTTGCCGATCTCGTCTTCCATGCGCAGCAGCTTGTCACGCTCGCCCTGCAGCATCTTGTCGACCGGAATGCCGGTCCAGCGCGACACGATATGGGCGACGTGATCGGGGGTGACCACTTCCTCGACCATGCCGACCTTGCCGTCTTGAGCCTCGGCCTGCGTCAGCTTCTTTTCGAGTTCCGGAATCTTGCCGTAGGCCAGCTCGCCGGCGCGCTGGAATTCACCCTTGCGCTGGGCAATGGCGAGCTCGTTGCGCGCCTCGTCGAGCTGCTTCTTCAGATCCGCGGCGAGCCCGAGCTTCTGCTTCTCGGCCTGCCACTTCGAGGTCAGTTCGGTCGATTCTTCCTCCAGGGCGGAAAGATCCTTTTCGAGGCGGGCGAGCCGGTCCTTCGACGCATCGTCCTTCTCGACCTTCAGCGCCTCACGCTCGATCTTGAGCTGCATGATACGGCGGTCGATCTCGTCCAGCGTTTCAGGCTTCGAATCGACCTGCATCCGCAGCCGCGACGCGGCCTCGTCGACAAGGTCGATCGCCTTGTCCGGCAGGAACCGGTCGGCGATATAGCGGTTGGACAGCGACGCTGCCGCGACCAGCGCCGAATCCGAGATGCGCACCTTGTGGTGCTGCTCGTATTTTTCCTTCAGGCCGCGCAGGATGGAGACGGTGTCTTCGACGGTCGGCTCATTGACGAAGACCGGCTGGAAGCGGCGGGCGAGAGCCGCGTCCTTCTCGACATGCTTGCGGTACTCATCGAGCGTCGTCGCGCCGACGCAGTGCAGTTCGCCGCGTGCCAGCGCCGGCTTCAACAGGTTCGAGGCATCCATGGCGCCATCCGCCTTGCCGGCCCCGACCAGCGTGTGCATCTCGTCGATGAACAGGATGATGCCGCCAGCGGCAGCGGTAACTTCCGAAAGCACCGCCTTCAGCCGCTCCTCAAATTCGCCGCGATATTTGGCGCCGGCGATCAACGACCCCATGTCGAGCGCCATCAGCTGCTTGTCCTTGAGCGATTCGGGCACATCGCCGTTGACGATGCGCAACGCCAGCCCTTCGGCGATCGCGGTTTTGCCAACGCCCGGTTCACCGATCAGCACCGGATTGTTCTTGGTGCGGCGCGACAGCACCTGGATGGTGCGGCGGATCTCGTCATCGCGGCCGATGACCGGGTCGAGCTTGCCGGCGCGGGCGTCGGCGGTGAGATCGCGCGCATACTTCTTCAGCGCGTCATAGCCCTGCTCGGCGCTCGCAGAATCGGCGGTGCGGCCCTTGCGGACCTCGTTGATCACCTGGTTAAGCGCCTGTGGCGTCACACCGGCCTTGGTCAGGATATCGGCGGTCTTGGCGGATTTCTCGACCGCCAGTGCCGTCAGCAGCCGCTCGACCGTGACGAAACTGTCGCCGGCCTTCTTGGCCAGCTCCTCGGCGGTCGAAAACACCTTGGCCAGTGGCTGCGCCAGATAAAGCTGGCCGTTGCCGCCCTCCACCTTGGGCATTGCCTCAAGTGCCGTCTCGACGCCAAGCTTGACGTCGCGAACGCTGCCGCCGGCGCGCTCGATCAACGACGCGGCCAAGCCCTCGTCGTCGTCGACGAGCACCTTCAATATATGTTCGGGGGTGAACTGCTGGTGGTTGCGCGAGAGCGCCATGGTCTGCGCGGACTGGATAAAGCCGCGCACGCGCTCGGAGTATTTTTCAAGGTTCATCTCTGTCTCCTTCCGTCACCGGCCCGCTATGCGGCACCGGATCAGATTGCGGTGACGGACCCGCCCGTTCGAGCCGGATCCTGTTCAGGCGAGATATGGGGCGCAAGCCACGGACCCTCAAGACGTCCCGATAATGGTGGACGCATAATATTCTACGGGCGCGCAAAACAAAAACGGCGGAGATTTCTCTCCGCCGTCCAAAAATGTCTGAAGGCCTTGCTCAATCAGTTGTTGACGTCGACGCTGGCGGGCTCCCCACCAGCGTCTTCCGCCGGCGCTGTATTCAAATTATCGGCGCCAGCATTGTCATTGCTGCTGTCCACCTGATCGGCATTGACACGCGGGCGGCGCGGACGCCTGGGACGCCGGGCAACGCCATTTTCGGCAGCCGCTTCCTTCAGCTCGGCCTGGGCAGCGAGAGCCGCCGGCGAGAAGTTCTCGAACTGCGGCGCGGGCTCGGGCACAGAAACAGGCTCGACCGGGGACACAGCTTCCGCCTGTACGGTCGTTTCGCTCTGTACCGGCGTCTCGTTACGCCGATTCTGATCGCCGCGCTGTCCGCCTTGCTCGCCGCGCGAACCATATTCGCCGCGCTGGCCGTTCTGGCCGTAGCCGCCATTGGGGCGACGGTCGCGATGGCGGCCGCCATTGTTGTCGCGCCCACCATTATCGCGCCCACTGTTCTCGCGATTATCGCGGTTTTCCTGGTTGAACGCCAATTCGGCCGGCGTGCCGTCGATAACCGGCTGCGGGCCGGCACCATGATTAACCACCGGAGCCGCGGTTTCACCAGCATTGCTGTTGCCGGTGTTGTCGAAATCGTCGCGGTCGTCGTCGCCGTCCTCGTCGAAATCGTCGCGGTTCTGCTGAGCGCTTTGGATCGGAAGCTGCGCCTGCGCGGCAGCGATGATGCGATTGTAGTGCTCGGCGTGCTGGAGATAGTTTTCCGCCATCACCCGGTCGCCGGAGCTTTGCGCGTCACGGGCAAGGGTAGCGTATTTTTCGGCGATCTGCTGAGCCGATCCGCGGATCTTCACGTCCGGGCCGTTGCTCTCGTAGTTGCGCGTAAGGGGATTTGGGCCCTTGCGGTTGTTGTTATTGTTATTGCCGCCGCCGTTGTTGTTGCGACCGCGCATGCGCCTGTTCTGCTGTTGTGGCCTCATTCGACTCTCTTCATTTTTGAAATTTTCGAAAATTCTTCACGAACGGAGGCGCTCATGCGGCCAGCCGTTTCGTCTCTTCACCGGCGTTCGCCCGCATCGATTGCGTTGGCGCCACGTGTCATCCTGTTCCGGTTACATCACTTGTCGGACGATTCCCGCACGAAGCTGGGCGTCGTTTGCGCAAGAAGGCAGCTATTTCCAAGGAAACCGAATCGCTAAGAGCACTGCCTGCTTCGTCTCATCCGGTTAAGGCGACCCTAGCCGCATTCCCCGACATTGCCAAGCGTTTTTTCGCACTGCATCACGGCTTTGTCAGTTCAAAGATCAGAACCCTGTCGTTTCCGCCAAGATCGCGAAAAACCCCGGCCAAACTGTAGCCGGCTGCGGAGAATATATCGGTGACCTCTTGGCGTTGCGTGTGGCCGATCTCGACCGCAATCCTGCTCTCGGCTTCCAAAAAACCTGCCGCCTCGGCGGCGATGATCCTGTAGGGACTAAGACCGTCCACGCCGCCATCCAGGGCTCGGCGTGGATCAAAATCGCGGACCTCGTCCTGCAGATTTTCGATGTCTATGGACGCTATATAGGGAGGGTTAGCGGCAATTACATGGTATCGGCCAAAAACTTTTTCGAACCAGTCGGATTTGAGCACCTGGAACCGGCTGGCCAACCCCAATTCCTCGGAATTGCGCATGGCGGTGCCCAGCGCTTCTTGCGAAATGTCGACCCCAGTGGCGCGCGCCGCCGGAACGGCGCTGAGCAGCGCCAGTGCGATCGCGCCGGTGCCGGTGCCGAGATCGAGGATGCGGCATTCGCCTTGCCGTTCTGCTGTGGTCTTCACGAAGGGCAGTACCGCTTCGACCAGCGTCTCGGTATCTGGTCGCGGCTCCAGCGTTTCCGGCGACAGCGACAGGCGCAAGCCGTAGAATTCGCGATGGCCGAGGATGCGATGCACCGGCTCGCCGGCGATCCGCCGTCTTAACGCTGCATCGATAGCGGCCATCGCGCCGGCATCGACCCTGCATTCGGGATCGACGATGGCTTGCGTGCGGGTGGTGCCGGAAAAATGTTCGACGATCAGCCTGGCATCCAGCGCCGGATCGGCGACTGCGGCTGCGGCAAGACGTGCCCGTGCCGCTTTCAGCAGCGGCCCCAGCATACCAGGCAGACTGTCAGCCATCGACGCCGATATCGGCGAGCAGCTTCGATTGGTGATCGGCCATCAGCGCGTCGATGATCTCGTCGAGTTCGCCCATCATCACCCGGTCGAGCTTGTAAAGCGTCAGATTGATGCGATGGTCGGTGACGCGACCCTGTGGGAAATTGTAGGTGCGGATGCGTTCCGAGCGATCGCCCGAACCAACCTGCGACCTGCGCGATTCGGAGCGTTCCTCGTCCGCCTTGCTACGCTCTAGGTCGTAGAGCCTGGCGCGCAGGATCTGCATGGCTTTCGCCCGGTTCTGGTGCTGCGACTTCTCCGCCTGCACCACCATGATGCCGGTCGGCAGATGGGTGATGCGCACCGCCGAATCGGTGGTGTTGACGTGCTGGCCACCCGAACCCGAGGCGCGCATCGTGTCGATGCGGATGTCTTCGGCCCTGATGTCGATGTCGACCTCTTCTGCTTCGGGCAGCACGGCAACCGTCGCCGCCGAGGTGTGGATGCGCCCGCCGGCCTCGGTCGCCGGCACGCGCTGCACGCGATGCACGCCGGATTCGAATTTCAAATGGGCAAAGACCCCCTTGCCCGAAATGGTGGCGATGATTTCCTTGTAGCCGCCGACCTCGCCCTCGCTCGCCGACGCCGTCTCGAAACGCCAGCCGCGTGCCGCAGCGTAGCGTTCGTACATGCGAAACAGGTCGCCGGCAAAGAGAGCTGCCTCGTCGCCGCCGGTGCCGGCACGGATTTCGAGGATGGCATTCTTGTCGTCGGCGGCATCCTTGGGCAGAAGCAGGATCTGGATGTCTTTCTGCAGCGCTTCGATGCGCTCCCTGACCTCGGGCAGATCGGCCTCGGCCAATGCCCGCATTTCGGCATCGGTGCTCTTGTCGGCGAGCATCGCCTCCAGATCTGCCTGTTCGTGCTCGGCGGTGCGCAGCGCCCTGATCTTTGCCACCATTTCCTGGATGTCGGCATATTCCGACGCCATCCTGACATAGGCGTCCGCCGCCGGCCCGGCCGACATCTGCGCCTCGAGCATGTCGAAACGCTTGACGACTTGATCCATACGGTCGCGGGGCAGGTTGATCATGGTGGGGTACTACTACAACGGTATGGAGCGGTCGTCGGCAAAGGCCTGCAGCAGCGCGCGCATCGGCAACTTCTGGGACGGCGCCATGAGATTGTCGGCGAAAAATGCTTGCAGCTCGGCCAGCGGCAGCTCCGTCAGCATCGCCTTGACCGGACCGATCGAGGCAGGCGACATCGAGATCGAACGGTAACCAAGGCCGACCAGCGCCATCGCCGAGATCGGCTTGCCGGCGAGCTCGCCGCACAAGGTCACCGGCGTGTTGTTGCGCACGCCCGCGTCGGCAATCTGCTTCAAAGCGCGCAGGAACGGCGTCGACAGCGTATCGAAGCGATCGGAGAGCTGCGTATTGCCGCGATCGACCGCCATGACGAACTGGAACAGATCGTTCGATCCGACCGAGACGAAATCGACCGCCTTCATCAGCTCGTCGAGCTGGAACAGCAGCGAAGGCACTTCCAGCATGGCCCCGAGCTTCAGGCTGGTCGGCAAATGATGGGCAAAACGCGACAGATGCCGCACCTCGCGATCGAGGATTTCGCGTGCCTGTGCGATCTCGCCGAGTTCCGTCACCATCGGCAGCATCAGCTTCAGTTCACGCCCGCCGCAGGCCTTCAGCAGCGCGCGGATCTGGGTGCGCAACAGGCCCGGCCGGTCGAGCGTCAGGCGGATGGCACGCCAGCCAAGCGCCGGATTCTCTTCCTGAATCGTGTCCTTGAAGTAGGGCAGCACCTTGTCGCCGCCGATATCGATGGTGCGGAAGGTCACCGGCTTGCCGCGCGCCGCGTCGAGCACGTCTCGGTAGAGCCGTTCCTGGGCTTCTGCACGCGGAAAGGTCGAGGCGACCATGAATTGCAGCTCGGTGCGGAACAGGCCGATGCCGGCAGCACCCGCCTCGGTAAGCTGCGGCAGATCTACGGCCAGGCCGGCATTCATCAACAGATCGACGTGGACGCCGTCCTTGGTCACCGACGGCTTCTTGCGCAGTTCGCGATAGACTTCCTGCCGCCGAGCCCGGAAGCGGACCTTTTCGGCATAAGCGGCTTCGAGGTCGGGCTGGGGGCGCAGATGGATCGCACCTTCTTCGCCGTCGACAATGATGGCGTCGCCGTTTTCCGCCATGGAAACGGCACCCTTCATCTGGCCGGCGACCGGTATGCCCATAGCTCTCGCCACGATGACGACGTGGCTGGTCGCGGCCCCATCCTCCAGCACCACGCCACGCAGCTTGTCTCTGGGATAATCGAGCAGTTCGGCGGCGCCCATCGAGCGGGCGACGATAATAGCGTCCTTCGGCAGCGAGGTCGCGACATCGTCCGGTCCACGCCCCATCAACTGGCGCAGCAGCCGGTTGGCGAGATCGTCAAAATCGCTCATCCGCTCGCGCAGATACGGATCGGTCATGTGCAGCATGCGGGCCCGCATGTCGCTCTGCACTTTTTCCACCGCTGCTTCCGCCGTCAGGCCGTTGCGGATCGCCTCTTCCAGCCGGCGCACCCAGCCGCTGTCGTTGGCAAACATGCGATAGGCTTCGAGCACCTGGCGATGTTCGCCCTCGAAGGCGACTTCGCGGCGTTCCAGCATGTCGTCGATCGAGAGCCTGAGCGAACCGAGGGATGCATCGAGCCGCCTGATTTCCTCGTCGCTGTCCTCGTTGAACAGATTGGTGACGACGATGCGCGGCTCGTGCAGCACGACATGGCCAAGCCCGACACCCTCGTTGAAGGACAGGCCGGTAAAGCTCACCGGGCGGCGCAGGTCGAGCTCGAGGCCGGGCCGGGTCAGCCGCGCAAGATCGCCGGTGGCGATCATCTCGGCGATCACCATCGCCGTCGTTTCCAGCGCCTCGACCTCGTCGTCGCGATAATGGCGCATGGTCTTGTTCTGGACGACCAGCACGCCGAGCGTGCGCCCTGCCCTGAGCACCGGCACGCCGAGGAAGGAGTTGTAGATCTCTTCCCCCGTCTCCGGCAGGTAGGCGAAGGCGGGATGTTCCTGCGCGTTCGAGAGATTGAGCGGTCGTGCTGAGGCCGCGATCGTGCCGACGAGGCCTTCCCCCAGCCTGAGCTGCGCCAAATGGACGGCGTTCGGGTTCAGGCCTTCGGTGGCATAGAGTTCGAGCACCGAATCGGCACGCAGCACATAGAGCGAGCACACTTCGGCGACCATGTTGGAGGCGATGTCGCGCACGATGCGGTCGAGCCGCTCCTGCGGCTCCAGCGGCTCCTGCATGAGCTCGCGGAGCCGTTTCAGCAAAACGCGCGGGCCACTGGCCGTATCACGCATCGCAGCTTGTTCTCCAATGGACATTTTGCCCGCCGCAGTTTCTCCCGCGGCCGGCGCTCACGCAACAACTCAATTAGAGCGCCATGCATCCGATTGGACGCGTAAAGGACGCTCTAAGACTTTCGATCCGCTGCATCGTGCTATCCGAGAATCGACTGTCGATTTTCGGGCCGTTGCAGTCTGCTACTGCTTATCCAGACCGTAGATGGAATGCAAAGTGCGAACTGCAAGTTCGGTGTAGGGACCGTCGATCAGGATCGAAATCTTGATTTCGGAGGTCGTGATCGCGCGGATGTTGATCGATTTGTCGGCCAGCGCCTTGAAGGCGGTGGCGGCGACGCCGGCATGGCTCCTCATACCGATGCCGATCACCGAGACCTTCGACATGCCGGCTTCCGACTGTACGACGTCGTAACCGATCGTGGCCTTGATCCGCTCAAGCACGCCAAGCGCCTTGTCGACATCGCCGGACGGCACGGTGAAGGTCATGTCGGTGAACTTGCCGTCCTCCGAAATGTTCTGGACGATCATGTCGACATTGATATTGGCTTCGGCCAGCGGCCCGAAAATGCCGGCGGCGACGCCCGGCCGGTCGCCGACACGGCGCAACGAAATCTGCGCTTCGTCCTTGGCGTAGGCAATTCCGGTGACGACCTGCTGTTCCACGATTTCTTCCTCGTCGCAAATAAGCGTTCCGGGCGGATTGAGCAAATCCCCCATTCCGGGCGCGTCGGGGTCGTCGAAGGACGACCGCACGAACGTACGCACCCTGTGCACCATGGCAAGCTCGACCGAACGCACCTGCAGGACCTTGGCGCCGAGCGACGCCATTTCAAGCATTTCCTCGAAGGAAATCTTGGCCAGCCGCCGTGCCTTCGGCTCGATGCGGGGGTCGGTGGTGTAGACCCCGTCAACATCGGTATAGATGTCGCATCGGTCGGCCTTGACCGCCGCGGCGATGGCGACGGCACTGGTGTCGGAACCGCCACGGCCGAGCGTCGCGATACGGTTGTCCGGTCCGATGCCCTGGAAGCCGGCGACCACCGCCACCTGGCCTTCGCCGAAGCGCTTGATCAGGAATGCGCCGTCAATGTCGAGAATACGCGCCGCGCCATGGGCATTATCGGTCTTGATCGGGATCTGCCAGCCTTGCCAGGAACGGGCATGGACGCCCATGTTCTGCAGCGCGATCGCCAGCAGGCCGGCAGTCACCTGCTCGCCGGAGGCGACGACGGCATCATATTCGCGCGCATCGTGCATGGGCGAGGCTTCGCGCGTCCATTGCACCAGTTCGTTGGTCTTGCCGGCCATTGCCGAGACGACCACCGCCACCTCATGGCCGGCATCGACCTCGCGTTTGACGTGGCGCGCCACATTGCGGATGCGGGCGATGTCGGCGACGGAGGTTCCGCCGAATTTCATCACGATGCGCGCCATGGAAGCGAAATGCCTTTGACTGGATGCCCGGGCCGACGGCCGAAAAGCGGAAAGGGAGCGTCCGGACGGGCCGGTCGCTGAATTCGCGGCCTCCTTAGCCAAATGCTTGGGGTTTCGCAAGGCGTGCCGCCAGTCGTCGGTTGGTCGACGGAAGGCGAAGCAAGCTGCCACATGCCGGCAGATCGCAGCCGGCGCCTCCTGGCATCGTGAGCACTGCCCTGTCGACAGGCGAAATTGCTGCCTTGACATTCGCTGCCTCGCGACCGACTTCCTAGCGCACCAGAGCGCGATCAGCAAAAGTCGTATCCGGTTTTGCACCCGATCGCGCTCTGAACTTTTGAGTCTGCGGGAGACACACCATGCCAGAACCCAGACGGTCGACGATCGATGCCGGAGAAGTGGAGCGCTTTTCCGCCCTTGCCGCCGAATGGTGGAACCCGAACGGCAAATTCCGCCCGCTGCATAAGTTCAATCCAATCCGGCTTGCCTATATACGCGACCAGGTGGCGGCGCGCTTCGGCCGCGACCCGCGTGCGGCGCGGCCATTCGAGGGCCTGCGCTTCCTCGACATCGGCTGCGGCGGCGGGCTGTTGTGCGAGCCGATGGCGCGGCTTGGCGCCGAAGTGGTCGGCGCCGACGCATCCGCCACCAACATCGAAGTGGCCAAGCTGCATGCGGCGGAGGTCGGCGTGACGGTCGATTACCGTGCCACGACGGCTGAGGATCTGGCCGACGCCGGCGAGAAATTCGACGTCATCCTCAACATGGAAGTGGTCGAGCATGTCGCCGACATCGACCTGTTCGTGGCCAAATGCGGCGAGATGGTCAAGCCCGGCGGGATCATGTTCGTCGCCACCATCAACCGCACGCTGAAGGCGCTGGGTCTGGCCATCATCGGCGCCGAATATGTGCTGCGCTGGTTGCCGCGTGGCACCCACCAGTTCGGCAAGCTGGTACGGCCGGACGAGTTGGAAAAGGCGCTCGCCGGCGCTGGCCTGACCATCATCGACCGCACCGGCGTCGCCTACAATCCGCTCGCCGACCGCTGGCAGCGATCGAAGGACATGGACGTCAACTATATGGTGCTGGCGGAGAAGGCACCCGCCTGAACTTTGTCACGAAATGCCTGAACCTTCTCACGTCGCCACCTTCTCACCCGTCTGACCCTGCGCCTTTCTGGTGATCTGGCTTTGCGCTTTGGTGGTGATGAACACGCCGGCGGTGATGATGATAGCACCCGCCCAGGTCAGCAATTGATAGTGCTCGCCGAGAAAGATCGTGCCGGCAAACAACCCGACCGCAGCCGCGACATAGCCGATCTGGCTGAGATAGACCGGGCCGCCGACCGCCTGCAGCCGGAAGAAGAAGGCGAACATCGCCGCGGCTGACGCGACCTGCCCGACGACCACCAGCGGCACATTGCTGAGTGGAGCAAGCGAACCGCCGCCCTGCAGCGTGAGGATGCCGCAGAGGAGCAGCGCAGCCGCTGCGAGATGGCTGCCGACGGCAAGTTCGATCGGTCCGGTCCCTTCGGGCCAGTCGACCGTGCGGTAGATGTTGCCGACGGCGAGGCTGACCGGGATGAGCAGCCCTATCGCCACCCAGAAAAATTCGGCCGGCTGGCCGGCCTCGCCGCGCGTCATCGCCACCATCACCGCACCGACAAAGCCGACTGCAATACCGACGACACCAAGCAGATTGGGGCGGCGAACGCCGAGCAGGATCGAAAACACAAGCGTGACCACCGGCGACAGCGTGAACATGATGCCGGTGTAGCCGGCGCCGAGGTGCGGAATGGCCGAGAACATCAACAGATTGGGGACGGCGTAGGACACCGCCGCGGTGACGAAGAAGTAGCGTAGCCTGTGCGGGGTAAGCCGGATGCGCTGCCCGCGCAGCAGCAAGGCGCAGAAAAGCACGCCGCCGGCGCCGAGCGAGATGACCAGGGCCCAGACCATGGCGGAAACGCCGGCTGCCGTCGCGATCTTGCCGAACGGCAGCGTCAAGCCGAGCAGCCCGCCGGTGACGACCAAAAGGCCGAGCGCAGAATCCCAGAGAAATTTCATTTCGTAGACCCGACACGATTTGCGGCCCTTGGCCGGCATTACATCTTGGGATAAGATAATGCAAAGATACTTAACGTCAAGATATTTAATGGTGAGATAGATGGACCGTGCGGCGAACGCCATCGAGCAGTGGAAAAAGGAACGGCCGGATCTGGACGTTTCGCCGATGGCCGTGCTTGGACGATTGAACGAGGCCTCGTCGCTGATAGCACGAGAACGCCTCGCTCCGCTGTTTGCCCGTTTCGGACTGCAATCCGGGGAATTCGATGTGCTGGCGACGCTGCGCCGTTCCGGATCACCTTTCGCACTGACGCCAACCGCCCTCTATGAAGCGACGATGGTCACGTCGGGCGCCATGACCAACCGGCTCGACCGGCTGGAGAAGTTAGGACTGATCATGCGCGGGCCGCATCCCAACGATCGGCGTGGGATTGTCGTGCAGCTCACCGCAAAAGGTCTCGCCTTGATCGATGAAGCAGTCGCCGCTCACGTCGCCAACGAACACGAGATACTTTCCGGTCTGACGCGTCAGGAGCAGGAGACGCTTGCTCGCCTGCTTGAGAAATTGATAGCAAGCGTGAGATAGCCGCTCAGTTCCGCTCGTCGGGGAAGCTCGGAATCGGCATGAATTCGACGCCGTCCTCGGCTAGGCTCTTTGCCTCCTCCAGCGTCGCCTCGCCATAGATGCCGCGTGGATCGCTCTCGCCGAAATGGATCTTGCGCGCTTCCTCGGCAAATTTGTCGCCGACATAGTCGGCGTTCTCGCGCACCTTCTCGGCCAGCGCCTTCAATTGCGCCAGCGCCTGCTTCTGGGCCTCGCCCATGGCGAGCGCGATCTTTTCCTGTTTGCGGCCGGTGGAGACGGCCGGAGCCATCAACGCCTTCTCGACCTTGTGCGAGCCGCAAGTCGGGCAATCGACGAAGCCACGTTTCTTCTGGGTGTCGAAATCGTCATTACTGCGAAACCAACCCTCGAATTCGTGCTCGTGGTCGCAGATCAGCGCAAAGCGGATCAAGATGCTGCACCCCTGAGCGGCAGCGTCTCGGCCGATCCGCCGTTGACGGCAAAATCCCGCGCATTTTTCAGGTTAGGGATCTTCTTGCGCGCGGCGACCGACTGCGCCGGGTCGATCTCGGCGACGATCACGGCCGGCTCGTCATGCGCAGCTTCTGCGAGGATACGGCCCCAGGGATCGACGATCAGCGAATGACCATAGGTCTCGCGGCCGTCCTCGTGCAGTCCGCCTTGCGCCGCAGCGACGACATAGGCGCCGTTCTCGATGGCGCGTGCCCTGAGCAGCACGTGCCAGTGCGCTTCGCCGGTCTGGCGGGTGAAGGCGGCGGGCACCGAAAGCATGTCCGCGCCCGCCAGCGCCTCGGCGCGGAAGAGCTGCGGAAAGCGCAGATCGTAGCAGACGGCGAAACCCAGCCTCGCGCCATCGATCCCGGCGCCGCTGATCTCGGTGACGACGGCCTCGGTGCCCGGCTCGTAGGCGGCCGATTCACGCCAGCTCTCGCCACTGTCGAGATCGACGTCGAACATGTGGATCTTGTCGTAGGTGGCTAGTGTCGCGCCATTCGGCCCGAACAGAAGCGCACGATTGGCGAGCTTGCCGTCGGCGCGCAAGATGGCGGTCGAGCCGATATGCAGGAAGATGCCAAGTTCTTTCGCCAGCTTCCGCGAGGTCGCGACGATGATGTCCTTGTCCTCGGCCGTGAACGAGGCGGCCCGCGCCTGTTTGTCGCGGACCAGCGCACCGGTCATTTCCGGTGACTGGATATAGGTCGCGCCCTGGCTAGCCGCCTCGCGCACCAGCCGCTCCAGATCGACCGCGTTGCGCTCGGGGCTGATGCCGGAACGCATCTGGATTGCCGCCGCCTTGAAAGCACCCATCGTCATATCCTCAATTCGTCGAACCATCGGCGAGCAGACGGTCCAGCCGGCCCTCCGCCTCCAATTCGTGGAGATCGTCGGAGCCGCCGACATGTGTGTCGCCGATGAAAATCTGCGGAAAGGTCGAGCGGCCGTTCGCGCGGGAAATCATTTCCCGGCGCAGTTCCGGCGAGAAGGAGGCGTCGTGCTCGGTGTAGGCGACGCCCTTGCGTTCGAGCAGCCGCTTGGCTGCCGCGCAATAGCCGCACATCACCCGTGTATAGATCGTCACGTCGACCATCGGTCAGCAATCCTGCCTATCTTCAATCTATATAGTCGCGGACTCGTCGGCCCGAAAGTCCCCCGGCAGCACACGCGCAAAGGTCAGCACGTCGACCGCCCCGGCGCCGCCCTTCTTCAGCGCCTTGGCGACCGCGCGAACAGTGGCGCCGGTGGTATAGACATCGTCGATCAAGAGCACCCGGCGGCCGGCGATCTCGATCTCGGCCTCCTCGGGCACGCGGAAGGCGGCGCGCACATTCTCCTCGCGTTCCCGCCGCTCCAGCCCGACCTGCTGGCGCGTGAGTTTGACGCGCCTGACCGCGGAAGGCGCGAAAGGCAGGCCGCCAAGCTGCGATACCGCCCTTGCCAGTTCCGCCGACTGGTTGAACTGGCGCCTGAAAAAGCGCCGCCAGTGCAGCGGCACCGGCACGACCACATCGGCCTCCGCGGTCAGTTCGGCGCCGGCGCGCAGCATCCAACGGGCCATCCATGGCGCCAAATCGGTGCGATCCTGGTATTTCAACCCTTGCACCATCTGGCGGGCGACACCGGAGTAAGCGACCGCGGCCCGCGCGCGCTCGAAGGGCGGCGGGTCTGCGATCGCCTCGGCCGACAGAAAACCCTCGCCCATGTGATGGATGAATGGCGTGCCCATGACCGGGCACCATGGCCGTTCCAGGAGCCTGAGCTTCGGCCAGCAGGCGCCGCACAGCACGCCGGGCTGCGAGACATGCCGGCGGCAGCCGGCGCAAACCGGCGGAAACAGCACGCGCGCTGGCCAGTCCAATGCCTTTCGAGCGATACTCTTGATATCTGGCATTGGATCGGCCACGTGGTTCGTTGTCCGCCACCCTATATCAGAGAGCGGAAACCAGGAACCGTCAGTTGCAGCCCATAGTCGATACGTCTCTCTGGCTGGCGCACAAGCGCCGGGCGCTCTCCAATCCGGCTGCCGGCGCGGATTTCCTGATGCTTCGGGCGGCCGAAGAGCTTGCCGATCGGCTGGGCGCCGTCGAGCGCAAATTCGACCGAGCGGCAGTGCTGTTTTGCCAGACGCCGGCAGCGGTCGACGTGCTCGCGGCAAGCGGCAAGGTGGCGGAAATCGCGCGCGTCGAGGCGGACGCTGCGTTCCTGGACGATGTCGAGGGATTGGTGGCGCCGCTGGAGACAGCGCCGTTCGAGCCGGAAAGCCTCGATCTCGCCGTGTCTCTTTTGTCCCTTCAAGCGATGAACGACATTCCCGGCATGCTGGTGCAGATCCGTCGCGCGCTGAAACCGGACGGTCTTTTCCTCGGCGCTTTTGCCGGCGCCGGCACGCTTTCCGAACTGCGCGAAAGCCTGCTTGCCGCCGAGACCGAACTTTATGGCGGCGCCAGCCCGCGCGTCATCCCGTTCACCGACGTGCGCGACGCCGGCGCGCTTTTGCAACGCGCCGGCCTGGCCTTGCCCGTCGCCGATGTCGAGACGGTGACGGTGCGCTATGATTCGCTGTTCGGGCTGATGGCGGACCTGCGGGTGATGGGCGAGACCAGCGCCCTCATCGACCGCAGCAGGCGACCGGGGACACGAAGGCTGTTTGCCCGCGCCGCCGAAATCTACGCCGAGCGATTTTCCGATCCCGATGGTCGCGTCAGGGCGAGTTTTCCGATCGTCTGGATGTCAGGCTGGGCGCCTGACGCCTCGCAGCAAAAGCCGCTGACGCCGGGTTCGGCGAAAATATCGCTGAAGACAATCCTGGAAGACCCCGAAGGGCGTTGATCGGATTCTACCGATGGGGAGCCCAGCCTTGATCACTACCAGTCGTGATCACTACGGGAGAGCGTTCGCAAGCCTGTCGCCGAACAGCGATCTGAGGGCATCGAACGCCTGGCCGCCCCCGGCAAGGATGGCGACCGACAGCACGGCCGCGATGAGGCCGTATTCTATGACCGTCGCGCCGGCCTCGTCGTCCAAAAATCGTTGCAGCAATGTTCTCATGGCCGTCGATCCCGCCTGCCGGAACCCTAGCGCCGACCTGTTAAGAAAGGTTAATGACGCAGGCTTAACAGGCGATGAACCGGCCGTTTTAAACGATATCAGCAGTCGCCGCTGCGCTTGCCATTGTCGCGTATCACGCAGACCGAACTGGGCAGCGGCTGCAGCACGCTCCTGCGCAGCGTGTAAGTGTCACGATGGCCGATCGAGTTCCTGCTTTCAATCGACCCGGTGCTCATCCTGTCGAGGCCGCCGATAAAATCGGCGCGGTCGGACTGTAGTCGCATCCGGCTGTCGAGGAAGGGCGTAGCGATCAAAGCCAGCGCCACCGCGGCAGAGCCGAACAGCAGCGTAATCCGCAATATGCCCATGCCGGCATTGACAGCCCTGTAATTGCGCTCGGGTCGGATCGAATCCCAGTCCCTGTCGACGCTCATGCAACCGCTCTCCGGCGAAGGCCTAACACGACCTTCCCTTGATTTCCGCGCCCCAGTTTTTTCACGGCGAGATAAATCTTCCATTAACGCTGTCTAAATCGGACAGCGCAAAATCACAGAAGATCGATGAGGAACTGGATTAGCGGCGCGTCGGCCGGTGGCATCGGAAAGTCGCGCATCTGGCGCGGCCGCACCCATTTCAGCACCTGCCCCTCCTTCGGCTGCGCGATGCCGCGAAAGCGACGGCAGACGAACAGCGGCATCAGCAGGTGAAAATCATCATAGGCGTGGCTGGCGAAGGTGAATGGCGCCAGGCACGGGATATCGGTTTCGATGCCGATCTCCTCGTACAACTCCCGGATGAGGCATTCTTCCGGTGTCTCGCCGGGCTCGACCTTGCCGCCCGGAAATTCCCACAAACCGGCGAGTTGCTTGCCTTCGGGCCGCTGCGCCAAAAGCACGCGGCCATCGGCATCGATCAGCGCGCAGGCTGCGACCAACAGCAGGCGCTTGCCGGCAGGATTAGCGCCGGTCATGCGCTGGGCGGCCGGCGATAATGGTAGCGATAGACCTCGTCGAACCCGAGCGAACGATACAGCGCCAGCGCCGGCGCATTGTCGGCTTCGACCTGCAGCCAGGCTTCCCGGGCGCCGCGCAGCCGCGCCCATTTCAGCGCCGACAGGATGAGATGGCGGCCATGGCCCTTGTTGCGCACCGATTTGTCGGTGGCGATCTCGAACAGCCCGGCAAGATCGCCGTCATGGACGCAGATCAGCGTTGCCAGCGGCTCGGTGCCTTCTTCGAGCGCGAACAGCCCGGCTTCCGGCTGGATGGCGCCGATGATTTCCGACAGGCCCGGCCGCAGCGACACATCCGAGCCGCTCACCTTGAGCGACGCGCCGATGAAGCGGCTGATGTCCTTCAGCGGAATCTGGTCCATCGCGGCATCGAGTTGGGCGTCCGCCAGCGGCAGCCGCATCACCAGCGATTCGTCGAATTTGCTCCAGCCTTCGCTGTCGAGATGTTTGGAAAGGACCGGTCCCGACAGCGGCGATATGCGGAAGGTCAGCGGCCGGCCATAGGCGTCGAAACGGCGGCTGGCGCGGCCGATACGCTCGGCCATGTGCTGGATGTCGCCCGGATCGAGCGGATTGACGGAATTCAGCCGCTTGGCCGGATGACCCGCCGTCAGCCGCACCACCCAGGTGCCATCATAATGGACGGCCGCCGCCGGCCAGGCACGAAAGCCGGCCGCCTCATAGCGGCGCACGATGGCAAGCACGCTTGCCGGATGTCTGGAAACCAACGCCATCAGCTCCGATAATCGCCGTTGATGGCGACATACTCCTTGGTGAGGTCGCAAGTCCACACCGTCGCCTTGCCGCGGCCGATGCCGATATCGGCACGGATGCGGATCTCGTCGCGCTTCATGTAGGCCGATGTCGCCTCTTCGGAATAGGCGGCATCGCGCTCGCCCTCATGCGCAAGCCTGTTGTCGCCGAACCAGATCGAAAGAAGATCGCGGTCGGCCGGTTCGCCGGCCTTGCCGACGGCCATGACGACGCGGCCCCAATTGGCGTCCTCGCCGGCGACCGCCGTCTTGACCAGCGGCGAGTTGGCGATCGACAGCGCGATGCGCTTGGCCGAACGGGCCGATTTCGCGCCGGTAACGGTGACCTCGACCTGCTTGCGGGCGCCCTCGCCATCGCGCACCACTTGCAGCGCCAGCGATTTCAACACCTTGCCGAGCGCGCGGCGGAACGCGCCGAGGCGCGTATCCCCGGCATCCGTGATCTCAGGCGCGCCGCGCCTGGCGGCGGTGCCGGTGGCGAAGATCAGCAGCGTGTCGCTGGTCGAGGTGTCGCTGTCCACAGTGACGGCGTTGAAAGTCTTGGCCGTGCCGCGCGATAAAAGATCCTGCAGCACCGGCGCTGCGATCGGCGCGTCGGTGGCGATGAAGGAGAGCATCGTCGCCATATCGGGCGCGATCATGCCGGCGCCCTTGGCAATGCCGTTGATGGTGACGTCGGCGTCGCCGAGCTTCACCGTCGCGGTCGCCAGTTTCGGATAGGTGTCCGTGGTCATGATCGCCTTGGCGGCTTCGGTCCACAGATCCGGCTTGCCGTCCTTGACCAATCCGGCAAGCAAATGGCTGAATTTGCCTGCATCCAGCGGCTCGCCGATGACGCCGGTCGAGGCCAGAAACACCTCATCCGGCGCGCAACCGGCAGCCTTGGCTGCAGCCTCGCCGGTCATTGCCGTGGAGCTACGGCCCTTCTTGCCGGTAAAGGCGTTGGCGTTGCCGGAATTGACGACCAGCACGCGCGCCTTGCCGGCCCCGAGATTCTGCCGGCAGAAATCGACCGGCGCCGACGGGCATTTCGACTTGGTGAACACGCCGGCGACCGTGGTGCCGGCATCGAAGACCATGGCGAGCAGATCGGTGCGGTTCTTGTACTTTATCCCGGCCTCGGCGGTAGCGATGCGGACGCCCTCGATAGCAGGCATTTTGGGGTATTTCTTCGGCGCGAGCGGCGAAATCGTGGCGGACATGAAGACCTCGGGCGGGGGAAAACGCAAGGGAACGCCGGTTTGCCCGATAGCGGGCGCCGACGCAAGGACGTTTTCCCGGCCGTTGCGGGCGGTGCCGGAGCTTCGCCCAAATTCATCGGAACGCTGCGTCCCCTTATCCAAAACGGGCCGTTTCGTTTCGTTGGGAAAAGTATGTATGGTTTACGGACGAAAAATCATCGGCAAAGGGAAACAGGATGGGTGTTGATCGGGTCCGCAAATCGATTGGCCCGCGGCGCAGCCCCGACAGCGCCGACGCCATCCTCGACGCCGCCGAGGCGGTGCTGGCCGAGGCCGGTTATTCCGGCTTTTCGATCGAAGCGGTGGCGCGGCGGGCGCGTGCGGGAAAGCCAACGATCTATCGCTGGTGGCCAAGCAAGGCCGCTTTGCTCTTCGACGTCTATCAGCGGGGCAAGCGCGTCGACAATCCCGACAGCGGGAACCTCGAGGATGATCTCGCCGGCTTCCTGAAGAGCTTGTTCTCGCACTGGCGCGAAACACCGTCAGGCAGCGTCTTCAGGTCGCTGATCGCCGAGGCGCAGTCGGACGCAACCGTGGCCGCCGCCCTCGCCGAATACACGAAAGGACGCCATGTCCATACCGGCCGGATGATCGAACGCGCCAAGGCAAGGGGCGAAGTCGCGGCCGATGTCGATCCGGCGCTCGTCGCCGACCTGCTCGCCTCCTTTGCCTGGAAGCATCTTTTGACCAATCGCCTCGACGAAGACGAAACGACCATACGCACAGCCGTCCGCTACGTGACACAAGGCATCGCTCCACCGGAGCACACGGCGATCCAGCGGCGTTCAAGGCGTCGACGCATTATAGGATAGGTAGGGAGGAAGAGGAGGATCTCGGGACTGCGCCCTACGAAAGCCCCTCTCCGGCCGCTTCGCGGCCACCTTTCCCCACTTTCGTGGGGCGAGGAACCCAAATCTTGAGAGGTCGGAAACCCGCTCTGCTCTGCCGGCGTTCGGAAAGCCAAGCAACTGGCTTTCCGTCCGCTGCGCGGGAACCTCCCCGCAAGGGGGAGATCGGCAGCTTCGCCGATGGCGGGCCTACTTGGTGTTTTCCAGCGCGTCGACCGTCTGCTTCAGCTTCTCGTCCGGGATCTCGACTTTGGCGTCGGCGCGCAGCGTCTTGACCAGCGCGATATACTTGTCGCGGATGACCGCCTGACGGGCCTGATCCTTGACGGCGTCGAAAGCCGGCGGCTGCTTGGCGCGCTTGTCCTCGACCTTGATGACGTGCCAGCCGAACTGCGTTTGCACCGGCTGCTCCGTATATTTGCCGACCGCCAGCGCGGAGGCCGCCTTGTCGAACTCCGGCACCATCTGTCCAGGACCGAACCAGCCGAGGTCGCCGCCGCTGGTCTTGCCTGAGGGATCGCTGGTGTGCTCATTGGCGAGCTTTTGGAAATCGGCGCCGCCGTCGAGCTGCTTGATGATCGCGTCGGCTTCTTCCTTCGACTTCACGAGGATGTGACGGGCATGCACCTCGTTGGCCGGCGGCGTGTTGGCGATTTCCTGGTCGTAGCGGGCGCGAACCTCGGCATCGGTGACCTTGTCGACGACATCCTTTTCGACCATTTCGCCATGCAGCGCGCGCTGCTGCAGGAATGCCATGCGGCGCTGGAAGTCGGGATCCTTGTCGAGGCCGCTGGTGACCGCCTGGGTTGCCATGACCTTGATTTCGATCGCCGCCGAAAGTGCTGCGGCGCGGCGCTGTTCGGGCGGCATCTGCGCGAACTGCTGCGACAGCTCGCCTTCGGCAAGCGCAAGGTCTGCCTCGGTCAGCGTCTGGCCGTTGATCGTGGCGACCACAGCGTTCGGATCGACAGGTGCTGCCGGCTGGGCGGGGGCGGCCGGTTGGGCG
>NZ_JBVVQL010000028.1:0-23653 GCF_055811195.1 Mesorhizobium sp. WSM4823
ACCGGTCGTTGCCTGCGCCGCCGGTCAGCGCGTCATCCCCGGCGCCGCCATCGAGCGTGTCGTTGCCTACGCCGCCAGCGAGAGTGTCGTTGCCGGCGCCGCCCACCAGAGTGTTGTTGAATTCGTTGCCGGTGAGGGTCAGGCCAGTCGCGCCGGCATTGGCCCGCAAGCTTTCGACTTCCTGGCCGGCCGCCAAGGCATAGTCGACGCGGGCGTAGATGCTGTCGGACCCGCCGCCGCCCGTTTCGATCACCCGGTCGAGGCCGCTGTCGACATAATACAGGTCGTTGCCTGCGCCGCCGGTCAGCGCGTCATCCCCGGCGCCGCCATCGAGCGTGTCGTTGCCTACGCCGCCATCGAGCGTGTCGTTGCCGACGACGCCAGCGAGCGTGTCGTTGCCTGCGCCGCCGTTCAGCGTATCGTTGCCGGCGCCGCCCACCAGAGTGTTGTTGAATTCGTTGCCGGTGAGGGTCAGGCCAGTCGCGCCGGCATAGGCCCACAAGCTCTCGACTTCCTGGCCGGCCGCCAAGGCATAGTCGACGCGGGCGTAGAGGCTGTCGGACCCGCCGCCGCCCGCTTCGATCACCCGGTCGAGGCCGCTGTCGACAAAATACCGGTCGTTGCCTGCGCCGCCGGTCAGCGCGTCATCCCCGGCGCCGCCATCGAGCGTGTCGTTGCCTACGCCGCCAGCGAGAGTGTCGTTGCCTTCCAGGCCAAATATTGTGTCGTTTCCGCCGAGCCCGTTGAAGGTGTCGGCGGCGGCGGTACCGACAATCCTGTCGTCGGCCTCGCTGCCGTTGACGTTGTCGAGATCGATCGGCGTTCCTGCGACCGATGCCGTGTTGCCGGAGGCATCGACGACGGTGATGAGCGTATCGACCCGGCCGGAGACCAGCGACGAGAGATCGGCGAAACCAGCCGAGGCAGCGACGGTGACCGTGCCACCGTCCGATGCGGTGAAGGTCACGATCGCGGATACCACGTCGGCGTCGATACCGGCAGTGGTGAAGCCCACCCTCTTCCGTTCCGCTGCATTGATCGCGGTGTCGTCGATCGAGAGCGCCAGGTTCCTGTCCTCGTCCGCCGTCCTGTCGACGGCCACGACGTCCGACCCTGCCTGCCCCGGATTGAGGGCTGCATCCGTGTAGCTGCCGGCCGCCACCGACACCGAGCCGGTACCGCTGAAGCCATCGGTTGCAGTGAACGTCGCCGTGTAGACCAGCGGGTCGGAGGTGGCGGCGAGACCGCTCAACGTGCCGCCCACGATCGTGATGTCGTCCGCCTCGAAGCCGGCAGGCGCCTCGCTGAAGGTGAAGGTCACCTCCGAGCTGGCATCGCCGTCACCGAGCGTGCTGTCGGCGATGTCGACCGTCACGGTCGGGTTCTCGCGGTCGATGTCCACCAGGTCGGAACCGGCGTCGCCCGGATTGAGGGCTGCATCCGTGTAGCTGCCGGCAGCCACCGAGACCGAGCCGGCGCCGGCAAAGCCGTCGTCCGCGGTGAACGTCGCCGTGTAGACCAGCGGGTCGGACGTCACGGCCAGGCCTGTCACCGTTCCGCCCACCGCCGTGATGTCGCTCAATGCGAAGCCGGCAGGCGCCTCGCTGAAGGTGAAGGTCACCGTCGAACTCGGGGCGCCGCCGCTCAAGCTGCCGCTTGCAATGTCGACCGTCAGGCCCGCATTGGCACGATCGATCGTCACCTCGTCTGAGCCCGGGGTTCCGGCATTGAGCGCCGCGTCCGTATAGCTGCCCGCGCCGACGGAGACCGAGCCGGTGCCGGCAAAACCGTCGTCCGCCGTGAACGTCCCCGTATAGACCAGCGGGTCGGAGGTGGCGGCGAGACCGCTTAGCGTGCCGCCCACGGCGGTGATATCGCCGAGCGTAAAGCCGACCGGCGCCTCGCTGAAGGTGAAGGTCACCGTCGAGCTCGGGGCGCCGTCGCTCAGGCTGCCGACGGCGATGTCGAGCGTCACAGTTGGATTCTCGCGGTCGACGGCTACCGTGTCCGAGCCCGAGCCGCCGGCGTTGAGGGCTGCATCCGTGTAGCTGCCGGCCGCCACCGACACCGAGCCGGTACCGCTGAAGCCATCGGTTGCAGTGAACGTCGCCGTGTAGACCAGCGGGTCGGAGGTGGCGGCGAGACCGCTCAACGTGCCGCCCACGATCGTGATGTCGTCCGCCTCGAAGCCGGCAGGCGCCTCGCCGAAGGTGAAGGTCACCGTCGAGTTCGGCTCGCCGTCACTCAGTGCGCCGGCGCCGATATCGATCGTCACCGTCGGATTGAGCCGATCGATCGCCACGATGTCTGAGCCCGCCACGCCCGGATTACCGGCCGCGTCGGTGTAGCCACCCGCCGCCACCGAAACCGAGCCCGCGCCGCTGAAGCCATCGGTTGCAGTGAACATCGCCGTGTAGACCAGCGGGTCGGAGGTGGCGGTAAACCCGCTCAGCGTGCCGCCCACGATCGTGATGTCGTCCGCCTCGAACCCGACCGGCGCCTCGCTGAAGGTGAAGGTCACCTCCGAGCTGGCATCGCCGTCACCGAGCGTGCTGTCGGCGATGTCGACCGTCACGGTCGGGTTCTCGCGGTCGATGTCCACCAGGTCGGAACCGGCGTCGCCCGGATTGAGGGCTGCATCCGTGTAGCTGCCGGCAGCCACCGAAACCGAGCCGGTGCCGGCAAAACCGTCGTCCGCCGTGAACGTCGCCGTGTAGACCAGCGGGTCGGAGGTTGCGGTAAACCCGCTCAGCGTGCCGCCCCCGATCGTGATGTCGTCCACCGTGAACCCGACCGGCGCCTCGCTGAAGGTGAAGGTCACCGTCGAACTCGGGGCGCCGCCGCTCAAGCTGCCGCTTGCAATGTCGACCGTCAGGCCCGCATTGGCACGATCGATCGTCACCTCGTCTGAGCCCGGGGTTCCGGCATTGAGCGCCGCGTCCGTATAGCTGCCCGCGCCGACGGAGACCGAGCCGGTGCCGGCAAAACCGTCGGTCGCGGTGAACGTCGCCGTATAGACCAGCGGGTCGGACGTCGCGGCGAGACCGCTTAGCGTGCCGCCCACGGCGGTGATATCGCCGAGCGTAAAGCCGTCCGGCGCCTCGCTGAAGGTGAAGGTCACCGTCGAGCTCGGGGCGCCGTCGCTCAGGCTGCCGGCGGCGATGTCGAGCGTCACAGTTGGATTCTCGCGGTCGATCGCTACCGTATCCGAGCCCGCACCGCCGGCATTGAGGGCTGCATCTGTGTAGCTCCCGGCAGCCACCGAGACCGAGCCGGTGCCGGCAAAGCCGTCGGTCGCGGTGAACGTCGCCGTGTAGACCAGCGGGTCGGACGTTGCGGCGAGACCGCTTAGCGTGCCCCCCACGGCGGTGATATCGCCGAGCGTAAAGCCGACCGGCGCCTCGCTGAAGATGAATGTCACCGTCGAGCTCGGGGCGCCGTCACCGAGCGTGCTGTCGGCAAAATCGACCGTCACCGTCGGGTTCGCGCGGTCGACGGCCACCGTGTCCGAACCCGAGCTGCCGGCGTTTAGTGGATCGTCGGTATAGCTGCCCGCGCCGACGGAGACCGAGCCGGTGCCGGCAAAGCCGTCGTCCGCGGTGAACGTCGCCGTATAGACCAGCGGGTCGGACGTTGCGGCGAGACCGCTTAGCGTGCCCCCCACGGCGGTGATATCGGCGAGCGTAAAGCCGACCGGCCCCTCGCTGAAGGTGAAGGTCACCGTCGAGCTCGGGGCGCCGTCACTGAGCGTGCTGTCGGCAAAGTCGACCGTCACCGTCGGGTTCGCGCGGTCGACGGCCACCGTGTCCGAGCCCGAGCTGCCGGCGTTTAGTGAGTCGTCGGTGTAGCTGCCGGCCGCCACCGAAACCGAGCCGGTGCCGGCAAAACCGTCGTCCGCCGTGAACGTCGCCGTGTAGACCAGCGGGTCGGAGGTTGCGGTAAACCCGCTCAGCGTGCCGCCCCCGATCGTGATGTCGTCCGCCTCGAAGCCGGCAGGCGCCTCGCTGAAGGTGAAGGTCACCTCCGAGCTGGCATCGCCGTCACTGAGCGTGCTGTCGGCGATGTCGACCGTCACGGTCGGGTTCGCGCGGTCGATGCCCACCAGGTCGGAACCGGCGTCGCCCGGATTGAGCGCCGCGTCCGTATAGCTGCCCGCGCCGACGGAGACCGAGCCGGTACCGGCAAAGCCGTCGGTCGCCGTGAACGTCGCCGTATAGACCAGTGGGTCGGACGTTGCGGCGAGACCGCTTAGCGTGCCCCCCACGGCGGTGATATCGCCGAGCGTAAAGCCGACCGGCGCCTCGCTGAAGGTGAAGGTCACCTCCGAGCTCGGGGCGCCGTCACCGAGCGTGCTGTCGGCGATGTCGACCGTCACCGAAGGGTTCGCCCGGTCGATGTCCACCAGGTCGGAACCGGCGTCGCCCGGATTACCGGCCGCGTCGGTGTAGCCACCCGCCGCCACCGACACCGAGCCGGTGCCGGCAAAACCGTTGGTCGCGGTGAACGTCGCCGTGTAGACCAGCGGGTCGGACGTTGCGGCGAGGCCGCTTAGCGTGCCCCCCACGGCTGCGATGTCGTCCACCGTGAACTCGACCGGCGCCTCGCTGAAGGTGAAGGTCACCTCCGAGCTGGCATCGCCGTCACCGAGCGTGCTGTCGGCGATGTCGACCGTCACGGTCGGGTTCTCGCGGTCGATGTCCACCAGGTCGGAACCGGCGTCGCCCGGATTGAGGGCTGCATCCGTGTAGCTGCCGGCAGCCACCGAGACCGAGCCGGTACCGGCAAAACCGTCGTCCGCCGTGAACGTCGCCGTATAGACCAGCGGGTCGGACGTTGCGGCGAGACCGCTTAGTGTGCCGCCCACGGCTGCGATGTCGTCCACCGTGAACCCGACCGGCGCCTCGCTGAAGGTGAAGGTCACCGTCGAGCTGGCATCGCCGTCACCGAGCGTACTGTCGGCGATGTCGACCGTCACAGTTGGATTCTCGCGGTCGACGGCTACCGTGTCCGAGCCCGAGCTGCCGGCGTTTAGTGAGTCGTCGGTATAGCTGCCGGCCGCCACCGAGACCGAGCCGGTACCGGCAAAACCGTCGTCCGCCGTGAACGTCGCCGTGTAGACCAGCGGGTCGGACGTCGCGGCGAGGCCTGTCACCGTTCCGCGCACCGCCGTGATATCGCCTAATGCGAAGCCGACCGGCGCCTCGCTGAAGGTGAAGGTCACCGTCGAACTCGGGCCGCCGTCGCTCAAGCTGCCGCTTGCAATGTCGACCGTCACGGTCGGGTTCGCGCGGTCGATGTCCACCAGGTCGGAACCGGTGTCGCCCGAAGTGCCCGTCGGGGTGGTATAACTGCCCGCCGCCACGAACACCGAGCCGGTGCCCCTAAATCCATCAGTGGCCGTGAACGTCGCGGTGTAGACCAACGGATTGCCGGTCACGGCCAGGCCACTCACCGTTCCTCCGACCGCCGTGATGTCGCTCGCCGTGAAGCCGACAGGTGCCGCGCTGAACGTGAACGTCACTGTCGAACTGCTCGTCGCGTCACTCAGCGTGTCCTGGGCGATGTCGACCACCAGCCCGCCATTCGCCCGATCGGTCGCCACGACGTCCGTTCCCGAGCCGCCGGCATTGAGCGCCGCGTCCGTATAGCTGCCCGCGGCGACGGAGGCCGAGCCGGCGCCGGTGAAACCGTCGTTCGCGGTGAAGGTCGCCGTATAGACGAGTGGGTCGGATGTCGCGGCGAGGCCACTTACCGTTCCGCCGGCCGCCGTGATGTCAGCCAACGAGAAGCCAACCGGCGCCTCGCTGAAGATGAACGTTATGTCCGAAGTCGCGTCGGCGTCGGTGAGCGTATCGCTGACGATGTCGACCGTCACCGTCGGATTCGCCCGGTCGATGGCCACCGTATCGGAGCCCGAGCTGCCGGCGTTACCCGCCGCGTCGGCGTAGCTGCCCGCCGTCACCGACACCGAGCCGGTGCCGGCAAAGCCGTCGGCGGCGTTGAACGTCGCAGTGTAGACCAGGGGATTGCCCGTCGCGGCCAGGCCGCTCAGCGTGCCGCCGACCGCCGTGATGTCACCCAGCGTGAAACCGACCGGCGCCTCGCTGAAGGTGAAGGTCACGCCCGAGGTCGGGTCACCGTCGCTCTGCGAGCTGTCGACGATATTGACCATCACCGTTGGATTCTCGCGGTCGATCGCCACCGCATCCGAACTCGCCCCGCCGGCATTCAGGGCTGCATCCGAATAGCTGCCGGCCGCCACCGAGACCGAGCCGGTGCCGGCAAAACCGTCGGTGGCGGTGAACGTCGCCGTGTAGACCAGCGGGTCGGATGTGGCGGCCAGGCCTGTCACCATTCCGCCCGCCGCCGTGATGTCGCCCAATGCGAAGCCGACCGGCGCCTCGCTGAAGGTGAAGGTCACCTCCGAGCTGGCATCGCCGTCACTGAGCGTACTGTCGGCGATGTCGAGCGTCACCGAAGGGTTCGCCCGGTCGCTCGTCACGGTATTCGAGGCCGGTTGTCCCGGATTGAGCGCCGCATCGGTGTAGCTGCCCGCGCCGACGGAGACCGAGCCGGTGCCGGCAAAGCCGTCGTCCGCCGTGAACGTCGCCGTGTAGACCAGCGGGTCGGAGGTGGCGGCGAGACCGCTTAGCGTGCCCCCCACCGCCGTGATATCGCTCAATGCGAAGCCGACCGGCGCCTCGCCGAAGGTGAAGGTCACCGTCGAGCTCGGCTCGCCGTCACTCAGTGCACCGGCGCCGATATCGATCGTCACCGTCGGATTGAGCCGATCGATCGCCACGATGTCTGAGCCCGCCACGCCCGGATTACCGGCCGCGTCGGTGTAGCCACCCGCCGCCACCGAAACCGAGCCCGCGCCGCTGAAGCCATCGGTTGCAGTGAACATCGCCGTGTAGACCAGCGGGTCGGAGGTGGCGGTAAACCCGCTCAGCGTGCCGCCCACGATCGTGATGTCGTCCGCCTCGAAGCCGGCAGGCGCCTCGCTGAAGGTGAAGGTCACCGTTGAGCTCGGAGCGGCGTCGCTCAGCGCGCTCTCGACAATGTCGACGCTCAGTCCCACGTTCGCGCGATCGATCGCCACCGTGTCCGATCCGGCGGCGCCGGCGTTGGAGGCAGCGTCGGTATAGCTGCCCGCAGTGACTGAAACCGAGCCGAGTCCGTTGAAGCCATCGGCCGCGGTGAACGTCGCCGTGTAGATCAGCGGATCGGACGTGGCCGTAAAGCCGCTCAGCGAGCCGCCCGCGGCCGTGATGTCACTCAACGTGAAGCCGACCGGCGCCTCGCTGAAGGTGAAGGTCACCATCGAGCTGGGGTCGCTGTTGTTCAGCGCACTGTCGACGATGTCGACCGCCACAGTCGGGTTCGCCCGATTGATCGTCACCGTGTCCGAGGCGCCACCGCCCGGGTTCAGCGCCTCGTCGGTGTAGCTGCCGGCAGGCAGGGAGACCGAGCCCGTTCCCGTGAAGCCGTCGGTGGCGGTAAACGTCACCGTGTAGACCAGCGGATCGGCCGTCGCCGTGAGCCCACTCATCGTGCCGCCCACCGCGGCGATATCGCTCAGCGTAAGCCCGTTCGGTGCTTCACTGAACGTGAACATCACCGTCGAGCTGGCATCGCCGTCGCTCAGCGCGTTGTCGACGATGTCGACCGTCACCGTCGGGCTCACTCGATCTATCGCAACCGTGTCCGACCCCGCTCCGCCGGGATTGAGCACCGCGTCCGTGTAGCTGCCTGCAGACAGTGAGACCGAGCCCGTCCCGGTGAAGCCTTCCGTCGCCGTGAACGTCGCCGTGTAGACCAGCGGATCGGCTGTAGCGGCGAGCCCGGTCACCGTGCCGCCAACCGCGGCGATGTCGCCCAACGTGAAGCCGAGCGGCGCTTCGCTGAAGGTGAACGTCACCGTCGAGCTCGGATCGCCCACGTTCAGCGCGCCGTCGACAATGTCCACGGTCGCCGACGGACTGACCCGGTCGACGGTGACGGAAACTGGCGACGAGTTGTTGCCGATGTTGCCCGCACTGTCCGTCAGTTTCGCAGTCACGTCGAAAGTGCCGTCGCCTTGGGCCGAGATGGTAGCGACCGGTATCGTCAGGCTCACGCTGCCCGCGAGAATGTCGCTGGCTGCCAGCGTGTATACGATGGTCTGGGTGCCCCAGTTGACGGTCAGCGTGTCGCCCGCGATCGCGCCGGTGCCCGCCAAGCTCACGCCTGCCACCGTTCCGTCGGCGGCCTCGCTGGCGTTGATGCCGCCACCTGCATTCTCGACGATTGACAGGCTCGACGGCGCTGCGGGTGCGACCGTATCGAGCACGCTGAGCTTGCCACTCGCCGCCGAGATGGCAGTCGCCGATACGTTCGGCAGATCGATCAGCAGGTCGTTGGACGTGTTGCCAGAATTGCCGCCCTGCACATAGAGATAAGTGTGAATCACGCCCCCGATTGTGGCCGTGAAGGCAATGGATGCGCCGTCCCTGCCGAAGTCTTGGCTGCGCAAATACTGGACGACGGCCGCGACGTCCGACAGCGAGGTGAGAGCGACCGCACCGGCAAACGTATTCGAAGTGCTGAACGTGACGATGCCGCTCGTAATGGCATGCGAGGCGACGACGGCGCCGGTGTGAAGCTGCAACGAGGAATTGGCGCCGTCGCTTGCCGCGATGTTCGCGGGCACAGCCGCCCGGGTCATACTGATCTTCTCACTTGTCGCCGCAGTAGTGCCGACTTTGAAGTCCGTGATGACGTCGTAGCCGGCAATGGTGCCGGAGGTGCCGGAGCCGCCAATGGTGAGGACGCTGTCGCCGACCGTGAACCTGTAGGTGTCGAGACCTCCGCCGCCCGTCAGCGTGTCGGCACCCGTACCGCCGACGACGGTATCGCCCTGGCTGCTAGCGACGATGGTCTCCCTGCCCGTCGAGCCGCTCAGGGTGATCGTGTCGCTGCCGGAGCTCCAGCCGCTGAACGTCCAGCTCGACAGGTTAACCGAGCCGCCGGCCGAGAGATTGACCACGACCGCCTGGCTTGATGACGTCCCGGTGACCGCGAGATCCGTGGAGATCAACCCGTTGCCGAATTGTGTCGCCGTGAAGGTGGCCGTAGATGTCTTCGTCTTGTTGGCGAACTGCAGGCTTTCGATGCTGACCAGGCCTGCCGTACCGTTGGCCGCGGCAGCACTGAAATTGATCGATGTGCCGGCGTTGCCCGTCGCGCCGACCTGGATCGTGTCGATGCCTGAGCCGCCATTATAGGTGTCGGTCGCCGAAACCGGCGAGCTCGCCCCGAGAACGATGGTGTCATTCCCGCTCGACCCGTTGATGGTCAGCGAGTCGGTGCCCAGGGTCCAGCTGTTGAACGTCCAGCCCGACACAGCGAACGTGCCAGCTTGGGACATATTGACAACGACCCTCTGGGTGCCGCCGCCGACACCGTTTACGGAAAGGGTAGCTGATATAAGGCCGCTGCCGAACTGCGAGGAGCTAAACGTCGCCGACGAGGTGCCGGCAAGGTTGAGAAAAGTCAGGGCCTCGAAGCCGAGGAAGCCGCGACCGACGTCGGTGCCGGCAGCGCTGAGATCGACGCTGACCGGAGATATTGCGGTGGCGCCGATCTGGATCGCGTCGGTGCCTGCGCCGGCGTCGAAGGTATCGGACGACTGAATCTGGTTGGTGTCGCTGACGACCACCGTATCATTTGCGCTGCCGCCAGTGAAATTGTCCTGGCCCGTCGTTGCGTTGTAGGTCGCCAGGAGGCTGGCATAACCGGCAAGGCCCCGATCAGTCAGCGGCGGCACGCACCCGCGGGCGCTGCCTTCATCGAGCTGCCAGCATCCGCCTAGCGCCTCGGCGCCGATCGGCCTGGTTGAAGCCGAAACGCAGACGCCGCAGGTCGTGGCGAGCGCGCGCACGAAGGCACGTCCGCGATGCCCCTCGGCGACGTTGCACGCCCACAAGCGTATCTCGCTGCCATGTTTCAGAGAGTGTCGAATAGCGGCAAGCTCGGCGGCGCTCTCAACAATCGATTCGTGTGATACGCGGCCGGCGCTAAAACCGATCTCGCCCGGCAGCCCATGGGCGATAATATGAACGACCTCGACCTTTCGATCGATCGCTAGCGCCCGCGCTATCTGTGAAAAGGCGGGCTCGTGTGGGCCGAGCACCACCACACGCACGTTTGCTCGCAAGTGGCCGACAAGGAACGCGACATCCGAGACGCTCGCGTCCACGAACGCGACATGCCGAATTTGAGGCATGACTTCACCAAACGAATTGGCGGCTAAACGTGCTGGCCTGATTCTGGACTTCGACGGAACCGTACGCTTCTGTGAAGGCCAGCTTGGCGTATCCGACATGATCGCAAGCGCCGATCTTGTCGGCAAGACGTTCTTCCCCTCTTGGCCCAGCTTTTGGACGCGCTCTCGCTTTCGGGTAATTCGATCGACAAGCGGCATAGTTGCCAGGTTCAGCCGCTCGAGATCGTCGGTTTTTGACACTGGAAGACCGCCTCATGCAACGCTCGCCGTGCTCAGCGTGTGGCCAGTTCCGAGATTCGCGCTCGGTTCCCGCTATTTTCAATCTATGGTTTCAAGAAAGAATGGCGCCTTGATCCATGAATTGCAACCACTATTGGTCCAATGGAACTAACAGGACGTTAAGTTGCAACGGCTCTGGCCGTTGGGCTTGGAACACTGATCGTATTTTCGAAGGCGGCACGATCCCGGCCAATATGCTTCGCAGCCGCTTTGGAGAGTTGGATTGAGCGCTCTCTCGCTGCGCCTCCGTCTTCGAGTCAAAAGGAGCGAACAATGTTCTGGCGTCGGTTAACCGCTCGACCGTTGTCATGCTCGGTCGAAGCGGACGGGTTCCCAGTGTCGATCGCCAGCGGTGGGGGGCTACGCAGTATGTCGCACGGACGGGCCGGCGGTGGCGCACCTGAAGGCAAGCGGAACGGCAACTATCGGAACGGAGGCAGGACGATTGCAATGCCGAACTGGCCGTCGGGCTAGGCGACGACAAACATTCTCAAGGTCAGCTTGAAGGAAAATTTCGGGCTTGATGCTGAGGTGAGCGAGATGGGGACGCTCATTGCCTTTGCCGGCCTAGTGGCATATTCATGATCTGGGAGCCGACACTGCTTGAAGGAGAAAACCGAGCTGATTGGCTCGACCGATTTTCAGCGTGTCGGGTTGCGTTTGCAGCGGTGACAGATGACGAATTCGCCGCGATGGAGAGCCACATGCGCTTAGCTGATTTCCCTGAGTCGGCCGACACTTGGACGGCGATGGGCTATCAAGCTGGATTTGCCAATGCAGAGCAACTGTTCATCATGCCAAACCGTCTAGGGAGAGTTTTCAAGTATTGGAATTAGCAGTCGCGGCGATCAACACGCTGGGCAAAGGCGACCCTGGCACAACATGCTTGTCAAGGCAGGATGCAGCTGCGGCAATGTCCGCTACTGCCGTTCGGCTGCGGATCAACTATCTGGCAAGCGCTGGCGATCGGGGTTAGTCCGGTCGCCGCCGTCAATTCGGTGTCTTGCGCGTCCTCGGCTAGCGAGGAGCGACTGCCAGGCGAGGAGCATCTGCGGCATGCTCGAGCATGCCTATGTTGTCGATTAGGTAGAACAGTCCCTGCGCGGCATCTCCGACCTAATGGAATGGAGCCATGCGCCATCGGCTGTTTTGGCGTCGAAAGTGACGGGCACGTTGTGAATCACGCACGCTGCCGCCAATATCTCCTCCAACTCGTGGTCGGTGGCCTTGCAAGTCGGCATGAGTTTCCGAAGGGCACAGATTGCCTGTCCGATGGACAGGAAGCGAGCCCTGCCTCTGGAGAGAACGTAGACTTCTGCGACTATTTCAACCGTGATTGTGGGAAAAGAGTGGGTCATCGAGAATTCCTCCCTGAAATCCTGACCAACACGATTTACGGCCAACATTCGGCGGCCTTAAGACTCAGTTCGCCGCCCGTCTCGGCCATTGCGGTAGCTAATTCATTCAGATTTGCCTCTGGAGAGGCCGGCGGCTCGGACCATTGCACGGGCGATCGCGAGCTTGGCCTCGACCTTGGCGTTCTCCTTTTGCGTCATGTTGTCTGCGGAGATCAGCCGGCGCAGCGAACGGGCCCAGCCTGCTTCCAGCATGCAATCGACGATCTCCTGAAAGGCTGGCTCCATGGCTTTCTGACAATCGACCTCGCGATCGGGATATTCGCCAGGCCGCCTCGGCGGGCTGATCAATCGGTGCCGCCTTGTCCAGCTTGCGATTGAGATCCCGCAGGCCATGCCGGCACAGTCGGCAATCCAGTCGAATACATCCGGACCGCGCCCTATCAATTGCGCGCCCTGAACGAGTTCAATCGCCACGCCCGAAAAAGCGAGGAGAACAATCAGCTTTGCCTTGTGTTTCATCCAACCGACACTTGCCAAGGCCGCCAAAACGGTGAATGCGGCGGCGTGGATGAGCTTGCCATGATGGGTGAAGGTCACTCCCAAATTCCGCAGGAGCCACCCCGGGAAAAGAGCGAGCAGCAGGAGAACGCCGGCCCACGCGGCAAGGAAAGCACCCCTTGCCACGATCGGATATGAGCCTGCGCGCAACAATATAGGACAGCCCTTCATCCGAAGTTTGCAGACGCCACCGCCAGCACGAAGCGGTCTAGAGCTGGGGCAGATTGTCAATTTCCAGCGGATCGGCGCATCGGCCGAATAGATGAAAGCTTTGAAACTGCGTCCAAAGGAGGCCAGGGATGCTATTCGCACGGGCGATCGCAAGCGCGCCTCGACCTTGGCGCTTTCCTTTTGCGTCATATTGTCGGCGGCGATCAGCCGGCAGCACCTGATAGATAAGATCGTTTGTCAAATGCCGCGCGGCGGCTGCGTTTTGAGCACCTTCCCATACGGAATGTCATCGAGTAAGCGTGCAGAGGCGGCATGTGACGGCGCTCTCTTTGGCGAATGCACTGCCGCACCTTCAGCAGTTGCCGTCAGAAGATGGGGCTGCTGTCACAACCCGGTGCTTGCCATGACAGATTGTTCCCGTCCCGGTTCATTTCAGCACCGAAGCGAGGGGGAGAAATGCACGACCGATTTCGGCGGTGCCTGCGGAAAATGTCGCTGGCGGCATTGACGATGCTGGCGGTCCCGGCCCACGCGGCCGATCTCGTCATTGCAATGCCGAACTGGCCGTCGGGCCAGGCGACGGCAAACATTCTCAAGGTCAGCCTGAAGGAAAATTTCGGGCTCGATGCTGAGGTGCGCGAGATGGGGACGCTCATTGCCGACCAGCCGTAATAAAAGGTTCGGAAAGCCCGGCCGACCGCAGCTGCCTCAATGGCGATTGGCACGTCCACGCATTGGCTGTACCATTCCCACGCCGGGCGTCATGCGTGTCCGGTAAGGGAGAAACGTCCATGTTCCGATCAATTTCGCTTGCGGTTTTCCTGGCGGTCGTTCCTGCGGCAGCCTTCGCAAATTCATGCCCGACCATCATGGCCGCGATCGACGCGGCGTTGCCGACCGCCACCCTCTCCGAGGCCGATATGACCAAAGTCAAAGAACTGCGCGCCCAAGGCGAGACATTGCACGCCGCCGGCGATCATGCAGGATCAGAGGCCGCGCTCAACCAAGCCAAGACGATGCTCGGCATTTAGTTGCAACGAACGCGACTTTCCTGGCCGATTGCCGGGCTTTTTGTTCTGTTGTCGGCCGTGAGGATCGCTGCCTTGACCGGTTGAAGCAGGCCCGGGCTGGAGTGGATCACCCCAGTCCAATGCGCTTGGCGCCTTGTCGGAACATAGCCTCGACGTCCGATATCGCCAGTCAGTTGCTTGGCAATCCAAAAAGCCTTCCGGCGGGCACGACGTCATTGATCCCGGCGAGCCGCAGGCAATGCCAGGCCATGGCATGGTTGCTGGACGTCACCGGCACGCCGATACGCTGCTCGAGCCCGGCGGCCGCTTCAGCGATGCGCAGGCTGGTGCATGATATGAAGATCGCATCCACCCCCGGCGCGGCAGCCATTTGCTCGGCCGCGGCTTCGATCGATGCGACTGCGATGCGGGCGGCGTCGCGATCGTCGCGTCGGTCGAAGGTCGCGACGGCCGATATGTCAACGCCGCGCCCGCTGAAATAGGCAACGAGCTTTTCGTTGATCTGCGGCGCATAGGGCGTCAACAGGCCGATGCCTTTGACGTCGAGAGCCTTGAACGCCGCGAGCGCGGCGGTGACGGGTGTGGTGCAGGCGACATTTGGCCGTGCTTTCCTGATCTCCGCGAAAACCGCCTCTTCGCCGAGCGTCATCGTTGCCGAGGTACAGCCGAAGGCAACGACGTCCAGGAGAATGCTCGGCAAGATGAGGTCGACGGCCGGCGCGATCCTGGGACCGATGGCGCGCAAGGTATCGGTCGTTATGTCGTTGTCGCTGAAGACGCGGGATTCGTAGAAGGCGACACCGGGCTGGCGCACGAGTGCGCGGAATTCATGCTCCAGGGTCTGATCCGTGGCCAACACCACAAGGCCGATCGCCGCCCGTGACGCCAGACCACCGTCGAGTTCCGATGGCAGCACGCCGAGATCGACCGGTCCGGAAGACCGAAGGGCGGCAAGGTTGAGAGACATGGCGTTCCCTTTCAGTTCAAAAGACCATCCATCGGAATGGCCGGCGTCCGGCCGGCGATTAGATCGGCGGTGATCCGGGCCGACCCGTGCGACATGGTCCAGCCGATGTGGCCATGCCCGGTGTTGAGGAAGAGATTGCGCAAGCGTTGCCGCCCGAAGGCGGGAAGGTTGTTCGGCGTCATCGGCCTCAGGCCCGCCCACATTTCCGCGCGGCCGTAGTCGGCCCCTTCGGGGTAGAGCTCCTCCGTAACCCCTTTCATGAAGGCGAAGTCGGCGGGCTTGTGGCTGGTGTCGTAGCCCGCGAACTCCGCCGTTGCGGTGACGCGGATGCGGTCGCCGAAGCGCGAGATGGCGACCAGATTGTGCTCGTCGACTGAGGCGATGGTCGGCGGCAGCGGACGATTGCCGATCGGGATCGTCAGTGAATAGCCCTTGATCGGGTAGATCGGCAGCCGAATGCCGATCTTCCTTGCCAGAACAGGACTGTGACTCCCAAGCGCGAGCACATAGGCATCGCCCCTGAAAGGCTCTTTGTCGGTGAGCACCTGCGCGACAGCGTCGCCGGATGTTTCGATGCCGGTGATCGTCGTGCCTGTGTGGATGGCGCCACCCCGGGCGACAATCTTGGCGGCGAGGGCTCTGGTGAACTTTGCCGGGTCGCCGGTCTCGTCGGTCGGGCAATAGATGCCGCCGGCAATCTTGTCCTTGGCCGACGCCAGCGACGGATCGAGCGCGACGATTGCATCTCGGTCGAGCACCTCGATCTCTTGTCCGTCCGACTGCAAAAACTTCATATGCTCGACACCGTTGTCGAGCGCCTGCTGGCTGCGGTGGAAATAGACGATGCCGCGATCGTTGCGGTCGTAGTCGATTTGCTCGTCGGCAACGACCTCGCGCAGCACTGCCTGCGAATAGGCAGCAAGGCGGTGCTTGAGCAGCGTGTTGCGCCGCGCCTTGGCGGCCGTGCATTCCATGAGAAACAACCAGGACCACGTATAGAGCCGCGGATCCGCCGAGAACTTGAAGCGCAGCGCCTGGTCCTTGAGCACCAGCGATTTCAGCAAGGTTATCGGCGCCTTGGGAGACGACCAGACAAAGGAATGGCCTGGCGCGATCATTCCGGCATTGCCCCAACTCGTCTCGGCGGCGACCTCGCTGTTGCGTTCAATGAGCGCGACGTCGTGACCATCGTTTTGCAGTTGGTAGGCTGTCGTGACACCGACGACGCCGCCACCCAGCACCACTATGCGCATGACGCCTCCGGAAATCAGAAAGTGAGTACACTTTAGAATGTAATTTCCAAACCGCAAGAGGCTCCATGCCTTCGCCAGACGCCGGCGGGACAGAAGGGCTCCAGGGTTCGCAAAGAGCGGCGTTTGGCTTGCCTCGCTGTCCTGTTACGCGGCCGTCCCAAAGAAGATCCGCGCCAGACCGCGTGTCGCCACCTCCATCGCATGCGCCGAACTCAGCGTGATGTGCTTTTCGACCAGCGCTGCCCCGCCCGCGGCATCGCGACGGCGCAGGGCATCAATGAGCGCTTCATGCTCCTGGTAGCTGTGGCTGCGGCGCGGCATGGACTCCAGATCAATGCGCCGGAAAAAGCGAATCCGCGAACATAGGCCCTCGAGCGCGTTGACCATCTGCGCATTCTTCGACAATTGCGTCAGGGCCATGTGGAAACTTTCATCGGCAACGGCAACCTTCGCCCACGACCCTTCACCCTTCAGGCTGCTATGCTTCGTCCATGCGTCGACCGTCGCCTGGATCTCGGTATCCGATGCCCGCTCACAAGCCAGGGCGAATGCGGCCCGCTCGATCGCCGCGCGAAGTTCATAGAGATCGCGCACGGCTTCCGGCGTGAGTTCGCGGGCATAGAATCCCTTGTTGGGAACGGACGCTACGAAGCCGTCGCGCTGCAATCTGTTGAGAGCCGCGCGCACCGGCGTGCGACTTACACCGAGTTCCGTCGCGAGTTCGACCTCGTTGATCTTCTCCCCCGGCCGGAAACGATAGTCGATCGCGAACTCCTTGATCGTCGCGTAGACCCGATCGACACTGTCCGCAGAACGGACGATGCGCTCTCGCTCTTTTGCGATTTTTACCCCGCTACCGACGTCATTCCCGGGGTTCGTTGCCATCCTGCCCTCATCTCATATCCAAGCACGCGCCTTACTTCCCGGCGGGGCCGCTCCCACATGATACATATTGGAATCGCAAAGTGCACTCAATCGTGCGAGGGCTTCACCGGCACCCGGCACCCACTGAAGCACCGTCTCGTGCCGATCAGCCCAGCCCAATCCTTCTCGCCCCTTGCCGGAACATGGCCTCGGCGTCCGGCTCGAAGCGGAAGGTGTTGATGAAATCGTCGGCGCGGTAATTTGGCAACGTCTTGCGCAGCGCGGCGGCGAAATTTCGGGCCTCGTCCTGCCGTCCGGCCAGCGCCAGGCAGTGGGCGGCGATGGCCAGGATGATGGCGTGGGCGTTGGGGCGGGCGGCGGCCTTCAGCGCCCATTCGGCCGCCTCGTCGAACTGGCCGAGCCGGGCGAGCGCCATGGCGCGGGAGCCGAGCATGCCGAACAGCAGCGGATCGAAGGGGCTGAGATGCCTGGAATGGTCGGATGAGCCGATCGCTGATTTCGGGTCGCCCGACTGCGAGTGCACGAAGGAGAGCGCATAATGGCCGAGTGCGAAGTTAGGGCTGAGGTCAACAGCCCGTTCCAGCTCGATGAGGGAGCCGTCCTGCTCACCGCGCAGCCACAGCGCCCGGCCCATGGCCCAGTGCGCGGCGGGATTGTGATCGTCGACCAGAAGGCTTTGCCCGGCCGCCTCGAAGGCGAGCGCGCTTTCATGCTCGCGGTCGCCCCAGCGCTGGAAAGCATTCTGCCAATGAGTGAAAGACAGGCCGGCATAGGCGCGGGCGAAGGTCGGATCGAGCTTCAAGGCAATGTCGAAGAAATGCCGGGCCTGTTCGTTCTCGGTGCGGGTGAAGCGGTACATGTGCCAGAGGCCGCGATGGTAGGCCTCCCAGGCATTGAGCGAGTTCGGCGCCTTCAGCATGGCGCGGTTGCGCTCGAGCGTCTCGATCTCGGTCGAGATCGACGAGACGATGGCGTTGCCGATCTCGTCCAGCACGGCAAAGATGTCGTCGGGCCGGCGCTCGAACGTGTCGGTCCAGACGATCCTGGCGGTGCGCACCTCGACCAGTTCGATGCTGACGATGACGCGGCCTGGCAGGCTGCGCACCGCGCCGGTGGCGACATAGTCGACATTCAGCCGCCGGCCGGCATCGTCCGGCGCGATGTCCTTTTCCGCCAGCGCAAAGACCGAGCCGCGCGCGATGACGAAGAAATCCCTGAGCTTGGCCAGGCGGGTGATGATGTCGTGGGTGAGGCCGTCGGCCAATCCGCCTCGAAAGGGGCCACCACGGGGGCCAACGCCGGCTTCCTCAAAAAACGGCATCACCGCAAGCGAGGCCCGGCGCGGTGCGGCGGTATTGGGTTCGGCAAGCGCAATCGGGGGCGCCAAACTTACCACGGAGCGCGCGCATGGCGTGGCTACCGACGGCCGGTCCTTGATCGCCCGCCAGGCGTCGCGGACCGGGGCAAAATCCAGGTCCTCGGATTGGAAGAGTTGCGCGGCGGCGGCAAGATGCTCCTCGCACGCGCCGATCTGGCCGCGCCGTGCCAGATTTTCCAGCAATGCGACATGCGCGCGCCCATCGAAGGGCGCCAGCGCAAGCCATTTCTCGATATGAGCAGACACGCTTCCCGAGCCCGCCGGGAGATTGTTGACGAGATGCTCCAGAATGGCGGCATGGCATGAGCTGAAGCGGCGGCGCTGCGCGGTCACCCAGCTCATGAAATGCGGGCTGCGGTCGATCTCCAAGCCTTCGAGGAAATCGCCAACGAATAGTTCGGACAAGGCTTGCAGGCGCTCCAGATCGAGTGTCTCGACGCCCTTGGCTGCGGCGGAGGCAATATCGATCGCGTCGACGAAACTGCCGCCGAGATCAAGCGCGACCGTGTCGCCCGACGTCTCGATCCTGGCGGGATCCTCGAGAACGCCCCTGAGCTTGCTCAGGCACCAGCGAAGCTCGCCTCTCGGATCGTTCGGCACGTCCCAGAAGAGCTCGCACAGGCGGCTGCGGCTCACGGCGTGCGGCGCAAGCGCCAGATAGGCGAAGAGCGCGCGCAGCTTGCGCGATGCCGGCAGTTGCACGGCGGCGCCATCGCGCATGATCGTCAGCGGCCCGAGCAGCCGCACGGACAGCCCGGCCCTACCGCCTTCCAGCTCCGATCGAGCGGATTCCACGTGCATTTCCACGCTTGCTCCCACGCTGGCCTATCGCCCTCTGCTTTATCACCGAAAGCGATAGAGTGCATCCGGCAACGAATTTCCGCGCCGGACGCCGGCATTGCCGCCTTTCCGGGCGGGCATTGCCGGCACAGGCACCTTACCGCGGCAAGGTCTCGAAACCTCGCCGCCCAAGCCGCCGGTTTGTAACCGGCTCGTGACGACGACAACTTATGACAAAAACAAAAAGAGGAGAGCAGACATGTTGCAGCAACGGAAAATCAGGACCACGGCCGGCCGCGGCCGCCTGTTCGACAGCGTTCTCGACACGGTCGGCGATACGCCGGTGATCAGGATCAACAATCTCGGCCCCGATCATGTGACGATCTATGTTAAGGCCGAATTCTTCAATCCGGCGGCCTCGGTGAAGGACCGGCTGGCGCTCAACATCATCGAGGAGGGAGAGCGCAGCGGCGCCCTGAAGCCGGGGCAGACTGTCGTCGAGGCAACCAGCGGCAACACCGGCATCGGGCTGGCCATGGTCTGCGCCCAGAAGGGCTATCCGCTGGTGGTGACCATGGCCGACAGTTTCTCCATCGAGCGCCGCAAGCTGATGCGCATGCTGGGTGCCAAGGTGGTGCTGACGCCGCGCGCCCAGAAAGGTTTTGGCATGTACAAGAAGGCGGTGGAATTGGCCGAGGCCAATGGCTGGTTCCTGGCCCGCCAGTTCGAGACCAAGGCCAATGCGGCGATCCACGAGGCGACGACGGGACGCGAGATCATCAACGACTTCGCCGGATCGCGGCTCGACTGCTTCGTCACCGGCTATGGCACCGGCGGCACTGTCGTGGGCGTTGGGCGCGTGCTGCGGCGCGAGCGTCCGGAGACGCGGATCGTGCTGGCCGAGCCCGCCAACGCCCAGCTGATCGGCAGCGGCAAGGCGCAGGAGCGCGGCGCCGGTGGCGCGCCGGCTGCCAGCCATCCGGCCTTCGAGCCGCACCCGATCCAGGGCTGGACCCCGGATTTCATCCCCAACGTGTTGCAGGAGGCGGTCGACGCCAGCCTCTATGACGAGGTGATGCCCGTGCCCGGACCGGAAGGCATGAAATGGGCCAAGGCGCTGGCGCAGAAGGAAGGCATCTTCACAGGCATTTCCGGCGGCGCCACCTTCGCTGTGGCGCTCCAGGTGGCGGAAAAGGCGGCACCCGGCTCGGTCATCCTGTGCATGCTGCCCGACACCGGCGAACGTTACATGACGACGCCGCTGTTCGACGGCATCGAGGCCGAGATGGACGCCGAGGAGATTGCGCTTTCGCAGTCGACGCCGGGCTGCCAGTTCCCGGCGTGACGGCGGCATATCGGGAGCGACCTGCATGGACACGCCGTCTGGATTCTCCACCACGACCGAGGAAACGCTTGACCCCTCGGACTGGGCCGATGTGCAGATCCTGTCGCACCGGATCGTCGATGATGCCGTCGCTTATCTGCGCGATGTCAGAGACCGGCCGGTGTGGCAGGAGATGCCTGGAGATGTGAGGGACTTCTTCACCGCGTCCCTGCCGCAATCGCCAACGCCGCTGGCCGAAGTCTATGACGACGTCGTCAAGAAGCTGATGGCCTATCCGATGGGCAACATCCATCCGCGCTTCTGGTCGTGGTACATGGGGTCGAGTAATTTCACCGGGGCGCTCGGTGATTTCCTGGCGGCGATCCAGGGTTCCAATCTCGGCGGCGGCAATCATGCCGCTGCCCTAATGGACAGCCAGGTCGTCGACTGGCTGAAGCAGATGCTGGGCTTTCCCCAATCCGCCAGCGGGACGCTGGTCAGCGGCGGCTCGATGGCCAACATCATCGGCCTGACCGTGGCGCGCAATGCCAAGGCTGGCGTCGACGTGCGCGAGTATGGCGTCTCGGCAATCGCCAAGCCGCTGCGTTTCTACGGTTCGGACCAGCTCCATTCCTGCCACCGCAAGGCAATGGAAGCGCTCGGCCTCGGTAATCGGGCGCTGCGGCGCATCCCGACCGACGCCGGATTGCGGATCGACATCGACGCATTGCGCAAAGCAATCGCGGAAGACCGTAAGGCAGGCTTCAAGCCGGCCTGCGTCATCGGCACGGCGGGTACTGTCAATACCGGCGCGATCGACGATCTGCAGGCGCTGGCAAGGCTGGCGACTCAAGAGGATCTCTGGTTCCATGTCGACGGCTGCATCGGCGCCCTGATCGCCATCGCACCGGAAAATGCCCATCGTGTCGCCGGCATCGAACGCGCCCACTCGATCGCGCTCGACCCGCACAAATGGCTGCACGCACCGTTCGAGGTCGGCTGCGCCCTGGTCAGGGACGCCTCCGCGCATCGCAATACGTTCGCGTTCACGCCGGAATTTCTGGAATCGACGCCGCGCGGCCTCGCATCGGGCGAGTGGCTGCACGACTACGGGCTTCAGACGTCGCGCGGATTCAGGGCGCTGAAAGTGTGGATGGCGCTGAAGGAGCACGGCATCGAAAAGTTCGGCCGGCTGATCGACCAGAACATCGCCCAGGGCCACACGCTCGCTGGGCTGATCGAGGCCGAGCCGACGCTTGAGCTGACGGCGCCGACCAGCATCAACATCGTCTGTTTTCGCCACCGCGGTGATGGGCTGGCAGGTGACGAGTTGACTGGCGAAGCGCTGAAGGCGCTCAACACCGAGATCATGCTGAGGCTGCAGGAAGACGGCATCGCGGCTCTCTCGGATACGACGGTGCATGGCCAGCATTGCCTCAGGGTGGCGATCAACAACCACCGGACCCGGCGCGAGGATCTGGACCTGCTGGTGCGGGAAACGGTGCGGCTTGGACAGGAGATTTCGAGAGCTGGCGTAGCCGGCTAAGGATTCTCAGCCAGTGCAATCAACTGTGTGGAGGCGACTGTCGAGAAGCTGCCGATCTCCCCCTGCGGGGAAGATTGGATGCCGCTTCAGTTTTCGCCAACCACTGTCGGCGACGACAAGGATCACGCCTCGAGCCAGACCTTCTCGAAATGCTGCTCCAGCGACTGGTGCTGCTCGCAGCCATGCACGCCCTTGCGGAACGTCCGGTAGACCGAGCGCCAATAGGGCTGGATGATGATGCCGGAGTCGCGCAAATTCTGTTCGATCTTGGCCATAATCTCCTTGCGGGCGCTGGCATCAGGCGTGGCCAGCGCCTTGTCGAGCAAGGCGTCGAACTCGGGATTGGCATAGGCGCTCTCGTTCCAGGCAGCACCTGATCTGTAGGCCAGAGCCAGCACCTGGACGCCGAGCGGCCGGCCGAGCCATTCGGTGCAGGAGAAGGGATATTTGCTCCAGTCGTTCCAGAATGTCGCCGCCGGCAGCACGGTGCGTTTTACCTTCAGCCCGGCGTCGCGCATCTGCGCGGCGATGGCGTCGCCAGTCGTCTTCTGCCAGTCGACATCGACCGATATCAGATCGTATTCGTGGTCGGACTTGCCGGCTGCGGCAAGCAGGGCCTTGGCTTCGTTGACGTTGCGGACGGCCGGACCGATGTCGGCATAGTCGGCGTGCATCGGCCCGACATGGTGGTTCTCCGCCGGCTTGCCCCGGTCATTCATGCCGATCTTCAGGATCGCGCTGTTGTCGACCGCTAGCTGGGCGGCCCGCCGCACCCTGTTATCGTCATAGGGCGCATTGCCGACGTTGAAGCGCGCAACGATCGTCGAGCCGGTGGCGAGTTCCGAATTGCTCAGGTCCATGGCGTCGGTCTGCGAGACCGTGTCGGCGGCAGTTTCGTGATTGGTGTCGATCTCGCCGGATTCAAAAGCCGAGAACATGGCATTGGGATCGGAGCCGTAGTCGACCCATTGGATGCCGTCTAGGTAGAAGTCGCCTTTCCACCATGGCTTATCCTTGCGGCGGACTTCTGCGCCGACTTCGGCGTCCCATGCCACAAGCTCGCAAGGCCCTGACGTGATCGCCAGCGCCTTCAGCGGATCGCCGTCGCCATCGTAGCTGCGATGCATGATCAGCGCCGGATAGTCGGTCATGCCGGCAATCAGCGAAATGTCGGGCTTCGGCAAATTGAGCCGGACGGTAAAGTCGTCGACGCGTTCGATGCCACCGTCGACCGGTTTCTTGGTGGCGGCATCGACCAGCGCGCCCATGCGCTCGGCGACCGAATTACCGGGGACGCCGGCATCGCACCAGCGCGTCAGATTGTGGACGACGTCGTCGGCGTTGAAGGTATCGCCATTCGACCAGGTGATGCCCTTGCGGACGTGCAGCGTGAGCACGCGGGCGTCGTCGCTGGTCTCCCAACTCTCGAGCAGCCACGGCTCGAAGGTGAAATCGCGGTTCCAGCGGACCAGATATTCGTTGCACTGGCGGGCGATGTTGGACATTTCGACGCCGTCGAAGGTGCGCGGATCCTTAAAACCCTTGACGTTCATGGCGACGCGGAGCACGCCGCCGCGCTTCGGCTCCTCCGCCCTGACCGGGGAAGGTGCCAGGCCGCCCAGCGCCAGCGCGCCGGCGGCGCTGACGCCGAGTGCCGCCATGGTGGCGAGATATTCGCGCCGGTTCATCCGGCCCTTCTTGAACCCGTCGGCGACGGGTTCGGCCTGCGGATGCAATGACCTGCCGGTCAACATGAACTTCATCGTCGATCCTCCCTGTCGGGGGGGGGGGGGGGGGGGGGGGGGGGGGGGGGGGGGGGGGGGGGGGGGGGGGGGGGGGGGGGGGGGGGGGGGGGG
>NZ_JBVVQL010000029.1:0-9852 GCF_055811195.1 Mesorhizobium sp. WSM4823
GTCTTGCCATGATCGACGTGCCCAATCGTGCCAATGTTCACATGAGGCTTTGTACGCTCGAATTTACCTTTTGCCATGTGATCTCTCCATTCCTGCTCGCCCGTGCGGGCTTTGAATTAAGTTAGCGCTGCAACCCGTTCGGGTTACGCGTATTTCTTCTGGACTTCCTGAGCGACCGCAGTCGGCACCGGCTCGTAGTGATCAAACTGCATCGTGTAGGCCGCGCGGCCCTGGCTCATCGAGCGCAAATTGTCGACGTATTTGAACATGTTGGCGAGCGGCACCATCGCGTTGATCACCACCGCCACGCCACGGGCCTCCTGGCCCTGGATCTGGCCGCGACGGCCGTTAAGATCGCCGATGACGCTGCCGACATAATCTTCCGGCGTCACCACCTCGACCTTCATGATCGGCTCGAGCAACTGCACGCCAAGCCTGGGCGCCGCTTCACGGAAGCAGGCACGGCCGGCGATTTCGAAGGCCAGAACGCTGGAGTCCACGTCGTGGTAGGCACCATCGATCAGCGTCGCCTTGACGCCGATCATCGGGAAGCCTGCGAACGGACCCGAGGTCATGACGCTGTTGATGCCCTTTTCGACACCGGGGATGTATTCCTTCGGCACAGCGCCGCCAACGATCTTGGATTCGAACAGGAATTCGCTGCTTTCCGGATTTGGCTCGAACAGGATCTTGACGCGGGCGAACTGACCCGTGCCGCCGGTCTGCTTCTTATGGGTGTAGTCCTGCTCCTGGCTGCGCGTGATCGTCTCGCGATAGGCCACCTGCGGCGCACCGACATTGGCCTCGACCTTGAACTCGCGACGCATGCGGTCGACGATGATGTCGAGATGAAGCTCGCCCATGCCGGAGATGATCGTCTGACCGGATTCCTCGTCGGTCTTGACGCGGAAGGACGGGTCCTCGGCAGCCAGGCGATGCAGCGCAAGGCCCATCTTTTCCTGGTCGTTCTTGGTCTTCGGCTCAATCGCGATCTGGATGACCGGATCAGGGAATTCCATGCGCTCGAGGATAACCGGATGCAGCGGATCGCAGAGCGTGTCGCCCGTCGTCGTGTCCTTGAGGCCGGCCAAGGCGACGATGTCGCCGGCGAAAGCCTCTTCGACGTCGGCGCGCGAGTTCGCATGCATCTGCAGCATGCGGCCGATGCGTTCCTTCTTGCCCTTGACCGTGTTGTCGACCGAGATGCCCTTGCTGAGCTTGCCCGAATAGATGCGGGCAAAGGTAAGCGAGCCGACGAACGGATCGTTCATGATCTTGAAGGCGAGCATCGACAGCGGCTCGCTGTCGTCGGCGTGACGCTCGATCTCGGCGTCGGTCTTGGCGTCGACGCCCTTGATGGCCGGAACGTCGGCAGGCGACGGCAGGTATTCGACGACGGCGTCGAGCAGCGGCTGCACGCCCTTGTTCTTGAAGGCCGAGCCACAGAACATCGGGTAGAATTTCACCGCGATGGTGCCCTTGCGGATCAGCGCGCGGATCTCGTCATTGCTCGGCATCTTGCCTTCGAGGTAATTCTCGAGCGCCGTCTCGTCCATTTCGACGGCGGCCTCGATCATCTTCTCGCGGTATTCTTCCGCACGTGCCTTGAGGTCTTCCGGGATCTCGACGACGTCCCAGGCAGCGCCCAGCGTTTCGTCACGCCAGACCAGTGCGTTCATCTCGACGAGGTCGACGACACCCTTGAATTCGGTCTCGGCACCGATCGGCAGCTGCATGACAACGGCATGCGCGCCGAGGCGCGAACCGATCATCTCGACCGAGCGGTAAAAATCGGCGCCGATCTTGTCCATCTTGTTGCAGAAGATCATGCGCGGCACGCGGTATTTGTCGGCCTGGCGCCAGACGGTTTCCGTCTGCGGCTCCACACCGGCATTGGCGTCGAGCAGCGCAATGGCGCCGTCCAGCACGCGCAGCGAACGCTCGACCTCGATGGTGAAGTCGACGTGGCCTGGAGTATCGATGATGTTGAAACGGTGCATCTTGCCGTCACGACCCTTCCAGAAGGTCGTGGTTGCGGCGGACGTGATGGTGATGCCGCGCTCCTGCTCCTGCTCCATCCAGTCCATGGTGGCAGCGCCGTCATGGACTTCGCCGATCTTGTGCGACTTGCCCGTGTAGTAGAGGACGCGCTCGGTGGTCGTCGTCTTGCCGGCGTCGATATGCGCCATGATACCGAAATTTCGGTAGTCTTCGATTTTATATTCGCGGGCCATGGGAGGTGCCTCTTCAGTCTCGTTCGCGCTTTACCACCGGTAGTGCGCGAAGGCGCGGTTGGCTTCTGCCATCTTGTGGGTGTCTTCACGCTTCTTGACGGCGGTGCCGCGGTTGTTGGCCGCGTCCATCAGCTCGCCCGAGAGGCGGTCGACCATCGTGGTCTCGTTGCGGTTGCGAGCGGCGGCGATCAGCCAGCGAATGGCCAGCGCCTGACGACGCTCGGGGCGCACGTCCACCGGAACCTGGTAGGTGGCGCCACCAACGCGGCGCGAACGCACTTCCACATGCGGCGCGACATTGTCGAGCGCCTGATGGAAGACGGTGACCGGCTCCTGCTTGGTCTTCGACTGGACCTGGTCGAGCGCGCCGTAGACGATGGTCTCGGCAACCGACTTCTTGCCGTCATACATGACGGCATTCATGAACTTGGTGACGATCAGATCGCCGAACTTCGGGTCCGGGTTGATCTCACGCTTTTCTGCACTGTGACGACGGGACATTTTTTCTCTGCCTCAATTCTGCGTGGTGGCCTGGATCCCGGATCGTCGCACGGCGCCGTCCGGGATGACCTTGGCTACGCTTCGGTCACTTCGGACGCTTGGCGCCGTATTTCGAACGGCGCTGCTTGCGGTTCTTCACACCCTGCGTGTCGAGCACGCCGCGGATGATATGGTAGCGGACGCCCGGAAGATCCTTGACGCGACCGCCGCGGATCATCACCACGGAGTGTTCCTGAAGGTTGTGGCCTTCGCCGGGGATGTAGCCGATCACTTCAAAACCATTGGTCAGGCGAATCTTGGCCACCTTGCGCAGCGCCGAGTTCGGCTTCTTCGGCGTCGTTGTATAGACGCGCGTGCAGACGCCCCGTTTCTGCGGGTTCTGCTGCATGGCCGGGACCTTGTTGCGCTTCACCGGCGCAATGCGCGGCTTGCGGATCAGCTGGTTGACGGTAGGCATTAAACCCTCTTGTCTCTCAATTCCGTGTCTCGCCCGGTCAGGGCCGCTCAAAGCGTCATTTCCATACGCAAATTCGGGCCACAAACCGCGCCTCGCGGTCTTGCCCGAACAAATGGCAGAGGAAGCGGAAGCCGCTTCATGCACGCCGGAAAATGTCTTTTCGCTCGTAAAACGAACCCTGTTTGAGGCAAACTCCAAAGCGTGTCGCTTCGGAAGGGAGAGCCTCACATCGGTTCTGACTGGCCGGCTTCTACTCGCAAGCCTGTTGCCCGTCAACCCCGGAGCACCAAATATTACGCTGTAACCGAGGCTTGGCAGCCATGCGAAAAGCGCATGTAATTTTCTTTCGTCATTTTGCAAGAGGAAGGAAGAAAGTGACCGCGTCTCGGCTGTTGCGCGGCCATGCTTCATGCGAAAAAGAGGCATGAACAGCGCAAATCCCCTCGCCCGGAGGAATCAGCCCGTGAACGACAATGATGAGCGCCCGGTCACCATCATCACCGGCCGGGTATGGAAAAGGAAGGGTGGCAAGCCGGAAGGCGTCCACCTCATGCTGGTCGCGCCCGACGACGATTCGGCGGTACGCCGGGCGCTCGAATCGCTCTCGGCCGAAGGTTACGCCGAGGCGGAGCTCGACCAGATCGGCGACCTCGACGGCGTGCCCGACGAAGAGCCGCATTTGTCGGCTTACCAAGGCGCGCTCGAAGGCGAAGTGTCGATCGTCACCTTCGAGGTGCCAGCCTGAACTAGGGCCAGTCTGAACCGGGCCAGTCCGAAAGAGAGGCAACGGGCGGCGGCACCGCCCCTCGCCTCGGGCGGTCATGTCCGCCTCCGCCAGACTTGCCCGGCATCGGTTCTCTGCTAAGAACCATGCGCTGCTGACAGCCAAGCGCATCCAATCCGCGGAGTTTCCCATGTCCTCGAACAGCAACCCCATCAAGCTCGGCATCGTCGGCGTGGGAAAGATCGTCCGCGACCAGCACCTGCCGGCTCTGGCCAAGGACCAGGCCTATCGCCTCGCCGCTGCCGCCAGCCGGCACGGCAAGGTGGACGGCATCCCGAATTTCCCAACCATCGAGGCGATGCTCGACGCGGTGCCGGAGCTCGAGGCCGTATCGCTCTGCATGCCGCCGCAGTTTCGCTACGACGCCGCGCGGACAGCGCTCGAAGCGAAAAAACATGTCTTCCTGGAGAAGCCGCCCGGCGCCACGGTCAGCGAGGTCGAGGACCTGAAAGCGTTGGCGGCGGCAAACGGCGTCTCGCTGTTCGCCAGCTGGCATTCGCGTTATGCGCCGGCGGTGGAAGCCGCGCGTGCGTTTCTCGGCTCGGCCACAATCAAATCGGCAGCCATCAACTGGAAAGAGGACGTGCGCCGCTGGCACCCGAACCAGGACTGGATCTGGGCACCAGGCGGCTTCGGCGTCTTCGACCCCGGCATCAACGCGCTGTCGATCGCGACCCACATCCTGCCGACAATGTTCATCACCTCGGCAAATCTCGATTTTCCAGAGAATCGCGCGGCTCCGATCGCCGCACATATCGCCTTCCGTACTTCTGATGGATTGCCGGTGACGATGGAGCTCGACTGGCGCCAGACCGGCCCGCAAAGCTGGGATATCCTGGCGGAGACGGACAAGGGCTCAATGGTGCTTTCGGGCGGCGGGTCAAAACTCGCGGTCGACGGCCGCGTCGTTCATGACGAGCCGGAAGCCGAATATCCGATGCTCTATAGGCACTTCGCCGAGATCGTGCGCGCCGGCGTCTCCGATGTCGATCTCGCCCCCCTACAGCATGTCGCCGACGCCTTCATGCTCGGCAAGCGCAATGTGGTCGAAGCGTTTTTCGACTGAAGCTGCGGAGCTGTAGGGGGCCTTCGCTCCGGTCCTGACCATCTTGTAAGCGTCGCGCCGCCCCTCATCTGGCTGCCGCCATCTTCTTCCCGTGAACGGGGAGAAGGACGCCGTCACCAAAAATTTCGCCAATCTCCGGCGTCGCAGAAAGAGCGCCAAGGGTACGGCCAGCTTTTTTCTCACCGTTTACGGGGAGAAATGCCCGGCAGGGCAATGAGGGGCGGCGCCGGGCGATCGAGATAAGTCGCAACACTCGACGACGCCTCCTCGCAATCCGTCCCCAGCGGCCACAAGTCCCCAACTTCAACACAAACAAAAAAGCCGCCGGGTTGCCCCGGCGGCTTTGTTGCCTGAGATCTGTACCGCCGCGTTTACTGCGCGGCGTTGACCATGTCGGTCAGCATCGGGTCGGCGACTTCGGCGCCCGATGCCTTGCGGCGCTCGTCGATGATCAGTTCGTCGCGCGAGGTGGCGATGCGCCGGATCTGGCTCATCGTGCCGCCGGTGCCGGCCGGGATCAGCCGGCCGACGATGACGTTTTCCTTCAGCCCCTGCAGCATGTCGGTCTTGCCGGCAACCGCCGCTTCGGTCAGCACTCGAGTCGTCTCCTGGAAGGAGGCGGCCGAGATGAAGGACGGCGTCTGCAACGAGGCCTTGGTGATGCCGAGCAGCACCGGCTGGCCTTCGGCCGGCTTCTTGCCGTCCTCGACCAGGCGCTCGTTGACCTCTTCCAGCTCGATCACGTCGACGTGGTCGCCCGGAATGTAGGTCGAGTCGCCCTGCGTAGTGATCTCGACCTTCTGCAGCATCTGGCGAACGATCACCTCGATGTGCTTGTCGTTGATCGACACGCCCTGCAGGCGGTAGACTTCCTGGATCTCGTTGACGAGGTAGGACGCAAGCGCCTCCACGCCCTTGATCGCCAGGATGTCGTGCGGCGCCGGATTGCCGTCGAGGATGTAGTCGCCCTTCTCGATGACGTCGCCGTCCTGGAGATGGAACGGCTTGCCCTTCGGGATCAGGTATTCGACCGGCTCAAGCGTCGAATCATGCGGTTCGATGATGATGCGGCGCTTGTTCTTGTAGTCGCGGCCGAAACGGATCGTGCCGTCGATCTCGGCGATGATGGCGTGATCCTTCGGACGGCGTGCCTCGAACAATTCGGCAACACGCGGCAGACCGCCGGTGATGTCCTTGGTCTTGGCGCTTTCCATCGGAATACGCGCCAGCACGTCGCCGGGGCGAACCTGTGCACCCGGCTCGACCGAAAGAATAGCCTCGACCGAGAGCAGGAAGCGGGCATCGCCGCCCTTCGACAGCTTGCCGACCTTGCCCTTGGCGTCCAGGATGGCAATCGCCGGCTTGAGGTCGTTGCCGCGTGGCGTCGAGCGCCAGTCGATGACCTCACGCTTGGTGATGCCGGTCGACTCGTCGGCCGTTTCCTGAACGGAGATGCCGTCGACCAGATCCTCGTACGACACCTTGCCCTCGATCTCGGTGAGGACCGGGCGGGTATAGGGATCCCACTCAGCGATGCGCTGACCACGCTTCACCTTGTCGCCATCGTCCACGAAGATGCGCGAACCATAGGTGACACGGTGCGTAGCGCGCTCCTTGCCGGCCTCGTCGAGGATCAGCACCGCCATGTTGCGGCCCATGACCATCTGCTGGCCGTCGGAGTTGCGCACCACGTTGCGGTTGCGGATCTCGACCTTGCCCTCATAGGAGGCTTCAAGGAACGACGAATCCACCACCTGGGCCGTACCGCCCATGTGGAAGGTACGCATGGTGAGCTGGGTGCCCGGCTCGCCGATCGACTGCGCCGCGATGACGCCGACAGCCTCGCCCTGGTTGACCGGGGTGCCGCGGGCCAGATCGCGTCCGTAGCAGACCGCGCAGACACCGACCCTGACGTCGCAGGTCAGCGCCGAGCGGATGCGGACCGACTGGACGCCGGCCTGTTCGATCTGCTCGACATCGCGTTCGTCCATCAGCGTTCCGGCCTTCACCAGAACCTCACCCGTGACCGGATGCGTGATGTCGTCGAGCGACGTGCGGCCGAGAACGCGCTGGCCGACGGAAGCGACGACCTGGCCGGCATCGACGATCGGCTGCATGGTGAGGCCCTTGTCGGTGCCGCAGTCGACGGAGTTGACGATGCAGTCCTGCGCCACGTCGACCAGACGACGGGTGAGGTAACCCGAGTTCGCCGTCTTCAAGGCGGTGTCGGCCAGACCCTTGCGGGCGCCGTGGGTCGAGTTGAAGTACTCGAGCACGGTCAGGCCTTCCTTGAAGTTCGAGATGATCGGCGTCTCGATGATTTCACCGCTAGGCTTGGCCATCAGGCCGCGCATGCCGGCAAGCTGGCGCATCTGGGTGGGCGAGCCGCGCGCACCGGAGTGCGACATCATGTAGATCGAGTTCATCGGCTTTTGACGGCCATTGTCCTCGAACTCGACCGCCTTGATGCGGGCCATCATCTCGTCGGCGACCTTTTCCGAGCACTTGGCCCAGGCGTCGACGACCTTGTTGTACTTCTCGCCCTGCGTGATCAGGCCGTCATTGTACTGCTGCTCGTATTCCTTGGCCAAAGCCTCGGTGTCGGACACCAGCTTGATCTTGGCATCGGGGATCAGCATGTCGTCCTTGCCGAACGAAATGCCGGCACGGCAGGCGTGGCTGAAGCCGAGGGCCATGATGCGGTCGCAGAAAATGACCGTCTCCTTCTGACCGCAATGGCGGTAGACGGTGTCGATCATCTTGGAGATGTTCTTCTTGGTCATCTCCTGGTTGGCGGTCTCGTAAGGCACATTGACGTTCTTCGGCAGAAGCTCGCCAATGATCATGCGGCCAGGCGTGGTGTCATAGATCTTCGACACGACATTGCCTTCGGCATCGACCGAGCGGAAGCGCCCCTTGATCTTGGCATGCAGCGTCACCGCCTTGGTCTCGAGCGCGTGCTGGAGTTCGCCCATGTCGGCAAACACCATGCCCTCGCCCGGCTCGTTCTGGTTGACGATCGAGAGATAGTAGAGACCCAGGACCATGTCCTGCGACGGCACGATGATCGGCGCGCCGGAAGCCGGGTGCAGGATGTTGTTGGTCGACATCATCAGCACGCGGGCTTCGAGCTGTGCTTCCAGCGACAGCGGCACGTGAACCGCCATCTGATCGCCGTCGAAGTCGGCATTGAAGGCCGTGCAGACCAGCGGATGAAGCTGGATCGCCTTGCCTTCGATCAGGATCGGCTCGAATGCCTGGATGCCGAGGCGGTGCAGCGTCGGCGCACGGTTCAGAAGCACCGGATGCTCGCGGATGACCTCGTCGAGGATATCCCAGACTTCCGGACGCTCCTTCTCGACCAGCTTCTTCGCCTGCTTGACCGTCGAGGAATAACCCTTGGCGTCGAGGCGGGCATAGATGAAGGGCTTGAACAGTTCGAGCGCCATCTTCTTCGGCAGGCCGCACTGGTGCAGCTTGAGCTCCGGACCGGTCACGATGACCGAGCGGCCGGAATAGTCGACGCGCTTGCCGAGCAGGTTCTGACGGAACCGGCCCTGCTTGCCCTTGAGCATGTCCGACAGCGACTTCAACGGGCGCTTGTTGGCGCCGGTGATGACGCGGCCGCGACGGCCGTTGTCGAACAGTGCGTCGACGGCTTCCTGCAGCATGCGCTTTTCATTGCGCACGATGATGCCGGGCGCACGCAGCTCGATCAGCCGCTTCAGGCGGTTGTTGCGGTTGATGACGCGGCGATAGAGATCGTTGAGATCGGACGTGGCGAAGCGACCGCCGTCCAGCGGGACAAGCGGACGCAGGTCCGGCGGGATCACCGGAACCACCTTCATGATCATCCATTCCGGACGGTTGCCGGACTCCATGAAGTTCTCGACGACCTTGAGCCGCTTCAGATACTTCTTCTGCTTCAGCTCGGACGTGGTCGAAGCCAGTTCCGAACGCAGGTCGCCGGCGATCTTCTCCAGGTCCATGCCGGCCAGAAGGTCGTGGATGGCCTCGGCGCCGATCATGGCGGTGAAGCTATCCTCGCCATATTCGTCGACTGCGATCATGTACTCTTCCTCGCTAAGGAGCTGGTGCTCCTTCAGCGCGGTGAGGCCGGGCTCTGTGACGATGTAGTTCTCGAAGTAGAGGACGCGTTCGATGTCCTTCAGCGTCATGTCGAGCAGCGTGCCGATACGCGACGGCAGCGACTTCAGGAACCAGATATGGGCGACGGGCGCGGCCAGCTCGATATGGCCCATGCGCTCGCGGCGAACACGCGACAGCGTGACTTCCACGCCGCACTTCTCGCAGATGACGCCCTTGTACTTCATGCGCTTGTACTTACCGCACAGGCACTCATAGTCCTTGATCGGGCCGAAAATGCGCGCGCAGAACAGGCCATCGCGCTCCGGCTTGAAGGTGCGGTAGTTGATGGTCTCCGGCTTCTTGATCTCGCCGAACGACCAGGACAGAATCTTCTCAGGGCTGGCGAGCGAGATCCGGATGGAATCGAACACCTGCGCAGGCGCCTGGGGATTGAAGAGATTCATGACCTCTTGGTTCATGCCGTTCTCCTTTTCGGGGTCCTCGAAAACCCCTTGCATCTAGGGCGAGCCAAACGCCCGCCGACTTGGTCGGCCACCGGCCGAAGAAACTTCTTGTTTGAGCATGATCTTGGCCGAAAACCGGTAACCACTTTTCGGGATCGTGCTCGGCGTTGGGGGGGGGGGGGGGGGGCCCCGCCGCCCCGGGTTAGTTGTGACGCGCGCACGCCCCCCCCACGCCCCGCCACCCGCGGGCGGAGGAG
>NZ_JBVVQL010000029.1:9862-20897 GCF_055811195.1 Mesorhizobium sp. WSM4823
TATGGGGCGGCACCCCCCTAAAAATAATTCTTGATTGTCCCGGCTCTGCGCCCAACCCTGGCACCCTATTTGGGGCGGCGGGGGGGCGGGCGGGGGGGGGGGGGGGGGGCGGGACGTCTTGTTTACTCGGCCGCGTCGGGCAGCCGAACCGGGCTCTCGTCCAGCTTGGTGTTCTCCAGCTCGACATTGAGGCCCAGAGACCGCATTTCCTTGACGAGAACGTTGAAGCTCTCGGGAATGCCGGCCTCGAATGTGTCGTCGCCTCTGACGATCGCCTCGTAGACCTTGGTGCGGCCGGCAACGTCGTCCGACTTCACCGTCAGCATCTCCTGCAGCGTGTAGGCGGCGCCGTACGCTTCGAGCGCCCAGACCTCCATCTCGCCGAAGCGCTGGCCACCGAACTGCGCCTTGCCGCCCAGCGGCTGCTGGGTAACGAGCGAGTACGGCCCGATCGAACGCGCGTGGATCTTGTCGTCCACAAGATGGTGAAGCTTGAGCATATATATATAGCCCATCGTCACTTTGCGATCGAACGGTTCGCCTGTGCGTCCGTCATAGAGCTGCGACTGACCGCTGGTGTGCAGGCCCGCCTGCTCCAGCATGATGTTGATGTCGGCCTCGTGTGCGCCGTCGAACACCGGGGTCGCGATGGAGACGCCGCGGCGCATCTGTTCGCTGAGGCGAACGACGCTCTCGTCGTCATAGTCGCGGATCGGCTCGTTGCGGTCGTTGGCCGGCATGAAGCTCTCGAGCGTCTTGCGCAGCGGCTTGATGTCGCCACCTGTCTTGTACGCGTCGATCAGCTCGCCGATCTTCTTGCCCATTCCGGCGCAAGCCCAGCCCAGATGCGTTTCCAGGATCTGGCCGACATTCATGCGGCTCGGCACACCCAGCGGGTTGAGCACGATATCTGCATGCGTGCCGTCCTCGAGGAACGGCATGTCCTCGACCGGAACGATCCGCGACACGACACCCTTGTTGCCGTGCCGGCCGGCCATCTTGTCGCCGGGCTGCATCTTGCGCTTCACGGCCACGAAGACCTTGACCATCTTCATGACGCCGGGAGGCATCTCGTCGCCGCGCTGCACCTTCTCGACCTTGTCCATGAAGCGCTGTTCGAGCGCCTTCTTGGAATCGTCGTACTGGCCACGCAGGGCTTCCAGTTCGCTCTGGAGCTTTTCGTCCTCCACCGCAAACTGCCACCACTGCGAACGCGGATACTCGTCGAGCGTGTCCTTCGACAGCTTCGAGCCTTTCTTGAACCCCTTCGGTCCGGCAATCGCTTCCTTGCCGACGAGAACGTCGGACAGGCGCGAGTAGACGTTGCGGTCGAGGATCGCCTGCTCGTCGTCGCGGTCCTTGGCGAGGCGTTCGATCTCCTCGCGTTCGATCGCCATGGCGCGCTCGTCCTTCTCCACACCGTGGCGGTTGAAGACGCGCACTTCGACGACGGTGCCGAAGGTTCCGGGCGGCATGCGCATGGACGTGTCGCGCACGTCCGATGCCTTTTCGCCGAAGATGGCGCGCAGGAGCTTTTCTTCCGGCGTCATCGGGCTTTCGCCCTTCGGCGTAATCTTGCCGACCAGGATGTCGCCCGGCTGCACTTCCGCACCGATATAGACGATGCCGGCCTCGTCGAGGTTCTTCAGCGCTTCTTCCGAAACGTTTGGAATGTCGCGCGTGATTTCCTCCGGCCCGAGCTTGGTGTCACGCGCCATGACCTCGAACTCCTCGATGTGGATCGAGGTGAAGACGTCGTCGGCGACGATGCGCTCAGACAAGAGGATCGAGTCCTCGTAGTTGTAGCCGTTCCACGGCATGAACGCGACCAGCACGTTGCGGCCGAGCGCCAGATCGCCGAGTTCGGTCGACGGACCGTCGGCGATGATGTCGCCCTTATTGACCCGGTCACCCATACGCACCAGCGGACGCTGGTTGATACAGGTGTTCTGGTTCGAACGCTGGAACTTCATCAGCCGGTAGATGTCGACGCCCGACTTGCCGGGGTCGAGATCTTCCGTGGCGCGGATGACGATACGCGTTGCGTCCACCTGGTCGACGATGCCGCCGCGGCGGGCGCCGATGGCGGCGCCCGAGTCACGGGCGACGATCGGCTCCATGCCGGTGCCGACGAACGGCGCTTCGGCGCGCACCAGCGGCACGGCCTGACGTTGCATGTTCGAGCCCATCAGCGCGCGGTTGGCGTCGTCGTTCTCGAGGAACGGGATCAGGGCCGCGGCCACCGACACCATCTGCTTCGGCGAGACGTCCATCAGATCGACGTTTTCGCGCGGCGCCATCATCACTTCGCCGGCGTTGCGGCAAATGACGAATTCGTCGACGAAACCACCGTTCTTGTCGAGCTCGGCATTGGCCTGCGCAACGTGGTGCTTGGCCTCTTCCATCGCCGAGAGATAGACGACTTCGTTGGTCAGCTTGCCGTTGACGATCTTGCGGTACGGGCTCTCGATGAAGCCGTACTTGTTGACACGCGCAAACGTGGCCAGCGAGTTGATCAGGCCGATGTTCGGCCCTTCCGGCGTCTCGATCGGGCAGATGCGGCCGTAATGCGTCGGGTGCACGTCGCGCACCTCGAAGCCGGCGCGCTCGCGGGTCAGACCACCTGGTCCAAGCGCCGAGAGACGACGCTTGTGGGTGATCTCCGACAGCGGGTTGGTCTGGTCCATGAACTGCGACAGCTGCGAGGAGCCGAAGAACTCGCGCACGGCGGCAGCCGCCGGCTTCGCGTTGATCAGATCCTGCGGCATCACCGTGTCGATCTCGATCGAGGACATGCGTTCCTTGATCGCGCGCTCCATGCGCAGCAGGCCGACGCGGTACTGGTTCTCCATCAGCTCGCCGACCGAGCGCACGCGGCGATTGCCGAGATTGTCGATGTCGTCGATCTCGCCCTTGCCGTCGCGCAGTTCGACCAGCGTCTTGACCACTGCCAGGATGTCGTCCTTGCGCAGCACGCGCACGGTGTCCTCGGCCTTGAGCTCGAGGCGCATGTTCATCTTGACGCGGCCGACGGCCGACAAATCATAGCGCTCGCTGTCGAAGAACAGCGAGTTGAACATGGCTTCAGCGGTTTCGAGCGTCGGCGGCTCGCCGGGGCGCATGACGCGGTAGATGTCGAACAGCGCGTCCTGGCGGCTCTCGTTCTTGTCGACGTTGAGCGTGTTGCGGATATAGGCGCCGACATTGACGTGATCGATGTCGAGAACCTTGATCTCGTCATCGCCGGCGCTGAGAAGCACCTTCAGCGTCTTTTCGTCGATCTCGTCGCCGGCTTCGAGGAAAATCTCGCCGGTCGCATAGTTGACGATGTCCTCGGCGAGGTAGTTGCCGAGCAGATCCTCGTCGGTCGCCTTGATCGCCTTGAGACCCTTTTCGCCAAGCGCCCTGGCCTGGCGTGCGGTGATCTTCTTGCCGGCCTCGACGACGACTTCGCCGGTGTCGGCGTCGACCAGGTCGCCAACGGCCTTAAGGCCGCGGAAACGCTCGACGTTGAACGGGATGCGCCAATGATCACCGGCGCGCTTGTAGGTGATCTTGTTGTAGAAGGTCGACAGGATCTCCTCGCCGTCCATGCCGAGCGCCATCAGCAGCGATGTCACCGGAATCTTGCGGCGGCGGTCGATGCGGGCGTGCACGACGTCCTTCGAGTCGAACTCGATGTCGAGCCACGAGCCGCGATAGGGGATGACGCGCGCGGCAAACAGCAGCTTGCCCGACGAATGCGACTTGCCCTTGTCATGGTCGAAGAAGACGCCCGGCGAACGGTGCATCTGCGAGACAATGACGCGCTCGGTGCCGTTGACGATGAAGGTGCCGTTCAAGGTCATGAGCGGCATGTCGCCCATATAGACGTCCTGCTCCTTGATGTCCTTGATCGACTTGGCGCCGGTATCCTCGTCAATATCGAACACGATGAGGCGCAGCGTCACCTTGAGTGGCGCGGCATAGGTCAGGTCGCGCTGACGGCATTCGTCAACGTCGAATTTCGGTCCTTCGAACTCGTACTTCACGAATTCCAGCATCGAGGAGCCGGAAAAGTCGGAGATCGGGAAGACCGACCTGAAAACCGCCTGCAGTCCCTCGTCAGGACGCCCGCCCTTGGGCTCCTCCACCATCAGGAACTGGTCATAGGATGCCTTCTGAACCTCGATCAGGTTCGGCATCTCCGCAACTTCCGGGATCTTTCCGAAGAATTTGCGTACGCGTCTGCGGCCATTGAAAGTCTGTGTCTGGGCCATCGTCGCTCCTTAGCTCTAAACTCGGGGCGAACCTCGCCGCGGCTCGCCTTGCATTCTCGGCCACCTCGGCGGCGGCCCCTAATTTGTTCACCTGCCACCTGTCGGTGGCTGGCCAAAACGGGAGAAAACCCGTTTCCTGAAGGCCGGTTTACGGCCCTCAGGAAAGAGGTTTTCGTACTCTTCGCGTTACGCAGCCTCCCTTGGCGCGAAGGGAGTGGCGGACGGCGCGAAGCCGCCCGCCAATATCAAACGCTTACTTCAGTTCGACCTTGGCGCCGGCTGCTTCCAGCTGGGCCTTGAACTTGTCCGCGTCGGCCTTGGAAACAGCTTCCTTGACCGGCTTCGGAGCCGCCTCGACCAGGTCCTTGGCTTCCTTGAGGCCAAGACCGGTGATGGCGCGAACTTCCTTGATGACGTTGATCTTCTGAGCGCCCGCCTCGGTGAGGACGACGTCGAATTCCGTCTTTTCCTCGACCGGAGCAGCTGCGGCCGCAGCACCGCCAGCGGCGGCAACCGCCACCGGAGCAGCTGCGGAAACGCCCCACTTTTCTTCCAGAAGCTTCGACAGCTCGGCCGCCTCGAGGACGGTCAGCTTCGAAAGGTCGTCTACGATCTTTGCCAGATCAGCCATTGCAATATTCCTTCATAAGGTTCGAACGTGTGTTTGTGATAGCGAGGAACGGCCTCATGCCGCCTCGTCCTTCCGGGCGTAAGCGCCGATGACACGCGCGACCGAAGCCGCAGGTGCATTGACGATCTGGGCGATCCGGGTTGCCGGCGTGGCGATCATGCCAACCAGCCTGCCGCGCAGCTCATCGAGCGACGGAAGTGTGGCGAGTGCCTTCACACCGTCGGCGTTGAGCGAGGTGGTGCCCATTGCGCCGCCGAGAATGACGAGCTTGTCATTTCCCTTGGCGAAATCGGACGCGACCTTCGGCGCCGCAATCGGATCCTCCGAATAGGCGATCAGCGTCTGTCCCTTGAACAGGTCGATGATCGATGCGGAGTCCGTGCCCTGAAGAGCGATTTTGGCGAGACGGTTCTTCGCGACTTTGACGGTGCCACCGGCGACGCGCATTTTCGACCTGAGGTCGTTCATTTGCGCGACGGTGATACCGGCGTAGTGGGCCACGACGACTGAACCAGCGCCCGAAAACGCTTCATTCAGGCCCGTGACGAGTTCGCGTTTTTCCGCTCTGTCCACTGCCTATCTCCAGTTGACCCCTGCCCTTACGAGGACAGGCGTCGGGTTGCCTTTTGCCGGCCGGGCCATCCAGTAACGGATCTCCCGAACGACGCTCGAGGATCCTGCCCCCTTTCGCCACACCAGCCGGCAAGCCGAATGGTGCGCAGACAAAAGGCAAACACGGTTCGAACCTTTCATTGGAGCAGTCGCTCCGTTGTCCGGTCTTCACCCGTCTCATGCAGGCCCACATGAATTAAGGCCCCCTTGAACTAAAGGCTTGGGGCCGCCCGCAATCTCGGACAGGATGTCCGGAAGCCTTTCGACTTCCGATACCGGGCCGCCGAGATAATCGGAGGCCCGGAATTCTGCTTGCGGATCGGTCCTTTAGCGGCCGATCCAAATCGTTCGTATCAGGACGCTGCCAGCGTCGAGACGTCGAGCTTGAGGCCCGGGCCCATCGTCGAGGTGACCGACACCTTCTTGACGTAGTTGCCCTTGGCGCCAGCCGGCTTCGCCTTGTTCACCGCGTCGGCGAAGGCGCGGACGTTCTCTTCCAGCGCCTTGACGTCGAACGAGATCTTGCCGACGCCGCCATGCACGATGCCGGCCTTCTCGACGCGGAACTCGACGGCGCCGCCCTTCGACGCCTTGACGGCGGCGGTGACGTCAGTGGTGACGGTGCCGACCTTCGGGTTCGGCATCATGCCGCGCGGGCCGAGCACCTTGCCCAGACGGCCGACCAGCGGCATCATGTCCGGCGTGGCGATGCAGCGATCGAAGTCGATCGTGCCCTTCTGGACGATGTCGACCAGATCCTCGGCGCCAACGATATCAGCGCCGGCCGCCTTGGCTTCCTCGGCCTTGTCGCCACGCGCGAAAACGGCGACGCGGACCGTACGGCCGGTACCGTTCGGCAGATTGACCACGCCACGGACCATCTGGTCGGCATGGCGCGGGTCGACACCCAGGTTCATCGCGACTTCAACGGTTTCGTCGAACTTCACCGACGACCGGTCCTTGAGCAGCTTCAGGGCCTCACCCAAGGCATAGGCCTTGTTGGGATCGATGCCTTCGCGGGTCTTCGATACACGCTTTGCAATCTTTGCCATGATCTCAGCCCACCACTTCCAGGCCCATCGAGCGGGCGGAGCCCTCGACCATGCGCATGGCCCCCTCGATATCGGTTGCGTTCAGATCTTTCATCTTCTGCTCGGCGATGGCGCGCACCTTGTCGCGGCCGATCGTTCCGGCCTTGACCTTGCCCGGCTCCTTCGAGCCCGACTTCAGGTTCGCGGCCTTCTTCAGGAAGTAGCTCACCGGCGGCGTCTTCATGACGAAGGTGAACGACTTGTCCTGGTAGTAGGTGATCACGACCGGAATCGGCGATCCCTTTTCCATTTCTTGGGTCTGTGCGTTGAACGCCTTGCAGAACTCCATGATGTTTATGCCGCGCTGACCAAGCGCCGGTCCGATAGGGGGCGACGGTGTCGCCGAGCCTGCGGAAACCTGGAGCTTGAGCTGGCCTGCAATTTTCTTAGCCATCTCTTTCCTGCCTTTATCTCATGCCGGCCCCACATCGGGGCAACACCGGCGGTTGCAGTCTGGTGGTGCGGTTCCTGCGGCCGGCCAAAGCCGCATTCGCCTTCCACCCGTTTTGGCCGCGCGATCTCCGCGCCGCCTCCCCTCGTCACCGAATGGGCGACGAGGATTTCGGATCAGCCCTTTTCGACCTGTCCGAATTCGAGATCGACCGGCACGGCGCGCCCGAAGATCGAAACTTCCACCTTGAGCCGCGCCCGCTCCTCGTCCACTTCCTGGACGAAACCGTTGAACGACGCGAACGGACCGTCCGAGACGCGGATCGCCTCGCCGATCTCGAAAGTGACCGACGGCTTCGGCCGCTCGACGCCTTCCTGCACCTGGTTCAGGATGCGCTGGGCTTCGGCCTCGGTGATCGGCACCGGCTTCGAATCACCCAGGAAGCCGGTGACCTTCGGCGTGTTCTTCACGAGTGAGAACACCGCGTCGGTCAGGTTGGCCTTCAGGAGCACGTAGCCCGGGAAGAACTTGCGCTCGGCATCGACCTTGCGACCGCGGCGGATCTCGACGACCTTCTCGGTCGGCACGACGATCTGCTCGATGTCAGCGGACAGGCCTTTCTGCTTGGCCTTGTTCTCGATGTCCTCGGCGACCTTTTTTTCAAAGTTCGAATAGGCGTGGACGATGTACCACCGCGCAGTCATTTCAAGACTTCTCCGTAATCGCCGGACTTAGCGTCCGATGCCCAGAATCTGCTCGACCGCGAGGCCCATGAGCTGATCGGCGGTAAAGAAAAAGATCATCGCGATCACAGCGAACGCCAGGACCATCACCGTCGAAATCATCGTTTCGCGCCGCGACGGCCAAGTCACCTTGGCGGTCTCCGAGCGAACCTGCTGGAGAAAGACGAAAGGATTTGTGGTTTTCGAAGCCATGTGCCGCCTGTCTTCGAGACCCGTTGACCGGATCTCCTGGATGATCCCGCTGGCCGGGATGTGCCGCCTGAGCCTGTGTTCGCGCCGAATCAGCGCAATCATTTCGCCCATGCAAATCGGACGCGTAAAGCCGGCTTCCCAGCTCCACGCGTCGCGTGTCTGTTTCGTCTACATAAAACCGATTCTTGATCCACGCAAGTGGCAAGTGTCCGCTTTATGACCAAACGCCGCCTCGGAACCATCCAGTCGTCCCGTCCCGGCTATGGCCCCTTATGCCTCAAGACAGCCTATATGGCAAGCCACCGGCGGATTTTCAAACGGCCAATGCTTGGAAGACCAGACAATTTTCATGAATTGGCCATTTCGAAAAATGGCACGGGCAGCAGGGCTCGAACCTACGACCTGCGGTTTTGGAGACCGCCGCTCTACCAACTGAGCTATGCCCGTATCCTGCGCATGTCGGCGCAGCAGGCGCTTCCTAAAAGCTTCCGCGCGCGCTGTAAAGAGGGTGCGTACTGCCCTGCCTTCATCTGCGGAAATCCAAGTGTTATTCCGGCCATTTCCCTTGATCCTTTGACTGCTCACGATCAAGCCGACCACTGCGATCTGGTCAGTTTCCGGAAGGCGGCGGCTTGTACGGTCCGCCGGGCACGCCCCAGCCCCAGGCCGGCATCGGCTCGGTCTCGGGATCACAGGTCGCGTCAAGGTTGGAGTTCATCTTGGCCAGCCGCGAACCCCACTCGATATAGGCCATGAAAGCCGAGCGAAATTCCGGATCATCCGGCAGCCCGACGTCATCAGCGGCGTCCACGAGCAGTTGATCCAGCGGCGGCGCTGTTCCTCGCTCAGGTGCTTGCCGAGATGGTGCATCACCATCTCGCGGTGGCCGCCATGATTTTCGCTGTAGGTCTTCGGTCCCCCAAAGATCTCGCCGATGAAGGCCGCGACATGACCGGCATGGTTCGGCGACATGTTTTTGAACACCGGGCCGACGATGGAATCCCTAGACACCTTGCCGTAGAAGGTTTGGGTCAAGCGATTCAGCGCTTCGCTGCCGCCGGCCCATTCGAACAGTGTCGGAGTATCCTGGCTCATTCTCGATCCTCGACTGGCCGGACTGTCACTGCTTCGGACGATAGCGGAACTATCCAACGTCGCTCAACCTGCCTCGATGGCCAGCTTGGGCCGGCTGCCGAGCCTGCGCCTTACAACTTGACCGGCACTTCGGCCTGAACCTCGGACGTCGAAACCACGCGGCAATTCTCCGGCATTGGCTCCGATTTGCAGATGGTCGGGCCGGTAAATTCATCGACCGATTCAAGCCCGGTCGTCAGCCCGACTTTCAACATCATTTCGGGTTCGAGCTGCCGATGGCGAGAAGCCGGTATCGACTGCATGACCGCCAGCAGACCGGGTTCGACTGCCATGTCCTTGAGATAGGTTTTGACGGTCTGCTCCAACCCAATCGAATGCACCGTCAACTGCGCACGGGGGCCGACAAGGCGCCTGACACCGCCGGCGAGCATGATCGGACAGGCTGCGCCACATTCGCCGCTCGCATCGATCGTCAGCCCGACATAGATGCCATCTTCGGCGGTGCAATACGCCTTGTCCGGCTCACATCCAATGAAGTCCGTCCGCGCGACCGCCACGTCGAGCTTGCGTTCCCGGATCAACCTTCCGGTGGCGAGAGCGCCGAGCACGTCACCTCCCGGTGAGTTGATCACTACGGGCAGTCGCCGATCGCCCATCGTCTCAAGCAGTTGGCGCAGCCGTTGCGGCGTTTGGGCGCTGATCGTGCCTTCCGCAGAGATCCATTCGGGACAATTGGGATCGCAGAGAGAACTCCTGCCTCGAACCAGAACGAAACGCATATCGCCAATACCGGTCCGCTGCACGGTTTCGCGTTCGACCGACGCGGCGGGAGCGGGCTTGGCGTATGCCACCACCTCGCCAGCGGGCGCCGCTATTTCCCTGCAGTTCGCGGCCGCGGGATCGGTGTTGCACAGGGTCGCGGCGGTCAGCAGATCGACGGCATCCAGGCTGGTGACGAGCTTCGTCTGCAACATGTCGTAGGGAGCCAGTTGCTGGATGCTGCTGGCCGGTGTGCTCTTCATCGTCTCGAGCACGCCTTGGCCGACGCCCATTTCCTTTAGATAGGCCGCCAGTCTTTTCTCCACCGGCTTGCTCATCTCGTAGGTCTTGTAGCTGCCGGCGTTCTTGCGGCCGACGATCTTCTTGCTGAGGATCTTCTTCTTGCCCCTCACCACGCGATAGGTGGTCCGGTACTGCAATTTCGTCCTGATATAGGTCGTGGTGATCTGATGAACGCCGAGATAGGCCCATTGCCCGACCACGCGCCTAATGCCGCCGGCAAACATCAGCGGACAAGCAGAATTGCAGATGGCACCGCCGGCATACGGACTGCCGAAATAACGGGCGCCCTTGCCGTCGTTTTCGTTGCAGTTCTTCACACCGGGCTGGCAGCCGATGAACCGGGTTTTGCCGACCGCGACATCGAGCTTGTTTTTGCGGATCAGGCGGCCCAGCGCCAGCGCTGCTTCGACGTTGCCGCCGGGAGAGTTCATGACGACAGGCAGTTTTCGACCGCCGAGCCCCTTGAGTGTGCGCTTGAACAGGGCCGGCGTGCCGGCTTCTATCGAGCCTTCGGCCGATATCCATTCCGGGCAGGTCGGTTCGCAACCAGGCGCGCTGCTGCGGACGACGACAAACCGCATCGCCGGGCCAAGATCCGGCGCGGACTTTTTTGTATTCGCCGCGAAGGCAGCGTGCCCCATGACAAGGAACGACGCCAGGCAGATTAGCCCCAGAGTCCACCATGTCCGGCCATTCAAACGGTGCCACGGAACCATTTGGGCAAGCCCCCGCGATGCAACCTATACTAGTTGAGGTTTGAAGGCTTGCAACAGGTTTTGGAACGACTGCGCAGGCGCATGTCGCAGGTGCCCCCAAAAGCAAAAAGGGCAGCCCGAGGACTGCCCTTTTGCTTTTCGATCTGGCCGGCAGATGCCGGTGTCGATTACTCTTTGATGGTGACGACGATGCCGGCACCGACGGTGCGGCCGCCTTCACGGATGGCGAAGCGCAGCTTCTCT
>NZ_JBVVQL010000030.1:0-17986 GCF_055811195.1 Mesorhizobium sp. WSM4823
GTGAGCAGCCTTCTTCTCGGCTCGGTTGCGGCCCTGACCTCCGTTTCGGGGGCTCGCGCGGCGGACGAAATCTCCGCGTCGGACCGGACCGAACATGTCCACATCTGCGACGTCTACGGTCCCGGCTACTTCCATGTCCCCAACACCGACACCTGCCTGCGCATCGGCGGCTACATTCGATACGACGTCGGCATCGGCGATGTCCGTTCGCATGAGGGGGTAAGAACATCCAGTGCGAGAACCGGGGAGGCTCAGGGCAGTTGGCGAAACAACACGCGTTTCACGTTCAAGACTTGGACGCGCCAGGAAATCGAAATCGGACCACTGAAGACCTATACTGAAAGCCGCCTGAACTTCGGCAACCGCAACCCTTATCCGGGTCCGGACAGTGCTCAGAACCAAGCCTTCAACAGTGGCGCCAAGTTGGCTTCCGCCTGGATCCAGCTTGGTGGTCTCCGAGTCGGGAAGGACGAATCGGCCTTCGACACATTTATCGGATACGCCGGGAACATCCTCAATAACGCACTTGTTCCGTATGGCGACTTCGATACCAACGTGGCTCAGTACTATTTGGATTTCGCCAATGGCTTTTCAGCTCTGGTTTCACTTGAACAAGGGGCGGGTGAGGTCGGTTCTCTCGACAGCCATGTTCCCCACGTCGTCCTAGGCGTGAGACAGACGCAGGCCGGGGGCGCAATCACCGGCGTCATCGCTCGTGACAGCAATTACGACGCTTTGGCCGGCAAGGTCCGCATCGACGTCAATGTCACAGATGACGTGTCGCTATTCGGTATGTTCGGCTACGGCTCCGTTGGCAATCTCAACGACGACCCAACCAAGGCAGTCGCCGCTCATGGTCGCAACTTCTACAAGAATTGGAGCGGCGACTGGGCTTTGTGGATGGGTGCCACTTACACGCTCGACGAGAAAACGTCGTTGAACCTCCAGCTCTCTGGTGATCAGCTCAGGAACTCCGGACTGGCTGCAAACGTCGCCTATATGGCCATTCCAGGTTTCATAGTCACAGCCGAAGTCGACTATGCCCACTACGCCAATCTCACTGCCGTCGGCCGTTCCGGCATGAATCCGACACACGGCAAAGCGGACAGCCTCGGCGGCGTACTGCGATTCCAAAGCTCGTTCTAGAATCTGAATGTCGGGGGTCCGAGTGGTGACCTCGGTGTCCGGCCTTGCGATGTTCAAGACGTCGTCCCGGAAGATCATGCCCGGAATTCCTTGCTGGACTGCATAGCCTGCTCAGCGAGGCTCCCACCGAGCGCTCAGTAATGCCACTCAACAGCTGGTCCGGGACATCTTTCGGCCCATATGAATCCCGGTTGTGCTACCCCCATTACGATGGACTGCTCGATATCTCGAGCTTCGCCGGCACGGCAAGAACGGTAGACAGCTGGACGTTCCCTCCAGGCACTCGTCAAGTTTCCTCAGTGGTTCAGGATCAGCTTTCGGCGGGCGTCTTTGCAACATCAGTACAGTTCACCAAGAACCTGAGTTGCCCATGAACATGGCCGACCACGCAGCGGACCGCCCAGAGGGGCGCAAGCCTCGGGGTCCTGATGTCGCATTCGCCGAGATATGGCGGACACTCCGATGTCAACCGGTGCCCCAGCAGCACCGCAAACTGGGCATCAATGCATCCATGTCGTGGATGTTCATATCGAAGCAATCGATTTTTCTGGCTGTCCAATGATGAATATGAAGCGTCACTTGGCGTGGTGGGCGCCATCGGAGTCGTTGCATGGAATCGCTTGCCCAGTGCGGCCAGGGTGCCGAGGCGATCTTCGGTGGGGGCGACCATCTGATCTGCGACGCAACGGCAATCGGCCGTCGTGGAGACTATGGCTTCGGCCAAGTAGCTGGGACCATCTGCCGGGTGAAAATCACTGCACACCGTATGTGGTGGCGAGCACGGCCGCGGGACTGTCCTTTGTCGGTCAACCCGAAGCAGCGATGGCGGCGGACCGAACTGTTCGGCTGCAAATTGCGAGGACGTCGCCCACAACCTCGACCGCAGTTTCTCGGCCAGCGCTAAATTGAAGTGTTGAGAGGAGCCAAGCCAATATGCACCGTCGTAATCTGATCAAGGGGTTCATTGCGCTGGGTGCGTGTCCTATTTGCGCTGAAGCCGCGCGGGCGGCCAGCACCGAATGGGGATATGCAGGCCCGGTCGGACCCGAACAATGGGGGCAGCTGGACAAGACGAATTTGGTCTGCTCGGCGGGCATGCAGCAATCGCCGGTCGATATCAAGGGCGCGGTCAAAGCGGATATACCCCACATCGCCATAGGCTGGCACAGGGGTGGCGGCAGGATGATTAACAACGGCCACACCATTCAAACGAACCTGCCGCAAGGCAGCACGCTCACTCGGGGGGATCGTGTCTATGAGCTGCTACAGTTCCACTTCCATGCGCCAAGCGAGCACCACGTCGCAGGCAAGACTTTCCCGATGGAAGCGCATTTTGTCCATAAGGACCGCAACAGCGATACTCTGGGTGTGCTGGGCGTGTTTCTGACGCCAGGCGCGACAAATGCCAGTTTTGCCAGGCTTGCTGCAGCATTTCCAGCAACGTCGGGCGAAGAGGCAGCGGTCGACAATGTTGACCCGAACGGGCTTCTGCCGGCTTCGCTTGGCTACTGGACATATGAAGGATCCTTGACATCACCACCATGCACGGAAAACGTCGACTGGATGGTGGCGACGGAACCGGTTGAGGTCGACCCAGCAGACATGGAGCGATTTACCTCGCTATATCCCCGGAACGCGCGCCCTATCCGTTCACCCAATCGGCGCTTCATCCTGGGCCTCAGCTGAGGGCCCCTGAAGCCGCGAAGGGGCGAAGCACCGCCTGCGCGTTGTATTCATCTGCTTCCAAGACCGCAACGATGTGCTCCGCATCGCGGGGGTCCTTTGGACGCTCATTCCCGTTCTGGAAGCGGCTCAAAACCAAGTTTGGCAACGGTGTTGAACCGTCCTCATAAGGGGAGAGGTAGGCGTGGCTTTCTTATTCCAGCAGCATCCGGCCGCCTACCGAATCCGTGGCGAGCTGGACTGCGGGTTGGACCTTCGCAAGGCGTGCACCGCGCATCAAACGCCGTTTCCTTGGGAAACACGGCTCAGTTCCGACAAAGCAATTGTAATCGCCCTAGCCGCCTCGACTGCGCTCTTGGTCGGGACGCAGGGGCAGCCTCCGCAGATCAACGACGCGATCCTAAGTCAACTGCGAACGATTCAGATCAACGATGCATTACTCCGGCGCGACGTCGCTCGCGCCCGGACGGATATGGTCTTGGACTCCCGGTCGGTTTCTTCTACCGGACAGGCATTGCAAAGGAATCGTGAAAACTTCCAACGCCCTCCCGAGGTCTCGCCCGATGAGAGCTCCGGGCAATCCAGATTGCGCGCGCAGCTCATAAAGTCGATCGAAAACAAAGAGGCTGCCGTCTCAGCCTTGGTCAAGCAAGATCAGCTTGTGCAAAACTTTCTTGCAGATCTTGCTCGCTCGCTTGGTCGCCTTGGGGGGGCATCGTCGCGCAGGGTTGCACTGTCTAAGCTGATCGCGTTTTCGGCCGAACCGGGGCTCACCCTTGCATCACAGATGGATCAGCCTCCCGACCGATTTGCTCCGAGCCAGGCCCGGGCTGCCGCGGATGCTTTGGGCATTTTCCGCAGTCTCCTGTCTTGTTTATGGAGGTTGGACCAAGCTGCCAATCAGATCGCATCCCTCGACACGTCCTCCAGGGCCGCCGAACTGGAGCGAGAGCATCTGAAAGGCTACAACTTGGCCAGCGCGCAAGCGCAGCGTACGCGATTTTCCTTTGGCTTGCTGTCCATATGCCTCTGCTTGTTTGCGATCATTCGTTCCTCCAGGCAGCATCTGCGGATGAACCGGCTGAAAAGGCGGTTGCAGCTTGAAGAGGCAATGCGTGAGATCGAATCTCGCTTTAACGATAGCAAAGCAAAGAACGCCGCGGCGCGCTTTTCCACCGAAGCAGCGCTTAGAGTCATGCAACGCGTTTTCGATGCGCATCAATGCGCGCTTGCTCTGGTGGATCCGAGTCTCAGCAGGCAGACTGAGTGCTTTGTGGCGAACACGGGCATACCCGTCTGGAACGTGGCGCTTATTGAGGAAGTCGTTTCACTTGTCCGTGCCGGACGACCAGTGTTTCGCGTCGTTTCGGCGGCGGAAATGGTTCGGACCGCCCTAGGTACTTCCGGTGTTTGTCAAATTGTTGCTTGCAGGGCCTCCGATCAGCAGGCTGTGGTTTGCATCCTTGTTTTTGAACGAGATCGCTCACTCCCCTCAGCAGACGACCTGCGGGTTCTTGCCAGTGCCATTGTGCGTTTGAGCAACCATCTTGAAATGCAACGTGTAAATACCGAACGCGACCTTCTGGTGAGTCGATGGGAGCATGTGGAAAGGCTGAGGACCGTCGGCACGATCGCAAGCGGCGCCACACATGAGTTCAACAATATTTTAGGCGCGATAATCGGATATTCAGAAATTGCCCAAGGTCTGGTGCGTCGCCCCTCCAGAATTCGGAACCACATCGACCAAATCATCTTAGCTGGACACCGAGCCAAGCTGATCGTTGACCAGATCTTGTCGCTCAGCCGAAACCGAAAGCGCGTTGCAGTGCCTTTCAACGTCTCCGAAATTGTCATGGATCTCGCGTCATTGCTGCGGGTTACAGTTCGTGCGGATGTTCAGTTGAACTTCAAGATCAACAAGTGGCAAACGATGGTCGAGGGCAGCCCAACCGAGATGCAGCAGATCCTCATGAATCTGTGCAAGAACGCGTCGGAGGCTGTCTTGAACGAGGGCCGTGTCGAGGTTAGCGTTTCCCGCGCTCAGGTGTGCCAAATCAAGCCGCTGGCTCAGGGCACCTTGAGACCTGGAGATTACGTTCTCCTCTCCATCAGCGACGATGGCCCAGGAATCGCAAGTTCGATACTTCCGCATGTCTTTGAGCCCTTCTTTACCACGCGCTCTCTCGTCGGCGGGACCGGGCTGGGTCTTGCTGCGGTTGACAGGCACGTGAGCGCGCTCGGAGGATGCCTTGACGTCACCTCGGCTGTTGGCCAAGGGACGCGGTTTGACATCTACTTACCGGCCTGCGAGGAGAAGCCAGTCAGCGCTGACATCGCTTTCGGTCCATACGACGGGTCACTTGGCAACGGAGAAATCATTGCAGTCGTGGAGCCCGATCCAGCAGAGTTGGAGATCTACAAGGACAAGATCGCCGCGCTGGGTTATAAGCCCGTCGGCTTCGCGACCTTCGAAAGTCTTTGCGGCTGGACCGAGAGCGGGAAGGCAGCCGACCTGCTGATCTTGGGTAAAATGCCTTTCCTGGAGCGAGGACAGGCCGAATCCGTATGCCCCACCCTGATGACGGTGCCTGTCATAGTCGTGGGCGAAATCGACCCCATGCCGGTCACATCTGCCAATCAGGCCTTCGTCCTTTGGCTAGCGAAGCCGGTTTCGTCCCGGACAATGCAGCATGCGGTTCGTACAATGATGATGGCATGATCCCGCCGACTCGATCGGGCTACCCAAGCAATCCGAGAAGACCGTCAAAAGGGCATTGGAGCAGAACAATGACGCGTCACATCACCGACTTATCGATCCCGAGACGTTTCCTTAGTGCTTATTGAGAAGGTCGGCTACGGTCTCTCCCCGTCGCCGGGCATCGGCGGCGAGCCATACCTCTCCCACCTCATACACGTCGCCTTGGGTACGGAACGGTACGATGACGTCAATGGCAGCCGACAGCATGTCAAGAAGCGTGCGGTCTTCCACAGCGGCTCCTTGCGCGCTGCTCTTGACGAGTGAAAAGAGCTTTTTGAAACCTTGGACCGGATCAGCCCCATGAATCGTTGATATCGATCCTGCATGGCCGGAGACGACTTCACTAAGGTAGGCCCAAGCGGCATCATCGCGCATCTCGCCAAGCAATATTCGATCAGGGCGCATGCGCAAGCTGGCTTGCAACAGTTGCTCGGCCGTCACTGTACCTGCGCCTGCCCGGTCCTTTGGATAGAGTAAGCGGACATGGTTCTCGTGCGGGATTGCAAGTTCGAGCGTGTCCTCGATGCTGATCAACCTCTCATGCGGGGGTATAGCGTTGATCAAAGTCTTGCTCATTGTCGTTTTGCCGCTTCCAGTTGGTCCGCAAAGCAGCATCGTGAGCCGCCCGCAGACGCAGGCTCGCAAAAATTCCTCCAGGTCGCCATGGTCGTAGTGCTGAAGAATCGTTTCGTCCTGCCGCTCTTGGCGCTCTTTTCGTGAGCGCCATTGATTCCAACGCGAGTATTCGTAGCGAGAAGAAACTTCCTTGAGTTCGGTCACACGACTTGAGGGACGCCGTATCGTCAGGCTTATTGTTCCTGAGGGTACAGCGGGCGGCAAACAGATCTGCAGCCGCTCTCCGTTCGGCAACTCAGTCGCACAGAGGGGGCTTTGGGGTCCGACATCTTGCTTGCGCAGCGCTCCGGCGAGGATCGCGATGTCCTCCAGATCATCATAAGACAGTGGCAGCGCGTGTTTCGTGAACACGCCGGCCTGTCGGACAAAGGCTTCCCCAGGCCGGTTGATGGCGACCTCTTCGGTCCTTGGCTCCTCAAGCCATTTCAGAACGGGCTCGAGAAGCAAACGCAATTGAGGATCAGCCTCCGATTGCATTGTTGTCTCTCCGGCGTTCGCGATGTTGGGGGGACGGCGCCACGGCAGTCGCTCTAAGATCGTATACATCGGAGAAGTCGAGGTCCCGAGCCACAAAGATGGATACGGCGTCTCCCTGATTTTTCTTCAAGGTTGGGGGAAGGTTGATCGTCGCTCTCAATGTCGTCTCGACGGCTTGTCCACCATTGCTCTGGAAGCTGTTGATGCCGCTTCCTCCGCCAGAGCTGGCCGCATATTGACCAGCCGCCTGAAACGCGCCTTGGATGACACTCATGAGGATCGCTCCGCCAAAGCGTTCCCGGAAGTGATTGTCCACCGTGCCAGGCATTCCGGAGCGGCCGAGCTCGTCAGCGCCCGGCGATGCTATCGAAACGAGGGCATGGTCAGGTGTTTCGATGCGCGTCCACAGCACGAAGACACGCGCATCCCCCTGCTGGAGACCGTGCTGGATCTCGCCAATCACGGTCGTCCCGCGATCCAAGAGCACGACATTGTTGGTGGCGCCGCGGACGGCTTTAGGTAAGACGCACTTCACATAGCCGGGTAAATTTGTGTCGACCGCCGTTTGCAAAATGCATGGAATGATCGTTCCTTGAGTAATCACGAGATCAGGGTGCGGCAAAAGTGTGGCCCGGCTCGGCTCCTGTATATCTGGCTTCAATCGGCCTGACAGATCGCCACCGCTTGAAATCTCATCCGGTGTCGTGGGAGCATCCTTATGGTCGTCTTCGCTCCGCTGACCGTCATTGGGCATTTGACTGCTGCTACTGTAGGCGAAAATTGGTGTTTCCTCTGGCGGCGCATCAGCTGGCGCCGTTGGGGGCGGCGTGGATGGCGCAGGATCTGCCGCCTGCGCCGCCTCTGCCGGTGCTGGAGGTTCTGGAGCAACCTCGATTGGCACGGGACGGAATGGCTCGGCGTTGGCGACAATTGGCGGTTTTGGCTGAGATGGTTCGTCTTGTGTGCTGGAACGACCTCCGAGCCAGATGAGCGATAGAGACGAGATCAGAACAAGAGCAGCGACGACCAACTTCTGTGATCCCGAAACATGCCGGCGGGCCGGCTCCGAGACCATCGATCCGGATGCATGGACATCATGTCCCGCCTGCGGGCCGGTTTCATTCATCGTCCCGAGCCTTTCAAAACGCGCCACACGTCGGGTGTCACTGTACCGGTCCCTGGCGCTCGTCCCACAGGGTCATAAGCCCTGTTGAAAATGGACAAGACCGTGTTGCCATCTCTCAGACGCCATTCCCGGGCGACGGCGGATACTTCAACATAGTCGCCTTTGACCGTGTAATTGGCAGCGGCTTCCTTGCCGTCGGGATTGATAATGTACAGGGAGGGTATGCGGGAATTGCTTGCGAAGCCAAATACGGTCGTAAAGCCATTATCGAAAACTTCCAGCGGCGCCAGCGATCGATCGCCCTTTGCGACATAGTGAAAATTGCTTTCGTCTGGACTGGCAGTTGCGGCGGGCCGATTCAACAAATCCTGAACTCTCTCGTCTTGCAGCACTTTCGCCCGGGCTCGGCCAAGACTCCAGCGCCTTTCTGCTTCCTTTCTCTGAGCAGCAGCCTCATCAGCAGGATAGGTGAACTGCACGCTGTAGTATAGGTCTGGTTGCTGCTCATCGAGTTTTGGCATCTCTTTTGTTGAAATACTGAAGACGTATCTGCGTGTACCGGACTCGCTCTCGGCCAGCACGACGACCGGCTGCGGCGACAGCATCCGGCTAGCCTTGAAAAAGAGATAATTGGCGCGCGGGAGCGCAGCCAGGTCCTTGCTATTGGAAACGGCCACGGCTGCGACGGTCTCGTTGGCCGCGAATGTGACAACCAGCGTTGCCCCAACTGCGGTCGATAGGCGCACCACTTCGTCGGGACGGTAAGCCAGGTAGCGCATCCGCGCATCATGCTTGCCGGCAAGCGGCGTGTCTTCGGCGCACGCTTCCATCGTTAGGAAGAGTGAACAGGCCAGCGCCAGAAATGCTCTTTTTGTCATGGCTGCACGTCGCCCAGATTCGATACGGTATCTTCCGAGGTTTGATAGGAGGTGACGAGTAGACCTCCCGGATTGGTGAGCCTCGATTGCCCAGGCAGACCCGTCAAGCGCTCGTAGCGGATGGTAGCTGTCCAGGAGGTCACTATCGGTGTCTGCCCATCGACAACAAGCGTACGTTTGTATCGGATCTGCTGAACGTCGGGACTGATGTCGTTTGATGAAATATGCCCGACCTCGAGCTTGCCGCGCTTGCCAACCGTGACCTGCGGCGAGGTGGGATTGGGATAGTTGAAGAAATCTTGATATTGCTGTTGCACAGCCGGTGCGCTGAAACTGGATACGAGGTCATAGGCGTATTGGGCTGTATCTGCCGTGTAGCCCTCGCGCAGGCGTACATATTCCCACAGCGAAGCGTTTATGACGGCTCGGTCTTGAGTTGCGGGCAGTCGAGAGATTGACACTTCGCTGTCAACGGTCCCGTCCGGCCGCACCCAGAGGAACACAGGTACGAGCTTGGCCAACGGGACCATGGCAGCGATGGTAAATGCCTGGGCAACATTTCCTAGGACCGCCACTGCCGCAAAGGCTACAAGGGCCTTTGACAGGCGCCGCGCAGACTTCGCTCGCGAAGTTTGAAACGCTTCCACCTTCTTGTAGTGGGCGGCTAGCGTTTCTCTCTCCACCAGAAGAGCATGTTCAGGAAATTTCACTTGGGCTCTTCCGCGCACTCGACCTGAAGATCCTCAGGAGTGGTTTCCCATTGTCCGGCGTTCAGTTGGAATGGCGTACCCGTGCAGGTCGCAAGCCGATCGGTTGTCTTGCAGGCCGCCAAAGCGAGGATTGACAACAGTAGATAGCGTTTCATGTTTTTGGCACCGGTTATTGATTAATGACGCGCCGTTTTGGCAAAGTAGCGGTTGAGATTGTTCAGAGATCGGTTCTCGCCTGCCCAAGAGCCGCCGGCGATGCTGCTGGCGATCGTCGGAAGCGCGATGATCAGAGCGTCGCCAGCCAGGAAGAGCATGTCGAGCTCGTAAAGCCCGATGATCTTGGCTGCTGTCGTGGACGACATTTTGATCATGATAATCATGCCCCCCAGCGCGACTGCTTCGGCAGCGATAACTATCGTTGCAACGATGTTGAGGAGGAGAAGCAGCAGCCCGTACGAGAGCAGTTGGCCGATCCATCTGGTGGCCATGTCTCGCGTGTGATCGAAAAGATAGCCTACAAGGACCAAAGGGCCGATCGTCAAGAGCACCTTCGTCAGAATTCCCACGGCATCGTAGATCTCGAACGCTGTCCACATCGAGCCGTAGAAAATCCATTGCGCTCCCTCGAACGCAAGTATGTCCTGGCCGTTCATAGGCCCAATTTCGGAAGCAATCATCTGAAACGCAAACTGGCTTGAAGCAAACATCAAGTCGAGCTTCCCGGGAATATCGACGAATGGCAAGTCGCTGCTACTTATCTGGTGAGCAAACCTAGGAATCGTGTCGTCGAAGAACGCTTCAATGTAATGCTGGTAGTTGGACTGGTCTAAGATAAGGGCAACGACAATCGACACCATGATTACGCGCGAGATACCCCCGCGCGCATCGACTTGACCACGCATGACCAGACAGCCTTGGATTATTATCCAAAGCGTCACACACGCAACCAGAGGCGCGCTGACCGCCTCTTGGATTTTTTCAAGCACGTTGTGCAGCCCTGACGTAAAGGCCACATCAAAGATCGTGTGTATGGCCGTGAATGGCGCGGGAATCCTGAAAGTCATGGCCTGAGCCTGATTTGTCCCTGATCAGCGCAGCTGAGCCGGATGAACTCTGCGTGGTTCACGGGAGGCTGCCGAACATTTTGGCGGTGTCCCGGCGTTCGCGACGCTGCGTGGCAGCCTCCTCCGCGGCGTGAAGGCTCGCTTGTGCAGTGGCCATCGTCAGCAGACTCGTGGCCTGGACATTCTGAATGATCGCATCGTGAATCTGCTTGAGGACCAGACCGTTGGTCACTGTGGCCTGCACGATATTTCCCGAGCGGGAAAGCTGACCAAGCGTGTCGGCGTTATTCTTAAGGCGCCTGTCCATTACGCCCATAGTGTCGGCTGCGAGAGCTGCGGTATTGGCGGCACCAGAGATCTGTGCCTTTAACAGTTCCGCTTCTGCATCGGAGCCGGTGACTGTCCGATTTGAGTCCCCCGCAATGTTCCACGCCATGGTCGAAGCTGGCTTCCCACCATCAAACATCTGCTCCTCCAGCCTATTGCTGGATGGGTAGTGATTTCCTTGGTTGAGTGCGCCCAACAGTCCCGTGACAGCAAATGACGACGTCAGCATATCCACCATTTCGATCGTAGCAGCGAGCGTTTGGGCTGACTTTATAAGGATCGCCGCAGTGGAACCCGCTGTTAAGGCCGATTGTGCTTCCGTTAGCGGATCGCTGACAATAAATTGCGACCGGGCCTGTGTGCCAAGCAGAAAGGAAGCAGCGAGCGCCGTCGCTGCAATCTTGGCAAATCTCATGAATAGTCCTCCGTCAGTCTTGAACTTCGTGGTAACGAGCCATGAACTCGTCGAGCCACGCACTTGGGGCATCTCCGTGCTGGTCACGAAGCTGGTCGGCAAAGCGCACGGTATTGGCACGCCCCGAGAGTACGGCTACATGCTCGCGCATCTGGCCGAGATCGAATTCGCAAACAACACTCCCGCTGTCGCGCTTGAGCAAAAACTTGCGGCTGCCAATTGCCATTCCCTGGCGGATTGCCTCGAACTCCTGCGTGGTGCACTTCAAGCCATCGACATACGCAACCCGGTCCGCCGTCGGTGATGGGTAGAAAATCTTCGTCATGCATTGCGCAACGAGACTGGCTCCGAGCGGCGATTCAAGCACGTGTTCAGGCTGCTGCGTTGCGAGTATCAACATCCCATTATTCTTGCGGACGGTAAGCAAGAACTTGTCGATAACAGCCGAGAACTGGGGGTTGAGCAGATAGAAGCGAAATTCGTCGCAGCTCATGACGAACCGACGGCCATCGACAACAGCGCCCACGCGGTGCAGAAGATATGCGGCGGCCGGCGCGCAGACCTCCTCAAATTCCAGGAGCTGCGTCATGTCGAAGCCGGTAATGGAGGCATCCAGCTTTACTTCATCGACATCGCCGTCAAAGGCCCATCCAAGCGCATTCCCTCGACACCAGCGCTGCAGCCGTGCTCCTGCGCCCTCGGAGGGGCCGTGCAGCAGGAATTCGCGCAGGCCCGCAATTGAGCGCATGACGGGTTCGAACGAAAGTTGACGAACAATGCCACGCTCCAGTCGACGGCTTTCCTCCGGCGAGATCGGGCCACGACCGTCACTCTCGATCAGGGCCATCAACCACTCGCGCAGAAAGTCCAGCGAGGCGGAGGTGTTGTCCAGTCCACGCAGAGGGGCCAAGCCGCTCGGAGCGCCTCTGCGCAACGCTAGATATGTCCCTCCGGTGGCTCGCACCAGCAGTTCACCACCCCGGTCCTTGTCGAAAAAGACGATCGCACCATCGCGATCCACCACGCTTTGCTCAAGCATCGCGAGGATAAACGTCATCAGCGTCGTCTTGCCTTTGCCGACGGGTCCGAATATCGCCGTCATACCGACGTCATTCTCATGCGGGATGTAGTCGAAACAAGTTCCACCGCTCGTGCGAAAGCGCGCAACAGCTTTGCCCCAGTGGCCGGAAGTGGAACCACTTGGAAAATTCTCAAAAGAGACAAGCCCGGCAAAATTGTGCGAGGTGATCGCCCCGGGGCGCGTGCGCCACTTCTTGTTCCCCGGAAGTTGGGACCAGTACGCGGCCTCCATGCCGATACCCTCTTGGACAATAACGGCGCCAGTGTCGGCCAGCCTTGCGCGGGCATTTGCTGCGCGATCTCCAAGGCTGTTGAGGCTTTCGGCATAGACGCACAGGCTCAAATGATGTGAACCCATGACGAACTCGTTACTTGCCAGTGCGTCCTCTGCTTCGGCAAGTTCATTGATTTGGGTGAGAGCCTTGTCGCCGGCGCTCGTCATCTGGCTGGACTTAAGGCTGAGCTTCGCATGAGCTTGTGGCCGAGTGAGGAAGGAAAAGCTCTGGCTGAGCACAAGCGGGAAGTTGGCGGACAGCAACGGATTTAGCATTCCTGGCCGCGTCGTCGCCGGATACTCACGCAACGAAAACAATGATCCCACGGAGCTATCCCCGGGTCTTCGAATCTCAAGCGCCCGCTTTCCGCAGATGACTTGGTCAGTGTAGATCGAAGCGCCAAGTGAGCCGGTAACCATCGGAACCGGGAGAAACCGGCAAGTCATGATCAGCCGAAGCGCCTCACCGATTTCCGTGAAGAGCACGTCGCCTTTCTCACGAACACCCAACCGGCGCAGACCGTAACCGCCGAGTGACCCAGCAATGATCTGCCAGAGGTCCTCCAGGGTTCGTATTTGTGCGGCCAGATCGTTGTCATTGCGCCTGGGGGATTTGGCAATGCGCCAGCCGATCTTGCCGATTGCGGTGCGAGGGAACACGATGACAGTGAGGAAGTGATCGTTGCGAAACAGCTTGCCCGACAGCACCCGGCTCTCATAGGCCTCGCTCAGACTGCCAGCGAATGAACTTTGAAACTGGCGCGATGCCGGCTCCGGCACATCGTTGTTTCGCACAAGATGAGCGTACAGCGTGACGTTGTCATCGGCGATGTTGCGCAAGAGCGTGTTGAACGCGCGGCAGCGCGAGTTGCGCATCTCAGCGTCTTCCAAATCGAACGGCTGCCCGTTCACATGTGCCATGGCCATGATCGATCCGTCTTCCAGAAGGACAACCTCATCGCTTAGATGACCGACATACGGAAGATAGATCTCGCCAGATCTCTCGGTCCGGCCACTGGCGCCAAACATTACACCATTCCTCTTCCGCGTTTCGGCACTCTGATCGGATTGGCGCTGACGCTCGCGCCGCCCCAGACCGGCCCGTCCACGCTTCTGCCGGCGGTCTGCAAATAGAGGAACGCGACGCTTGCGGCGTTATAGTCACGCTCAACAATCAGCCGTGCTCCGAACCACAGTGGCACGAGCACGACTTCATAAAGTGGGTTCTTAAGGATGATGATGACGAGCCCCGCCAACATCATAAGCGCTCCGGCCAGCGTCAGCGGCACCCCCAGAAAAAGGGCGGGGCGTGTCGCCGCCACATAGAGGGTGCTCACTTCCAACCGGTCGCTCATCAGCCGCCGCCTATGAGCGCCTTGCCCAGGAAGCTGGCGCCAAACATGATGACGATTCCTCCAACCACGCCCGCAACGAGGCCAAGTGAAGCACGACCGAACATCCAGGAGATGCCGATGGCCACGAGTCCGAGCACAGCCAGCGATTGTCCGAAGGGGCCAAGGATGAAGGTGCAGATATTCTGGACCATCGTGGCAGGATCCGTCCCTCCGGTCACCTGGGCCGCGGCTGGCCCGCTGGAGAAGACCGTCCACGCGACGCCCGCAGCAGCGGCCGGTACATATTCAGCCGCCATGCGCAACATGGAAAAAGGCGAAGGAACACGCGTTTTAAGCGCACGAAGTATTTTGAGTGGCTTCATCATTGTATCTCCATGATTTCAATCGAATACGAGTTTGTTCGGGTTCGAGGGTTCCCGCTCTTCCGCAGCCTGGCTGCCTGTCGGACCGGAGGGATCGGCCCTGGAGCGGTTTGGCTGATAGGAGCCCCAGATGTCCCACGAATTTTGGTTGGGCTGCTTTCTAGTGGCCTGTTGGCTCTGTTGGAGCAGAGGCGGCACGGCCTTGCGACCGGGCGCCTCAAGATGTGGCGCATCGCGAGCGGTCGACTCCAGCGTTGGCTCAAGGTGACTTGAGATGTCCTTTGCGGCCGACTCGACCTTGCGTACATAACCGTTGGCGAAGCCACGCGTTACGTCGCCCGTGTTATAGGCCGAGATGGCACGGCGAAGCGCCAGTTGCTGCGCCGGAGCAGTCGCGCCGCCGGCATACCGGCTTTCAAGCAAGTGGGCGGCAGCCGAAAGGGAGGCGCAGGGCTCGAAAGCCTTTTCCGGCGTGAGACTTAGCGTGGGAAAGTTCTTGCTGTTTATCTGCATCAATCCAACATCGACAGAATGTTGTGCTTCGAGTCGCTTCTTGATGCCCCGCGTCGCTTCCAGGTGGTCTATCCAGCGAAGCTGCTCGCCTGTGGTGTTGTCATGAGCCACCAGCGTTTCAAAGCCACTTTCAATCTTGGCAATCGCGGCTAGGGTGGACGGCGCAACCCAGGGAGCGCATTTGCGCGATAGGCTGCGGAACTCACGGGGCGAAAGTGGCGCGGGCTCGGCTGGGAGCGACATGGATGTCAACAGGACAATGGCCAGCGGCCAAACTGCAATAAACATTTCCTATCACCTACCTTTCCAAGCCGCCGTGCGGGCTCTGGCCCTGTCCGGCACGCGCTTATCGGGGAGGTTTGTTACTGTGTGATGTTCAAGTTCAGCTTTTCGGCTTCAACTGAAACAAAGAGCTTGTTGGTGTCAGCGTGGGTGAGCATTTCGCGCATGCGCGGGGTGGCCCGGGTCCGATCAGCCGGCGACATCCAAAGCATTTTGATACGATGAGTCGTGTGCGGATTGCCCGTCCCGGTCGTCCGTTGCTCCTGGACCGTAAGCCGCGGCTTCGGCGTCATGGATGATGGATCTTCTGCGGACGCCTGGTCAAAGGCAAGATGGAAGCTCGGCGGGTTGTCCAGACTGCGCGTGCCGTGGGCCAGTCGAACGGGAGACCGACGAAGGCGCCAAGCTGCCCAAAAGTTGCCGTATGCTGCCATTTGCTTTGAGAAGCAGCCATGCGCGGCCCTACACGGTCAGGTACATCGACACCGCGAGCTCGTCCGCGAAGCTGGCTCGAAGGCGCAAATCCGCGGCGCAAGGGTCAACTGGAAGACATCGCGGCACAGCGCAGCCTGGTGCGAGCCTGGTTCAGCTGTTCGGCCGGCCGCCAACAGAGGATTATGTACAGTTCCATCTGCACAAGACCGCACGCCATCGGCGGCGTCCGACGGCGCAATCGGTAAGCATAGTGACTGGCTCAAAGGGAGTGTGTGCATTCAACTGAGAAATGTTAACTCGGACAGTAGCCGCAACCGGACTGCCGGGCGCCCGAACCAGGGTTTGGCGCGGCCGGCCACCTCGAAAGAACCCGCTTGGCAGGAGACTATTCCATTCGCCCAAGGCCAATGTAGCGACACGGCCGTTCTTGCGCCCACCGCCTTTGCAATCAATCAAACGCCGCGCTGCTCCACTGCGTCCGAGCCGGACGCACGAGCGGCAGGATTTCGAGATCCAGCTCCGCACGTGCCAGAAACGCGACGAAGCAACGACGTGGCAGGCAACTGGGCGTCCGTGCGGTCGAAGTCCAGTGGTTTGACAGGCCTGCATTCGACCTCGAATCGATAAAGCGAATGAGGCCATGGCAGGGTCATGCCGGCGCTTGGATCCGTCTGGTCGCCACGGGCTGCTTGGTGCGGTCAATTGGCTGTGGATGAAAAGACCAGGACGAGCAACGGCCTCACATTGGCCGCACGCCACGGCGAGTGGTAAGCAAGGGACAGCTGTTCTGCATCGGTACCCCAGGGTTGCTCGGCAACAGCTTTAGACAGGGATTCAAAATTGAAGGTGAGCCGTTGAAACATGTTCTTGTCATTGACGATGATGCCGCAATGCGACGCCTCATCGCCGAGTATCTCAGGATGCATGCCTTGAAGGTGACCGCAGTCAACGATAGCAAGCAGTTTAACTACGTTCTATCCCATGAGCCTGTCGACCTCGTGGTGGTTGACCTCAATCTAGGCCGGGAGGATGGACTTGCGATCGTCCGCAATCTGGCGACAAAATCAGACTTACCCATCATAGTGATCAGCGGCGACCGGCTTGATGAGGCGGAAAAAGTCGTTGCACTGGAGCTCGGAGCAACTGATTTCATTCCCAAGCCTTTCGGGCTGCGCGAGTTTCTGGCCCGCATTCGCGTAGCGCTACGCCAGCGCCTTGCCAGTCCGCGAACGAAAGATCATCGCTCGTTCCGGTTTGGAGCCTGGAAGCTCAGCGTCAAGCAGCGGCGGCTGATCTGTGCAGAGCGTGGCGAGGTCAAGCTTACCGCATGTGAGTTCAATCTCTTGATCGCGTTCCTGGAGAACCCCCGCAGCGTACTATCCAGAGAACGGCTTTTGCTCGCGAGCCGTGTGCGTGGAGAGGAGGTCTACGATCGAAGTATCGATGTCCTGATCTTGCGCTTGCGCCGAAAGCTCGAGGCTGATGCGGCCAATCCTCGCCTGGTCAAGACGTGTCGTGGTGCGGGGTACTTCTTCAACGCTGACGTTGACGTCAGCTACGGAGGTAGTTTGGCCGCGTGACAGGAGCTAGCAGACGAGGCTGATCAAGCGAAAGCAGCGTTCTCAGGCCACAGGCTTCAGCTCGGGCGCCCGGGTGTAGGCAGGCGCAGGTCGTGGATCTGGCTGCTTGGATGGCTGTCGACGATGCTGCTGAGGACGTCGGCGAGATAGCCGAGTGGCTCGACACGATTATGCTTGCGGGTTCGATCAGCGATGCATGACTGCCCCAGTGTTCGGCATCGCCGTTCGAGCCAGCGAAGAGCGCGTTCTTGCGGTTGAGCGCGAATCGGACGGATTGAGCGCTGGACGGTGTTGCTGTCGATCTCGATGCGGCCTTCGTTAATGAAGCGCGGAACGCCTTCCCAACGTGAGAGCGCGTATTGACCGGGCGAGCTTGGTCTTGTGATCGATCAGGCCGAGCTTTCGTGCAGCCAAGGTTCAGGCTCGGCGACAATAGCGCGGCTGTTTTCCTGACACGTTGCACATCGGCCGGTCGTCCGCTGATATCGTGCCCGATCCTATAGAGGTCGGCGATCCGTCTCAGCGCGCCTGGCTGGCGATCGGCGCGTTCCAGGCCTACAATCGCCTTCCAATGCCAGCCTGAATCGCGGCGAGAGCTACCAGTCCGGGAATCGCATAGCCTCTCCGTCGCCAAAACAGCTGTTCTGCCCCATCCTGGCCATCGAGCTCAACGCCCCGCGTCGGAGCGCTCTCGGCTTCTGGAGGAAGCCATGAGGTCCGCTCGGGCTTGATCGGAGTCACGCCTGATGGAAGACGTGTTTGCTTCGGTCGCCTGGCGCCCCACGGCGAGGCTTTGCGGATTCTCAGTCCTCTGCCTCTTCGCCGGTCTCAACAGCGCTGTGTAATGTTCGTCGTTGATGATGACGCCCCCGCTGTTCACGCGGT
>NZ_JBVVQL010000031.1:0-14762 GCF_055811195.1 Mesorhizobium sp. WSM4823
GCCCGCCGAAGGGCGAAAGCCGGCGACCCCAGCCCTCAAGACCAATGCGCTTCTGCCGCCTTGCGGATCGCCCAGAGAGCGCAGTTCCCTGGCCCCACACGCGGGGCAATTCTTGAGAGAGCGCCGGCCGCATACCTCGTGTATTGCCTGCGGCTTTCGCGCTCCTCGAACTCGACTGGCCCCGCAAATCCAATGCCCGATGCGATCGCTCTTGGAGCACGTCACCTGGGAGGGCGAGAAAAGAGTGTCGGGGAACGGGTACGAGCTGCCTCAGTCGTGCGTTCGATGGAAAGCACTGTGTGAGGCGGACGCTCCCCATCATGCAGTAACAGGAGATGATCACCGATTTCCTTATCCGCTGCCGTGAGCCGATGATTCAGGCGAAGAAAATCCATCCAGGTTGGCGTGCGGAATGTCTCTGTCCAGATCGAAGGCGTTTGAAGATTTCGCTGCAGTGTCCAGTTACGCGCACCAGCACGGCTCTGAACATGCCGCCTTGCGCGCATGTAGCCCAGAAAGGTCTCGATATTCTCTTCGGATATACGATACTCCACTTTCACCACTATGGGGCCACTTCTGGGCTTTAAGTCGAGTGCCAGCTCAGGCGGCCGAAAATCCGAACTTTCCTGATCCGTTTCCTCCCATGGACCGACCGGAAATAGTATTCCCGCAGCTGCAACCAGCAAAAGAGCGCCTGCGGCGCCCTCCAAAGCCCAGCCTAAGGAGTAGTTCTGTGCGACAGTACCCCAGATCCAGCTGCCCGCCGCCATCCCGCCTGCGCTCAACGCGTAGTAGATCGACAATGTGCGGCCGACCACCCACCTGGGGCTTGCCAGCTGCACCGACACGTCGATGCCAGTCCAGGTGATGAGCCAACCCGCGCCGCCAAGTGCCAGCGAAATCGCCGCCACAGGGATCGATGATGTGAGTGCAAGCGAAAGGCAACATGCTGCACAAGCGACGGAGGCGAAGGACACCAGCCTGTTTTGAGACGTGACCCGCCTCAGAAAGCTATTGCTCATGCCCGCGATGAAAGCACCCATCCCGAAGCCGGCCAGCAAGATGCCGTAGATGATGGGTCCGCTTTTCAGCTGGTCCCGGACAAGCAGAGGCAGCAATGCAAGGATGGAGATGCTTGCCAGGCCGAAAAGGGTCGCACGAGCAATTGCTGCCCTGATCTCCAGGGACATCACCGTGAAGCGCACTCCGTCATGAATTGCCATCGTCATTCGTTCACGAGGGAGAGGGGAAGTGCGAACATCCCATCGAGTACGCCATATTGCGGTTAGCGGCGCCAGATCACTTAAGGCTGCCAAGGCGAAAGCGGCCAGCGGTCCAAAGAACGCCAAGACCACGCCCCCCAAAGCCGGACCGAGGCTACGCACAATATTGTATCCGACGGACATGAGGGTGACCGCGGCCGGGATATCCCTTTTGTGAAGGATATCGCCAACAGAAGCGTGCCAGGCCGGATCATTCAAGGCAAAGCCGCAGCCGGCCAGGAATCCCAGGCCGAGAATTAGCCAGGGACCGGCAAATCCGAGGCCCACAGAAATCATCAGCGTCGTTGACGCCAAGGCTATCAGGCAGTGTCCCGCAAACATCACCCATCGGCGGCTGAAGTTGTCGGCAATGGCTCCTGCCAGGATCGAAAGGAGGAATACCGGCAAGGTGGATGCAGCCTGCACGAGTGCAACCATCAGATCCGAAGCGGAAATCGTGGCCATCAGCCAACTGATCGCCACCGTTTGCACGAGCCAGCCGAGGCTGGATATTTGTGTGGCCGTCCAGATCGAGCGAAACACCGGATTTCGAAAGGGAGCGAGCGTTGTTGAGGAAGGCAGATGGGTATTGTTTTCGGACTGCATGATGATGCCTTAGAGGGCCGCTTATTCAAATTCTCGGCTGCACTGCTGCCGCTACAATGTTGATCTATGCACCGGAAGGGCCGACCTATCGACAAGGATGACCCGTCGAGGCTGTGCATGAGCTCTGTCGGCTCCACTCTCCCAGGCTGGCGCCGACAACCCTTGCGGCAAGATAACATTGCCGATTGTGCTGATCGACAGAATCGCCTGCAACTTTGATCGCTCTCGCGTCACCGCGCCAGCGCCCGTGAAGCTTGCCGGCGACCGTTTTTTGGCAGACCCGTTTGCTCGTGTCATCCCTGACCACTCCCTGTGCATGACCGCCGTGCGGCTAAATTCCTATGATGAGGGCGCCTCCGCTGAGACCGGCACCGGCTGCCGCAAGAAGAATCTTTTCACCGGGCCGAAACGGCTGCGCCCGATGCGAAAGCGAGAGCGAGAGCGGGATGGTCGCTGCGGAAGAGTTGCCGTAGTCGGCGATCGTCTTGACGATCGCTTCATCTTCTATTCCGAGAACCCTGCCGACCGCATCGAAAATCCGCGCATTGGCCTGGTGTGGCACGAACCGGTCGATGTCTTGCGATCCCATACGGGCAGCAGAGAGGGCGTCCTGCGAGCAGCGTGACATCATCTCCACGGCCTTGGCGAACACTTCGCGGCCGTCGGCGATCGTCATCCAGGTCTGCTCGAGCTCCAGCCCGTCGTGGAACGGTGTGTTGCTTCCGCCGGCGGGAATCTTTATCAGTCCGTGGCGCGAGCCGTCCGAGGCCAGCGCGGCGCCGAGGATGCCTCGATCCGGCTCTTCGCACGGGACAACCACCACGGCGCCGGCGGCATCGGCAAACAGCACCGCGCTTGCGCGCTCGGCTGGATTGATGCGGCGGCTGAGGATGTTGGCGGCAATGACCAGGCTCGCTTTGCCATGCAGGCGGGTGTATCCGTCCGCGAACATCAGGGCATAGATGAAGCCGGCGCAGGCGCCTGTCAGGTCAACAGCACCGGCGTGACCCAGTCCGAGCCGATGTGCGACCAGCGGTGCACTGGGCGGCAGAAGGTGGTCGGGCGTAGACGTCGCGAGCAACAGCAGGCCGATATCGTCACGGTCGACCCCGGCATTTGCCAGCGCCATGTCGCCGGCCCGCGCGGCAAGGCCCGATAATGTATCTTCGCCCGTTGCCCAGAAGCGCGAGCGGATTCCGGTGCGCCGCTCGATCCAGCCGGGTTCGAGCCCGAGACCATCTTCGATTTCCGCATTCTCGACCTTGCGCGCCGGCGCATGATGACCGAAGCCCAGTATGCGCGACGACCGGCTCATGACCGCGAGCCGAAGCGTTCGCCGGCCTCCTCGATGGCGTCATGGAGCCCGTCCAGCTCGTCTCCGGTGATGCAATAGGGCGGCAGAAGATAAAGGACATTGCCGAGCGGGCGCACGAGCAGGCCGCGCTCGAGGAAAAAAGCGCGCAGCTTCGGCCCGATCTCGGCAAGATAACCGGCTGAGCCGGTGCGCAGATCGAGGGCCGCGATCGTGCCGGTCGCCCGGCTGTCGGCGAAATATGGATTGTCCCGGAAGCGGTGAAGCCCGGCCGCCTGCTTCGTGCTCAAGGCGGCGATCCGCTCGGCCACCGGCTCGTCACGCCAGATCTCGACATTGGCAAGTGCCGCCGCACAGGCAATCGGATTGGCGGTGTAGGAGCTCGAGTGGAAAAAGGTCTTCCTGCGGTCTTCGGAATAGTGAGCCTGGAAGATGGCATCGCTGGCGAGCGTGGCTGCCAGCGGGACGGAGCCGCCGGTCAAGCCCTTCGAGGTGCACAGCATATCCGGAGAGATCGACGCCTGTTCGCAGGCGAACATGGTTCCAGTGCGTCCCCAGCCGGTCATCACCTCGTCGGCGATCAAGAGCGTGCCGGAAGCCTCAGCGATCCTCTTCAATTCGGTCAGAACCCAGGCCGGATACATCAGCATGCCGCCGGCGCCAAGCACGAGCGGCTCGATGATCAGCGCGGCGGCGCGGCGGTCACGAGACAGGGCCTCGAAACGATCAAGCGTTTCCTGCTCGCGCCCCGCGGCCGGAAAAGGAATGATGTCGACCTCGAACAAAAGCGGTTCGTAGCAGGCATTGAACACGCCCCGGGCGCCGACACTCATCGTGCCAATCGTGTCGCCATGATAGCCGTGTTCCATCGCGACGATGCGCGAGCGCGGCGCGCCGATGTTGCGGAAATAGCCGAGCGCCATCTTCAGCGCGACTTCAACGCAGGTAGAGCCGCTGTCGGAGTAAAAGACCCAGTCGAGGCCCGGCGGTACCATTTCGATCAGCGCGGAGGCCAATTGCTCTGCCGGCTGATGGGTGAGGCCGGCGAAGATCACCTGGTCAAGCATCTCGGTCGCAATCCGGATCGCTTCCATGATCCGTGGATGGCGGTGGCCGTGAGTGACCACCCACCAGGAGGAGATTGCATCGAGGATACGCCTTCCGTCATTCGTGTGTAGCCAAGCGCCTTCGGTGCGGACAACGGCCGGCATGGGCGGCTCGATCGCATGCTGGGTGAATGGATGCCACACGCGCGACCCCGACATCACTCGCCTTCGGCAATCTGAGCGAGGTCGAAGCCGGCAATCATCGCCTTTCGCAGAGTTTCGCGCGTGAGCGGAGCCAGGTGTGGCAATCTGCCGAGCTGACGCACCGCGCCCAATTCGGTGATTGTCCTTTGCGTATCGGCCGCCTCTTCACCGACAAAGGCAACGCCGATCAGCGGGATGGAGCGAACCCGCAGGGCTTCGATGGACAGCAGAGTGTGGTTGATCGTGCCGAGCTCGGTGCGGGCGCACAGGATCACCGGCAGCCGCCATTCAGCGAAGATGTCAATGAATCTTGTCTGTCGGTTGATCGGCACCATCAGTCCGCCAGCACCTTCGATGACGAGCGGTGTGGGCAAGACTGGAAAAGCAAGATCGGCAGCCTCGATCGAGACACCGTCGATTTCGGCAGAACGGTGCGGCGACAGCGGGCTCCTCAAGCGGTGGGCCTCCGGCAGCACGCGCCCTGATGGCAGGCCAGCGAGCCGTTCGACCACCTCACTGTCGGTCTCCTCATCGAGACCCGATTGCACCGGCTTCCAGTAGAAGCCGTCAAGCAGGCCTGCGAGCCCCGCGGCAAAAACCGTTTTGCCAATTCCCGTATCTGTTCCGGTGACCACGATGCGCTTGCTCATGCCGTGGCCAACACTTCGGCAAGCGTCTCGACCATGGCCGAAATGTCAGCTTTGCCGACATTGAGCGTCAGCGAAATGCGCAGCCGCGAGGTACCCTCCGGCACGGTCGGCGGACGAATGCCGCGTATGTCGAAGCCGCGGGCCTGCAGAGCCGCCGCGATCGCCATTGTGCGCGTCACCTCCCCAATGAAAAATGGCTGAATTTGCGAACCGCTGGGCTTGGCTCCGCAACGCTCGGCCAGTTGCCGGCCTGCAAAGGCAACGTGCTCGTGCAACCGAATACGGCGCATCGGCTCGTCGACCAGCATTGCGAGCGCTTCGCGCGCCGCCGCTGCCATGAGCGGCGATGGCGCGGTGGCGTAGATAAACGGCCGGCAGCGATTGACGATATAGTCGCACAGTACTCCCGGCCCGGTGACGAGCGCGCCGGATGCACCCAGCGCCTTGCCGCATGTATGAAGGGCCATGATGTTGTCGCGGCCCTCGAACGCCTGGGCCAGCCCGCGGCCCGCCGATCCCCAGACCCCGGTGGCATGTGCCTCGTCGACCAGTATGAATGCCTCGTGCCGATCGGCAAGCTCGACCAGGCTCTCGATCGGCGCCCGGTCGCCATCCATGCTGTAAAGGCTCTCGACCCCGATCCAGATGCGCCCGATGCCGCCTTCGGCGCGCCAGCACCGGATCGCGTCCTCAAAAGCATCAATGTCATTGTGCGTCACCAGCCTGAACGCGGCGCGTCCAGCCCGCGCCCCTTCATGCATGCTGGCGTGCGCCAGTTCATCCAGGATCAGCAGGTCGCCTTTTTTCACAAGGGTGCTCAGCAGGGCGAAGTTGGCGACATAGCCGCTGCCGAAGAACAGCGCCCGTTCGGCCCCGAAGAACGCCGCCGCATCTGCCTCCAATGCCTCATGCTCCGGCGCGTTGCCGCGCAGAAGCCGCGATCCGGTAGCGCCGACCAGGGTGCCCCGCTCGATTGCGGCCGCGACTGCATCGCCAAGTCTCTTCGAGGCGGCAAACCCGAGATAGTCGTTGGAGGAGAAGTCCAACCCGACCCGCGGCGCCAATGTGCGCAGCCGGTCCTTGCGGGCCAGCCCCAGCAAGGTGGCTTCATAGCGGGCGAGCGGTGGCTCGTTCATTTCGCCTCGCATTGCATCGGTTCGATGCCGAGACGTCTAAATAAACGAGTATCCTTGTCCTCCCCGGGATTGTCCGCCGTCAGAAGCGTGTCGCCAACAAACACGGAATTCGCCCCTGCAAAGAAGCACAGCGCCTGGGTCTCGTCGCTCATCGCCGTCCTGCCGGCGGAGAGCCTGACATACGACTTCGGCATCATGATGCGGGCGAGCGCAATGGTGCGGATGAAATCGATCGGCTCGATGGGTTCGGCATCGGCAAGCGGCGTCCCCTTGATGGGGATCAGCATGTTGATCGGCACGCTTTCCGGCGGCTCGGGCAGGTTCGCCAGCGTTACCAGCATATCGATGCGATCGGCCTTTTCCTCTCCCATCCCGACAATGCCGCCGCAGCAGACCTTGATCCCAGCCTCGCGCACGCGCCCAAGCGTTTCCAGCCGGTCGGCGAAGGTCCTGGTTGAAACGACCGTGCCGTAATAGCGCTCGGACGTGTCGATGTTGTGGTTGTAGTAGTCGAGACCGGCCGCCTTCAGGCGCTGCGCCTGGCTGAGTTCGAGCATGCCGAGCGTCATGCAGGTCTCCATGCCAAGCGCCTTCACGCCTTCGATCATGGCGAGCACTGCCTCCATGTCGCGCTCCTTCGGACTGCGCCAGGCAGCGCCCATGCAATAGCGGGTCGCGCCAGCATCTCGTGCCTTGGTCGCCTCCTCGATGACATGTTTGACCTCCATCAGCTTCGATGCCTTCAGGCCGGTTTCGTGATGCGCAGACTGGCTGCAATAGCCGCAATCCTCCGGGCATCCGCCGGTCTTGATGCTGAGCAGCCGCGCCAGCTGCACCCGGTTGCGATCGAAGTTCTGGCGATGGATGGTCTGGGCCAGGAAGAGCAGATCGTTGAACGGCATGCCGTATATAGCGTCGGCCTCTTTGCTGTCCCATCGGGGCAGTGCTGCCTCCATCGACTGCGTGGCACAGTTCGAGTCGCACTCCTCGTTCATTCCCATCTTCATCGTCAAAAACCTCTATTGTTGACCAGCGAGCGCACTCACGAGTCCGTCCAAATGGCGAGCCCCGTCCGATGGGCTGGTCGGTGAGCGCAATATCGGAATACCGGGTATTGAAGGTGAGCCGCATGAAACCTGCTTTTCCGAGCCTCTTGTCTGAGCGTGCAGCCCGAGCGCGTTGCTCCTCATTGTGTTTCCCTTAGTTCAAATGAGTGCTGATGTTCCCGCGACACGGCATGTCCAGGCCAATGTCGAGAATGGGCGCGCTGTGTGTCAGCCATCCGACCGAGATGAGGTCAACTCCTGTCGCGGCAATCGCCGGAGCCATTTTCGGTGTCACCCGGCCGGAAGCCTCGGTGATGGCGCGGCCACCGACCATTGCCACGGCGCGGGCAAGGTCCTCAAGCGACATATTGTCGAGCAGCACTGCGTCGACGCCCAGCGTGAGCGCTGTATCGAGTTGCTCAAGAGTGTCGACCTCGACCTCGATCTTCACCATGTGCCCTGCGGCGGCGCGCGCCCGCTCTATTGCCGTGCGAATGTCGCCGGCGATCGCGATGTGGTTGTCCTTGATCAGCACGGCGTCGTCGAGCCCGAAGCGGTGATTGGCGCCGCCGCCGACGCGTACCGCATATTTCTCCAGAGCCCGCAGGCCGGGCGTCGTCTTTCGCGTGCACACGATCCTCGCCTTGTGGCCACGCACGGCTTCGACCATCGCCGCCGTGGCCGTGGCAATGCCGCTCAGACGGCACAGAAAATTGAGCGCCGTGCGCTCGGCCGTGAGCAGGCCTCGCGCCGGTCCGCACAGCATGGCGATAGTCTCGCCCCCCGCGACATCGCTGCCGTCAGCGCGCCAGATTTGCATATCGATCGCAGGTTCGACGAGCATGAAGGCGAAAGCGGCCAGATCGAGCCCGGCAACGATCCCCGTCTGTCGCGATTTGAGCACCAACGTGGCCGTGCGATCACGCGGGATCACGGCGTCGCTGGTCAGATCGCCGCATCTGCCCAGGTCTTCGAGCAGAGCACCGCGCACGATCGGCTCGATCAGGGTTGAGGGGAGGGGTGAGAACGAATTCATGTTAGGGTGCTCCGTATCGGTGCCCGCCAGCTGAGTCCGATGGCGGTCTGTATTGCGCTGCGCAGTGTCAGCCGTGACTGGCGCGCATGCGCATCGCGTCCGGGGAAATCGGAACGACAGTGCGAGCCGCGGCTCTCTTCGCGCCGCAGGGCCGCAATGGCGATCATCAGCGCGACCAAGGCGGGGTCGGAGGCGGCACTGTCGTGAGCAGCAATCGGCAACAGGGCCGCGACGCCGTCGCGTAGCGTCTCGCCATTGCGGATGATGCCGAGCGCGGCGGAGACGACTGGGCGGATGCCGGAGGCGTCTGGCCGTTGAGGCACGAATGCGGAACACACGCGCTGTCGCCGGGTGTGTGATACGTCGGCGACGCTTTCAGCAACCCAGGCCGCTGTGACCACCGCTTCGATAAGCGAGTTGCTGGCAAGTCGGTTCGCGCCGTGCAGACCGGTGCATGCGACCTCGCCACATGCCCACAATCCCTCGACGGAGCTGCGGCCGGCAGCGTCTACAGCAACACCGCCCATGTGATAATGTGCCGCCGGACGCACCGGGATCAGGTCGGTCGCGGGATCGATGCCGGCCTGGCGGCACAAATCGGCGATTGCCGGAAAGCGCTTGTCAAATCTGAGGCCCAGACATTGCCTTGCGTCCAGGAACACACGGCGCCCGACAGCGAGCTGGTGCCAAACCGCGCGCGCAACCACGTCGCGAGGCGCAAGCTCGCCCCCTGAGGTTTCAGCGAGGAAACGCTCTCCTTGCTCGTCGACGAGCACAGCACCCTCGCCACGCACCGCTTCGCTCACCAGCGGCATCGGCCGCCGCGGACCCTCGAGGGCGGTTGGGTGGAACTGCACGAATTCCAGGTCTGCGAACTCCGCCCCGGCACAGGCGGCGAGGGCGAGTCCCTGTCCACATGAGCCAGGCGGGTTTGTCGTATCGGTAAACAAGCCGCCGATGCCGCCGGTCGCCAGAACCGCGCGGCGCGTTGGCAAGGCGATTGCGCCCGTGCACCCAGCCGCGACCACGGCGATGATCGCCCCGTCTTCCACGATAAGCCGGCGAGCCTCCACGTTCTCCAGGATAGTGATGGAGGCTGTGCGCCGTGCCGCGGCGATCAGCGCGCGGACCAGCTCGCGACCCGTGGCATCGCCCGCCGCATGCACGATCCGCCGCTGCGAGTGCGCCGCTTCAAGCCCGAGCCGCAACGCGCCGTCAGCGCGTCGGTCGAATGCCACACCGAAGCGTTCTAGAGTCCTGATCGCTTCGGGTGCAGCTTGGACCGTTCGCCGCACCGTCGTCACGTCGCAGAGGCCGTCGCCGGCTGCGAGGGTGTCACAAAGATGAAGTTCGGGACTGTCCTCGCCGCCGACACTTGCCGCAAGACCGCCTTGGGCGAGTTCGCTGCTGGCGCCGGTTCCCAGCCCCGCATTGGACAGAAGCACAACCGGTTCCGGCGCCAGATGAAGCGCCGTCATCAGGCCTGCCACACCGGCGCCGATGATGACCGGCGCACCGCCGATGTCATGAACGTCGAGGCTCATATGGAAAGCATACGCTCGACCGAGCGGCGCGCGCGCCCTGCAATCTCGGGATCGATCCGAACCTCATGCCGGTTCTCCTCGAGTGCGACGCGAATATTAGCCAGCGTGATGCGCTTCATGTGCGGACACAGATTGCAGGGGCGGATGAACTCGACCTCGGGATGCGCGACCGCGACATTGTCGCTCATCGAACATTCCGTTAGCAGGACGACGCGCGGCGGTTTCTCCCGCTCGACATATTCCAACATGGCCGCGGTCGAGCCGGAGAATTCCGCCTCTGCCACAATCTGTGGCGGGCATTCGGGATGGGCGAGCACGATGACCCCTGGATGCGCATCGCGCAGTTCCCGGATGTCGGCCGACGTGAATCGCTCATGCACTTCGCAGTGGCCCTTCCAGGCGATGATCTCGACCTCCGTCTGCGCAGCCACGTTTTTCGCCAGATACTCATCGGGCACCATGATCACACGCGGCACGCCGAGCGATTCCACAACCGCCCTGGCGTTGCCCGAGGTGCAGCAGATGTCCGACTCCGCTTTTACAGCCGCCGAAGTGTTGACGTAGGTGACAACCGGGACCCCCGGATAGCGCTGCCGCATCAGTCGCACGTCTTGTGCCGTGATCGAATCGGCCAGCGAGCAACCGGCGCCGAGATCCGGGAGGAGGACGATCTTGTTCGGATTGAGCAGCTTGGCCGTCTCGGCCATGAAATGCACGCCGGCAACCACGATGATTTGCGCCTCGACCGTAGCCGCCTTGCGGGCCAGTGCGAGGCTGTCGCCGACAATGTCGGCCACGCAGTGGAAGATCTCCGGCGTTTGGTAATTGTGCGCAAGGATGACCGCATTGCGATCGCGCTTCAGCGCCAGGATGGCTTCAATGTCGCTGGTGAAGGCCGGCCATTCGACCGGCGGGATCACCCGCCGGACGCGCTCGTACAGGGACGCAGCCGTAGGTAACGCCCCAGTCATCAGCGCCTCCGATTATATTCGATCTGACAATAAGGGGAATATGTCTACCTTGACTATAAGTATGTCAAGCCCGCGCGAGCGGCAATTTTGTCCCGGCCACAGCCCTGTCGTCGAGAACGGCATGGCGGAACCGATAGAGCTTTGCCGGTCGCCCGCCCGTCTCGAGGGAGGTCTCGCCAGTTTCCTCGACCAGCTCTTGCTGCTCGACAAGTCTTCGGAAGTTCGGCTTGTTGATGAGCCTCCCGGCGAGCGCCTCCACGGTCCGCTGCAGCTGAAGCAGCGTGAACGATGGCCTCATGAGCTCGAACACCACCGGCCGGTACTTGATCTTAGAACGGAGCCGCGCAATGCCGGTCGCCAGGATTCGTCGATGGTCGGCGATCATTGCCTTGCCAGATACCGCCGCAGGTGCGACGTCCCGTCCGCCACCAGCCTCTTCGATCAGGGCAGATTCATAGAGCAACTCATAGCGTTGGAGCGTGAGTTCCTCGTTCCAATTGCGGTCGTCGAAAGCGAAGGCAATCGCGGCGCGCTGCCGGCGTTCGCGTCGCGTGGTCGCATCGCTGGCGCCGTCAGCCCACTCGATCAGGCGTGGTCGTAAAATCTCGAGCACCACGGGCGTGCCGGAGCGATGGTCCTCCCAGGGAAAATACTCGTACCAACTCCGCCACCCACAGTTGGTGGAGCCCGTTGCCTGGTCCTTCCGAGTGAGTGCCAGATAGCTGATTGAGATGGCGCGTTCCTGGCGCTCGGCCCCTATGCGGTCCCGATCGGCGAAGGTGTAGAGCTGCTCGATGTACCCCAGCGGGTGGCCGGTCTGTTGCTCCACCCAGCCCCTCAGACCGGATTGCAGCGATCGATGCTCTAGCGCATATGGTCCGGACGGAAGCGTATCCGCATTCCCGATGGTGAGAAGGCAGGGTTCACTGTCGTTTACGGCGACGACAACGGCGATCAGGTCCACTTTTGCTTCGTCGGCCTTGACCGCAGCTCGGCCTTTTCTGGTTCCTTTTGCCTGATGGTCCATGTTCGCGATAATGAGTCGGCCCCAAATGCAGGGTGATTGAATCGATTGAATTTAAGCGTTGCTGCACGAACGTCAACACCGCACAGCTGGACGTCTTTTTTAGCTCTTCGCACTCGCACAAAAATATGCCAAACGCGACACCCGCGGCGGGTAACGCTAGGGAAGGAAGCGTCGGGTGAGCGCAACTGGTGAGACAAAGGCGATGACACCGCCGGATGTTCAAATGCGGAAAGGCCAGACTCCACTCGTCTGCCTGACGGCCTATACGACGCCGATCGCCAGACTGGTTGATCCACACTGCGATATCGTTCTCGTTGGCGACAGCGTTGGCATGGTACTGCACGGCCTCTCGTCGACGCTGGGCGTCACTCTCGACATGATGATCATGCACGGTCAGGCGGTGCGCCGCGGTCTGGTGCGATCCTTAATGGTCGTAGACCTGCCATTCGGTTCCTATGAAGAGAGCCCCGAGCAGGCCTTCCGCAACGCTGCGCGCCTGATGGCGCAGACAGGTTGTGCAGCTGTGAAGCTCGAAGGCGGTGAGAAAATGGCCGAGACCATTCGCTTCCTTGGCGCCCGCGGCGTCCCTGTCATGGCCCATGTCGGTCTAACGCCGCAGGCGGTCAATACTTTCGGTGGCTACCGCGTCCAAGGGCGGGGAGACGATGCCGAGCGCATCAGACGCGATGCCAGTGCGGTTACGGAGGCCGGCGCCTTCTGCGTGGTGCTGGAGAAAGTGCCCGAGCCCCTCGCAAAGCGCATCACTGCGGAGATCGCCGTCCCAACCATAGGCATCGGCGCCTCACTCGCCTGCGACGGCCAGATTCTGGTGAGCGACGATATGCTCGGGCTTTTCAGCTCCTTCCGGCCGAAATTCGTCAAGCGCTACGCCGAACTAGGCGAACAGGCCGATGCAGCGATTGCGGCTTATGCCGCTGACGTGAGGAGACGGTGCTTTCCGGCGGCGGAACATCTCTACACCAACGACCCGAAGACCGGAGACGTCATATGAGCGCGCCGATCGTTCGAACCGTTGCCGAGCTCCGCGCTGTTGCCGCGCGATGGCGTCGCTCAGGCGCCAGTATCGCCCTTGTGCCGACCATGGGGGCCTTTCATGAAGGCCATCTGAGTCTCGTGCGTGCGGCGCTTCAAAAGGCCGATCGGGTCGTGGTGACGCTGTTCGTCAACCCCAAGCAATTCAACAGTGCTGCCGACCTCGCTGCCTATCCTCGCACGGAAAACGAAGATGCTGCAAAGCTCGCGCCGCTGGGCGCGCATTTGCTCTATGTGCCGGATGCTGAGGAGATGTATCCGCGAGGCTTCGCCACGACCGTTTCGATGTCCGGCATCAGCGAGGGCCTGTGCGGCGGCTTCCGGCCGGGCCATTTCGATGGCGTGGCGACGGTCGTTGCCAAGCTCTTCCTGCAGTCCGGCGCTGACTTGGCCTGTTTTGGCGAAAAGGACTTTCAGCAGCTTCAGCTGGTCAGGCGCGTGGTTCGGGACCTGGACATTCCAATCACCGTCCTGGCCTGTCCGACCGTCCGCGAAGCCGATGGTCTTGCACTATCCTCGCGCAATCTTCGGCTCTCGCCAGCACAGCGCGCCATTGCCCCAAAGTTGGTAGCGGTCTTGCTCGGGGTGGCGGACCGGCTTGCGCGCGGCTCTCCTGTCCCGCCCACTCTAGCCGAAGCGCGCGCAGCAATTCTGGCTGCAGGCTATCGCGAAGTCGAATATCTGGAACTTCGCGGCGAGGCGGATCTGCAACCGCTGACGAGCCTTGACCGACCAGCACGCTTGCTCGTCGCGGCATGGCTCGGCGACATACGGCTGATCGACAACATAGGAATGTCACCGATTGGTGCATTAGACGCTCGCGGCGCTGAGTCGCCACACAAACAGCCTCATCAACCAAAATAGCAGAGCAATGCCGGCGATTAAACTGACGAGCTCGCACACGTTGCCTCGATCGCCGAGCATTTAAACCAAGATCTCCGTCTGCGATCGAGCAACGGCACGGAGGTTATGCAAGCGCAGATGCATCGCGTGTTTGAAGATTTCCTCGAGCAACTCTCCGAAAGCGTCGATGCCGTCGATCTGCGTGAGGCAATGGCCTCTGCCGCGGCCGCATTCGACTTTCCGCTCTTCGCCTATTTCAGTTACCCGTCGGCCTCCGGCCAGAAGCCGTGCTTGATTTCAAATTATCCGTCCTCCTGGACATCTCGCTATATGCAATTGCGCTACCACAGCCATGATCCGGTCATCCTGCGCGGGCTTCAAGGCTGGGAAACCTTCGACTGGGGTGTCGATCGACCTCGGCAACATCTCGCGGCTTCACAGCAACGAATTCTGGAAGAAGCAGCTCGGTATGGCATTCGTGGCGGATTGACCATGTCGATGCACGACCATCGCGGCCGCTTTGCTGCGCTGACCTTCGCATCCGACCAGTCCCGTCCGCCTCTCTTGCGGTCACTGACACGCTACGAAAAAGCATTGCAACTGGTGGCGGTCAGCTTTCACATATGTGCCCGGCGCAGGCTCGCCGAAGATTGCGCGGTGGATGGCGTAATCCTGACCCCGCGGGAGTTCGAATGCTTGAAATGGGCGGCGGACGGCAAGTCGGCTTGGGATATCAGCCAGATTCTCAGCGTCTCCAAACGCACCGTGACCTTCCATCTGGAAAACGCCAAGGCAAAACTTGGTGTGAGAACCATCAACCAAGCTGTAGCACGGCTGGCTGCTTCCCGTCAGTCGAGATCCTGATTCCTTTCTTCGGATACCTGTAAAGGTCTACAGGCTGCATCAGTGCCGGCTTTGGTCTTCGATAGCGGGAATACATCCCGCACGGAGGGTACGCATCCGGTGAAGACCGCAGACGTGCGTATCCGGTGGCCATGAGGACCTGAGCACCGGGTCAAGCTTTCG
>NZ_JBVVQL010000032.1:0-14265 GCF_055811195.1 Mesorhizobium sp. WSM4823
CTTCTCCCATGGGACTCAACGCGTCCCAGACGCAATGCTCTCTTCCTTGGACCACCATGGCCTCTTGCCGGATGCGGAAAACCCGAAATGGAACTACGAGATCAAAGGTCACGGCTACACCGCCGAGAGGCCGGAAGGGCGCAACGACTTTTGGCTCGTCCATCGCGGTCGGATGAGGGAAGCTGCAGCGGCAGCGGCAGCGGCAGCACTACCGGCAAGGGTTCCAGAACCCGCCTCGCCAGCGACCGCCAGGCTGTCAGACACCTATCGCGATGTTCCGTTGGTCGATCTGACCACCTCCTCCGATGCTCCGATCGGAGCTTTTCCGTCAAGCTCGTCCAACCTTCCCGCGGGCGCGGTGCTCGGCGACGACTTGCTGGGCGACGTCCATATTCACAGGGATTACCGGTTGCTGGAGCAGAGCCTGCAGGCCGCCCACCCAGCGCTCGCCGCCCGAACGCGGTTGGTGGATTCCTTGGTCTCCCAGCAACTGCGCCGTCACGACCGGGACCCGCAACCTACATTGCTGTCCATCTATCATCAAAACGACGTCGCAGCCGACTTCGTGTTCCTGCCGGTGAACAGTGGCAATCCCATGGCTATGGTGGAGAATGATGGACACAACGAGCATTGGTCGCTGCTGCTCGTTGATCGCCGCGACCCGGAAAGAGCGGTCGCCTATCACTACGACTCCATCCATCAGCGCGATGGACGGGGATACAATGACGCACCTGCACGAGAGCTCGCAACAAGACTGGACGCGACCACCTTTGTGACACCCGCCATGGCCCGGCAGAACAACGGTGTTGATTGCGGCGTCTTTGTGGTGGACGGCACGCGCGAGCTGGTTCTTCGATTGGCGAACGAAGAGCGGCCAGGCCCGCAGCTGCCGTTGCACCTCGACTACCTCGTCGCCGATCGGCAGGCGCTGCAAAACCGACTGAGGCAGGGGCGCTTGCCGCACGAGCTTGCCGCAATCCCCGCGAATGCTTTTGCAGCAGCCGGGTCGCAGGCGCGACACGCCGTCTTGCAAGAGCAGCAAGCCCGACAAATCGCGCCAGCGCCGTTTGAACGGCACTTGGGCAAGACGCGCGAGGCCCAGGACGAGCTGACGAGTACACTTGACAGGAGCAACCTCGTGAACAGCGGGGGCGTCATCATCAACAATGAAGATTCAACAGCGCTGTTGCGGCCAGCGAAGAGGCAGAGGACTGATAATCCGCAAAGCGCCATGGGGCGGCAGCCGAGCGAAGCAACCACGACGTTCATCAGCCAAGCCTCCGATCAAGCCCGAGCGGAGCTGATGGCCTCCTTCAGAAGCAGAGAGCGCTCCGACGCGGGACGTTGAGCTCCATGGCTGGGGCCAAGCAGAACAGCTCTTTTCACGACAGAGGCGCTGATGCGCTCTCCGGGCCGTAGCTCTCGCCGTAATTGATCAGGCTGGCATTGTTGGAAGGCGATGTAGGCCTGGAACTCTATAGCGCGACGATCAGGATGAGATGCCGTATTGCCTCACGTAACGATGTTCCTCGAGATTCGAGCGTTGCCTCATCCATTTTGCTCCCGGCCTCCTTAGCGAGCGCCACGGCGCCTCAGTGTGGCCCCGCGACCTCCAGGATCGGCGGCTCCTTGTTCAAGGGGCCAAACAGCAACGCGTCCGCCTGTTCGCTGCGCCAGACCTTTAGCCGGCGCTGAAGCGTTCGAAACAGTTTGTCCGGGTAATCGCCGGGATACTCGGCCTGCAGTCGTGACAGAAGTTCGCTGCCGGTTTCGCCATGGTTCGGCTTCGAACCAATTTCGTAAGTCCGCAGTCGCCTTGACGAGAGGGTCAGGACGCCGCCGCCCCCTTTTGGCTTTCACAATCGGGCGACCCGTCGGCCGGATAGCTCCGTCCTTCCAAGCAGTCCGCAAACTCGCCAAGAAAAGGTCGATTGGCTGAGCTGTTCCGTCAGGGCGCATGGCGGGCGGAGTATCGGCAAGCGCAGCGAGTCGCTCCTGCACGGCACGGATATCGCGCAATAGCAGGACAGGATCGAGCCCGGCGTAGATTTCCTGCAGACGGGAGCGGACTGCATCTGAGGTGCGAGCGTCTGCAACCAGACGCTGATGCGGCGTAGCTGGCGGACTGAACCGCTTTTCTGCTCTTCGCGGATGACCTCGCAGCCGGCGGCCTTGAGCGCGGCGATCTGCGCGGCGAGGTTCTGTTCGGTGGTGGAGGTGCTGGCGTATCCGATGCGGGTCATGCAAACTGTTCATTTTGGGTGTGCCGGCGCGATGCTCTGTTCATTGACGAAGATTGAGCCCACAATATACAAGCTTTTCCGGTTGCGACGTGTTCATGGCAGGTGTTCAGGCCGGGTATACCCAAATTAGAACACGCCCATCGGTTCCGGTGGTCAGTCACGCAGTCGTCGTGGTTTCAGCTTTCTGGTAACCTCCGCCAGCCACGCGACTGCACCGGGCGTGGCCTGCCATGCCTGGCCGTTTTCGTCGACGTAGTCAGCTGCCTCATCCTCGCCCCCCAAAGTGATATAGCCGTCGATGGAAGCAACCAAAGGCTGCTTGCCGGAAAGGACGCCAGGCGTCGTGCCCACGAATATCACCATCCTGCCACTGCCGCCGAAATCACCGGAGCTCAACCCGGTCGAAAACCTCTGGCTCGTCATGCGCGAAAACTGGCTGTCGAACCGCATCTTCAAATCCTATGACGATATCGTCGCCCATTGCTGCGATGCTTGGCGCAAGCTCGAAAACCAGCCTTGGCGCATCATGTCCATCGGCCGAATTCTGATCAGTGAGGAAGCGTATTATATTACATATGAAACGTAATATTAATTCAATGAGTGAGAATTGAGTGATAGAAAGAATTAGATATTATGGGTCGTTAGCAAGCACTAATAGAAGATATAGTGCGCGAGTATTTGGAACGCGCTCGGTAGCAGGAGCGCGACTTCCCCATATGAGAGGAATGCGATGTATTTCGGCTAAGCAATCCATTCCGATCCAAATAAATATCGAGTCAATCGTCGATTAGCGAGATGCGTTTGCAGTGATTATTATGGCAAGCTCTCTTCTAATAAACACCGTTAATTGCGCCTCCGTTGAGCAGCAATTGTTATGCTGTGGCCAGCGTTCCAATTTAACGGGGGAGGCATTCTGAGGGCGGCCACACTAGATATCAAGAAATATAGCTATCACCGGAGAGCGGTATGCTGAACAATACCATCGCAAGAAATTCATTGCCGAGTATCGATCTTCTGTATGATTATGGACCGTTCTTGCGATTGAGCGAGTCTGAAGGTGGTATTGGGAGCTTTGCTCAAAACAGCCGGCGTCCGCGGGTTGGCATTGTGGGCGCCGGCATCAGTGGCTTGGTGGCGGCGACTGAACTTTTGCGCGCCGGAATAACGGACATCGTGCTATTTGAGGCGCGGGATCGTATGGGTGGGCGGGCTTGGTCACAAATCTTCGACCCGCGCGAACCGCATCTCATTGCCGAGATGGGCGCTATGCGCTTTCCTTCCAGCGCAACCTGCCTGTTCCATTATCTGGACAAATTGAGGATAGATACCGCAGCTTCCTTCCCCGATCCGGGCATCGTGGATACCGAGGTGCACTATCGAGGTGCGCGTCATTTATGGCAGGCCGGCGAGTCTCCGCCGCCACTGTTCAGACGCGTTCATCAAGGATGGCAGGCTTTGATAAGCGACGGTTACGTGCACGAAGGGATTCAACTGCCCGCACCGGCGAAGATCACAACTTTGCTTCGGTCGCATCGCTTTGACCAAGCTCGTGACGCATGGCAGGCCTGGCTAGATTCGTTTCGCGACATCTCCTTCTATTCGGCCCTCGTCACCATCTTTACCGGACCGCAGCCACCAGGGCGCGTACCTTGGAAAAGGCCGGAAGATTTTGAGCTTTTCGGATCGCTGGGGATTGGATCTGGAGGCTTTTTACCTGTGTACCAAGCCGCGTTTACTGAGATACTGCGTCTAGTAATTAACGGGTACGAGGACGATCAGCGCCTGATTATGGGAGGGATCTCCCTGTTGGTGAAACGGTTGGCTGAACAGGAGCTTAACGGTGTGAGTTTGCGGCAGCGTGTCCGCTACGGTCATGTAAGCCGTATTTACAAACAGGGCGGTCAGATTCTCGTGACATGCGCAGGAGGGCAGGTCGTGCCTTTTGACCGCGTCATCGTCACTACCAGCAATCGAGCTATGGAGCTGGCCCATCGTCTCACGGCGGATGGAACCTTTCTTACTAACGAAGTTTTGCGAGCGGTCAGAGAAACTCACCTTACCGGCTCTTCCAAGCTGTTTATGCTGACGGAAAACAAGTTCTGGTTAAAAAAGGGCTCGCCGACAACCATCTTGTCAGATGGCCTTGCCAGAGGGGTTTACTGCCTAGACTATCAGCCCGATGATCCGGATGGTAAGGGCGTGGTGCTGTTAAGTTATACATGGGAAGATGATGCTAACAAAATGCTTTCCATTCTGGACAAAAAGGAACGGAGCCAGCGTCTGGTCGATGATCTGGCCACCATATCCCCTGATTTCGCCCGTCATCTAGTCCCGGCTAACGGTGACTATGAACGTCATGTCCTGCAGCACGATTGGCTGATGGACCCATATTCAGTAGGTGCCTTCAAGCTCAATTATCCTGGTGAAGACATCTATTCAGAACGGTTATTTTTCCAATTCGCTACCGCAAAAAGACCGGAAGAAGACACGGGCTTGTATCTCGCAGGATGTGGATGCTCCTTTACCGGCGGGTGGGTCGAGGGCGCGGTACAAACGGGCTTGAATGCCGCATGTGCTGTTATCCGCAGCAGTGGCGGCCAGCTCTTGAGCGGTAACCCTATTGATTCGATGGATTCCGCTTATCGATATTGAGATAGCGTTCTTTATAAAAGGCTTCTTAAATGTTTGCAACGTCCACACTCCAGGACATTTGCAATCAAATACTGGCCGGGAAAACTTCGGCGTTGGATATCAGGGAATCGGCACTTTAGGGCGCAAAAATCCATGGTCGACCGGTTAGGATGGGATTTCCTGCGCTGACAGGCGCGGGATGCAGTAGCATCGGTACTGGAACCGCCCCAACACCAAAGCGGCCAAGCGCTTGCTGACGCGGCTGCTGAAGAAGCAAGGCGTCGCGCCGAAGCGCATGATCACCGACAAGCTGCGCTCCTATGGAGCAGCCAGGCGACAGGTGATGCCGGACGTCGAGCATTGGTCGCATAAGGGATTGAACAACCGTGCCGAGAATTCGCATGTGCCGCCGCGACAACGGGAGCGGATTATGCAAGGCTTCCGAGCACCAGGAGCACTGCAACGCTTCGTTTCGATCTTCTCGGCTCTGCGCAATCTCTTCGTCCCGCCCCGCTCAAAACGCTCCGCTCTCGCTACACATATTCACCGCCTGCAGGCCATGGCGGAATGGAAAGCCGTGGCCATGGTCAACTGACATCAGCGGCTGCAGGTCTCAACGCGTGTATATGCAGACAACGTGACATCCCCCCTCATCCCGTTGAAACGGGACGACAGCCCCGGAAACTCAGCGAAATGAGTCAATTGTCGGCGGCCCTTGCTGAATTCAGGCTGCCGGAAGAGGGAGCAACTTAACCAACTTTGACCTATAAAGGGCGCGGCGACGCATGGCTATATTTTGGGCAGAGCCATAAGACGCGGCCCAATGAGTACCGTCCTGGCGAAGCCAGAGCAAGCGTATTGGATGGGTTCCCGTCCTGCGGTTGCTGACGGCATGAGCACAGGCCTGCTGGACCAGCCGCGTCGGATAGCTTCGCCACTTTGCCCGACAGAACAGTCGGCTTTCAAAACTGGTTTCACGGCGTGAAACACGATTGCTCCCTACTTCGCGTTGTTCCGGAAACGCAACGGCCAAAGGTTTCTAACCTGACACACTCCTGAGATAGGCGATGACGTTTTTGAGGTCCTCGGGATTCTTGAGGCCAGGGAACCCCATTTTGTTCGCCGGGACTTTCGCCTTGGGATTGGCCAAATATGCCATCAGGTTCGGCTCATCCCATACGAGGTCCGCTGCGCCCGCATCCTTCATGGCTTTCGAGTACGAATAGCCCGGGACGGTGCCGGCTGTCCGGCCTACAACGCCTTTCAAGGTTGGCCCGACCTTATTCGCGTCGGTATCAGCGCTGTGGCAGGCGGCACACTTTTTGAAGACTGTCTTTCCGGCCTCGATATCCTGAGCCCGGGCGACCGGAGGCAAGCACGCCAAAACCATTGTGGCGCCGACGAACAGATATTTCACGCGGGAATCCCCCGATTGAAGGTACGGCAGGCGGTCGATATGTTTATAAGCCATGATCCAATCCTCGCTTAAAGTACGTTGCTCAGGCAGCCGTAAAGAAGCTCGTCGACTCACTCGGCGTAGATTTCGCCCTTGGCGTCGATGCGCAGCTCGTATTGAGGAATATTGGCCGTCGACTGGTCCCAGATCTGCTACCTTTCTCAAATATGTGTTGTGGTCGGGACAACTAAAGGAGTGGTCATCTGCGTTTTAGTTCCATGGAAAGCTCTTGTGCGGGCGCGTGGTCGAGAATCTGACAATGTCGCGGTCCGGCCGGCGCCGTCTGGTAACTGACGTCTAGGGTTCGTTCGGCTTCAGCCTGTTCGATGGGTATTCGACGAGTGCCAGCCCCAGTGCAGACTTTGTCTGAGTCTGCGCAGGCAGTTCCACAGGTACGGCCCTTCCTGCATCGGCAAACGTTCCTCCTCTTAGAAATTGACGGCGGCCGATGTCAGGCAGCTTGTTGCAGCAATTCATGCGTCCTACCCATTAGGCGAAATGTTATCGCAAATAGCTCTGCAACGCTTGTGCCAACCGGAAAAGCCGGCGATTTCATACAAAATGCGAATGGGATCCGTTTCCGAGGAGTCGCAGCCAAGGCCCCGCAGACCCATATCGCAAATCGTCTGTCAGCGGTCCTCGACAGCTCGCAAAGATTGGTCGGGTAGGCGCGCTGCACCCGCGAGAAGAAGCTTTCGACCTGGTTGGTGTTCGTGCCGCCCTCGGTCTGGTAGGCCTTGGAGTGGTTCACTCGCTTCAGCTTGTTGACGCCCGCCAGGTCGTTGTAGCTGCCATGCTCGTCGGAGATCACGGTTCACGGTAGCTTCGCGGGAGACGTGGTCACGGACCGCTGCCCACCTCCGTCATCGTCGCGGATGCCGCGCGTGAATGTCTGGCCGCCACGCCTGAAGCAGTTCCAGAACATGAAGCGGCTGTGCGCCTTGGCGCCCAGGGAGCGCGGTCTCGGCCGGCGGTCGACGCGGTCTTCGGCCTTGTTCTCGGGTCGGATATAGCCGCCAGCGTATTGCCGTCGATCTCGACTTCGCCCTTGAGCACCATGTCTTCCCTGCGCCACGCGATCGCCTCACGTAGCTTCATGAGCATCACCCAGGCGGTCTTGAACGCACGCCGATCTAGCGCGAGAGCTGGAGTGCGGCCTTGCCCTTGACCGAGTTCACCGAGAGGGGATGTCACGTTGTCTGCATATACACGCGTTGAGACCTGCAGCCGCTGATGTCAGTTGACCATGGCCACGGCTTTCCATTCCGCCATGGCCTGCAGGCGGTGAATATGTGTAGCGAGAGCGGAGCGTTTTGAGCGGGGCGGGACGAAGAGATTGCGCAGAGCCGAGAAGATCGAAACGAAGCGTTGCAGTGCTCCTGGTGCTCGGAAGCCTTGCATAATCCGCTCCCGTTGTCGCGGCGGCACATGCGAATTCTCGGCACGGTTGTTCAATCCCTTATGCGACCAATGCTCGACGTCCGGCATCACCTGTCGCCTGGCTGCTCCATAGGAGCGCAGCTTGTCGGTGATCATGCGCTTCGGCGCGACGCCTTGCTTCTTCAGCAGCCGCGTCAGCAAGCGCTTGGCCGCTTTGGTGTTGCGGCGGTTCCAGACGATCTCGTCGAGCACATAGCCATCCTGGTCAACGGCGCGCCACAACCAGTGTTTCCTGCCGGCGATGGTGATGACGACCTCGTCCAGGTGCCAGACATCGTTTCGGCTGTGCTGCTTGCGGCGCAAGCGGCGAGCATAATGCGGACCGAACTTGATGCCCCACCGGCGGATTGTCTCATACGAAACCACGATCCCGCGCTCCAGCAGCATTTCCTCGACCAGACGCAGGCTCAAGGGGAACCTGTAGTAGAGCCAGACCGCATTGGCGATGATCTGCGGTGGGAAACGATGGCGCTTGTAGCTGACGGTTGCGGTGTTCACGACATCGGGTTCATGCCGCATATCCCTGAACGCGAGTTAACTTGATAACGCCAATGCGCTTGCGCGTGGACTGGCTGGTCACCGCCACACGAATGGCTTCGTCGAAGCGCTCATCCTTGTTGGTGAACAACCGCACGATCTGCGCCGCGCGCTGCACCGGATCGTCGGGCAGATGCGCTTCACGCGCTTCCGCGCGGGTGCATGAGCCGGCATAATAGTCGCGCTGAGTCTTCGAGATCAGATCACGCCGATACAGTTCGTCCAGCACCTCGTCGGCCAGCGATTCATTTTCCGGTCCCTCGCCCCAGGGCTTGGGCGGATCGACATGGCGGAGTGCAACCAGAGACTTCACCGCGGTGAAAGCCTGTGACGCCTTCGGCATGTGGCCGGAAGCCGACCAGGATCAGGGCCGGAATCCGTTCACAGCGCAGCGAAACCAGAGTCTCGCGGTCACGCTCGCCACGCTGGAAGGCATCGTTCAGCTTGCGGATATGCGCCCGAAACTTGGCATCGCCGTCGTCATAGGGGACGTCTGCGGAATGCACGCCGAGGATGTTGTGGACTGCCGTGGTGCGCGACGAACCCTCGACACTGGTCAGCGTGGTCGCGGGAGCCGAGCCGTCGCCATGCTGGTACGTGGTGGCGACCAGCCACACCGCCTCCATCACACCCTGCGATTCGATCGAAGCGCGCCAGTCGTTCTCAGCGAGGACGAAGTTCGCCGCCTGCTGCGCCGCCCAGGTCAGGTGATGACGGTTCTCGATGTCCACTGCCAGTTCCGCCTTGTGCCGCTCCTCGGGGTCGAGTGCGTGCGGCTCCGGCACGGGCCGGAACTTGGAGTCCTCGCCACCCGCGCCGGGGTCGATGGCGAAAGGATGCCGCCGCGACGGCAATGTCCTGGGATTGCGCGGGTCCGGCATCGTCCGCCGGGCCCACACGCTGGTGCGAATGCCGAGCAGCGTGCCGCCGGGGACGGGAATCTTCTCCACATCGGATCAGTCGTATCGCCAATCGACTTGCGCACCTCGCTCGGATCGACGACGGCATTGGCAATCGCCGTCGCTGAGGCCTCCGAAAGGCCGAAGGCATCGATGATCTTCTCAGAGAGCGCCTGGCGCGCCTTGGCGTGGGCATAGTCCGGCAAGCGTTCCACCGGGCGGGGAAGGACGTGATCGTACGCCGCTCGGAACCGGGATCATCGCCGCTCCAGAACATCCAGGATCCGGCCGAGTGCCTCGCTATCGATATCACTCTCGACCCGCAGGCGGCGGGTCCCCAAGCTCGATCGTCACCATGCTGCTCTTCTTGCGCGGTCGGGAGATCGGCGGTGGCTGCGCAGGCGGTTGCGGCGCTGGCAGCGCCTCGACGACTTCCACGGGAACGAGTTGCGGCATGGACGGCGCGGAGACCAGAGCTCCTTGCGCCACAGCCTCAAACGTCGCCGCGACCAACCGCTCCTTCTCCTCCCGAGACCAGCGCCGGCGTCGCTCAACCGACGTGATCACTTCGATCTGATGCTTCGTCACAGGGCTACTCCTAGTGCTTGCACTAGGACTCGCAACCTTCAGCCTACCTCAGCAAGGCGGCCGTCACCGGACGGGTACGGCGAGACGTTCCGGGCAACGCTGAAAGCTGAGGGTCTCTACCAGACCAATCATTTTCGTGCTTCGCCTAGGCTTGGCGACGAGTGCGTTGCCAGCTGAGGGCATCCATCGCCTTAGTTTCCTGCGTTCAGGACGTCCGCGAAGATTTCTGGAAGTCGAAATCCGCGCTCCGGAATTCTTGTTCCATATCTCCACGAATTCCATGGGCAGAATTCCGGCTGCCTCGCAGTGGACGGGGTCGAGCGCAATCGAGCGGTAGTTGAGGTTCGCTTCGGTGACGTGGATGCCGTGCAGCTTGCCAGCGACTAGCTTTCGCATTGGTCTGTTGTCCTATCCATCATGAATGACCAGTCATGTCGCCGCACGGGCGGCGAGGCCAGACAACGTGTCTTCGTCCGTTGCCCAGAATCGCGAGCGAATTCCGGTGCGCTGCTCGATCCAGCCAGGTTCGAGCCCGAGACCGGTTTCGAATTCCGGGTTATCGACCTTTCGCCCGGGCGCATGGTGGCCAAGCCCGAGAATGCGCGACGATCTGCCGTGGCCTTGAACCGAAGCGTTCGCCGGCCATCCTCGATGGCGTCATAGAGACCGTCCAACTCGTCGCCGGTGATGCAATAGGGCGGGAGGGGGTAGAGGACATTGCCGAGCGGGCGAATAAGCAGGCCGCGCTCATGGAAGAACGCGCGCAGTTTCGGTCCGATCTCGGCCAGATAGCCGGCGGAGCCGGCGCGCAGATCGAGTGCCGCGATCGTGCCGGTCGCCCGGCTGCCGGTGAAGAAAGGTGTCGCGAAAGCGTCGAAGCCCCGGCGGCCTGCATCGCGCTCAAGGCCGCGATCCGCACGGCGACAAGCTCGTTCCGCCAGATCTCGACATTGGCGAGTGCGGCCCGCACAGGCAATCTGATTGGCGGTGTACGAACTCGAATGAAAGAAGGTCTTCTTCCGGTCGATCGAATAATGAGCCTTGGAGGATCGTATCGGTGGCCAGCGTGGCAGCCAGCGGGATAGCGCCGCCGGTCAGGCTTCGAGGTGCAAAGGATATCAGGAGAAATGGAGGCCTGCTCGCAGGCGAACATGGTTGCGGTGCGTCCCCAGTCGGTCATCACCTCATCGGCGGTCAGCAGCGTGCCTGAGGTCTCGGCGATCGGCTGAAAGACGGACATGCGATTTCGGCATCATGATGCGCGCCAGCGCGATCACGCGCACGAATTCGATCGGCTCGATCGGCTTGGCGTCGGCAAGCGGGGTGCCGTCGATCGGGATAAGCATGTCGATCGGAACGCTTTCGGGATGTTCCGGCAGATCGGGTGAAGAAACGCGCTCTCACGATTATGGACAGGCGACGGCGATTCGGCAGCGGGCTCGTCGCTAGCGAGGACGAGGGCGTCGGGTCTACGACGAAATGTCGGAGGTCGGACATGGAAGGCAGCTTACCATTTGGGTCGTTGAAAGCTTTATTGCTTTGGCACGATTAGTGCAACGGACGAGCCGCAAACGTTGCCCAGAACCGATACGATGAGGGGAGCGTCATCCTAGCTGTTTGCGTTGACCGTCCCAGTGGCAGCCGCGCAGGCGCTGGCGTCGCCGGCCAGCCCGAAGTCGATCCAGTCGGGGGAGCAGTAGATAGAGTGGGAGAGGCACCAGTATGAACTGCGAATGTGATATGGTTGCTTGGGTAAGTGCCATCGCCTTGCTCTGGACGGCCACCGCTGCATCGGCGAACGAAGGCATGTGGATGCCGGCCCAGAGTGCGGAAGTCGGCGCGGCCATGCGCGCGGATGGACTCCAGATCGATCCCGCGCAGCTGAGCCGTCTGGGCGCTGCCCCGCTTAGCGCGATCGTTTCACTGGGCGGATGCTCCGCCTCATTCGTCAGTCCGCAAGGGCTGGTCGCCACCAACCATCACTGCGTGCTGGAGTCCATCCAGTACAACAGCAGGGAGGGTCAAGACTATCTCACCAATGGGTTTCTGGCGAAGAGCCTGGGTGAAGAATTGCCTGCGGCGCCCGGCAGCCGCATCTATGTGACCGAGGATATGCGGGATGTGACCGCTGACATGCTCAAGGGCGTCTCGGACAAGCTGAACGGCCTTGCCCGCTTTGAGCGGCTCGAAGCGAACCGCAAGGCGCTGATCGCTGCATGTGAAGAACAGGCCAGTCGCCGCTGCGACGTGAGGCCTTACTATGGCGGCGCTTTCTACTATCTCCAGCAGAACCTTGAAATTCAGGACGTGCGCCTCGTCTATGCGCCCGGGCTCGGCACCGGTAACTTCGGCGGCGAAACGGACAATTGGATGTGGCCGCGCCACACAGGCGATTTCGGCTTCTATCGCGCCTATGTCGCTTCTGATGGTTCCTCCCGGCCTTATGCGCGTGACAATGTGCCTTACCGGCCAAAGAGTTGGCTGCCCATAGCCCGTCAAGGCGTCCAAGAAGGCGATTTCGTGATGGTCGCCGGCTTTCCCGGCGCAACCCAGCGGTTCCTCACCGCCGATGAAGTCCAGTTCAACTTCGCCGAATACGAACCACTGTCCCAGCGTTTGCTCTCGGATTATGCCGCTCAGATCAAGCAAGCCACGGCAGGCAATCGCGAAGCGCAGATCCGCTACGCCTCCATCCTACAAGGCGTTGAAAACTACAAGAAGAAGCTGGCGGGCGATCTAGTCGGCGCCGACGCGATCGGCCTCGACGCGCGCAAGGCTACCGAGGAGGAAGTTTTTCGCGCTTGGGTCGCTGAGTATCCCGTGCGGCAGACGCGCTTTGACGCAGCAATCCGCGAACTGGACGCGATGGTGGGCGAGAATAGCCGGGCTTCGCTGGCGAGGCTGCGCCAGGCGTTGCTCAATCGCGCGCAACTACTGTCATCGGCACGCACTCTCTATCGCTGGACAAAGGAGCACGAGAAGCCCGATGAAGACCGTGAAAGCGGCTTTCAGGATCGTAACCATAAAGAAATCTCGGATCAGCTGACGCAGATCGAACGCCGCTATTTGCCAGACATCGATCGAAAGCTTTTTGAGGCCGCACTCGACGAATATCGCCGGCTGGATGCAAAGGACCGCGATACTGCTTTCGAAAGTGCTTTGGGCCAAACTGGCCTTGACCGACTTTATGCAGGCACCAAACTCGCAGACACGGCGACGCGGCTCGGCTGGCTTGATAAGCCCGCTGCTGCCTTCGAGGCATCCGAGGACCCTTTCATCAAGCTGGCGGTCGCTCTCTATCCCGGCGACATCGCTGCGGAGCAGGCTGCGAAGGACCGTGCTGGACGCAGCCAGGCGGCTCGCGCCATCTATATGCACGGTCAGCGTGCCTACCGGCAGGCAATCGGCCGGCCGATGTATCCCGACGCGAATGGCTCACTGCGCATCACCTGGGGCAAGGTGGCGGGGCGAACACGCGACGGGCAGACCTGGACGCCCTTCACCACGGCCGAGGGACTTCTGGCCAAAGAAACGGGCAAGGGTGAGTTCGACGCTCCAGATGCGGCTATCGCAGCGATCCGAGCCAAGGATTATGGCCCCTATGTCGCGCCGGCGCTGGGCACGCTGCCGGTCAACTTCCTGTCCACCGCCGACATCACCAACGGCAATAGCGGCTCGGCGACGCTGAATGGGCGCGGCGAGTTCGTCGGCCTCGCCTTCGATGGCACGCTTGATGGAGTGATCTCCGATTGGGCATATGCCGCAGACCGCAGTCGCAGCATCCATGTCGACAGCCGCTTCATGCTCTGGACCATGGACAAGATTGACGGCGCTGGCCGGTTGCTCAAGGAAATGGGAGTGCTGCCGGCGTCGCGCTCCCGAGCGGGGTAGTCTGGCGGGCGGCAAATGCGTCGGCCTCGCCAGCAGAACGGCACTTCGGAGACATTGACGTGAGCTTGCCACAGCGATCGTTGATCGTGCTCGAATCGGCGGCGCTCCAATATGCGCAACATTCGAAGGTTCGCCAGCGCTTGAGCCGTTGCTCAATTCCGTTTCCCCTTGGCATCACTTCAAATGACGTAGCTTGGTGCAGTCGCACCGATGCGCCTGAACATCGCACTTTCATGTTTTGGTTGCGTGTTTCGCAAACTCTGGACAGGGATTCCGCTAAATTGCGGACGGCTGTTTCGCTAAGTCCACGCACAGCTTGCCGGCGTCTGTCCGCGGGAGAGCTGGCTTCGATTTGTCTGAACAGTTTGGCGAGGACCGCGAAATGAAGGCAGCATAGGGAATGGAAGCGCTACGGGCGACGAACCAATAAAGCGGTTCACCCGTTCGACCAGCGAAATGACGTTCGTTAATCGCACTAGTCAAGGTCCGAGCTGAAGCCCTCCATCGAGGAGCGTTTTTTGCTTGAGCATGGCCTCAAGAGACGTGTCGAGGTTATCGTGCAGGCCTTTGGCATGATCCC
>NZ_JBVVQL010000033.1:0-9106 GCF_055811195.1 Mesorhizobium sp. WSM4823
CACTATCGACCCCGACGAATGCGACAATTACTTTGCGAACGCAGGCTACGCTTCCGTTAAAACGTGAAAGACTCTAGCCTCGCAAGGCTTTGGCCTCTGCTCGGATGCGATGATCCTGAAGCCTGCCGCGTACCGTGAAGATCAACCGCAAGACCGCCGAAATGGTCTTCTCCGACGAAGTTAGGCTTTGCCCCGGCAAGCCGCTAAATCCAATCCGGGCAGCGTTGCGATTGGCGACGATGTCCCCGACAGGGTCGCAGAAAAGCACCGGCGAAGCTACATCCCCCAGCGCAGCGCAGCCGTATGCACCGGTGCGTCCCACAACGCGGTCGTCTCGTCGTCGAGCATGGTCAGCGTGATCGAGCAGCCGGCCATGTCGAGCGATGTCACATAGGACCCGACCAATGAGCGGGTGACTGTCACGCCGTTGTTCTCGAAGATATTCCGGGCGCTGTTGTACATCAGGTAGAGCTCCATCAGCGGCGTGCCGCCGAAACCGTTGATGAAGAGCAGCGCCGGGCCTTTCGCCCTGTCGCCGAGATCGCCGAGGATTGCCGCGCAGATCTCCTCGGCGATGGCATCGGCGCTCTTCAACGTGTCGCGGCGGCGGCCGGGCTCACCATGAATGCCGACGCCGAACTCCATCTCGCCGTCGCCGATATCGAAGGTCGGCTTGCCTGCCGCCGGTACGGTGCAACTGGTCAGCGCAACGCCCATCGAGCGCGTTGCGCTATTGACGCGTTCGCCAAGCGCCTTCAGCTCTTTCAGTGCCATGTCTTGCTCGGCCGCCGCGCCGACGATCTTCTCGACCATCAGCGTGCCGGCGACGCCGCGCCGGCCGGTGGTGTAGGACGAATTCTCGACCGCGACGTCGTCATTGGTGACGATTTGCATGACGCCTTCCGACATTTCGGCGGCCATGTCGAAATTCATCACATCGCCCTCGTAGTTCTTGACGATGAACAGGCAGCCGGCGCCGGTGTTGACGGCTTCCGCCGCCGCCATCATCTGGTCGGGCGTCGGCGATGTGAACACCTGGCCGGGGCAGGCGGCATCCAGCATGCCATGCCCGACCAGTCCGCCATGCAGCGGTTCGTGGCCGGAGCCGCCACCGGAGATCAGCGCCACTTTGCCCGGTTTGAGCACCTTGCGGCGGACGAATTTATGCTCGTCGCCAAGCACAAGGATGTCGGCATGGGCGGCGACGAAGCCGTCGAGGCTTTCGGTCAGCACCGTGTCCACAGAATTCAGAAATTTCTTCATGGCCGTCCTCCCGAAATGGCCAGGCGCGGCGCGGCTAAGTCCCGCCCTTGCCGGCTATGCTGGTGATCTTCTGGATGAAATCGTTGACCGCCCGGTCGAGCGCCGCGTTCTGCTTGTCGTCGCCGAAATCGGGAACGACGAGCGAGACGTGCCGCGTCTTGCGCATGCCTGCCGCCATCGACATTTTTCCCGGATGCGCCTGGTGATAGGCGGCAAGAAAATGGTCGCGTTCGGTCGGGCTGAAATGGCAGACGGAGAAAATAGCCGGCAAATGTTTTGACGGGATCGGGATCGAATAGGCGGGGCTCGAAATCTGCGTGACGAAGCTGCGGTGTTTGCCGAGCGCATCGGCGAGGCGCTGGCGCATGCCGGACGGGCGCTGGTCGATCACCTGCGACAGGATGGTCTTGTAGGCGCGGATCGCCTCTTCGGGTCCCGATTCAGGTGTCTTGTCGGCCATGCCGGAGCCTAGATCGACACGTCCGCGATGGCCGCCTTGGCCATGGCGAGCTGGGCGGGAACAACCGAGAGGTCGCGCAGGCCGGCCTCGATCAGCGCCGGGATCGACGCTGGATCGCCGCCAGCGTCGCCGCACAGGCTGACCGGTATCTTTTGCGCGCGGCCGAAGGCGGCAACCGAGGCGATCAGCCGGAGCACGGCCGGGTGCCGGACGGAATTCAGATGGGCGACGGAAGCATTGTCACGCGCCGCCGCCATCACATACTGGGTCAGGTCGTTCGACCCGATCGAGAAGAAGGCGACGTTGGCAAACGCTTCCGGCGCGATCGCCACCGAAGGCACCTCGACCATGATGCCGAGCGGCGGCATTTTTTGCGCGACGCCGCGCGCGGCAAGCGCGGTCTGCTCTTCCGCGAACAAGGCGGCGGCTCGCTGATACTCGTCCCCAACGGCGATCATCGGGAACATCACCTTGAGATTGCCATGCACCGCGGCGCGCAGCAGCGCCCGGATCTGCACCCGAAAGACTTCGGGCCTTGCCAGCGACAGCCTGATGCCGCGCAGGCCGAGAAACGGGTTGGTTTCCTCTGCTGTGAAGCCGGGCACCGGCTTGTCGCCGCCGGCATCGATGGTGCGGATCGTTACCGGTTTTTCACCGGCCCATTCGAGCACCTTGCGGTAGGCGCGATACTGCGTTTCCTCGTCCGGCAGCGTCTTGCCGAACAGGAATTCGGTCCGCATCAGCCCGACGCCGTCGCAGGTCGAAACATCGATGCCGTCGACATCGGATGGATCGGCGATGTTGACCTGCACCCGCACCGCCGTGCCGGCTTTCGTCACCGCCGGCCGTGTCAGATAGATCTCCGCTCTGTCGCGGCGCGCCGCAAAGGACGATGACAACAGGCGGAACGCCTCGATCTCGGCCCTCGATGGTGCCAATACGATGCCGCCATGCTCGGCATCGAGTAGGGCGACGCCAGCGGGATTGGTTGGGCAAGCGCCAAGCCCGACGATCATCGGCACCCCGCGCGAGCGTGCCAGCATGGCGACGTGGCTGGCGGCGCTGCCCGCCTTCAGCGCGATGCCGCCGCCGGAACTCCAGTCGGTTTCGAGGAAACGCGTCGGCGCGATGTCGTCGCCGTAGAAAATGGCACCTGCCGGCGCAGTCGCCTCGCCGTCGCCGGTCAGCGCGCGCAGCACCTGGTCTCTGATATCGCGCATGTCGGCAGCGCGTGCGCGGAAGTAATCCTGGTCCGATGTTTCGTAGCCTGATATCTCGGCATCCAGCGCCTGTCGCCATGCCGCATCGGCCGGCCGGCCGGAGGCAATCGCGGCAAAGGCCGGGCCGGTCAGCGCATCGTCCTCCAGCATGGCGATCTGAAATTCGAGAATATCGGCCGCATCGCCGTCGGCCGCTTCGATCAGCGTGGCAAGCCGGCCTGTCGCAATGCTGATTGCCGCTTCGAGCGCGAGCCTCTCGTCTGCGGCGGCTGCCTTGCCGGCATAGCGCGCGACAACCGCGTCGAGGTTGAACAGCGGCCCCTCGGCATAGCCGGCCGAGGCCGAAATCCCCTTCAGCCTAAGCGGTTCGGGCATGGTCCACGCCCTCGTCGAAATCGCGCCGCACCAGTTCGACCAGCGCGCCGACCGCTTCGTCGGCGCCGTCGCCATTGGCCCGGATATGCAGAACCGTGCCTTTCGGCGCCTTGGCCGCCATCACCTTGACGATGCTCTTGGCATCGAACCAAGGTCCGTTGGCGGCGAGCGCAACTTCGACATCGGCCGAGAATGTCTTGGCGAGCTTGGTGAACTTCACCGAAGGGCGCGCATGCAGGCCCACCTCGTGGGTGATCAGGACGGTGGCTTCTGCGGATGCGGACATCGAGTCAAAATTCCTGTTCATTCACGACGGCGCCAGTTCATGTGCTGTCGCCACCACTTCCCTGAGCGAAGCGCCGCCGGAAGCCTCCGTCGCCGCCATCACCGCGCCCTCGACGATCGGCGCATTGCAGACCATGATCTTCTGCGCGCGCGGCTCGCCGATCATCTCGACCGCCATCTCGCTATTGGTCTCGGCGCCGCCGAGATCGACAAGTATGGCGACGCCCGCCTCCGACCAGGCCTTGTCGATGGCGCCCATGATCGCCTCGACGTCTGTGCCCAATCCGCCATGGCCGTTTCCGCCGCACCATGCAAGCGGCACTTCGTCGCCGACCATCTGGCGCACCATGTCGGCTGTGCCTTCGGCGACCAGCGGAGAGTGCGATACGATGACGATGCCGACATTGCTCATACGTGCCCCTCTATGGTTTCGACAACTGCCTGTACCAGCAGCGCTGTCGATCGTGCTCCGGCATCCATATGGCCGATCGAGCGGTCGCCGAGAAACGAGGCGCGCCCGCGCGAGGCCTTCATCGGCACCGTGGCCTCGGCCGCTCTGTCGGCGGCGGCAGCTATTTCCGCCCCGGTCTTTCCCTGCAGCAGGGCGTCATGCACCGGCTGCAGCACGTCGAGCATGGTCTTTTGCCCGACCTGCGACTTCCCTCTCGCCGCCACCGCTTCGATTGCCTTGCCGAAAGCCGTCGCCAGGTCGGCTTGATCGGGCTCCGTGGAAATCTCCTTGCCGAGCGCCATGAACAGTGTGCCGAACAAAGGTCCCGAAGCCCCGCCGACGGTCATCACCAGCTTGGTGCCGATCGCCTTCAACGCTTCGGGCAATGGCTTTGCCGCGAACGTCTCGGCCTCGGACCGCACCGCCTCGAAGCCGCGCTTCATATTCAGCCCATGGTCGCCGTCGCCGATCGCCTGGTCGAGCGCGGTCAGCTCGTCCGCGTGGGCGGCAATCGTATCGGCGGTGGCCGATATCAGCGCCTTCAGGTCAACCTTGTCCATTGTCCCAGTCTTGTCCATCGTCCCAGCGCTCATCGGTTCGCAATCCTGTTGCCGGCCTGGTCGAAGAACAGCGGCGCCCGGTAGCGGATAATCACCCTATCGCCCTTTTCCAGTTGGATGTCGGGGTCGGTCAGCGTCACCAGCTTTCTGCTTCCCACCGTCACATGCAGGTGATTCTGGTCGCCCAAATGTTCGACCCAGTTAACAACGCCGTCGGCGGGGCCATTCGATGCCTTGCCGATCGACAGATGTTCTGTACGCGCGCCGATCGTTTTGGTTCCCGCCGGCATGTCGCCATCGGGCAGCAGCCCGGTCGGCAGCAGATTGATCGCGGGCTGGCCGAGCCTTGCGGCGACATGAAGGTTTGCCGGCTCGGAATAGATCGTCCGCGGTGTGCCGATCTGCACCAGAACGCCATCGGCGAGAATGCCGATGCGATCGGCCATGGTCATCGCCTCGATCTGGTCATGCGTGACATAGAGCATGGTGGCCCCGACCTCGGCCTGGATGCGCTTCAGCTCCAGCCGAAGGTCGGCGCGCAGCTTGGCGTCGAGCGACGACAGCGGTTCGTCCATCAGGTAGATCGAAGGCTTGCGCACCAGCGCGCGGCCGATGGCGACGCGCTGCATCTCGCCGCCCGAGAGTTTCGTCGAGCGGTTGGAAAGCTTGTGGTCGATGCGCACCATCTTCGCCACCTCTTCGACGCGGCGGCGCACCGCATCCTCGCTCAGCCGCCGCGCCGGCGAGCGCAGTGGGAAGGCGAGGTTGTCGAACACCGACAGGTGCGGATAGAGCGAGTATTGCTGGAAGACGAAGGCTGTGTCGCGCTCGGCCGGCGACAATATTGTCGCATCGCGGCCGCCGATATGGATTGAGCCCGTGTCGGGCCGCTCCAGCCCGGCGATAAGCCGCAGCGTCGTCGTCTTGCCGGCCCCGGTCGGCCCGAGCAGCACGACGAATTCACCATCGGCGACGTGCAGATCGAGAGTGTCCACCGCGACATGCTCGCCGAAGGCTTTGGTCACGCCTTTGATGTGCACCTCAGCCATGATGCGCTCTTCCCTGGGAGGCTCCGTCATGGATTGCGGTTCTCACCGCGCGGCCGGATCGCTTGTCGAACAGTGACAGCCGCGCGCTGCTCAGCGCCAGGCCGACATGATCCCCCGCGTTGAGCCGGATTTCAGCTGGCACCCGCGCCTTGATGATGCCGTCTGCCGTCTCCACCGCGACGATCTGCGTGGTGCCGAGATATTCGGTGCCGTAGATGGCGCCGCGCAGTTTTGAAGCATCGTCGAAGCGGATGTGTTCCGGCCGGATGCCGAGCGCCATGTCGCTAGGTTCTATATCCTCGCGCACCTCCGGCACCGCCACCTTGGCGCCTTGCACGATGATTTCCCTGGACCCCTTCGCCAGCCCGCCGCCGAAGCCGAGAAAATTCATTGGCGGCGAGCCGATGAAATCTGCGACGAACATCGTTGCCGGCCGGTCGTAGATTTCGCGTGGGGTGCCGAACTGCTCGATGACGCCGTGGTTCATCACCGCGATCTTGTCGGCCATCGACATTGCTTCCATCTGGTCGTGCGTGACGTAGACCGTGGTGGCGCGGATGCGGTTGTGCAGTTCGCGCAGCTCATGGACCATGAGATCGCGGAATTCGGTGTCGAGCGTGCCGAGCGGCTCGTCCATCAGGAAGCATTTTGGCCGCCGCACGATGGCGCGGCCGAGCGCCACGCGCTGGCGATCGCCGCCGGCGAGACCGGAGACCGACTTGTTGAGCAGATGGTCGATGCGCAACAGCTTTGCCGTCTCTCCGACGCGCTGGCGGATTTCGACGTTGGGCATGCCTTGCGCCAGCAGCGGGAAGCCGATGTTCTTGCGCACATTCATATGCGGATAGAGCGCGAACAGCTGGAACACGAAGGCAATGTCACGCTCGCGGGCACGCCGCATGGTGACGTCCTCGCCGCCAAGCAGGATCTTGCCGCCGGTCGGCAGTTCGAGCCCGGCGATCATGCGCAGCGTCGTCGTCTTGCCGCAGCCCGACGGCCCCAGCATGACGAAAAATTCGCCATCCTCGACCACGAAGTTGGAGTCCTGCACGGCGACGAAATCGCCGAATGCCTTCCTCAGATGCTCGACCCTGATTTCTGCCATCGTCTACTCCGGAAACTTCGAGACGATGATGAACATCGCCGTGCCGGCCAGCATGGTGATGAAGGAATAGGTGTAGAGCGACAGTGCGAACGGCTGGAACAACATCAGGAAGCCGATGGCGATGATCGCGGTGGCGATGTTTTCCATCAGCCCGCGCCTGGCCCAGACCGGCCAGCGCGATTTGCGTTTTGCAGGTTGGGTTATGCTCATTTGCGCACCGCGCCGAAGGTGATGCCGCGCAAGAGCTGCTTGCGGAGCAGGATGGTGAAGACCAGGATCGGCACCAGGAAGATCGTCGTGCCCGCTGCGACCGCCGGCCAGTCCTGGCCGCCTTCGCCGATGATGGTCGGGATGAAGGGCGGTGCGGTCTGCGCCGTGCCCGAGGTCAGCAGTGCAGCGAAAGCATATTCGTTCCAGGCGAAGATCAGGCAGAAAATGGCGGTCGCGGCAATGCCGGTGGTCGCCTGCGGCAGCACGGTGCGCCAGAAGGCCTGCAGCCGCGTATAACCGTCGATCATCGCCGCTTCTTCGTACTCGCGCGGGATTTCGTCGATGAAGCCCTTCAGCAGCCATACCGCAAGCGACACATTGACCGCCGTATAGAGCAGGATCATGCCCAGTGCGGTGTCCGACAGGCCAAGCTCGCGATACATCAGGTAGATGGGAATGGCGACCGCTATCGGCGGCATCATCCGCGTCGACAGGATGAAGAACAGAAGGTCGTCGGCCAGCGGCACCTTGAAGCGCGAGAAGCCATAGGCCGACAACGTGCCGAGGAACACCGCGCAAAAGGTCGAGCCGAAGGCGATGATCAATGAATTGACGAAGCGCGGCATGAAATTGGACGGGCCGGCGATCACCATGTTGCGCTTGCGCGTGGTCTCGTCGCAGAAGCCGGTCGCCGGTCCAAGCGAGTTGATGTATTCCGGCGTCTGCCTTGTGCGCGTCGTGAACAGATTGCAGTAGCCTTCGATGCTAGGCTGGAACAGGATTTTCGGCGGATAGGCGATCGAATCCGGCGGCGTCTTGAAGCTGGTGGCGAAGATCCACAGCAGCGGCACGATCGAGATCAGCGCGTAGAGCACTATGATCGTGCCGGCGACGCGCTTCGACGTGGCCGAGGGTGCGACGACCGAATGGGCTGACGTCAGGCTCATCTCTGCTTCACCTTGTTGAGCGCCTTGACGTAGATGTTGGCCAGCCCGAACACCGCGACGAACAGGATGATGGCGAAGGCCGAGGAATAGCCGGTCCGCCAGCTTTCGAAGGCCTGCCGCTTCAGCGTGATCGAGGCGACTTCGGTGGTCGAGCCCGGCCCGCCGCCGGTGAGAAGGTTGACCATGTCGAACATCTTGAAGTTCTCGATGCCGCGGAACAGCACCGCCAGCATGATGAAGGGCAGCGCCATCGGCAGCGTGATCGACCAGAACTGCCGCCAGTTCGAGGCGCGGTCGACCTCGGCTGCCTCATAGATGTATTCGGGGATGGAGCGCAGTCCGGCGAGACAGATCAGCATCACGTAGGGCGTCCACATCCAGGTGTCGACGATGACGATCGACCACGGCGCCAGCGAGACGTTGGAGAGCATGCCGATCTCCGTTGCCGGAATACCTGACACGAACGAGACGGCATAGGCGAACAGGCCGATCTGCGGCTCGTAGAGGAAGCGCCAGAAATTACCCACGACTGCCGGCGACAGCATCATCGGCACCAGAATGATGGTCGTCCAGAAGGCGTGGCCGCGAAACTTTCGGTCGATCAGCCAGGCCAGCGTGAACCCGATCAGCGTCTGCAAGAGAATCGTCCAGAATACGAAATGCGCCGTCGTCTGCATGGCGATCCAGATATCCTGGTCGCCGAGTATGCGCTTGTAGTTGGCAAAGCCGACATTCTTCACCAGCTCGTTGGGGCGGTTGGCGCGGTAATTGGTGAAGGACAGATAGATCGCCCAGAACAGCGGGAAGATGTTGATGGCGAGCAGCAAAAGGATCGTCGGCGAGATGAACAGCCAGGCGAGGCCCTTGTCGCTGATGCCGCGGACCCTGCGGGCCAACGGCTCAGGCGTAGCCCGGGCAACGCTGTCCGCAGTCCGATTGAGCATGGTCAGTCCCGCTTCGGTCACTTTAAGTCGTCTCGACAATGGAATTTATCTGAACTGTGTCCCGTGCCAAGAGCGGCACGGGACCAGAGCATGATGCCGAAAAGTGTTAAGCGGTTTTCGGGCGACATCATGCTCACTCGCTCTTGGTCCGGGGCCGGGGGGGTTTTTTTTGTTGTGGGACAAAAAAAAAACCACGCGGGGGGGGGGGGGGGGGGGGGGGGGGGGGTCTAAAAAAAA
>NZ_JBVVQL010000033.1:9116-14218 GCF_055811195.1 Mesorhizobium sp. WSM4823
CCCTACCGCGGTCCCCTCCGGCCTCAACCATCTTGCCAAAACAATCTTCACAATCTTCGGTGCATGCCCGCTCTCCGTGCGGGTGGGGGGGGTGTTTTTTTTGGTCTATCACCAAAAAAAACCCCCCGGCTCTGGGGTCGTGGCTCGGGAGGAGCCGGTTACAACTACATCTTGCCATCGTCCTGGAAGACCTCGGTCCAGTCCTTGACCAGGCCGTCGAGCGCATCCTTGGCCGAGCCCTGGCCGGCAACGACATAGTCGTGGAAGCGCTTCTGCGACGCCTGCAGCAGCGGCGCATAGCTGGGCTCAGCCCAGAAGTCCTTCACGATGGCCATGGAGTCGAGGAAGGTCGGCGCGTAAGGCTGGCTGGTTGCAAAGCCCGGGTCTTTGACGACGGCGTTGAGGCAGGAAAAGCCGCCGAGCGACCACCATTTGGCCTGCACGTCCTTGTTGGCGAACCACTTGATGTATTTGAGCGCGGCTTCCTGCTTATCGGAATAGGAAACCACGGAGATGCCCTGGCCGCCAAGCTGGGCGAATTGATCGCCGTCGGGACCCTTGGGATTGGCGAAATAGCCGATCTTGTCACCGCCGACATTCTCGTCCTTCTGCAGGCCCGGCCAGGTAAAGGCGAAGTTCATGTGCATCGCCACCTGGCCGGATTTGAAGGCATCGACGCCTTCGCCCATGTAGCTGTTCGACGCCCCGGGAGGCGTGCAGCAGTCATAGAGCGCCTTGTAGAACTCCAGGCCCTTCACCGATTTCTCGGAGTTGACGAAGCCGTCCATCTCGTAGGGCTTGTCGGGATTCTCGTATTTGAAGCCGAAGCTGTAGAGCACGTCCATGGCGCCCATGGTGATGCCTTCGGAGCCGCGCTCGGTATAGATCGACGCGCCATAGACGGTCTTGCCGTCGATCTCGCGCTTCTGGAAGAACTCGGCGATCTGCTTCAACTGGTCGAAGGTCGTCGGCGCTGCGAGATCCCAACCGTACTTTTCCTTGAATTCCTTCTGCAGTTCCGGCTTGGAGAACCAGTCCTTGCGATAGGTCCAGCCGACGACGTCGCCCATGGCCGGCAGCGCCCAATAGTTTGGCGTGTTCTTCGGCCATTCGGAATAGCCGACGACCGTGGCCGGCACGAAGTCGTCCATGCTGATCTTCTCCTTGTCGAAGAAATCGTTCAGCTTGACGTAATGGCCGTTCTCGGCGGAGCCGCCGATCCACTGGCTATCGCCGATGATCAGGTCGCACAGCTTGCCCTTGGAATTCAGTTCGTTGAGGAAGCGATCGGCATAGTTGGTCCACGGCACGAATTCGAACTTCATGCCGATGCCGGATTCCTTGGTGAAATCCTTGGACAGTTCCACAAGAGCGTTCGCCGGGTCCCAGGCTGCCCAGCAAAGCGTCAGATCTTCCGCCTGCGCGACGTTTGAAACGGCTGTCGACGCAAGCATCGCCGAGGTCAGTCCCAACGTCAGTTTCAAGGTCGATTTCATGCCTTCCTCCCATTTGCGAAACGCGCCCGGATGACGGTTTCAAAAACCTCAACCCCCCTCCTCAGGGGCCTAAACACTATGACGGGTTGAGCGCCGGATGTTTAGTAATTTGTTTAGTGATGCAATTTTTACTAAACAAGGCAAGCGAATTCGTCGCTGCACCGCAGCATGGCGCGTCGGCTCCGGGCGCTGGCTCAGGAAAGGCGGCTTCTGTCAGATTGTTCGGTGCGCCGGGTGCCGGCTCATTTGACCGTTCTGGTGCTGACCGTCACCGGCCGGATCGCCGGGGCCGGCGGCAGCAGGGCGCGGATGTCGGCGAAGGGGAAGACCGGCTCAAAGCGGAAGGCCTCGGCGAAAGAACCGGCCGCGCCATTGCACTGGCCGGCGCGAAACGCGTTCTGCGTGCGCGCCGCATCGACGAAACGTTCAGGATCCTGCGACTGATGCGCCCGGATCGCCATCGCCTTGAGATCGAAATGCTTGGAGATGTCGACATAGTGCGTTGGCGAAAAGCCAGTGCCGCCGAGCGTATCGGCATGCAGAACCGGGACAGCGAAAGACGCCGCGATACGCACGCCGTCGGACAGCGCACGGTGATCGCCATGGTAGTCGTTCGGCGCATGGGTGATCGCCAGGTCCGGCTTCACCTCGCCGATCAGCGCCCTCAACGCCGCGATCAGCGCGGCATCGGCAGTGAGCGCGCCGTCCGGAAAGTCGAGGAAGTGCGATGTTGCGCCAAGCAGGTCCGCCGCCACGGCCGCTTCCTCGCGGCGGGCGCGGGCGAGCGGTCCTGGATCGCCCCTCCCACCCTTGGCGCCGTCCGTGGCTATCGCAAAAACCAGTTCTTCGCCTTGCGCGGCATAGGCTGCCATCGTACCGAACATGAAGATCTCGATGTCGTCCGGATGCGCACCGAGCGCCAGTATCTTCACTTCTGCTCTCTCCCCGGAAACGGAAAAACGTGACGAACGGAATTCTGCTCGCCCTTATCGCCTATGCAAGCTATTCGGGCAGCGACGCCGTTGTCAAAAGCCTGGGAGGACAATTCACGGTCTTCGAGATCGGCTTCTTCGCAACCTTGTTTGCCGGGCTTTTCCTATTCTTCACCCGGCCAGTGGGCGAACGCTGGCGCGATTTCTGGCACACGAAGCGGCCATGGGCCGTACAGGCGCGGGCCTGGGCAGGCATCGCGTCGGGCGTGCTCAGCGTCTATGCCTTCACTACCATCCCCCTGGCGGAAGTCTACGCCCTGATCTTTTTGGCGCCTTTGCTGGTCACCATCCTGTCGACCGTCATCCTGAAGGAAAAGGTCGGCCCCTGGCGATGGCTGGCCGTGATCGCCGGTTTTGCCGGGGTGATGCTGGTGGTACGGCCGGGCTTTCGCGAGCTGCATCTCGGTCATTTGGCCGCCTTCGTGAACGCCTTCCTCGCCGCGACCAGCGTCATTCTGATGCGATCGCTGGCCCAGCAGGAAAAGCGCACCACGATGCTTGGTGTGCTTGTCGGCTATGGTCTGCTGTTCAACGGGATCGGCGCTGCCGCCACCTCTTTTACCTTGCCGAATGCCATACAACTTGTGTGGCTGGCGATGGCGGGCGCCTTCACCGCGGGCGGACAACTGCTGCAACTTCTGGCCGCCAAATACGCGCCCGCCAACCGCATTGCGCCGACGCATTATTCGCAGATACTCTGGGCGGTGATCCTCGGCGCGCTGTTCTTCCAGGAATATCCCGATTTCCTGTCGCTTGTCGGCCTCGCCGTCGTCGGCGGCTCCGGCCTTTTGACGATGGTGCGCGAGGAGGTGAGGCTCGGCACGGTGCGCTGGAACCCATTCTCGCGGACCCGGCTTTGAGTGGCCAGTTCCCGGTTGCGCGGCTCCTGCCACCGCTGATATGCGGGCGCTGCGGACCTGCCGCGATTGGATGGATGCATCCTTGAAACAATGACCAGAAAACCCTTGCCGGAACTTCCGGTCTCCGCCGTGCTACCGGCGCTCAGCGAAGCGCTCGGCTATGGCAACAGCGCCGTGCTGGTGGCACCGCCCGGCGCCGGCAAGACGACGCTGGTGCCGCTGGCGCTGCTCGACGCGCCATGGCTCGGCACGGGAAAGATCGTTCTGCTCGAGCCGCGCCGGCTCGCTGCCCGCGCTGCTGCCCGCCGCATGGCCGAACTGCTCGGCGAGGAGCCCGGCGAAACGGTCGGTTATGCCATGCGCATGGAGAACCGCACCTCGGCAAGGACGAAAATTCTCGTGGTCACCGAAGGCGTGCTGTCCCGCATGATCCTTGAAGATCCGGAATTGCCCGGTGTCTCAGCGGTATTCTTCGACGAATTCCACGAGCGCTCGCTCGACGGCGATTTCGGGCTGGCGCTGGCGCTCGACGTGCAAGGCGCACTGAGGCCCGATCTGCGGTTGCTGGTGATGTCGGCGACGCTCGACGGTGCGCGTGTCGCGCGGCTGCTTTCCGGCGCCCCGGTGATCGAGAGCGAAGGCCGCGCCTTTCCCGTCGACATAAGCTACGACGAGCGGCCGGCCGGTCTCCCCATCGAGGATGCCATGGCCAGGGCGATCCGCGCGGCCCTTGCCGATGAAAGCGGCAGCGTGCTCGCCTTCCTCCCCGGCCAGCGCGAGATCGAGCGCACAGCCGAGCGGCTGGAGGGGCGCACTGGCGCCGACACCGACATCGTGCCGCTCTACGGCATGCTCGACAACAAGGCGCAAGATGCGGCGATCAAGCCGGCGCCACCTGGCCGCCGCAAGGTGGTGCTGGCGACGTCGATCGCGGAAACCTCCATCACCATCGACGGCGTGCGCGTCGTTATCGATTCCGGCCTGTCGCGGCTGCCGCACTACGAGCCGGCCAGCGGTTTGACGCGACTGGAGACGGTACGTGTGAGCAGAGCCTCCGCCGACCAGCGCGCCGGCCGCGCCGGGCGCACGCAGCCGGGCGTCGCCATCCGGCTGTGGCGGACCGAGCAGACGGCGGCACTTCCCGCCTTCACCCCGCCCGAAATCCTCGAGGCTGACCTTTCCGGGCTGCTGCTCGATTGCGCCGCCTTCGGTGTTGCCGATCCGGCGAGCCTCTCCTTCCTCGATCCGCCGCCGTCCCCGGCGCTCAACGAGGCAAAGGCGCTGCTGCGTGCCCTCGACGCCATTGACGACGCAGGGCGCCTGACAGAAGCGGGGCAGGCGATGCGCAGGCTGGCGCTGCCGGTGCGGCTGGCTCACATGGTCGCCGAGGCGGCAAAGACCGGCCAGGCGTTCGAGGCGGCCATGCTCGCCGTGCTGCTTACCGAGCGCGGCCTCGGCGGTGATGGCGCCGACCTCGAACGGCGGCTGATGCGGTTCCGCTCCGAAAGATCGCCGCGCGCCACCGCCGCGCGGCAGCTCGCCGAGCGGCTGGCAAGGCAGGCCTCACCCTCCCCCTCGAGGGGAGGGTCGGCGACCGAGCTGAGCGTAGCGAAGCGAGGGAGACGGGGTGGGGTCGCCGATGGCGTGCCCGATCCGCGGGGGCCCCCCCCCCCCCCGCCGGGGGGGCCCCCCCCCCCCCCGCGCCGCCGACCGAAAGAGCCGTGCCGATAAGGGCAAGTGTGCACATGGTTAGC
>NZ_JBVVQL010000034.1:0-14034 GCF_055811195.1 Mesorhizobium sp. WSM4823
ACTATCGACCCCGACGAATGCGACAATTACTTTGCGAACGCAGGCTACGCTTCCGTTAAAACGTGAAAGACTCTAAGTCGTCAGCGGCTGAAATCGGCCGGGCGGAGAAGCGGCCAGTTCCGACCAGTCGAGTTCCTCCTCCAGCCGATGATATGCTTCATCGCCAATCGTACCGTCGATGCGCAGCCGTTCCAACGCATCACGTTGGCTCTTGACGGCATAGAGGCGCAGCCTGTCGTATTCGGTTGCAGCCTGGGCATCGTCAGGATTTTCGGCGATCACGCGCTGGGCGGTAAACTGCTCGCGTACCGCGGCCGCGGCACTCGATGTCTTGCCGCTCAACACATCCAGCGCAGCCTGCATGATGGCGACGCGTGCCTGCGCGACCTCGCGGTCGACAGTCTCGTCCGGGTCGAGACGAAGCAAGCGCAGCAGCGGCTTCAGGCTCATGCCTTGCAGCACCAATGTGCCGAGAACGACCGAGAAAGCGGCGAGCACGATCGGGTCGCGGCCAGGAAAGTCGGCCGGCAGGGCAAACGCTGCCGCAAGGGTGACCAGGCCGCGCATGCCGCACCAGCCGATCAGCACGCCGCCTCGAAACGACGGGGCTTCGGCCTGCCGGTTCGCGTCACCGAAGCTGGCAAGCCACCTCATAATCGCGCCGCATCCCAGCACCCAGACGAGCCGCGAAACAATGACGACTGCCAGCACGGCTGCGGCGAAGACGAACGCTTCGACCTGCCCCTGCTCGGCAAGCCGGCCGACGATCGACCGTGCCTGAAGTCCCATCAGGACGAAGGCCAGCACGTTGAGCACGAAGACCGCGGTCTCCCAGACCGAGTAGGAGCTGACGCGATTTCTGGCCGGCATGCGGCGCGGCGCAGTGCGCGCGATGGTCATGGCATAAACCACGATCGTAATAATGGCGGAGAGCCCGACCCGGTCGGCCAGGATCCAGACGCCGAATGTCCCGGCAAATTGCACCACGGTGCCGCTCGCCGGGTCCTCGATGCGGGTGAGCGTGACGAGCGACAATCGGCCGAGCACGTAACCGGCGGCAAGGCTGCCGACCGTCGACAGCAAGATCACCGGAACTGCGCCGCTCAGCAGGATGGAGCCGGCAGCTGCGGAAACCGCCATGCGGTAGATCAGGAGTGCTGTGGCGTCGTTGAGCAGGCTTTCGCCTTGCAGGATCGCGGTGATGCGGTGCGGCACCTTGAATTGCCCAAGCACGGCCGACGCCGCCACCGCATCGGGCGGCGCCACGATCGCACCAAGGGCGATGGCCGCAGCGACGGGTAGGCCCGCCATTGTCCATCCGACCAGCGCCACCGCCGCGGTTGTGAAGATGACGGCGCCAAGCGCCAGTAAGACAAGCGGCAGCCTATAGCGATTGAGGTCGCGCAGCGACGTGTCGTAGGCTGCGTCAAGAAGCACCGGCGCAATAAACAAAGCGAGCGCAAGTTCGGGATCGATCTCGATGGTCGGCGCAAACGGCAGGAAGGCGATGCCTACACCTGCCAAAGCCAGCAAGGAGGGATACGGAACCTGAAGACGTCGCGACAGCGCCGTCAGCGCGACGGCGGTCAGCAGGAGAACAAGGGTCAGCTCGAAAAGCGCCATGCCTCACCGTAACGGCGAAGCCAGGCTAATGGCACTGCAAAAAAAGGCGACGGCTTCGGGTGCTGCTGAATGGTGGTTACATAGAATTTCGGCGCGTAAAGTGCATTCCTTGCCATTCACCATTCACTCTTCTCCTAGTGCAGCACCAGCATGTCGCTCGATGAAAAGGAAATCTCGGCCTTCTCGCCGACAGCGGGCGGCGGGGTGGCCGGGCTGTTGAACGTGTCGAGCGACACCGTGCTGCCGCCGATGCCGACGCGAACCCGGATAACCGAGCCGAGGAAATGCACTTCGGAGATCTCGCCCGTGAGGCTGGAATCGCGGCCTGGCTGGCGACCGAGCGAAATCGCCTCGGGCCGCAGCGCCAGCGACAGCGTGTCGCCGGATTTCGAACCGTTGAGCTTGCCCTTGAGCGAGACTTCCTGCGTATTGACGCGCACCTTGCCCGACGCCGCATCGGTGACGGTGCCTTCGAGCACGTTCAGCGTGCCGACGAAATTGGCGACAAACTTGCTTGCCGGCCGGTTGTAGATCTCGAACGGCGTGCCGACCTGCTCGGCCTTGCCGCCATACATGACGGCAATGCGGTCGGAGATCGACAACGCCTCTTCCTGGTCGTGGGTGACGAAAATCGTGGTGATACCTAGCCGCTTCTGGATCGAGCGGATCTCCTCGCGCAGCGACACGCGGACCTTGGCGTCGAGCGCCGACAACGGCTCGTCGAGCAGCAGGAGCTTCGGCTTTGGCGCAATCGCCCGCGCCAGCGCGATACGCTGCTGCTGGCCACCGGAGAGCTGGTAGGGGTAGCGATCACCCATCTGCGGCAGCTTGATGAGGTCGAGCATTTCGGCAACGCGCCTGTCGGCATCGGCCTTTGGCATGCCCGCAACCTTCAATCCGAAGGCAATGTTCTGGGCCACGGTCAAATTCGGAAACAGCGCATAGGCCTGGAACACCATGCCGACATTGCGCTGGTTGGGCTTCAGCCTTGTGATGTCCTTGCCGGCGACGACGATCTTGCCGGCACTCGGCTCCTCGAAGCCGGCAACCATGCGCAGCACCGTCGTCTTGCCGCAGCCCGATGGTCCGAGGAAGGAGACGAATTCGCCCGGCTCGACGTCGAGGTTGAAATCCTGGACCACGGTGGTGGGGCCGAAAGATTTTCGGACATGCTGGATGGAGAGGAATGGCTCGGCCATGGCTTTTCTTTCGATCAGTTCGGGCGGTTCGCCGACTTCGGCGCGAAGCGGGACAGGATCTGGATCAGCGACATGCAGCCCCAGGTGATGGCGAAGGCAATGATGGCAAGGGCCGCCGGCTCGTAGGCACGATTGGCGCCGATGTTCTGCAAATAAGGACCAAACGCTGGTCGGTTGAGCAGGCTGGCCATGGTGAATTCACCGATGACGATGGCAAAGGTAAGAAAGGCGCCTGACAGCACTGCGATCAGCACATTGGGCAGGATGACGCGGGTGATGATCGTGGCCCAGCCGGCGCCGAGGATCTGCGCCGCCTCCGTCAGCGTTCTGACGTCGATGGTGCGCAGCCCGGTATCGACGGCGCGGTACATATAGGGCAGCGCCAGCGTCGCATAGCCGATGACCAGCAGGGCGTTGGTGCCCGTATCGCTCGCCAGGAATGGCAGCGGCGAGTTCGATCCGTACATTCTGATATAGCCAAAGACGATGACGATGGCCGGGATGACCAGCGGCAGCAGCGTGATGAACTCTACGACCGGCCTTAGCTGCGGCAGCCGCAGCCGGATCCAGTAAGCGGTGGGCACGACGATCAGCACGCCGAGGATAATGGTGAAGACGGCAGCGAGCACGGAATAGCCGAAGGTCGCCTGGAAGCGAGGGTCGCCAAGCACGACCTTGTAGGCATCGAAGGAATAGACGCCGCGCCGCATACGCATCGAGAATTCCACAGTCGCGATCAGCGGAATGAAGAAATAGGCCGCGCCCAGCGCAAAGACGACCCAGGCCCAAAAACGTCCGCTCTTCATTTGAGCCACCTTTCGCTGCGCGTCCGGAACCAGATGTAAAAGACGTTGGCGAGGCCGGTGATGACGATCATGCCGAAGGCAATGGCATAGCCGAGATGCGGGTTGTGCAGCACGTCACCGCGGATCTGCGCATAAAGCACGATGGGAATGATGTTGAGCGACGAGCCGGTCAGCGCATAGGCGGTGGCGATAGCGCCGAAGGCATTGGCGAATAACAGGATGACGGTGCCGAGAAAACTCGGCCAGATCACCGGGATGACGACCATGCGCCAGTATTGCGCGGTGGTGGCGCCAAGCGTCGCGGCCGCCTCGCCCCATTCCTTCTTCAGTCCGTCGATCGCCGGTGTGATGATGACCACCATTAGCGGGATCTGGAAATAAACATAGGTCAACGTCAGGCCCCAGAACGACAGGATGTTGAAGCCGTGGGCGTAGATATTGAAGCCGAACACGGTGTTCAGGATCACTGTCGCGAGGCCGAGGCGGCCGAGCGTTGCAAGGAAGGCGAAGGCCAGCGGCACGCCGGCGAAATTCGAAGCCACGCCGGAAAAGGTCAGCGTCGCCGACCGTATCCAGTTCGGCAGGCCGCCGCGCACGATGGCGATGGCAATGGCCAGACCGGCAAATGCGCCGATGAGCGACGAAGCAAGGCTGATCTTGATCGATATCCAGTAGGCGGCAAGGATGCTGGGCAGCTTGCAGTTTCCGTCGACCCAGGAGATCCAGGAATCATATTGGCACTGCATGTATTTCGACAGGTTGGGTGGGTCGAAAATACCGACGATATTGTCGAAGGTGAATGCGCCGGCATCGTTCTGGAACGCGCCGAGCACCAGATAGAGCGTGGGCAGGACCAGGAACATGATGGCGAAGATGAAGAACGGCGCCACGCCCAACCATTGCGTCGGCAGCCGAAACGCGCGCGCCTCGCCGGGCGGCGCCGTCTTCCCGGCAATCGCGTGGTCGGAAAGCGAGAGATCGGTCATGCGCCGGCTACCGTCTTATCGCAGCGGCCCGAAAATCGAACTCGATTTTCGGAAAGCACGATGCGAAAATTTGAGTTCTAGAGCGTGCTTTGTGCGTTCAAGTGGACGCACATCGCTCTAGTGGAGTACCGGGCGGCGGTGAAGCCGCCCGGCGGTTTTCAATCTTACTGAACGTTGGCGCCGACGACGGCGTCCCAGTTCTTGGTAATGGCTTCCTTGGCCTTGCCCTGCTCCTCGAGCGTCGGGAACACGGCGGCCTCATACGATGCCGCCGGCGGCAGCTTGGCCAGCACATCCTCCGGAATCTTGCCGTTCTTGGCGAGATCGTTGAAGCGGATCGGGTGGCAATAGCCCTTCAGCCAGCCGATCTGGCCTTCATCGGAATAGAGATATTCCATCCAGAGCTTGGCGGCATTCGGATGCGGCGCATAGGCGCTGATCGCCTGCACGTAGACACCGGCGACAACGCCGGTCTTCGGCACGACGACGTCGACTGGCGGGTTGCCGTTCAGCGTGTCGCGGCCGGCAAGCGCATTGTAGTCCCAGTTGATCAGGATCGGCGTCTGACCCTGCGCAAGCGTCGCCGGCTTGCCGATGACCGGCACGAAATTACCGGCGGCATTGAGTTTCTTGAAGAAGTCGAGGCCGGCAGTACCTGCGGCTTCACCGGCCGCAGCGCCGCTTGAAAGGCCGGCGGCATACACCGCCTGGATCGCCTGGTTAGAGGCGCGCGGATCCCCGGCGAGTGCGACGGCGTTGGCATATTCCGGCTTAAGAAGATCGGCCCAATCGGCCGGCACTTCCTTGACCAGATCTTTATTCACCATCATCGACAGAACGCCGTAATAGTCACCGTACCAGGCGCCATCGGCATCCTTGGCGCTGTCGGGGATCGAGTCCCAGGTCGACACTTTGTAGGGCATCAACAGGCCGTCGGCCTTGGCAGTGGGTCCGAAAGACAGGCCGACGTCGATGACGTCGGGCGCCTGCGGGCCTTTATTGTCCTTGTTGGCCTTGATCGCCTCGATCTCGTCGCCGGAGCCGGCATCGGGGTTCAGCTCGTTGACGGTGATTTCCGGATATTTCGCCTTGAAGCCGGCGATCACGGCGCCATAGCCGCACCAGTCATGTGGCAGCGCGATAGTGGTGAGCTGGCCTTCTGCCTTGGCAGCGGCAACCAGTTCATCCATGGACTGGGCCGACGATATGGCAGAGGTCGCCATCAGGGCGACGGCCGTAAGGGAAAGCACTTTTCCCGTGAATTTGAACATGTGTTCTCTCCGTTGAACTGACGCCGTTGAGCGCCTGCGATGGGCTATCGTTTTCGTGTGACAGCCAGATGAAAGCTTTGTGAAAGCGATGCCCTGCAGTACGAAAAAGTAAACGCTTTTTAACTTGTTGTAGCAATCGCTCCGCGATTCTTTTTCCGGCTAACTAGTTTCGGCCTTGCCTTTCATCCTTTTCCCCTTTCATTGCCCTCAATTCCCAGATCAATTTCTCGGCGTAAAAACCGTCTCAGACGGTGCCCGCAATCGCGTTTTCGAGCAGCGTCAGCGCGGCCTTCCTGGTCAGCTTGACCGGGTTGCCGCCGGCGGTCGGATCGACCACCGCCATGTCGGCGATCAGGCCCCTGCGCTTCTTGTCCATGTCGAGCCCCTTGATCAGGCCGGGCAGCGCGTGCGGCACCTTCAATTCCTTGCGAAGCTTGATAACGGCCTTGGCGAATCCGTCGAAGCCGCCCTTGATGCCGCAATAGGCCGCGAGCCGAGCGATACGCGTCTCGACGGCGTCGCGGTTGAAGGCCAGCACGTAAGGCATGAACACGGCGTTGGTCATGCCGTGATGGGTGTCGTAGAGCGCGCCGATCGGATGCGACAGCGAGTGGATGGCGCCTAGTCCTTTCTGGAAGGCGGCAGCGCCCATTGCAGCGGCGCTCATCATATGAGCGCGGGCGGCGAGATCCTTGCCGTTGGCGTAGGCTTTCGGCAGGTTCTCGAAGACGAGCCGCACGCCTTCGACAGCGATGCCGTCGGCCATCGGATGATAGCCCGGCGCGCAGTAGGCTTCGAGGCAGTGAGCGAGCGCATCCATGCCGGTACCGGCGGTGATGAAGCTAGGCATGCCCACCGACAATTCCGGATCGGCGATGACGATCGCCGGCAAAAGTTTTGGATGGAAGATGACCTTCTTCGTGTGGGTGGCTTCATTGGTGATGACGGCGGCGCGGCCGACCTCCGAACCGGTGCCAGCCGTCGTCGGCACGGCGATGATCGGTGCGATCGCATCGGAATTGGCGCGTGTCCACCAGTCGCCGATATCCTCGAAATCCCAGACCGCCCGCGTCTGGCCCGCCTGGAAGGCGATCAGCTTGCCGAGGTCGAGTGCCGACCCGCCGCCGAAGGCGATGATGCCGTCATGCTTGCCCTTCTTGAACACGGAAATGCCAGCGGTCAGGTTGGACTCGACCGGGTTCGGCTTGACCTCGGAGAACACCCCATAGGGAACCTTGGCATCGTCGAGCATCTTCAGTGTCGAGGCGACGACCGGAAGCTTGGCCAGCCCCGGATCGGTGACGAAGAGCGGCCGCTTGATGCCGGCGGCATCAAGCACATCAGGCAACTCCTTGATGCGCCCCGCACCGAAGCGCACGGTCGTCGGGTAATTCCATTTGGAAATGAGTTTTGACATTTTGTTCTTTCAGAAAATCAGATGGCTTCACGCAGATGAAATGATTTCGGCCTCGTCAGATTGTCGTAGCCGATGGCCGACAGGGCCGCGCCCTTGCCGGTGTCCTTGACGCCGGTCCAGACCAGCGCCGGATCAAGATAGTCGCAGCGGTTCATGAACACGGTGCCGGTCTCGACGCGGTCTCCGATCGCCACCGCATGCTCGGTGTCGCGGGTCCAGATCGACGCCGTCAGCCCGTAGGGGCTGTCGTTCATCAGCGCGATCGCTTCCTCGTCGTTGCGCACCTTCATGATGCCGACGATCGGCCCAAAGCTTTCCTCGCGCATCACGCTCATCTGATGATCGACTTCGGTCAGCACTTCCGGCGCCAGATACGGCGAGCCCGGCTCGTCGTTGCCAACCTTCATGTTGATGAGCGCCTTGGCACCCTTGCGCAGCGCCTCGGCCTTCTGTTCGCGGATCAGGTCGGCGAAGCGCGCCTGTGCCATCGGTCCCATCGTCGTCGCCTGATCGAGCGGGTTGCCGACGACGTAGTTCCTGGTTTCGGCGATGAAGCCTTCGACGAATTCGTCATAGACCTTCTCGTGGACATAGACGCGCTCGATGCCGCAGCAGCACTGGCCGGAATTGTAGAACGCGCCGTCGACCAAATTGGCGACGGCATGATCCATCTTGGCATCGGCCAGGACATAGGCCGGGTCCTTGCCGCCGAGTTCGAGGCCGAGCGTCATGAAGGTGCCTGCCGCAGCCTTTTCGATCGCGCGGCCGCCGGCAACCGACCCGGTGAAGTTGACATGGTCGATCTTGCCCGAACCGAGCAGCCTTTCGGTCTGGGCGTGGTTCATGACGATGTTCTGGAACAGGCCCTTCGGGAGGCCGGCTTTGTCGAAGGCCTGTTGAAAGCGTTCGCCGACCAGCAGCGTCTGTGCCGCGTGCTTGAGGATGACGGCGCTGCCGGCCATCAGCGCCGGCACGATGGTGTTGACGGCGGTGAGATAGGGATAGTTCCACGGCGCGATCACCATGACGACGCCAAGCGGCACCTTCTTCACATAGCGGCGAAACCCGTCCTTCGGATTGGAGGCCATCACCGGCTTCAGTGCCGCTTCCGCGATCTCGACCATGTAGCTGGTGCGTTCCCTGACGCCGCCGAACTCGCCGCCATAACGCACCGGACGGCCCATCTGCCAGGCGATCTCCGGGACGATCTCGTCGGTCATGGCGACTAGCGCTTCCAGCATGGCCAACATGTACTTGCCGCGCTCGACGACCGGCGTCTCAGCCCATTTCTCCTGCGCCGCCTTGGCACGTTCGACCGCGGCATTGATTGCCCGATCCGTGGCGATTGGCCGCTCGGCATAGATCGAGCCATCGACGGGAGATTTGAGTTTCACGGTTTCCACTTACGCACTCCTGGGTTTCATTCTTCTAAGACGGCTACCGTGCCGAACCATACGTCTCCAACGTCTGGATCATGCATCCCTTTCGACAGCCATTTCTTCACGACATTCTCGATTATCTCATCAGATATTGTTCCGTACTGGTAATCAGCGGCCCAGGTTTGACCCTGGCCGGTTATCGGGACCGCTCCCCTTGCTAGCAGGCCTTTCAGGGCCTGCCTCGTGAACTCCTTAAGATCCTCGCCTTCGAATTCAAATTCATGCCGCCCAACTGGGATGATTTGCCATAGGCCTACCGCATCGATGTCCAGTTCGTTTGGAACAAGCGTAATCCATTCTGCTGCGGACATGCCGTGGCCGCGATGGCGCTTGTTCCAATCCATTGCCTAGTACCGCTCGAACCCCCTGTGCAGCTCCCAGTCCGTAATGCGGCGGTCGTATTCGAACTGCTCCCAGCGCGCCGTATGGACATAATGCTCGAGCACACCGTCACCGAACGCCTGCTTCAGCATCTCCGATTTCGCCAGCGTCTCGGTGGCATCACGCAGGGTCTTCGGAATTTCCGGCAGCTGCGAGGCCTGATAGGCATCGCCGACGAAGGGCTTCTGCAGTTCCAGCTTTTCATCGATGCCGGCAAGGCCGGCCGCGATCAGCGCGGCGAAGGCGAGATAAGGGTTCAGATCGGCACCGCCGATACGGCATTCCATGCGGATGCCCTTAGTGCCCTCGCCGCACAGGCGAAAGCCGGCGGTGCGGTTGTCCTCGCTCCACATGATTTTGGTCGGCGCGAAGGTGCCGGCCTGGAAACGCTTGTAGGAATTGATGTAGGGCGCCAGGAACCAGGTGAATTCCTTGGCATATTTGAGTTGGCCGGCCGCCCATTGCTGACCGAGCGTCGACAGCGTCCATTCAGCTTGTCTGTCGTAGAAAAGCGGCGTCTTGCCGTCGGCGCTCCACAGCGAATTGTGGATGTGGCTGGAATTGCCGGCCAGCCCGTAATTGTACTTGGCCATGAACGAGATCGCCTTGCCCTCGGACTCGGCGATTTCCTTGGCGCCGTTCTTCAGGATGACGTGGCGGTCGGCCATGTCGAGCGCTTCGGCATAGCGCACATTGATCTCTTCCTGGCCCGGTCCCCACTCGCCCTTTGAGTTCTCGATCGGAATGCCGGCAGCCTCCATCTCGTTGCGCAGCCGGCGCATGACGCCTTCTTCTTTGGTGGTGATGCCGATCTGGTAGTCGCCGATATAGGGCGAGGCTGTGTCGAGGCCCTGCCAGTGCTTCTTGCGGGCGGAATCATAGGTCTCGCTGAACAGATAGAATTCGAGCTCGGAGGCGAAATAACCGATATAACCGCGCTCGCTCAGCCGCTTGATCTGCTTCTTCAGGATGGCGCGCGGCGAATGCGGCAGGTCATCATGGGTGTGGTGGTCGAGCACGTCGCAGATCACCAGCGCCGTCTTTTCCAGCCACGGAATGCGCCGCAGCGTCGATAGATCCGGCTTCATGACGAAGTCGCCGTAACCCTTCGACCAGCTCGCTGCCTTGTAGCCGGGGACTGGTTCCATATCGATGTCGGCGGCCAAGAGATAGTTGCAGCCATGCGTCTCGTCATGGGCGGAATCGGCGAAATACTTGGCCAGGAACCGCTTTCCCGCCAGCCGCCCCTGCATGTCGACGATGCAGGCCAGCACCGTGTCGACCTCGTCGTTGGAGACCGCCTTCTTCAACTGATCGAACGAGAAATTTCCGGCCATTCTTGCAAGCTCCGCCGCCATTGTGGCGCTTCGAGAGTTCAAATCTGGACCCGGCCGCGGGAAGCGGCCGGGTGTCTTTGGGTTCGAGACAGGTCAGGCTTTCTGCGCGTGCTCCAGCGCGAACTCTTCTTCCGGCGACAGGATCAGCTTGTGACGGCCGACCAGCCCGAAATAGACGATCGCGATGGCGAACCACAACGCAACCCACACCACGCCCTTGGTGAAGTTCGCGTCCTGAATCTGGTAGAGCAGAGTGATCACGCCGATGACGATCGTCAGCACCGCGCCTGGGACGCCGAGCGGGCTGCGATAGGGACGTTCCATGTTCGGCTGGTTCCGGCGCAGGAGGATGAAGGACACCGCCTGCAGGATGTAGGAGAACATGGCGCCGAACACCGCCATGTTCAACAACACCGAGCCAATGAGCGAGCCGGCTGCGTCGCCGCCCAGCGCAAACCACATGATCAGCATGATGCCGAAGCCGACGATGGCGCCCGCAAACATCGCCACATATGGTGTCTTGTAGGATTTGTGGGTGACCGACAGCGCGGACGGGAAATAGCCCGCACGGCTCAGCGAATAGACCTGGCGGCCCATGGCGAAGATGATGGTGTGGAAGCTTGCGATCAATCCAACCAGCGCGATGAGGCCAAGCAGCACTGCGCCGGAGTCGCCATAAATCGCCCGGAACCCGTCGAGCAAAGGCTCGCCGGAAGTGGCGAGCTTGAAGGAACCGACTCCGATGACCGACGGGTTGAGCAGCACGATCATGAAGGCCGAGACGATCAGCGTCAGCATGCCGGCGATAATGCCACGCGGCATGTCGCGCTTGGGGTCGACCGATTCTTCCGCCGCAAGCGGAAGCTGCTCGATCGCCAGGAACAGCCACACCGCGAAGGGCAACGTCGCCAGCACGCCCGACAAGCCGAACGGGAACATCGAGCCATTGCCTTCGGGAAGTTCCATCGCCGCTCCGTCCGGACCGACGCCGATGTTCAGCGCCCAGCGCGAAAAGTCCATGCTCGGGATAGCGCTGATCCAGAAGACGATCAGCACGGCAAGCGATAGCAGCGTCACGATCAGGGTGACGCGGAAGGACAGCGCGACGCCGAAAATGTTCAACGCCAGGAACACGGCATAGGTCACCAGCCACCAGAGTGGTGGCCAAACGCTGGAGTCGGGAAAGGCGACCGACCAGATGCCCCCCATATAAGAGCCAATGAAGAAGGCGATCACGGCCGGCGTCACGACATACTCGACGTTTTCGCAAAGCCCGGTGATAAAGCCGCCCCACGGCCCCATCGCCGTCCGGGCGAAGGAGTAGGCAGCGCCGGTGTGCGGCAAAGCCGGGCTCATCTCGGCGATCGAGAAGACGAGGCCGATATACATGATGGCAATGATGATGCCGGCCACCAGCATGCCGCCCCAGCCGCCTGTTCCGAATCCGAAATTCCAGCCCGAGAAATGTCCTGAGATGACGGCACCGACGCCGAGTGCCCACAGATGCCAGACATTGGCATGACGCACCAGTTGCCGGTCCTCGAAATAAGATTTGTCGCGCTTCGCATATGCGACGCTGCCGACTTGCTTCGTATTACCGCCTGCCATTTGAAAGTCCCCTTCTTCTTGTCAGTTGACCGGTTCCACTGGATGGCCGAGCCCGCGCCGGCCAGATCCCTGGGATCCGGATGACGGCTCGATATCGGAAAAAATACCCGTGAGCAGATCCGCCCATTTTCGCTGCCCGGCTTCGTCGGATACTTGGTCGTTGCGGATTTCGATCATCGCGCAGGGTAGCCCCCGCGGGCGCGCGTGGCGTTCCAGCGTGAAATACACGCGGTCGGCCGGCGAATAGGGTTCGTTGACGCCGACCGTGACGCCGGCGAGCCGCTGCAGCGCGGCAATGAGCGGCGCTGCCAGCCGCCGATCCTCGTCATGGATGATGCCGATGTGCCAGGGCCGGCTGGTGCCGTTGTAGACCGGGGTGAAGGAATGGATTGAAACCAGCCGCGTCTCGAGCCCGTGCGCCAGCCTTTTGTCGATAATGCTCGCAACCTCATTATGGAAGGGTTGCCAGGACAGGGCGATGCGCGCGGCGCGCTGTTTTTCCGACAGGCCGGCATTGCCCGGAATCGCCGTGGTCTCGCTGACCGGCGGCACTAGGTCGGGCGCATCCAGTGGCCGGTTGCAGTCGATGACGAGCCGCGAAATGCAGGTCTCGACCAGCGTCGCGTCGAGCGCCTCGGCCATGCGGCGAGCGACCGGCAGCGCGCCGGGGTCCCAGGCGATGTGGCGGGAAAGCTGCTCGGCAGCAAGGCCGAGCGTTCCGAATTCCGGCGGCAGGAAGTTGGAGGCGTGGTCGCAGGTCAGCACAAAAGGGCTCGAACCGCCAGGGTTGGTCACCCTCACGGTTTCAGGCGATGCAAGGCTGGCGGGCCGTGCTGTCTCCATTGTCCTGCAGTCCCCGGGGAGCGCTGTATCGTATGTTACGTATTTTGCCTCATTGCATCCCTGTGGATGATTTCATACAGTTTGTCGGGCTTTGTCAAACGCGATTTCGGCAAAGCGGCCAAGGGTGGGGAAAAGATGATTTCGAGCATTGCCGAACTGATCTCGGACCGCATCGGCACGATGCCGGCGGGCGAGCGCCGCGCAGCGCAAACGCTAATCGCCAGCTATCCGCTGATCGGCCTGAAGACGGTCGCCGAGTTCTCAGCTGCCGCCGGCGTCTCGTCGCCGACGATCCTGCGTTTCGTCGCCCGGCTCGGCTTCCAGAATTATCCGGAATTCCAATCGGCGCTGCAGGACGAACTGGCGGCGCAATTGCAGTCGCCTGCATCGCGGACGCTCAACCAGCCATCGCCGAACGGCGGCGCGGTGTCGCCGATGCTGGAGGCGACGCTCGACAACATGCGCGAGACGTTCAGGCATCTCTCCGACAAGCAGCTTGCCGACATCGTTGCAAAGCTTGCCGATCGACGCGGCAAGACGTTCCTGATCGGCGGCCGTTTCACCGATCCGCTGGCGCGCTACATGGCCGCCCACCTCGCCATCGTCCAGCCCAACGTCTTTCACCTCGCCGGACAGGAAAGCGTCTGGCGCGACCGGCTGATCGACATGGGCAAGCGCGACGTGCTGGTGATCTTCGACATCAGGCGCTACCAGGACAGCCTGGTCCGTTTCGCTGAGACGGCGCACCAGCGCGGCGTGCAGATCGTGCTGTTCACCGACCAATGGCTGTCGCCGATTGCCCGCTTTGCCCGCCATGTCATAGCCGGCCGCACCGCCGTGCCTTCGGCCTGGGACTCGTCGGCGGCCCTTTTCGTCGTGGCCGAAACGCTGATCGGCGCCGTCACCCGGCAGCTCGAGGCCGACGGCGCCAAACGCATCCGCGAGTTGGAAGGCCTAAGGTAGGGCCGACGCGGCCCGAATTCGACGACATGGTCGCTTCCGTGCCGGAGAAGGCGCCCGGTTCAAACGCAAAACGGCCCGCTTGAGGCGGGCCGTTTTTGTGTTTGGTTGCGGGGACAGGATTTGAACCTGTGACCTTCAGGTTATGAGCCTGACGAGCTACC
>NZ_JBVVQL010000035.1:0-12703 GCF_055811195.1 Mesorhizobium sp. WSM4823
CCGCCTCTGTCGTCGTGGCGCTCCCATGAAGAACCTGGCCCATAGCGCATCCCTTGATTCGGAGGACAAGGATGCCCCATCAAAATCTGGGATCAAACAGTGGTCTTCCAATGGCCGTGCGGCACCCCGGCCCGGCAGCGCTCACCGCGCGGCGCACGTCCCCGCAGACGGGCCATCTTGGTCGACAGCCCGGTCTCATCAATAAAGACGACCTTCGCCGGATCGAGATCGAGCTGGCTGTCGAACCAAGCGCGACGGCGCTTCAGGATGTCGGGGCGGTCCTGCTCCAATGCGTGTGCGGACTTTTTTCGAACGTCCACCCGTGGCCGCCAAGCCACGCGCTCAAGGCACTGCGGCTGATCCGGACCGACCGCTCGTCCCCAAGCCGCTCCACCATCTCGTTCAGCGTGATGTCCTTACGATCATCGATCAGCCCAACGATGAAGGCTTCGTGAGCATCAAGGCTGGATGCGCGTGGGCGGCCTTGCGGGCGCGGCGTCCGCTCGCCGATCTTTGCCCTGGCGATCCAACGGATCGCGCTCGATATGCCGACGCCGAACCGCGCCGCAGCCTGCCGCGCCGACATGCCGGCCTCCGAGGCCTTCAGAACTCGGAACCGAAGATCTTCGCTCAGTGCTCTTCCCATCATCCACCTCATGAAAGTGGATTGAATCACCCGCGAACGCTATCGTTGGTCACAAACTGCGGACGTATATCCGGGTTCCTGAGAGGAGTGTTGCAACCGTTTGATTACCCACGCCATGGCAAGACCCCTCGACGTAGCGTGACCTGCTGACCTGCCCTCGGCCAAGCGGTTCTTCAGAAAAGCGCTGGCACGTCATGGCTGGCCCGACTGCGTCGAAGTCGATGGTGGCCAGACCAACCAGGAGGCTATCGCTTCCTGTGACATCATAAATCGCAGATCGTTTCCGGCGTCGGCTGAAGCGCTGAAGCCGATCCGGATAGCAAGAGTAAATACCTGAATAACCGGATCGAACAGACCATCGACCATTGTCAAGCGCGCCGCATCCGTCAATGCTCGGCTTCAATCACCAGCATCAGCGCAATCATCCTAAACGGCATAGAATGGCTCACATTCCCAGGCCGACCAATTCCAAATCCTTGCCGCGTGATTAGCCTCGCGCCAGATCTCTCCGCACTCCCATTCAGACGTTGCGACAAACCGCGCCGTGGAGATGGCCAATCGCGAGAGCCGGTCGGCCTGAAGGACTTTCTCGTCGGATTAGTGCGCGGCATCAAGGGCGTCCAGCTGCTCGTGTCCAACGATCATGCCGGCCTGGTCACGGCGATCGGCGAGGTGGGTCGTCCAGAAGCGGCATGGCAGCGCTGCTACGTGGGCTGTTAAAGAGTCTCCTTCTTCCGATTCAGCTGAGAAATCGTTGATTCTCTGGAGGGGTTCTCGATGCCGGGACGGAAGGAGCGCGATCAGCTTGGGCTATTCATGACTGGCTCGCTGTGACAACGATCATAGTTATCGGCCCATCGTGTGCTGGGAGCTGTCCCTGGCAGCGGGACGCAGTGGCGAACCTCTACTGCACCGACGATAGCCGGCCCGGCATCGATCCCCAAGTGGCTGTACGCCTGATGCTCGCGCGTTTCCTGCTTGGATCGTAGCGGCGCTCCAGTAGCGCAACATGCACTTACAATATGAAACACGCGTTTCTTACAATTGGGAACTGGTTCCGCGACGTTGGTTACTATACTCACCGGGCTTTGGCCGAGGATCGGATGTCAATAGGTGGGCGGCGTTATAGCGCTCACGATTTCGCTATGGCCGTTGTGAACGTTTCGAAATCGATGGGGCAACCGGCTATCAAAATAGTATCCGTCTCCCGGATTGAGAATTCGTTTCTGGGTTCCCACCGTCACCTCCACCATGCCGGATAAAACCATGCCGGCTTCCTGCGCTGCATGGGTGAATGCCTCGCCGCTGTCCGCGCCCGGTGCATATCGTTCGTGCAACATTAGCAGTTGGCGGTTCGGGTGATCCAAGCCGATCACGCGATAGGAGATTGTGTCAACCTTTCCAATTTCTACCAGGTCGACCGTTGGATAGAACGGGGAATACGGGAGGCTTGACTGTAGATCAGAAAAGAAGCCCGTAAGAGTCGTTCCAAGCGCGTCCAACACAGCACCCAAAGTGTCGACAGAAGGGCTCATTCGATCGCGCTCAATGAGAGATATTGTAGAATGGGATATTCCCGAGCGAGCCGCCAACGCTCTGACGCTAAGGCCTCGTCGGCGACGCAGTTCGCGCAGTTTGCTCCCGATCTTTGGCATTCGTCAGTTCCTTGGATGATTGTTTAGAGATCATGCCATCCTCCCAATGAAAACAACACTAAGAGGAACCCGGATAGCTAACCATACGGTGAATATATTGAACGCGCGCTCGCTGGGCAATTGTCCGACTGCTTTGGTTGCACGATGCTGGCGTGCATCATCGCACGTAAGGAGGTTCTAATGACGTCGCGACTTGAAGCGCTGAAAGGCAAATTTACCCAAATTAAGCAGCCCTCTGGGGACGCGGTCTCAGACACTGCCCTGATTGAGAAAACCGTCAAGGAGATCATTGCGAACGTTCACAAACGTGGGGACGGTGCGGTTCGTGATTACTCGCTTGCCTTCGACAAGGCTGACATCACCAACTTCGAAATTACCGAGGAGGAGAGACAGAAAGCTGTCGCCGATCTCGATCCGCAGACGCGGGCAGACACGGAATTTGCTATCGCTAACGTCCGCCGCTTCGCCGAGGCCCAGTTGAAGACCATTCTGCCCCTCGAAATCGAAAGCTTGCCGGGAGTTCATCTTGGCCACCGCGTCATTCCTATTGAAATCGTTGGTTGCTATGTGCCTGGCGGTCGCTACCCACTTCTGTCGGCTCCGGTGATGACCATCGTTCCGGCCAAGGTGGCTGGCTGTGACCAGGTAATCGCCTGCCTTCCGCCGAACGCCCATCCCGCCATGATCGCAGGCTGCCACCTTGCCGGTGCAGATCGCATTTTCCGCGTTGGCGGAGCCCAGGCGATTGCGGCCATGGCATACGGTACCGAGACGATTCCGGCAGTCGACAAGATCGTTGGCCCGGGCAACGCATTCGTTAACGAAGCAAAGCGTCAGGTTTTCGGTCAGGTCGGGATCGACCAGCTCGCTGGCCCGAGCGAGATTTTCATCGTCGCCGACGAAACCGGCAATGCAGCAACCATCGCGTCCGATCTGTTGGCGCAGGCCGAGCATGACGTCCGCACCCGTGTTGGGCTCGTGACGACTGACCGCAAGCTTGCTGAAGACGTTCTCAATGAAGTCGAAAGACAGCTCGAAGACCTGCCGACGGCTCTGGTGGCTGGCGCTGCATGGAAGGATTACGGCGAAATTACCACCGTGGAAGACGAAGACACGATGGTTGCCTACTCGGACTACATCGCTACCGAGCATCTGCAGGTCCACACCCGCCATCCGCAAGCAACCGCCAAGAAGCTTCGAAACTACGGCTCGCTCTTCATCGGTGAACTCGCAAGCGTCGTCTATTCGGACAAATGCTGCGGCACGAACCACACGCTACCGACCATGGCAGCAGCTCGCTACACCGGCGGTCTTTGGGTCGGTTCCTACGTGAAGATCGCCACCCACCAGTGGCTGGACGAGCGAGGCGTCGCCGCAGTGGCTCCAGCTGCCGTGCGTCAGAGCGCGACCGAGAAACTGGAAGGCCACCGCCGTGCTGCCGCGCTGCGACTTAGCCCAAAGCAACTCGTTCCAGTTGGTTGAGTCACCGAAGCGCCCATTTGGCTCATTGAGGACGGCCTAGGTAGATCTGATTTGACGTAAAGAGGGGGGCGAGTTTGGTCGGATCGGCAGAATTCGTCCGGAGACATTCTATTTTCTGGGCATGACGCCTGTACACGAGGAACCTGAAGGCCAACTTCAAAGGTTGGCATGCGCACGGAGAAGTCTCGGCTTTGAAGGAGCGTGTCGTCATTGCAGAAGTTGATGCGACAAAATGCGGCATCACGCGATCAGTGATCAGGTCAAGCGATAAACGCTGCCCCTATGCCTATTATGTGCAGCGCGGCAATCAACATGAGAGTGCGTAATGCCAGCAAACGTCGCTCCTGATTGACGCGCCGCGACAATCAAACCGACAAACCCCTTGCGCGCGACGCTCAATGCCGCAATCATCACCATCGCTGCGACACCAGATTCTCATCTAGATTGATGGTGTGGAACGGCCCCGCTACCGACAGCATCTAAGTGCTAAAACGTCGTCGTTGCGAGCAACGCCACAAGGAAGGGAGCCGTTCCGTGAAGCAGGTTAGCACCATCGGCCTGGATTTGGCCAAGAACGTTTTTTAAATTCATGGCGCCGACGCCGAGGGTGCGCCGATTTTCAATCGCAAACTGCATCGAGCCGAGCTGCTGGGCTTTTTCGAAAGCTTCCGCCTTGTCTGGTTAGTTTGGAGGCGTGCGGCGGTTCGCATTATTGGGCGCGCGAGATCGCGGCGCTCGGTCACAACGTGCGTTTGATCACGCCGATCTATGTGAAGCCGTTCGAAAAGCGGGCAAGACGGACGCGGCCGACGCCGAAGCTATCAGCGAAGCCGTCACCCGCAAGACCATCCGTTTCGTTCCGATCAAATCGGCTGATCAACAAGCGGCGGCCATAGTGCTGAGGACGCGCGCCCTTTTGATCCGCCAGCAAACTCAGGCGATCAACGCGCTTCGCGGGCATTTCACGGAGTGGGGCGTTATTGCCGCCCTCGGCACGGCTCAAGTCGCTGCGTTGATCGAGATCCTACGGGACGAGGAGGACGTTTGCTTGCCAAAAGCCGCTCGATTGGCCTTGGCTGAAATCGCCTATCAGATCGGGGCGTTGACGCGTCAAATCGACAAGCTCGAACGAGGGATTGTCGGCGAGACGAAGCGCGACGAGGGCATGCGACGGCTGACCACAATTCCAGGCGTCGGAGCGATCACGGCGGCTTCCGTCAAAGCGCTTGTCCCGGATCCCGAGGGGTTCAAATCAGGCCGTCACTTCGCCGCCTGGCTGGGACTGACGCCAAAGCCGCATTCGAGCGGCGGCAAGGAGCGGCTCGGCGGCATATCGAAAATGGGCAACCCGACGCTCCGCTCGCTGCTCGTATGTGGCGCGACGTCGGTCTTGCGGCGCGTTAAGGGAAACGACAAAGCGCTGCGATGGCTAGTCATCCTACTGAGCGTTACTGGCGTAGATGCTGTGGAGTCGCAGCCGTGACGGCGGTCGCCTCGACTAGACGCCTTCCACCAGATCAAGAACGGACCCGCTATTGCATCCGAAACTACGGCTCCCATACCGGGAATAGCAGGCACCTGCGGTGCTGTGAAGCGACTGCTGTAGAGCGTGGTGCGGTAGCTCCGCACGCCAGGTTCCGTGGGAACCGAGCGGGGGCGACCGCCTCCGGACGGTCGAAAGCCGAATGGCTGAGCTACTCGACCACGATCCGGCTGTCACGGAACACGATCAGCAGATACGTGCAATCCGACGAGTACGAGCCTCGCGTAAGGTGCCGGGGCGGCCGGACAAGCTGGCAGGATGCTTGGCCACAAGCGGGTCCGTCAACTACCAGATCCCGTAGTATCCGTGTCGAGCCCGGAACTATAGAAAACTAGGATGCCTAAATGAAGAGCTCATGCAGATTGCGCTCGCAATACCGCACCGTCCGCAAGGAAAGGTCAATAGCCGATGCTAAGACGAACTCTCATCCTGCTTGAAGGTCATAGGAGCAATGGGCTGCTATACGTTCAAGCGGCCCAGCGTCTAGGACTTCATCCAATCACCCTGGCGGCTGATCCAACTCAGTACGACTATATTGCGGCGGGACGCATTGAGGCCATGCGGGTCGATACCGACAATTTCGATTCGCTGCTGCAGGTATGCTCTCGGCTGTGTGCGGCCTACGATATTGTTGGCATCACTGGTTTTGCAGGCCCCGATGAGTCGCTTAACGTGACAATTGCCAAGCTCTGCCAGCATTTCAATTTACCGGGACCAAACTCTGCATCAATTGAACGATGTAGCGACAAATTTACTCAACGTCAGTTCCTCGCGCACGCCGGCGTTTCAGTGCCTGCTTACCGATTGGCAGCAAATGCGGTCGAAGTAGAAAGCTCCGCCGCGGAGATAGGCTTCCCGGTGATTCTTAAACCAGCTGAAGGCAGCGGCAGCAGGGGCGTCAGATTGTGCCGCAATGTTGATGAGTTAGCTGAGCATACAACATATCTGTTGGGGGGCGCGCATACATGGCGGTCTTCGCCGAAAATACTGGTCGAAGAATTCGCAAAAGGCGCATTCTATGACGTTGTTACGATGGAAAAAGCGGTTATTGCAGTGGGTGCCGCCCACTTCGACCGCTCGCCGTATTTTGTCCCTTGCGAGAGCATGTTTCCAGCCACACTAACTGATGAGGTGCATGAGCGTATCATCGATGTTTCGCTGACCTGCTTGCAAGCTCTCGATCTTGGCTGGGGGCCAGCGAACATTGAATTCCGATGGACGAACCGGGGTCCAGTCGTTGTGGAAGTCAATGCGCGTCTTCCGGGTTGGACCACTCCTCGGCTGGTTCAACTGGCTTACGGTGTCGATATCATCAACGAGCACATCAAGCTTATCATCGGTGACGAATGCGATCTGCGCGCTAGCGATTCGCAAGCTTCGGCCGCGCGGTTCTTAGTTCCTGATCGCGACGGCATCCTCGATCGGATCGAGGGCGCTAGTCGGGCGGCGGCTGTACCGGGGGTTGTCGACGTCAGATTTTATGTTGAACCCAAGACCTCGATCGTCCGCAAGGGTGATTACCGAGACATGATTGGACATGTCATCGCTGCTTCGCCCGACGGGACTCGCACCGAGGCCATACTTCAGCATGCCGTCGACCTAATCGGGTGGTCGATCATACCACTCCCGCCCTCTGGCGAACAGGATGGGATTGCTTGCCTGCCTGCAACAGCGCAGGTGCAGGATAAGAGGTGATTGTCACCGTTTCATGAGTCGTATGTACATCCCGCTTCATGATTCTGCTGGACGAGGTCTTCGCCGCAGGCCCCGATGGATTTTCGCGCGCTTCCTCCCGATCGGCCCCTAGGAATGGGGTCACCAGCTCCGGGAAAGGCTGCCGTGGCTGTGTTGCGCAAACTGACGGTCATGATCCATGCGGCGCTCAAGACTAGCGAGCTCTTCAATCCGAATGACCTCAACATAAATCGTACGCCTCCGGCGAAGTCGTCACCGGATGGGTACCATAAATCCGGATTGCGTTCAGCCGCAACGTGAGCCGCGCTGAGGGGCTTGCACCGCTCAGCAAAGCGCGTCGTCCACATTGAAGGTTCATTCCGCGAAGCTCCATCAGTGGCGGCCGATGTCGACCGTGAAGATAATGGTGTACGCGGCAAACGAAACTCCAAGCTCGAAGATACATGACGTTCCCACCGCGATTAAATGGGGCATTCGGCTTGGCGTCTCATCGTTGACCATTGTGGTTGTGGTGCTGCGCTTCTGGCCGATGGAAAACGAGGTTACGTCTTTTCAACAGCCCCACTGCATCGAAGGGAAACGCGCAGCGTGAAACACTAAAGTGCCTGAACTTGTCCATGAAGAAACCAGCGTGCATTGATCATGAATCAGGCAAGAGTTGCCGGGACGAAGATTGCTACCCCCTATTTGAGCTCGGTGTTGAAGGATACTCATTAGCATCGAGGAGATCGGCATTGAGACCGGGCCGACTTCGCAATGGGCGATGAGTGTCAAGCCTGCTCCTGCATTTCTCCATCTCCTAGTTCGACCGATTGACGACCATCTCCTCGTCCCGACCTAACTTCGCTCTGTCCGGCGCGCGCAGTGGCCGGAGCCGCGGCGATCCTACGCAGGCGATCGGCCCTCGGTGGTGTGGATCTCCGCACGCAGGAGGTCGAGCGGCTCAAGCAAGCGGTCAACTCGGCGCGGGTGTTGTCCGGCAGCGCGTTCCCTCCGCTACGCGGAGGCGATGAGCCTGTCGGTCGCATTGCGCAGGCTCAAAGCGGAAGCTGCGAATGCCGAAGCGGGCGAGAATCGCCCTGATGCGGTTGATGAGCCTCGTCTCAAGCGGCGGCGGGAAACCTATCTTCGCGTATTTGAGTCGATCATCACCGAGGGGGTGATGCCTAAGGCGCACGTCTACATCGCCATGTTCGCCGGCTATGGCCTGCACGAAGTGCTGTCGTATCATTCCTCGCTCGTGCGCCATTCTCTTTGCCCATTCCCGGGATTGGTGCTGCTGATGCGCCGTCTGGCGTCCGTCGAGAAACCCTAAAGGCATTCAAGGGCGGCTTTGCCTCCCACCAGGAGTATAGAAGCCGGCTTTCCTCAACAGCCCATCGGCGCACTTTTGAAATGTTGCGGCCTGCCCACCCCACCAGACAAGCGCCTCCTCGCTGATGTCGTCCTGCTTGGAATAGCGGGCTTTCACATAAGCTTCGTTTAGCGTGTCCAACCAAGCTCGGTGACGCTGTTGGTCGCGTGGCCGCGCCTCAGACAGGCGTCGATCGTGATCCTCGGCCAAACATCGAAAAAAGTAATGTTTGTGAGAGCCTGGACTGTAGTCAAAGGCCCCTACCTCCTTCAGCGGACCCCCAAACGGCACGTCGCTTTCAGCATCCCGTGTCATGACCCCCGTATGATGCGTGCTTGCGGTGAGAATAGTAAACACCTGTTGGTCGCAGAACATGAACATTGGTCGCAGAACATGAACAGAAGACAGTTTCAATCTCCCAGGTCGGCGTCCGTCCGGGCGGGCGGAGGATAATGCGTTGATTTTTATGACCGACGAAAGATAAAGACTTTGTCAGTCTGCTCTGCGTGCTAGCGTTTGCCAAAACACTTAAGGAGGGTAGACGATGGCCAAAAGGCGAGTTCTTACTGGGGGCATTGCGCAGGAGTCCCACAGTTTCAACCCCATCCCGACTCGCCGCGAGCGCTTCACAATCATTGAAGGTCAAGGTGCGGTCGAGCGCAATCGCGGAGCCAATTCTGCATTCGGCGGAGTAATTGACTCAGCCTATGCCGCAGGTGTTGACCTCGTCGTGCCTACTCTGTTTCGGGCGCAGTCAGGGGGGGTAGTGGACGATAAAGTCTTTGTGGAAGTAAGCGACATCATGATTGACGCGGCGAAGCGCGGTGACTTCGATGCAATCGTTCTCCCCTTGCACGGTGGCATGCTCACGCAGACCTTGGCTGATCCAGAAGGCGTTCTGATCGAGCAGTTGCGGGCCGTAGTTGGCAATGACATTCCGATTACGGCCGCATTCGATCTTCATGCCCACGTGAAGGAAAGCACCCTGGAGCCCTTGGATTTTCTTTCCGGCTACCTGACAAATCCGCATGTAGATCAGTCCGCCACAGCAAAACGAGCATTCTTTGCGGCGATGGGTATGCTCGATGGCACCTTCGAGCCGGTTCTTGCCGCGACGTTCCTCCCGATGTTGACTTTAGGTAATGACACCACACTAAGGGGGCCACTTGTTGAAATCCACGCCTATGCTAAAAAGGCGGTGAAAGAGGGCCGCGCTTGGGACGTGTCCATTTTCAACTCTCAGCAATTCCTCGACGTTCCTGCGATAGGGCAGGCGGTCCTTGTGTATGGGAATGATGAATGTGATAAAGCTCACGAGCTCGCGAACGAGATCATGAGGATGATCTGGGATTTTCGCGACGATTTTGTCTTCAAGTATCCTGCGGTGGAAAAAGAGTTGGAAAATCTTGATAATTCTGTTGACCCGATCGTCATTGGTGACCAAGGAGATCGCGTTATCGCCGGAGCACCGGGCGATAGCACCTACATCCTGAATTTCTTATTGCAGCATAACATCGATGTACCGACTTACTTTCCTGTATACGATCCAGAGGCAGTCGCCATTTGTGCCCGGGCAGGGATGGGCAGCGAAATCAACCTGACCTTTGGCGGCAAATATTCCACCGTCAGTCCAAGTGTAAGCGCCTGCGGAAAGATAGTAGGCCTTGGTGACAATGTTCCGGTTGTATACGAAGGTCCGTCCGACGAAGGCACTAAGACGTATATCGAGAAGTACGCTGTCTTTAGGATGGGTAACATCAACGTCGTGCTGACGAATCAACCCTACGGATATATCGATCCAGCTTATTTTAGGGCAGTAGATCTCGAGCCCAACATGGCCAAACTAATCGTCACCCGCTCCGGATACCACTTCAAGCTCAATTTCGAAAAGATCGGTCGCGTCGTTACCGTAGACACACCTGGAATGAGTTCATACTACCTCGATCAATTTCGGTGGCAGCATGCGCGCCCCGTCTATCCACTCGACGCAATTGAGTATGAGCCACGACAATATAGTCGCCGCCGCACCTGAGATGCGGCGGTCGAGTTTGGTGCTTGTTTGTTATTGTCGCGAGCTAAGAGTTTCTGAATCTATGGAGAGATTAGGGCGGGCGAAGTATTTCATCTTGCGACGAGCCACAGAAAAGGTATTCGTGTGTGCACGCCGTCCGAGCACCTTGACCACGACGACCCTATCAGAGAAGGCTCATAGGTCCTCCTTGACGGCCGTCTGCTCGTCTGCTCGCAGCAAGCGTTACTGGGAGGATCTGATCACTCTACAGCGAGTTGCCTTGGGCTGAGGCGCAACGCAGCGGCGCGGCGGTGGCCTTCTCGTCGAGTCGGCGCAGACAACTCCAACTTGGCAGCACTTGGAATCTGGCGTAGCAGCGCTGGTGCTAAGACTAGACTGGAGAGCACTACGGGAACCTTCACCGACACAGCCACTGCTGCTTGGTGGCGGATAAAGTACCCACAGTCCGAAGTTATTACAACGGCGCCACGTTTTACTAGGCTTTTGGCGGCCGCGATGCACGCATTTTCTAGTGCAGGATCGCCGCGGATTACGGTATCTGCCCAAGCTCCTGTAACGGTTTCCAACATAATAGGGGAATTGAAGGAAGCCGGGTCCCGCAACGAGCCACTTGCGGTTCTGGGAAGCATGTCAACTCCGACTGGAGATCCAGAATTCCAAGTGATGGGGGAGTCAGAATCGCCATCTCAGCCTCTGAGGTAGTTGGGTGTACGCACAACACTCACATCAAACGCATCGTATTGGCGCATGTCCTGGTCAAATGCATTGTCTCTATTGAAGCGATCTAAATCCGAGATACCAAGATCAGCAGCAGAGATTCGGAGATGGTACGCCATGCAGCGCCTGACAAGCCGCCGCCGGTGCTATCGACCAGCTTATGCCGCTGATGCCTGATCCAACAGCTGCCGGCCGCCCACGCAAGGTGGGCTTGCGCGGGCGGTGAATGCGATTCTCTAAATGTCTTCCGGGTTATCAGCCGCCTGCTGCTGAAGGACTTATCGCGGAAGATCCCCGGACTACGTGCTGCGTCGGCGGTAGATCGAGATATGACGTGCGGATCGTTCGGTGAACGCACCTCTAACCCAATCCCCCCATCGCTCCGCTAGCTCCAGCCCCACGCATTCGGCCATGGTATCGAGTTCCTGATGATAGACGTAACGAACGCGTTGCGGTAAACGTCTGACCGACGTACCAGAAAACCAGAGGAGGGTTGAAACCAAGTTCTGGTTTAGTGGATCGTGGACAGCCACATTGAGGATCGTATTTTCATGATCCACTAGCCGCACCGTTGTAGTTTTCTGGCCGCCGACACGAGGATCTAAGCTTGGTACATCCAGTTCTATCACCAAAATCCTCCCATCATCTAGCGCCGCCGCGGCAGATCGGAGGCAGGCTATTTGCTCTTCGCGCGTGGAGATCAGCGTGAACGTGAAATAAACGCATTACACCATACTGTACCGTTGCTCTGTTCTGAAATGGGCGATATCTCCCTGCCAAGCTTTGATTTGCGCGGGCGTCGAAGGAGTACGGCAGAGCAGCCGGCTGTTATACTGAGAGTCATGGAGTTTGACCGGCGTGCGCCCATTGCCGCATTCCGATTGATGTGATGTTTCGGGGACCGCGAGGAGCTTCTGCCAAGCCTCGCAAGCGGCATCGATGATGGCGTCGTAGTAGTCGAAGAAGCGGTTTGAGAGCCAATTCTGCCGCAGAAGACCGGGTTCAGTTCGGGCGAGCGCGAGGGCAGGAAGATCGCCGTCATGTTTTTGGGCATCCTGAGATTGGCGGTGGTGTGCCATCCGGCACGATCCGGGACGAGCACAGCGTGTGCGGCCTTTTCAACATGGCGGCTGATCTCGTTGAGATGGCGTTGCATGGCCCCGGTGTGGGCAAAAGGCGGAGCCAGAGCGGCCCGGCGCCGCGCGCCGGGCAAATCGCGCCAAGCAGATACGCACTCTTGAAGCGCTGATCGGCCGGCTAGCGCGGTCGGGCGCCGCGCCTTGCCCATTGCCGCACGACCCCGTTCTTCTGGCCCGACGCGCGCCTCATCCTAGAACCAAAGCTCCACCTTCGTGCGCGGCGGCAGGTCGCAAAGATGTGCCTTCGGCGTGTTGGCCATTTTTTGACGCGCTTCAGGTCAGTGCGCCACCAGCGCGCGACGCCGTCAACGGCATGGTCCGGCCCCGTCTCCACCATCGCAGCCAATTCGCTCTGCTGCTCTGGCTGCGCATTTCGCAAAAGCCGGACAGGGGTTCCGCTAATTCCCGGACAGTGGTTTCGCTAATGTCGGGACAGTCTG
>NZ_JBVVQL010000036.1:2500-6112 GCF_055811195.1 Mesorhizobium sp. WSM4823
TCTTGGCTCTCCGCCTGTTCTGTATGACATCGTAAAGAGAAGATTTGTTCGAACTTCATGATCCGAAAGGCTTGTGATTTGTCGCGGGAGACGCTCAATCTCCCGCATATGATGGGTTTGCCTAACCGCACCCTCGAACCGATCTCGAGAAGCTGGTCTTTTTGTGCCAATGACATCAAGCCAAGTCCCGCACAGGATTTGGCTTATGCGACGATCTCTTTGAGATCGCGCGGTGGGTATTGGCAATGAGAACGATCAAGTGTCTTAAGGGCAATTGGTGGATGCCTTGGCATGCACAGGCGATGAAGGACGTGATACGCTGCGATAAGCTACGGGGAGGTGCGAATACCCTTTGATCCGTAGATTTCCGAATGGGGAAACCCACCTAAGGTGCTTGGAAAATCAGAGTAGCAGGGCAATTGGCGCGAGATCCCAAAAGGATTGAGCGTTAAGCGACGATCTCTTTGAGATCGCGCAGGCTTGCTGCTGTGGTTTCCAAGTATCTGTTATAGGTAACTTATCCTGAATACATAGGGATAAAGTGGCGAACGCGGGGAACTGAAACATCTAAGTACCCGTAGGAAAGGACATCAACCGAGACTCCGGAAGTAGTGGCGAGCGAACCCGGACCAGGCCAGTGGCGATTGAGAGATAAGCGGAACCTTCTGGAAAGTAGGGCCATAGTGGGTGACAGCCCCGTACGCGTAATGCGATCAATCGTCCTCGAGTAAGGCGGGACACGTGAAATCCTGTCTGAAATTGGGGGGACCACCCTCCAAGCCTAAGTACTCGTGCATGACCGATAGCGAACTAGTACCGTGAGGGAAAGGTGAAAAGCACCCCGACAAGGGGAGTGAAAGAGTACCTGAAACCGATTGCCTACAAACAGTGGAAGCCCAAGGTTCGTCCTGGGTGACCACGTACCTTTTGTATAATGGGTCAGCGACTTAGTGTGACGAGCAAGCTTAAACCGGTAGGTGTAGGCGCAGCGAAAGCGAGTCTGAACAGGGCGTTCAGTTCGTCGCATTAGACCCGAAACCGAGTGATCTAGCCATGAGCAGGTTGAAGGTAAGGTAACACTTACTGGAGGACCGAACCCATAACTGTTGCAATAGTTCGGGATGACTTGTGGCTAGGGGTGAAAGGCCAATCAAACTCGGAAATAGCTGGTTCTCCGCGAAATCTATTTAGGTAGAGCGTCGACCGAATACCCCAGGGGGTAGAGCACTGGATGGGCTAGGGGTCCTCACCGGATTACCAAACCTAACCAAACTCCGAATACCTGGGAGTACTAGTCGGCAGACACACGGCGGGTGCTAACGTCCGTCGTGAAAAGGGAAACAACCCTGACCTACAGCTAAGGTCCCCAAGTTATGGCTAAGTGGGAAAGGATGTGAGGATCCCAAAACAACCAGGATGTTGGCTTAGAAGCAGCCATCATTTAAAGAAAGCGTAACAGCTCACTGGTCTAAATAAGGGTCTTTGCGCCGAAAATGTAACGGGGCTCAAGCCATACACCGAAGCTTAGGGTTTGTGAGCAATCACAAGCGGTAGCGGAGCGTTCTGTAAGCTGATGAAGCCATACCCGTGAGGGGTGGTGGAGGTATCAGAAGTGCGAATGCTGACATGAGTAACGTAAGGGGAGTGAGAGACTCCCCCGCCGAAAGTCCAAGGGTTCCTGCTTAAAGCTAATCTGAGCAGGGTTAGCCGGCCCCTAAGTCGAGGCAGAAATGCGTAGACGATGGGAACCACGTTAATATTCGTGGGCCTGGAGGAAGTGACGGATCATTGAGGTAGTCCAATCTTATCGGATTGAACGGGCTGCTGCGTGGTTCCAGGAAATAGCTCCTCCTTATAGACCGTACCCGAAACCGACACTGGTGGACTGGTAGAGTATACCAAGGCGCTTGAGAGAACTATGCTGAAGGAACTCGGCAAATTGCACGCGTAACTTCGGAAGAAGCGTGACCCTTTTCCACGCAAGTGGAGGAGGGTGGCACAGACCAGGGGGTAGCGACTGTTTATCAAAAACACAGGGCTCTGCGAAGTCGCAAGACGACGTATAGGGTCTGACGCCTGCCCGGTGCTGGAAGGTTAAGAGGAGGGGTGCAAGCTCTGAATCGAAGCCCCAGTAAACGGCGGCCGTAACTATAACGGTCCTAAGGTAGCGAAATTCCTTGTCGGGTAAGTTCCGACCTGCACGAATGGCGTAACGACTTCCCCGCTGTCTCCAGCATAGACTCAGTGAAATTGAATTCCCCGTGAAGATGCGGGGTTCCTGCGGTTAGACGGAAAGACCCCGTGCACCTTTACTATAGCTTTACATTGGCATTCGTAGTGGCATGTGTAGGATAGGTGGTAGGCTTTGAAACCTGGGCGCCAGCTCAGGTGGAGCCACCCTTGAAATACCACCCTTATCACTATGGATGTCTAACCGCGGCCCGTCATCCGGGTCCGGGACAATGTATGGTGGGTAGTTTGACTGGGGCGGTCGCCTCCTAAAGAGTAACGGAGGCGCGCGATGGTGGGCTCAGAACGGTCGGAAATCGTTCGCTGAGTGCAATGGCATAAGCCTGCCTGACTGCGAGACTGACAAGTCGAGCAGAGACGAAAGTCGGTCATAGTGATCCGGTGGTCCCGCGTGGAAGGGCCATCGCTCAACGGATAAAAGGTACGCCGGGGATAACAGGCTGATGACCCCCAAGAGTCCATATCGACGGGGTTGTTTGGCACCTCGATGTCGACTCATCGCATCCTGGGGCTGGAGCAGGTCCCAAGGGTATGGCTGTTCGCCATTTAAAGCGGTACGTGAGTTGGGTTCAGAACGTCGTGAGACAGTTCGGTCCCTATCTGCCGTGGGTGTAGGAATATTGAAAGGATCTGTCCCTAGTACGAGAGGACCGGGATGGACGGATCTCTGGTGGACCTGTTGTGGCGCCAGCCGCATAGCAGGGTAGCTATATCCGGACGGGATAACCGCTGAAGGCATCTAAGCGGGAAACCCACCTTAAAACGAGTATTCCCTGAGAACCGTGGAAGACGACCACGTTGATAGGCCGGGTGTGGAAGAGCGGCAACGCTTGAAGCTTACCGGTACTAATAGTTCGATCGGCTTGATCGTTCTCATTCCTTATGCCCATTTGACAAGTCAAATGGCCTGTTCTCACTCACGCTTGTTCCGCCCTGCGGGCGGCGCTACGTGGGTGCGGCGCATCGGCGCCGACGGTCGGTCGACCTTGCGAAGCTTCGCTTCGAAAGGCGCCAAGACCGAAAGAACGGTAAAGGCACACATAAGACCAGCGAACAGCTCACAGAGAGCAGAAAATAGGGTTCCCTATTGGCTACTCACTATTGGCTATTCGCTCAAAAAGCTTCTCGAGCAACGTGCGCTTTGCCGACCTGGTGGTTATGGCGGAGCGGCTGCACCCGATCCCATTCCGAACTCGGCCGTGAAACGCTCCAGCGCTGATGGTACTTCGTCTCAAGACGCGGGAGAGTAGGTCGCTGCCAGGTCTGCAAAACGCACGTCGCAAAAATCCAAATCTTCTCTCTACAAACAGGCCCGCCAATCGGGAGAACGGGCCGCGTAAGCGGCCCTTTCAATTGGCGGAA
>NZ_JBVVQL010000037.1:0-6007 GCF_055811195.1 Mesorhizobium sp. WSM4823
CGCTGTCCGCGAATTACTGAAATCACTGTCCGGGATTTAGCGAAAAGGGTGTCCGGGAATTACCGAAACACGCAGCTCTGGCGACAGCCGCGACAGCGGATCAGGCGACCACTGATCGAGGAGACCGTCGGGACCTGCAGTGTTGAACCGGTGCACCCAGTCGCGCAGCGTCTGCCGATTCATCCCGCCGGTCCTCGCCGCATCGGTTCGGTTCATCCCGTCCAGAACCGCCGCGATCGATAACAGCCGGCTGCTCTGCCGCACATGCTTCGAAGCCCGGGCAAGGTCGCTGGGCGCAGAGAGGCCTGATGCGAGGTCAATCAGGCAGCGAGAATTTCGAACTGCTCGCCAGGGACGGCTTCGGATTGAAGGCGTACCTCGTGCTCATGTGGATCATTTCGATGCCGGAAAGGATGGTGCAGGCATTTGAATCCGGGCATCGGCCGGACCCGGCGCTTGATGCGCCGATGGTCCTGCTCGATCCGATTGTTCAAATACTGGCTCCGGCGGATGCGGATCGGCTTCAGCGGGCGCCGGGAGTGATCCTGCAAGCGATCTGTCGTTTCACAGGAACGATCGCCTCGTGGTTGGTCCGGCTCCCGTCGATGACGACGCGATCCGGTCGGCCATAACGCTCAAGCGCCTTGCTTTAGAAGCGCTTGGCCGCCGGCAGGTCGCGCCGCTCGCCGAACCAAAAACTCGACTGTGTGACCGACAGTGTCGATGGCGCGATAGATATACATCCACTGGCCGTGGACCTTGATGTAGGTCTCGTCGGCATGCCATTTGCCGGTCACGCTACGCTTGCGCCGGTTGAAGCGCTCGAGCAACAGGGGCGAGAAAGGAACGATCCAGCTGTGGACGGTCGTGTGATCGACCGTGATGCCGCGCTCGGCCATCATCTCCAAGATCGCGCAGGCTCAGATTGTAGCCCAGGTACCAGCGCACGCACAGCAGGATCACGATTGGTCGAACTGACGGCCTTCGAACTTGCAGGCCCCGAAATCATCGAAGGCTCCTTACCACAGCGCTGGTAATCAAAGATTGCAGCAGAACGCGATGAAGACACCGGCCCTTTTCGTGGTTGAATTGCTTTACGATAAGCCACTCTTGGCGTTTCTCAGCCTGAGAAAATGACGGTCTTTTTGCCGTTCAGGATAACCCTGTCCTCGAGATGAAGACGAACGGCTCTAGCCAGGACCCGCCGCTCGATGTCGCGGCCTTTCCGGACCAAATCGTCCGGCGTGTCCTGGTGAGAGATGCGCTCGACGTCTTGTTCGATAATCGGTCCTTCATCAAGATCGGAAGTGACGTAGTGGGCTGTCGCGCCGATCAGCTTTACCCCTCGGTGATGCGCCTGATGATAGGGCTTAGCGCCCTTGAAGCCCGGCAGGAACGAGTGGTGGATGTTGATGCACCGGCCTGCCAGCCTAGCCGCGAAGCCATCTGACAGAATCTGCATGTAACGCGCGAGGACGATAAGATCTGGATTGCTGCGCTCGATCAGGGTCACAAGCCTCGCTTCCTGTTGCTCTTTGCTGTCTCGGCTGACGGGCAGATGATAGAAGGGCAATTCCTTGAGATCAGTGGATGCAAGGTATTCTTTGCCATGGTTGGAGACCACAGCAATCACATCCATCGGAAACTCGCCAATCCGCCATCTATTGAGAAGGTCGGCAAGGCAATGATCGAACTTCGATACAAGCAGCATAACCCGCCTGGGTCGCGACAGCGGGCGCAGGGTGTAGGTCATGGCGAAGCGCCCGGCGAGCTCTTCGAGCTCTCCGGCCGGTTGGTCGCTGTGCCGTGCATTGCCAATGCGCGCAAAGACGACCCTCATGAAAAACAGCCCGGTCTCCGGGTCGCTGTACTGCTGGGCCTCAAGAATGTTGCACCCGGTGGCGTACAGCAGCCCTGAAACTGCGGACACGATGCCGGGCTGATCCCCGCATGAAAGCGAAAGGACCATCGAGTGGTCTGAACACATTTGGTGGATAGTCCAGTTTATATGGAAGTTGGACTGCAGGTTCAGGCCTTGAGGAGCTCGGACGCGATCAACTCCCTGGGATCACGCCACTCGCCCTTCACGCGGCTTCGGCCGGAATCGAAGAACGGACGCAGGGAAGCTTTTGCGGCATAGCGCTCGCCGGCGATCTCGATCTCGAATGACCCTGAAGACAGCCACTCCGCCGTAACCCCGGTATCTGAGCTGAGGTATCCCATGCCGACGCCGCACCCGACCGTGTGGCCGAAACCAGCTGAGCGCAGATATCCGACGAGATTTCCATCACGCCAAACTGGCTCGGTGCCGAACATCAAAGCCTTGGCATCGGGCGCAGCGAGCTGGACCAGCCTGCGACGCAATGGCTTGCCGCGCTGGGCTTCAAGAGCAGCGCGTCCGATGAAATCCTCGGACTTGTCCCAGGCAACCGTAAATGCCAGTCCGGATTCCAATGGGGTGTCTTCATCCCCGACATCCGAGCCCCAGTCCCGGTAGCCCGCCTCAAGACGCAGTGTGTTGAGCGCGATATACCCCGCGTGACCGACACACAGATCGGCGCCGGCGGCCACTAAAGCGTCATAAACTCCCAATGTCTGTTCGGTCGGGATATGCAGTTCCCAGCCAAGCTCACCGACAAACGTCATGCGAAATGCAAGTGCCAAGCTGTAGCCGACTTCGATTTCACGCGCCGTAGCAAAGGGGAATGCCTCATTGGAGAAGTCGGCCGGACTGACCCGCTCCAGCAATTCCCGCGACCTCGGACCCATGACCGAGAGAGTTGTATATCCAGATGACACGTCGACCACTGAGACGTGACCAGCGCCCTTTGCGTGTAAGCGCAACCACGCCAGGTCTCGTGTGCGTTGGACTGCCGCTGTGACGACTAGGAATTCCTCATCGCCAGTACGCGCGATCGTAACGTCAGACTCCATGCCGCCCCGCTCGTTCAGCCACGGGGTATACACAACCCTGCCGACCGGCACGTTCACATCGTTGGTGGAGAGTCGCTGGAGCAGGGCAAGTGCGTCAGGTCCCTGAACCAGAATGTGGGCAAACGAAGTCTGATCGAAAAGGGTCACGGCAGAGCGAGTGGCTGTATGTTCGGCGCCACTGCGCTCAAACCATTCCTCGCGGCCAAACGTTGCATGGTTTTCATTCGGAAATCCGCGAGCGCCGAACCATTGGACCCGTTCCCAGCCGGCACTTTCGCCAAAATTCGCGCCCACGGCGGCCAAGCGGTCGTGCAGGGGGGACACGCGGACGTTGCGCGCGGTCTTTGGCGACTTGTGAGGGAAATGAAGTGTCCAGAGGTTGCCAACCGCCTCCCCTGTACGGTCGTAGAGATACCGCTTATTCCGCTGGAAGGGCATGGACCGGCGAACGTCCATTTCCCAGCAGTCGCCCGCAGGCAAGCCCGTCGACATCCATTCTGCCATGACTTTGCCTGCCCCACCGGAGGACTCGATTCCGCAGGAATTGAACCCAGAGGCGACATAAAGCCCCTGAATTTCAGGTGCCGGACCAAGGTGGAAGCGGTTGTCTGGCGTGAAGCTCTCCGGGCCGTTGAAATTCAGTTGCAGGCCGACGTTTGCCAAGACAGGCATGCGCTCGATCGCGGCGGAGAGATAGGGTTCGATGTGATCGAAATCCTCTGGCAGCGAGTCGAAACTGAAATCGTGGGGTATGCCATTCATGCCCCACGGCTTCCCATCCGGCTCAAAGAAGCCTACGAGCAGTTTGCCCGCGTCAGCCTTGGCATAAACGCGGGCGTCCATGTCGCGGATGGTCGGTAGGTCGTGAGGAAGGTCGGGTATGGCCTCTGTCACCACATAGAAATGTTCTGCAGCCTGTAAAGGCACTGACCAATTGAGATCGGCTGCCACGTTTCGCGTCCACAGTCCGGTGCTGATGACCGCTTTTTTAGCTCGGACCGTCCCTTGGCTGGTCTCTACGCCTGCAAAGTGTCCACTCTCGACCAGGATCCTGTTGACCGGCGTCCGCTCAAGGATCGTTGCGCCGCCCTGGCGGGCGCCGATCGCGAAAGCACGCGCGGTGTCGATCGGGTTGGTCACGCCGTCGGATGCAATCCAAGCGGCACCAAGAACATCACCGACATCAAGCAGAGGAACGCGGCGTTGGGCTTCCGCAGCGCTAATCATCTCCACCTCCAGCCCAAACGAGCGCCCCATCGATGAGCCGCGCTTAAGCTCCTCAAGGCGATCCTTGGTTGCAGCGACGGTGATGGATCCGGTTTGGCGAAAGCCTGTGGCCTGACCCGTCAGGTTCTCGAGATCCCGGAAGAGCTCGGCGGAGTACTGTGCGAGTTTGGCCATGGTTTCATTCGCACGGAGCTGCGTCACGAGGCCCGCAGCGTGCCACGTGGTGCCGCAAGTCAGCTGATCGCGCTCAAGCAGCAACACATCCCTGTGACCCAGGCGGGTCAGGTGATAGGCTATCGAGAGGCCGATAATGCCACCTCCGATGATGACGTATTCGGCATGGGACGGGAGTTTGCTGGCCATTTGAAACCCTGTTGTAGCCTTGCTCACGAAACTGCGAACGAAGGCGGGTTGGTCGTGGCCGATAAAGTACTGTTAGACGCCCACTGGTTTTCTCCGATTTAGGGGAGAGACTGCAGTGTTCCTGCGCAACGCGTCATTCTGATGCAGCTTTCCTCAAAGTGAGGTCAATGTTACGTTTCCCGAGGCAGGCGGTAGGTAGTGAGACCGCTACCGCGTTGCATTGCCGGCCAGATAGCCTTTATAAACGCGAAAATTTCTGCTGTGGTCCAGCACGGGAGGTTGGAGCGCCAGCCATAGTCGAGATCACCCTAGATGAAATATGACCGGATCGATGCCCGCATCCTGGACTTGGTTCAACGGAATAACCGTTTAACCTCCGATGTCATTGCCGACAAGGTCGGACTTTCTGCCACGGCATGCCAGCGTCGCCTCAAGAGGCTCCGGGCAGAAGGGATTATCGAAGCAGACGTCTCGATTATATCGGCCAAGGCCGTTGGCCGACCGATCCAGATGATCGTCATGGTCACTCTGGAAAGGGAGCGCGCTGATATCATCGACAAGTTCAAGCGGGATATCAAATCCTCACCCGAAATTGCGACGGGTTTCTATATAACCGGCGAGGCAGACTTCGTGCTCTATATCACTGCCCGAAGCATGGAGGACTATGAGCAATTCACGCGAAAGTTCTTCTATCAAAACACACACATTAAGAGCCTGAAGACCATGGTGGTCGTCGACCGAGTCAAGGCAACGTTCGCTGTCCCTATTGAGGATCCGGAAGATATTTGAGCGGCACTGCGCCGTCAAACACCGATCGCTGCGGCAATGCTGTCAGCTGCCATGCGCTTGCGCCATTCGGCGTGCCTAAGGCATAGATAGACGTGCCAGCCGCATCGCCGCGAGGATCACTGGCATATCCTGAACTTCGAATTCGTGTGTTCTATTCGATCCGCTCGGAGCGGCTGTTGATGCAGCGGCTGGAATACGACCTTATGTTCCCCTGGTTCGTGTGACCGGCTGCCGGAGGGTGACATCTCTGCAAAGTTCCTGGCGGCGGTGCTCGCGCAACCCAAGGTGAAGAAGCTTCTGTGGACGGATCACCTTTCGGTGGACGGCACGCTGATCGAGGCCTGGGGGTCGATGAAGAGCGTCAAGCCGAAGGACGGTCCAAGCGGTGGTGTCATGGCAAGCCGCCGGCAGAAAGGAGGCGAAGCTGTGCTTCATGGGCTGATGGAGAACGGCCATGGCCTTCTGGTCGACGCCTGCCTGACGTTTGCCGACGGGCATGCCGAGCCGGGTGGCGGCCCTGCACATGATCGAACCGCGTGCCGAATCCGCAACAATCAAACGCGGTGCCGACAAGGCTTATGACGCGCAGGACTTCATCAATGAGCAGCGTTCGATGAAGGGTACGCATCCGGTGAAGACCGCAGACGTGCGTATCCGGTGGCCATGAGGACCTGAGCACCGGGTCAAGCTTTCG
>NZ_JBVVQL010000038.1:0-2624 GCF_055811195.1 Mesorhizobium sp. WSM4823
TGCGTGTTTCGGTAATTCCCGGACACCCTTTTCGCTAAATCCCGGACAGTGATTTCAGTAATTCGCGGACAGCGATTCCGCTAAATCCCGGACAGTTTTCGGGAGCGGATTTAGCGGTCGGTTCTTGGCTGCGCCGTTCTGGCAGTTTGGCCTCTCACGATGATGTTGAGAGGGGCCATGCCGAGACGGAAGCAAGCGAGACGAACGAGTGTGAGGGACATCCAAGCGATCTTGCGCCTGACCCATGAGCAGGGTCTTTCGGTGCGTGAAGTGTCGGAACGGCTGAAGATCAGCAAGACGACAGTATCGACCTATTTGCTACGGGCGCGGGAGGCCGGGCTGTCATGCTGGCCTCTGCCGCCGGGCCACGACGACGCGACACTTGAGCGGCTGCTGTTTGGCCGTGCCGGGCGTCCGCCGCAAGACCTGAGCGAACCGGACTTTGCGCTGATCGCCAGGGAGCTGAAGCGCAAGGGGGTGACGCTGACGCTGTTGTGGCAGGAGTATCGCGCCGCCCATCCCGACGGCTACGGCTACACCTGGTTCTGCGAGCACTTCGCCGCTTTCGAGCGCCGGACGAGCGCGACATTCCGCAATCGGCATGCGGCGGGCGCGGTGATGCAGACGGACTATGCCGGGCAGACGGTGCCGGTGATCGATCCGGCGACCGGCGTCATTTACCCGGTGCAGATTTTTGTCGCGGTGCTGGGCGCATCCAATCTGACCTTCGCCTTTGCCAGCTCCAGTCAAAAGCTGCCGGACTGGATCGAGGGCCAGGTACGAGCGCTCGCCTTCTTCGGCGGCGTCACCAGAGCGATCGTGTGCGACAACCTGAAGGCCGGTGTCGTCAAGGCGCTGTGGTTCGAGCCGACGCTGAACGCGACCTTTGCCGCCATGGCCGAGCACTACGACACCACCATCCTGCCGACCCGCAGCCGCAAGCCGCGCGACAAGGCCAAGGTCGAGGGCGCGGTGCTGATCGTCGAGCGCTGGATTCTGGCACGGCTGAGGAATCGATCCTTCTTCTCGATCGCCGAGCTCAATGCGGCGATCGCCGAACTGCTCGAGGAGTTGAACAACCGGCCGATGCGCCATATCGGCCAAAGCCGCCGCGAACTGTTCGAGGAGATCGAGCGGGCTGCCTTGAAGCCGCTGCCGGCGGCACCGTTCGAATATGCCGAGTGGAAGTCGGCGAAGGTCCATCCTGATTACCATGTCGAGGTCGACAAGACCTTCTACTCGGTGCCGCACCGGCTGATCGGGCGCACCGTCGAGGTGCGGCTCACGCATCGAGTGGTCGAGATCTTCCACGATCACCAGCGTGTCGCCAGCCATGTCCGTCGCTCGCAGCGTTCCGGCCATGTCACCGTCAACGAACACATGCCCAAGGCGCACCAGCGCTACGCTAACACCACGCCGGCCAGCCTGATCAGCCGGGCGGCCAGGATCGGCCCCAACGCCGCCATCCTGGTCGAGCGCATGATGCGCGACCGACCGCATCCGGAACAGGGATACCGCTCGGCCATGGGCATCCTGTCGCTGGCGCCGCGCTATGGGCCGGAGCGTCTCGATGCCGCCTGCGAGCGGGCGCTGCTGATCAACGCGATCGCCTACTCCTCCGTCACCGCCATCCTCAAAGCCGGGCTCGACCGAGCCAGCTCTGCAGAACCGGCAAAGCCGACACCCCAGCACGCCAACATCCGCGGCTCCACCTATTACCAGTGAAGGAAAGGAAGAAAGAATGCTGACGAACCCCACCCTCGACCAGATGCAAACCCTCGGTCTGGCCGGCATGGCTGCCGCCTGGCGCGAACTGGCCGAAAGGAACAACGCCAACGAGCTCAGCCGTGACGAGTGGCTCGGCCTGATGCTCGACCGCGAGGTCGCTATACGGGCCGACAAGCGCGTCCGGAACCGGCTCGCCTCAGCCAGGCTGCGCTTTCCCGAAGCCTGCATCGAGGACATCGACTTTGCCGCGCCACGCGGGCTCGACCGGCGCAGCACCATGGCGCTCGCCCAGGGCGAATGGCTGAAAGCGCATGAGAACCTGATCGTCACCGGCCAGACCGGAACCGGCAAGTCGTGGCTAGCCTGCGCCTTCGGCCGGCAAGCAGCACGGCTTGATCATTCCGTGCTCTATGTGCGCGTGCCGCGCCTGTTCGAGGATTTGGCGCTCGCCCGTCTCGATGGCCGCTTCCCACGCCTCATCGACAAACTCACCCGCGCACAACTGCTCATCCTCGATGACTTCGGAACCCACTCCCTCACCGACCAACAGCGCTTCCATCTGTTCGAAATCGTCGAGGAACGCTATCGCCGCAAATCCACCCTGATCACCGCCCAGGTCCCGGTGGCCAGATGGCATGACCTGATCGCAGACCCCACCGTCGCCGACGCCATTCTCGACCGGATCGTGCACAACGCCCACCGCATCGTGCTTCAGGGCGACAGCATGCGAAAGCAAAAGGCTGCGCCCCTCTTGACCGGCACCGAAAACGGCGAAATCAATCATCCATGAACGCAACAAGGCACCCGAGGACCGACGCCGCCAGACTGTCCCGACATTAGCGAAACCACTGTCCGGGAATTAGCGGAACCCCTGTCCGGCTTTTGCGAAATGCGCA
>NZ_JBVVQL010000039.1:0-2231 GCF_055811195.1 Mesorhizobium sp. WSM4823
ACCTCTCATCGTAAACAGTTCATCGTTGAAATAATCGCGCAGCCGGCCGACGGCCGCGCTCATGGCCGGCTGACTTAGGTTGATGCTGCTTGCCGCCGCCGTAAGGTTGCGCTCGGTCAGCAGTGCGTCGAGCACGACGAGAAGGTTCAGATCAAGGCCTTTGAAACGCATGCCTCATCTGTCCGTAACGTCGTTGCTTGTCATCGCGACCATTGTGGGCGGCTAATTTATTGCAGATTGAGATTTGAGCAGACATGGGCGTGTCGGCGCTCCGACAAGGATCTGCGACACATATCCAAGGTCGCGCGCAATCTTGCGAATTGCCATCGCTGCGGCGACAATCGTCACTCCAAGCACACTTGCGAACGCAATTCTGGTCGTGAGATTCCAGGCTTCTCCAAACTGGATGAAATCCATGAGGCGAAACGCGGCACCCTGAACAAGATAAACGAGCAGCGTGCTCTGACCGAGCTGCATCGCGACAAACTGAGCTATTCTAGTTGAGGAGGCAGCTCTCCAGCATTGGACCATAAACTGCATTGCCACCGCGGAAGCCGCTGCAGAGCCGGCGAACATCAGCAGCACTTGTTTGGCTGACTCTTCATCATCTATCAAAACATGATTGTTGAAGGCGTAGGTCTGCTTATCCCACAGAATTAAGGATATGAAAGCTATTATCGAAAGCAAGAGTACAAAGGTCGATTTGTGAGTCCAGATGATACTTTTCTGCCATCCAATTGGCTGGGCAAACAAGACCCCCAAACAATAAAATGGGTAAGTGTATCTTACCAACGGGGTTATTGACAATGTGACGGGCGCGAATGCGACCCCGATTGCGGATGCGCTTATGATCCACATCGGTAGCCGTTTGAAAGTTGCAAAAACACGAACTAGAACGAATGAAATAAACGCCGCCCATATGAACCAGTATGTTCCCATGATTTCCTTCGATAGATCCAGCAATACATCAGTTGGACTCTTCGTTGGATAAATCGTAACGGACTTCAGGGCGAAAATAAACGCACACCAAACAAACATTGGCAGTAGTAACTGTACTGCTCGATCACGGACCCCTTGAGTGAACGATTTTCGAATAATTGCCCCGGAAGAGACATATCCACTTATTGCCATAAAGAGAGGCATATGAAATATGTATATTAGGTTATAATACGGAGACGTCCAAAAGTCGTCGGTACCTCTATAAATTATATATTGTATTAGGTGTCCAATTATTACCAAAGTAATTAGTACACCTTTGGCGAAATCGAGGCTTAGGTCTCGGTCCTTTATTTCCTCTGGGCGCGAGCCGCGTCCCTTCGCTCCACCTGTTATTTGATCAAGCATCAGACTCAAGCCCATCAGTTGCGGTTGCTACCGGCCGTGGGCACGGCGAGCGCGCCAGTTTCGGTGAAAAGGATCGGGACTTGCGCGGATCGCGGCGTGGTATCGAAGGCCGACTGGCTGCAACCGAGCGGACAAATTCCCAGTACCTGATCGCAAAAGCTGGAGCGCAGTGGCGGTCGCAATCAAGTGTGGCGACGCGAACGCCCGGAACTATTGTCGCGAGGCCGTCTCTGCAGGACCTCTCGCTACGGTCCCGCAGCGCGTGCCGAACCGTGCCAAATGCGAATGGAATGACAAGCTGCTGCAGCACCGGACGCATGACGCGGATAGAATGGCTCATTCGAGTCTCTCAAGATCCGGATGCACACTGTACAATCCGAGTTCGCCTACCAAGAAATCAAACTCGCCAACCAGGATGAAACGGCGGGTCCAAGTGAGCCACTGCGCTGTGCACATAGGGCCGATTTCGCGAACCTGCGGACTTGCACCGGCCCAGCTACGACCACCTGAAAACCCTTGTCGGCCAATAGCCTTTTCGGAAGATGGAGGAGAGTTCGAAATAATCGGCTACTTGCAAGTCATTTTCCCAGCACACCCTCAGAAGCAGTGGCCTGATCGGGTGCATCTCAGGTGCGGTCGTCTATGCAGCGCCCTGGAAGTTTGGTAAAATCGATTGTTTAGATCGCGAGCATCCACGCTATGGATAAGTGAAAGCGATGCGCTTCAAAGGCCTTGATCTGAACCTTCTCGTTGTGCTTGACGCGCTGCTGACCCAGCGCAACCTTACGGCGGCGGCAAGCAGCATCAACTTAAGTCAGCCGGCCATGAGCGCGGCCGTCGCCCGGCTGCGCGACTATTTCAAGGATGAACTGTTTACCATGAACGGC
>NZ_JBVVQL010000040.1:0-2006 GCF_055811195.1 Mesorhizobium sp. WSM4823
GCAGACTCGTTTTATGATTCACTCCAGGGCATGGTTGCCACCGCCCAGGATGCTGTTTCGGACGATATCGGCGCGCTGAGAGCGGCGCTGACCGCGGCGCTGGCCAGAGCCGAAGATGAGGCCGCGCGCGCTGCGCTGGTCGAGGCCGAACTCGCGGTCGCCAGGGCCAAGGCATCGGATGATGCAGCGCTGATCGCACATCAGCATCTGACGATCCGGAAGCTGCAGCGGGCGCTGCATGGTCAGAGTTCTGAACGTTCCGCCCGCCTGCACGACCAGATGGAACTCACCTTCGAGGAACTCGAGAGCACCGCGACGGAAGACGAGATCGCCGCCGAACAGGCAACGGCCCGGACCACCGAGGTGGCGCTTTATGTGCGCAAACGACCGGCGCGCCAACCATTTCCCGAGCATCTGCCGCGCGAACGCGTGGCCGAGCCGGCGCCGGCCGCTTGCCATTGCTGCGGCGGTCATCGGCTACGCAAGCTGGGTGAGGATATCACCGAGACGCTGGAGGTGGTGCCGCGGCAATGGAAGGTGATCCAGCACGTCCGGGAGAAGTTCACCTGCCGCGACTGCGAGGCGATCAGCCAGGCTCCGGCGCCGTTCCACGCCACCCCGCGCGGCTGGGCCGGTCCCGGCCTGCTGGCGATGATCCTGTTCGAGAAGTTCGGACAGCATCAGCCGCTCAACCGCCAGGCTGAACGCTATGCCCGCGAAGGCGTGCCGCTCAGCCTGTCGACGCTCGCCGACCAGGTCGGCGCCGGCGCCGCGGTGCTGATGCCGTTGTTCAAGCGGCTCGAGGCCCATGTGCTGTTCGCTTCACGTCTGCACGGCGACGATACGACGGTGCCGGTCCTGGCCAAGGGCAAGACGGATACCGGCCGATTATGGACCTATGTGCGCGATGACCGACCGTTCGGCGGCGCCGATCCGCCGGCGGCGGTGTTCTACTATTCCCGCGATCGCCGAGGCGAACATCCCGCAGCGCATCTCGCCGGCTGGAGCGGCATTTTGCAGGCCGATGCCTATGGCGGTTATGGCGATCTCTATGCGACGGGCCGTCAGCCGGCGCCTGTTCTGGAAGCCAGCTGCTGGGCCCACAGCCGGCGCAAAGTGTTCGAGCTGGCCGATATCGAAGCGGCGGCGCGCAAGAAGGCGCACGGCGAGAAGCCCAACCTGGTCTATCCACTAGCGGTTGAAGCCGTGAAGCGCATCGATGCCCTGTTCGATATCGAACGCGAGATCAATGGCCTGTCGCCAGGCCAACGCCACGCCGTGCGCCAAGAGCGGAGCGCGCCGCTGGTCACCGAGCTCGAGCGCTGGATGATCGAGACGCGCGACAAGCTCTCTCGCGGACACGATCTGACCAAGGCCTTCAACTACATGCTGCGCCGCTGGTCATCCTTCACCCGGTTCCTCGGCGATGGGAGGATTTGCCTATCGAACAATGCAGCCGAGCGAGCCCTGCGCGGCATCGCTCTTGGAAGAAAGTCCTGGCTGTTCTGCGGTTCCGATCGCGGCGGACAGCGCGCTGCCGTTCTCTACAGCCTGATCGTCAGCGCCAAGTTGAATGACGTCGACCCTCAGGCCTGGCTCGCCGATATCCTGGCGCGCATCGCAGCCCACCCAGCACAGCGGATCGACGATTTGCTGCCGTGGAATTGGAGGTCCGCAAAACTGCGGACCCAACCAGCGGCGGCCTGATCACGCAGCGCAATAAGGTGCATCACGTCTACACCGTCGAACGTGTCGCCAGGGACCTCGGCGTCAGCGAAGCGCTCATCCAGGACCTGACCCTCGGTCTCGAGCCCGAGGACGGCGTCATCTGGGTGTACGGGGCCAACGATGACGACGGGATCTTGGCCTTCACCGATGAAGGCTTCGAGGAGGTCAAACTCCTCCTCGAAGAATATCATCGCGTCTCCCCATCGAAAGCTTGACCCGGTGCTCAGGTCCTCATGGCCACCGGATACGCACGTCTGCGGTCTTCACCGGATGCGTAC
>NZ_JBVVQL010000041.1:0-1595 GCF_055811195.1 Mesorhizobium sp. WSM4823
ATGGGCGCGCGGATTGGCACATGATCAATCATCGGTTCCGTCGCCACATCTCCAGGTGAGAGGCGGCGGAAGCGGTCAATGCGATAGAGCTCGGTCTGGATCGATTGCTCCAGGACGAGGCCTTCGGTCGCTGCCAGCGTCTCTGAGATCAGCTGGGCACCGAACTGGTTGTCCCAATCAAAGCCGGTGCGTTCCATATTGTCACGAAGCAAGAATGCGTGTGCGCTGATGAAACTGCCGCCAGGCGCCAACGCCTCAACGATTTTTTTGGCGAAGCGCCGCAACTCGGCGAGATCGTCCAAAAAATAGAGCACTTCCGAGCAGACGATCAGGTCCATCTCACCCGGCAGGGGATCCGCGGAGAAATCCAGTACGCTGAACTCAACATTCAGTTGGTCCCTGCATCGCGCTCGCGCGCGCTCGACGGCTATGGCGGAGATGTCGGTTGCGGTCAGATGACCCACTCGCGGCGCCAGCTGCCGCGTGAAATGGCCCTCCGCGCAGGCCAGCTCAAGCGCCCGTCCGATGGGACCGGCAGGCAGGATTTCGAGCTGCCGCTGATATTTTTCCTGCTCATAGGGCGAACCGTAGTTCCAGGGATCCTCGGTCGCGAAATAGCCGTTCCAGAACGACGTGCGATCATTGTAGCGCTCGCCCCCGGCCGGTGCACGGCGCGGGAGAGCAAGAGCCTCTGTCGCTTCGGCGCTCGATCCTACCAACCGCTGCACTTCCGCGGCCAACTGCGCGAGTTTGCCGTAGTGGCTGTCCCGATCAGACCGACCTCCCACCATGGACAGCAATGCCTCTGCTGCGGCGCCGTGTTGGAGGGACAGCGATCGGCTCGCAAGCCGCGCAGCACGCTTCCAGAAGCGGAAGGCCATGCGCTTATAGCCGGATAGATTGCGTGTGAGTCCCTCAGGGGGCACGCAATTCCGGATCAATTCGATCCAATGACGCCTTGTCACGTTCCCGAGTACACCGAACTGCACGAGAGCCCTGATCTGGCCATCCATCATCAGATAGGCATAAATTTGATCGATTCCTTCCGGCAGTTCGATCGTGGCCGGATTTCGAGCGTCGACGCGAATTCCAAGTGTCCGCGCCAGCCTGCGCGGCGCGGCAAGATCGTCGAAGTCGAGAAGCATCTGCTCAAGCTGATACTGGACGCGGCGACCCGCGACGGGATCGTCCCAGAGCTTGCCGAGTTCGATGATCAACTCGGTGAGGGAGCCGCCGAACCTGTCCCATCTGGCGGCCAATTGCGCTGGCACCGACAGGCTTCCGACCATTAGGCCATCGAAGGCCACATTGGCGATGTCACGCGCCCATTTGCGTCCTGCCGGGAGGGCGCGAAGTGACTGCGGGTCGATCGAGCGTGAGCCGCTGCCGCAATCCGACGCGGCGTTCCACAACGCGAACCATGCGAGTGCCTCGGAGGCGGTGCCGCCGTTCGCCTCGATCGCTCCATTGGCGTGTGCCGATGCCGGGTGTTTGACCCTGGGATCAGGAGAAAAGCCACGGGCGATCACGATTTCCGCATCGGCCAGCATCTGCATCGAATTGCGAGTGAGCGAGTTCGGGCTGGCCCGATAGAA
>NZ_JBVVQL010000042.1:0-1359 GCF_055811195.1 Mesorhizobium sp. WSM4823
CTCTGGGCGATCCGCAAGGCGGCAGAAGCGCATTGGTCTTGAGGGCTGGGGTCGCCGGCTTTCGCCCTTCGGCGGGCGGTTCAGCCAGTTGTGCAGCCCGGATGGCAGGCAAGAGGGTCCCGCTCGCTGCAGGGCAGCCAGAAACGGGGCTGTCGAGACCGTTTCGAATTGCACCTGGCGAAGCGCACGCATGGCCCTCGAGCTTTCGGCGCCGGAGACGGCGGGTGAAGGGCGGCCCGGGACGAGAACGCGTTCAGTGTCATTGCTGCGCAATTTGGGCGGCTTGCCTTTCGCGATGTTCGAACGCGTCGGTGAGCTATCGAGTTCTTGGTGGGTCATCCCAAGCGCCCGCCCCTCCTCTCGCCATGTGGCGACCACCCTCTCGACGTCTGCGAGCTTTTGGGCAAACGTTCGGCGTCGAGGAGCAGGCCTTGTTCGTTCCGCTGGGCGTCGACGATCTTAGTCAGAGCCTCTTCAAAGCCCAGAACAAAAAAGGTCATGGCGTAAGCACCCATAGCCACCGTGGGGTCTCCTTTTTCGATCTTCAATTAGGTGCTCTTTGCGATGCCCAGTCGTTCCGCCATCATCATCACAGTCAGGCTGCATTTTTTTGCGGGCGAGCGCAATGTCGGGTCCAGACTCTGGGAGGCAATGTGTCGGTCACTGTCGAGCGCATCTTTGTCTCATAAAAACGGCCTTAACTCATTACATAAGCCCGAAGCCGGAATGCGTCGGTATTGGCAAAGGCTGTCGGCATCGGGCGAAAGTGTCAGATTCCAAACATACGAATTTGTCCCAAACTCTGATTCTCGTGCTCAGCCTGCGCCGACAAGAGAGCGCCACGAGCAGCAGCGGCCAATTTAAATTATCGCGAAGCCGGCTCGTCGGAATGGCACGTCGCTTGCTGCTCCGCATGGAACGCACCCTGCTAGCCCACTAACAGCGGAGATGATTATGGCGATTGATTCACAAGGGCTGCCCCTCCCGTGTGCCCGAAGAGTTTGGCCGAACAGCCGTGTGGAAGCGGGGCGGTAGGCGTTGTGACGTCTATTTAAGCCGGACGCTGGTCGATCCTCACCTTCGTCGGCAGAAGGCAACCCAGCACAGCGTTTCTTCCGTGTGTCGCACCATCGTCGAAGCAGTACGTCCTCGCGCCAGACAAGACGTCGATTTCCTTATGCCAATATCAGACGGCAACTCACCCTATTCAGCGGGTATTCCGCATTCCTCAGATCGCAATGAAGAACGCGATCCCCTTTTGAATGGAGAATCCAGAATGAACGTGAGCAGCCTTCTTCTCGGCTCGGTTGCGGCCCTGACCTCCGTTTCGGGGGCTCGCGCGGCGGACGAAATCTCCGC
>NZ_JBVVQL010000043.1:0-1177 GCF_055811195.1 Mesorhizobium sp. WSM4823
ATTACTCTTTGATGGTGACGACGATGCCGGCACCGACGGTGCGGCCGCCTTCACGGATGGCGAAGCGCAGCTTCTCTTCCATGGCGATCGGCACGATCAGCTCGACATCGACCGTGATGTTGTCGCCAGGCATCACCATCTCGGTGCCTTCCGGCAGCGACACGATGCCGGTCACGTCGGTCGTGCGGAAGTAGAACTGCGGACGGTAGTTGGTGAAGAACGGCGTGTGGCGGCCACCTTCGTCCTTGGTCAGGATGTAGGCTTCGGCCACGAACTTCTTGTGCGGCTTGACCGTGCCGGGCTTGGCCAGAACCTGGCCGCGCTCGACGCCTTCGCGGTCGACACCACGCAGCAGCGCGCCGATGTTGTCGCCGGCCTGGCCCTGGTCGAGCAGCTTGCGGAACATCTCGACGCCCGTGCAGGTCGTCTTGGTCGTCGGACGGATGCCGATGATCTCAAGCTCCTCGCCGACCTTGACCACGCCGCGCTCGACGCGGCCGGTCACCACCGTGCCGCGGCCGGAGATCGAGAACACGTCCTCGATCGGCATCAGGAACGGCTTGTCCAGCGGACGAACCGGCGTCGGGATGTAGTCGTCGACCGCTGCCATCAATTCGCGGATCGCGTCCTCGCCGATCTTCTTGTCGGAATCTTCCAAGGCCGCAAGCGCCGAACCCTTGACGATCGGAATGTCGTCGCCGGGGAACTCGTTCTTGGTCAACAGCTCGCGCACCTCGAGCTCGACCAGTTCGAGCAGCTCGGCGTCGTCGACCTGGTCGACCTTGTTCAAAAACACCACGATCGACGGCACGCCGACCTGACGGGCAAGCAGGATGTGCTCGCGGGTCTGCGGCATCGGGCCGTCGGCGGCCGACACAACCAGGATCGCGCCGTCCATCTGCGCGGCACCGGTGATCATGTTCTTCACATAGTCGGCGTGGCCGGGGCAGTCGACATGGGCATAGTGGCGGTTGGCCGTCTCGTATTCGACATGCGCCGTCGAGATCGTGATGCCGCGCGCCTTCTCCTCCGGCGCCGCATCGATCTGGTCATAGCGCTTGTATTCGCCAAAATACTTGGTGATCGCCGCCGTCAGCGACGTCTTGCCATGATCGACGTGCCCAATCGTGCCAATGTTCACATGAGGCTTTGTACGCTCGAATTTACCTTTTGCCAT
>NZ_JBVVQL010000044.1:0-1079 GCF_055811195.1 Mesorhizobium sp. WSM4823
GAATCGAACGAAACAGCGGATCGATGACGGCTGTTTCTGCGGTAATAAATTGTTATTGCTGAGTTTTTCGGAGAATCGTGGAATTTTTCGCTGGTCGTGAGAGCATCACCGCAGACGTTCACGGGCAAAAAGCGCGCCAAAAAAGCGCTGCCAACCAACTCTTCGACACAGGAAGTTTTGACAGATTGGCTCACCCTTTGTCGGTGGCGATCGCACACATTTCCCCCTTCGTCATCCTGGGGCGGAGCAAGGAGCGAAGCGACGCAGCGCAGACCCCAGGATCCATGCCGTGACGTTTACGTGTCGCAACGGCGCAAGCTCTGCTTCAGCGCACCCCTTGGCGACTGCACTCGTCGAACGGCCATCCTGAGCCGCTGCATTCTTTGGCTGATGTCATGGCATGGATCCCAGGGTCTTCGCGACGTCGCTTCGCTCCTGCTTCGCCCTGGGATGACGAAGCTGGGAAAGGCTTCGGAACCAGGCTTTGCAAGGGATTCTCGAGAAGAATTCGCCGGGCTTGTCCTGCGAAGCGCGAAGCAGGATGGCGGAGAGGATGGGATTCGAACCCACGAGAAGCTTTTGACCTCTACTCCCTTAGCAGGGGAGCGCCTTCGACCACTCGGCCACCTCTCCGTTGCGCCGGTGGATAAAGAAAAGCGCCGGCACAATCAACAAGCCTGCGCTATTATCATTGAAAAAACCGGTTTCTGCCGAAGCGCCGTCTTCGCGATGCGGCGATTCTGCGGCAATCCCTTGGCTGACGACTCGCGACATCCTCGCAATTCCGGCCGGCAATTGCCGGAATCGGCGGGATTGCAAGGGCTCGCCCAAGGGTGCCGGCAGCTCGATGGTTAATGAGAGCTTTCCGAGTGAGGCCAAATCGTGTCATTTGTGCAACAACGTTTGGGGATAGCACCCGCATAGGCCTTTCGCCGGTACGATGGTGGTTGAACGCCGCCGCCTCATGGGTAATGTCGAGTTCGAAGGAGCGGCGCGGTGCGCATCTTTTTCGGTTAGTGGGGATGGGGCAGGGAACGCTGTCCTTCAGCAAAGAATACCCAGACCCGTTTTTTAACTTT
>NZ_JBVVQL010000045.1:0-1052 GCF_055811195.1 Mesorhizobium sp. WSM4823
TAGAGTCTTTCACGTTTTAACGGAAGCGTAGCCTGCGTTCGCAAAGTAATTGTCGCATTCGTCGGGGTCGATAGTGGCGACTAGGTGGCCGATATGTCGCCATGTGTCCTCGATCGATCGTTTTTGGGCCTTTCGCATCCAGTGCTTGATCTTGGCGAAGGCCTGCTCGATCGGGTTGAGGTCGGGTGAGTAGGGCGGCAGGTACCAGAGCCTGGCGCCGGCGGAGCGGATCATCTGACGGATGGCGGCCGACTTGTGCGAGCCGAGATTGTCCATCACGACGATGTCGCCGGGTTCGAGCACCGGCACGAGCTGCTGCGAGACATAGGCTCGGAAGCACTGGCCGTTGATCGGTCCGTCGAAGACGCAAGGCGCGGCGAGCCGATCGCAGCGCAGCGCACCGAGGAAGGTCAGTGTACGCCAGTGACCGTGCGGGGCGAAGCCGCGCAGAGGCTTGCCCTTCAGCCCCCAGCCGCGCAAAGGGGCCATGTTGGTCTTGATCCAGGTCTCGTCGATGAAGACCAGCCGACGCGGATCCAGGCCAGCCTGCCAGGAGCGCCAGCGCTGTCGTCGCCGCGCGATGTCGGCGCGGGCCTGCTCAAGGGCGAACAGCGTTTTTTTTGAACCGCAGCCCTTCACGCCGCAGGAACAGCCATACTGCGTTGTGCGACACTTGCACTCCGCGCGCCGCCAGCTCCTCCTTCAGCCCATGCAGCGTCAGGTGCGAGGTCTGGTTGATCCGCTCCACAATGAAGGCGCGATGCGGCTCCAGAAGCCGCTTGCGATGCCCGCCCATCTTGGCCGGCGCAACCGAGCCGGTCGCACGATAGCGCTGCGACCACTTCACCGCCGACGACACGGCAACGCCGAACCGCTCGGCAACGGATCGGCAGCTTTCCCCGGCCGCGACCGCCGCCACAACACGCTCTCGAAGATCATTGGAAAGAGGTCGGGTCATCAGATGCTGGCCTCCAATCCAGCCAGCATCTTGAATCACAAATCCGACCAAACGGGAATCCATTCCGATTCAGTTAGGCCGTGAACCGCTCTAG
>NZ_JBVVQL010000046.1:0-912 GCF_055811195.1 Mesorhizobium sp. WSM4823
AGGAATCGATCAAATTTATGCCTATCTGATGATGGATGGCCAGATCAGGGCTCTCGTGCAGTTCGGTGTACTCGGGACAGTGACAAGGGATCATTGGGTCGACTTGATCCTCAATGTCGTGCCCCCTGACCAGCTTGACCGCCGGTCCGATCCAGACAGTCACTTCGGCAAACTCGCCCAATTGGCCGAGGACGCGCGGGAGCTGGTTCGGTCGGGCGCCGAACCTGCGGAGCCTCCCGCGGTGCCGCGCCGCGTGCGGGCCAGGCACGACAAGGATCGCACGTCGTTCTGGAACGGCTATTTCGCGACCGAGGATCCCTGGAACTACGGTTCGCCCTACGAGCAGGAAAAATATCAGCGGCAGCTCGAAATTCTGCCTGCCGGTCCCATCGGACGGGCGCTTGAGCTGGCCTGCGCGGAGGGCCATTTCACGCGGCAGCTGGCGCCGCGCGTGGGCCATTTGACCGCAACCGACATCTCCCCGATAGCCGTCGAACGGGCCCGCGCGCGATGCGGCGACCAGCCGAATATCGAGTTCGGCGTACTGGATTTTTCTGCCGACACGCTGCCGGGTGAGATGGATCTGATCGTCTGTTCGGAAGTGCTCTACTATCTGGACGATCTCGCCGAGTTGCAACGCATCGCCAAAAAATTCGTCGAGGCGTTGGCGCCTGGCGGCAGTTTCATCAGCGCACATGCATTCGTGCTGCGTGACAATGTTGAAAGGACGGGCTTCGACTGGAACACATTCGGTGCGCAAGCGATCTCGGAGACGCTGGCAGCGACCGAAGGCCTCGTCCTTGATCAATCGATCCAGACCGATCTCTATCGCATAGACCGCTTCCGCCGCCTCTCACCTGGAGATGTGGCGACGGAACCGATGATTGATCATGTGCCAATCCGCGCGCCCAT
>NZ_JBVVQL010000047.1:0-859 GCF_055811195.1 Mesorhizobium sp. WSM4823
TGACTGGAGGTCAGAAAATGAACATCAAGAGCCTTCTTCTCGGCTCCGCTGCGGCACTGGTCGCAGTTTCCGGTGCGCGCGCCGCCGACGCCGTCGTCGTCGCCGAGCCGGAACCCGCTGAATACGTCCGGATCTGCGACGTCTACGGCGCTGGCTATTTCTACATTCCCGGCACCGAAACCTGCCTGCGCATCGGCGGCTATGTCCGCTACGACATCGGCGTCGGCGACGTCGGCACGTTCACCGGTGCGACGAACTGGGACCGCGAGGACGGCGGCGAGAACGACACCTATTGGAAGCGCGCCCGCTTCACGCTGAAGACCTGGACCGGCCAGGAAACCGAGCTCGGCACCTTGAAGACCTACACCGAGACCCGCTACAACTTCGGTAACAGGCAGGGCTTCGCCGCCATCGACGACGATGGGTACCTCGTCGGCAACGATGCCGGCAACAGGGGCGTTTCGCTGAACTTCGCCTGGATCCAGCTCGGTGGGCTGCGCGTCGGTAAGGACGAATCGGCCTTCGATACGTTCATCGGCTACGCCGGCAACGTCATGAACGATACGCTGGTCCCCTACGGCGGCTTCGACACCAACGTCATCCAGTACTACTTCGATGCCGGCAACGGCTTCTCCGCCGTCGTCTCGCTCGAAGAAGGCTACGGCCCCTTCACGATCGACGACTATGTTCCGCATGTCGTCGGCGGCTTGAAGTGGACGCAGGGCTGGGGCGCGATCACCGGCGTCATCGCTTATGACAGCGCCTACGAAGAAGTGGCCGGCAAGGTTCGCCTCGACATCACGCCGATGGAGAACCTGTCGCTGTTCATCATGGCTGGCTACGGCACCGACGACAACTA
>NZ_JBVVQL010000048.1:0-818 GCF_055811195.1 Mesorhizobium sp. WSM4823
GAGCGGTCCCCGCGAATCTCGATGCGCGGAAGGTCGATGGGATCGCAATCGAGGTCCGCCGGCCCGTGTTTGCGGCCGAAGCCGATTCGATAGCCGCACTCCTTGGCCAGCCGGCCAAGCCGTCGGTCGGTGACAGAGAAGGGTGCCGCGAATGCCGTGGTTGGCCGACCGGTCCACCGTTCGATGAACATACGAGAGCGCAACAGCTCGGCGGCCAAGTCAGAGCTCGACAGACCATCGATCGCGCGATGCGTCGCCAGATGGCTTCCGAAGAAAGCACCTTCGGCGGAGAGACGTCGCACCGTCCCGGCGTCCATAAGCGGCGTCGGCGGACCGCTGTCGGCGTCCCACCGTGCACTTTCACCCACCAGATCCGTCACCAGGAACACTTCCGCGGTCAGATCGTTCTCGCGCAAGATCGGCCAGGCATGGTCGGCAAAGTTCTGGAAGCCGTCGTCGAAGCTGATGAGCACCGGGCGGCCAACGAAAGGGTGACGGTTGGCGATGAACCATTCCAGTTGCTCGGACATGATCGCGTGAAAGCCATTGGCGCGCAGCCATGCCATCTGGCTGGCGAATGCGGCGGGCGTGAGCCGAAAACGGGCGAGCGCGGCCGGACCATCCTCGGCGACGCTGTGATACATGAGGACAGGGATACGCTGCCGCCGCTCGCTACGCGCGACATCGCGGCGCAAGGCCCGCGCCCCGCCCCAGACGATATTTCGCGCGACCCCGATTTCCATGGGCGCGCGGATTGGCACATGATCAATCATCGGTTCCGTCGCCACATCTCCAGGTGAGAGGCGGCGGAAGCGGTC
>NZ_JBVVQL010000049.1:0-812 GCF_055811195.1 Mesorhizobium sp. WSM4823
CGGGCGATCACGATTTCCGCATCGGCCAGCATCTGCATCGAATTGCGAGTGAGCGAGTTCGGGCTGGCCCGATAGAAAGCGAGTGGCTCGTCGACCATCACCCAATTTTTGCCCAGACGCGCGAGGCGCTGCCACAAATCCCAGTCCTCGCAGGTGCGCAGCGACACATCGAAACCGCCCAACTCGACAATTGTCTCCCGATCGACCAGCAGCGCGTGAGTTCGGATGGCACACCGGCGGGCGAATGTTTCGAAGGGCTGGATCGCAACCTCCGTCGGGATGCTCGGCGGGGTGAGTTCGCCATCGGGCATCACGCGCCGGGAACCGCAATAGGCCGCCACTGCATCGGGCGCGGTTTTCAGCGCGGCCAGCATTTTCGCAAGGAAGCCGGCATCCACCCAATCGTCCGCATCCAGAAACATCAGCCAATGGCCACGCGCTGTCGAAATCCCGCTATTGCGCGCGCCGGCGGCGCTATACGCGCAAGAGCTCAATGTCCGAAATCGGGCATCGCGCTCCCCATAACCGGCGATGATCGCGGCGGTGGCGTCCGTGGAGGCGTCGTCGACGACGATCGCCTCCCAATCCGCTATTTCCTGATCGAGAAGGCAATCGAGCGCGCGCGCCAGCGTTGCCTCCGCGTTGTGCGCAGGAACCACGATTGAAACCAAGGGATTATGCGCCACGCCGTCTTACCCGCGCCTGGCTCGGAGGTAGAACAAGAGTCCCGAAACATAGCCGGCGATCTCCTGCCAAAGGAAACGGTCCTCAGGGACGCTGCGTCCAAACAGTCTCCTGCGAACTCTTGCGAG
>NZ_JBVVQL010000050.1:0-778 GCF_055811195.1 Mesorhizobium sp. WSM4823
CACGGATGCCTTGCCTTGGTCGTTCGGTGCTCGATGTCGTTCGTGGCGCAAGCGTATTCGAAGGCATGGGCCCAGAAGCGTTCGCCGTTTGCGATGGCCTCCTTGATCAATGGCACGGCCGAACCGCCGGCGCCGGGCGTCGTGAACTGGATACCGTTGTCGGTGAGGACAGTGTGGACCTTGTAGGGCACGGCCGCGATCAGGCGCAGTAGGAAGTCTCTCGATGGCGGTGGTGGCCTTCTCATGCAGTTCGACGAAGGCGAATTTCGAGGTGCGGTCGATAGCGACGAACATGTGCAGCTTGCCCTGTTCTGTGCGCACCTCGGCGACGTCGATGTGGAAGTAGCCGATCGGATAGCTCTTGAACTTCTTCTTCGCCGGCTTGTCGCCTTCTACGTCCGGCAGGCGGCTGATGCCGTGGCGCTGCAGGCAGCGATGCAGTGATGAGCGCGTCAGGTGTGGGATCGTCGGTTGTAAGGCATAGAGGCAGTCATCGAGTGGCAACAGAGTGTAGCGCCGGAAGGCGACTATGACGGCCTCCTCCTCGGGCAAGAGCACTGTCGATCTAGGCTCTCTCGGACCGGTCGGCAAATCTGCCACCGAGGTCCGTTCCCGCCATTTGGCAACAGTCTTTTGGTTGACCCCGTAGCGCTTCGCCAGCGCCCTCAGGCTCTCTTGACTATGCTGTATCGCTCGACGGACCGCCTCTGTCGTCGTGGCGCTCCCATGAAGAACCTGGCCCATAGCGCATCCCTTGATTCGGAGGACAAGGATGCCC
>NZ_JBVVQL010000051.1:0-723 GCF_055811195.1 Mesorhizobium sp. WSM4823
CCAGAACATTGACGACGCCGCTCATCACCGCAATTCCCGCCAACGCTCGCCGGAAGGAAGCCAAAACCGCCGCGAGGGTCGTTCGCGGCGGCTCAGGCCGCTTGGACTGGGTAGGCGCCTTCATGTGATATCCAGTTCAAACATCAAGCGGCGATAAATTGGAAATCATCCTGGTGCAGGTTGGCCAACGCTACGTTCTTCAAGGTCAGGACATTGCCCCCATCCACAGTTATCACGGTGTCGGCGCCAACTTGATTTGCGGCTGCGAGCACCGACGCGAAGTCGTCGAAAATGGAGTCGGCGAAATCAATCACATCAACCGAGGCGGGGCCTGCCACGAAGTCAGTGATGGTGTCCATGCCGAAACCGGGTTGAAAGATGAACAAGTCGTTGCCCGCTCCGCCCGTCAGCGTGTCGTTGCCCGCTCCACCATCGAGAATATTGGCGCCGCTGTTACCAATGAGGATGTTGTTGCCGGCATTGCCGGTCGAATTGATTGCGCCGGTGCCAGTCAGCGTCAGGTGTTCGACCGTGCCCAGAACCTGGGCCGAGTTGAGTAGGCTGAAACTGATCGCCGCCTGCACCGTGTCAGTGCCGTCGGAACCGGCGACGCTTTCGTCGACAATGTCGCCGGGGCTGTCGACATAATACCGGTCGTTGCCTGCGCCGCCGGTCAGCGCGTCATCCCCGGCGCCGCCATCGAGCGTGTCGTTGCCTACGCCG
>NZ_JBVVQL010000052.1:0-691 GCF_055811195.1 Mesorhizobium sp. WSM4823
TCGAAGAACGAAGCGGCTAAGGCCATTGCCGCCATTGATGGCCAGTCCGTCTTCCGCCTCGTGCACGACACATTTCATCACACGCTCGCCGGGGAGCCATTCTTCTCCTGCGAACTGACTGGTCTCGTGCACATTTCAAGCGTGAACGATCCGATCCACTGGATCTACCCGGATCGCGTCCTAGTCGGTTCCGACAATGGCAGCCAGATCCGGGCGCTGCTTGATGGCGGCTATGGGGGACCCTTCTCATTCGCACCGTTTCTCGACGCAGCCGACCCGCAGGACGACCTCGCAGGCGCGCTTGCCGCGAGCATTGATCTCGTCCGACGCGGGCTATTGACGCGAGTGGCGGCGTGAGACGCGGTATCAATCAGGGCTTGCGACCCTTTTTGGCGTCCTGCGGAGAAGTCATTCGAGACGCCTCCTGCAACAATATCTCTCGCATCCAGATGCTTGCCACATCACTGTTGTGAAGGGCGGGCCATTGCAGCGCCTCGGTAAATGCAGGAAGCGGCAGCGGAAGTTCGATGATCTTTAGTGGGAAGGTTTTCTTGAAATGCTCAACCAGCCGGGAGGGCATGGTCGCTATACGGGCTGTGCCTGAGACCATGGGCGGGATCATGCCAAAGGCCTGCACGATAACCTCGACACGTCTCTTGAGGCCATGCTCAAGCAAAAAACGCTCCTCGAT
>NZ_JBVVQL010000053.1:0-80 GCF_055811195.1 Mesorhizobium sp. WSM4823
AAATGCGCGATGGCCAATTCTATATTGCCGGCCTGAGAGACCCGCTTGCCGCCGACCCGCAGTCGCTGTTGTCCGGAACG
>NZ_JBVVQL010000053.1:180-669 GCF_055811195.1 Mesorhizobium sp. WSM4823
TGCCGAGGGTGAGGCTCCCGACACCTGGATAGATCGGGCGCGCGCAGCGGCCCGACAGCTTTCGGCAGGCGGACCGGCATTCGACATCTCCAAGGTTCGTGATGTGAGCCCCGAAGCACGCGCGGCGGAGCGCTGGCAGGCCTATGTGTCCCGGCTGAGTACCCAGCCGGGCATTATCGTTGCCGAACAAAAGGTGCGCGATGGCCAATTCTATATTGCCGGCCTGAGAGACCCGCTTGCCGCCGACCCGCAGTCGCTGTTGTCCGGAACGCAGGTCGATCCCGCTCGCGTTCATTCGCAGTGGCAATTCTATCAGAGCCTTGAGCCGGAGTTCGTGCTGAAGCGGCTAACGGAGTCGCTGGCCCCACCGAAATCGGTTCGACTTTCGATCGTCAATGATCGCATCGTTGCCGAGGGTGAGGCTCCCGACACCTGGATAGATCGGGCGCGCGCAGCGGCCCGACAGCTTTCGGCAGGCGGACCGGAATT
>NZ_JBVVQL010000054.1:0-550 GCF_055811195.1 Mesorhizobium sp. WSM4823
GATTGGTGATTTCTTAGATCAGTCGCTTGGCCACGAGCGCCGAGATCATTCGCCAATCGGCGAAGTGCAGACGTGTAATTTCGGAGCGTCGGCGCGCTATGGTGTTGCTGAGCCGCAGCGTGGGCGATCGCCTTGTCAATCACGTCCCGGTGTTCGTCGGACAGATGGGGATAGCGGTTAGCCGGGGCACCAACAGCCGCTGAATAGCCCGGCTCATGATAGGCACGCAGGACGTTCAAGGCCCTCTTCATATCATCGTTTTTCGGAAAGAAAGCATCGAGGTGATCGACCAGGGATTGGTGATTTTTTAGGTCAATCGCTTGGCCACGAGCGCCGAGATCATTTGCCAATCGGCGAAGGGCATACCTGTATTTTAGGACCGTGCTCTCGCTATATTTTTGCTGAGCCGCAGCGTGGGCGATCGCTTTATCAATAACGTCCCGGTGTTCGTAGGACAAATGGGGATAGCCGGTGGCACGGGCGCCACTCGCGACAGGATCGGCTCGGCGCGGCTCGGCCACGTGCGGCTCAAAGCCCGCTTGCCGGGCCT
>NZ_JBVVQL010000055.1:0-548 GCF_055811195.1 Mesorhizobium sp. WSM4823
AGCGCATCCGGCGTGGGCCGGATCTGCTGTTGGCTGGCAGCTAACGCTGGCGGGGCGGCGGCCTCAACTCCGGCGTGTCCAGAGCCGTCCGCTGCCAAAGCGTCCGCCACGATCCTGTCTGACGCGGGCTTCGCATCGCGAACCCGTTCCAGCGCCAAGCGGAGATAATCGTTGCCTGGAAACAACACCTCGGCGAATTCGATCCGCAAATCATGATCCAGCCCAGAGATCGTCCGGCCCCGCCTCTCAAGCGCCTCAGAAAATCTGCGAAGACTACGACCATAGACAACACGGGTGCTTGGGGCCAAGCTGCTGTCACTGGTCACTTGTTCCAAGACATGCGCATCTGCCTTTGAAGGCACCGTCACTGGCCACCGGCCAGTCGCTGAATAGCCCGGCTCATGATACGCACGCAGGACGTTCAACGCCGGCCTTATATCCTTTATGTCAGTGTCTTTCGGAAAGAAGGTATCGAGGTGATCGACCAGGGATTGGTGATTTCTTAGATCAGTCGCTTGGCCACGAGCGCCGAGATCATTCGCCAATCG
>NZ_JBVVQL010000056.1:0-465 GCF_055811195.1 Mesorhizobium sp. WSM4823
CCTCTGCCTCTTCGCCGGTCTCAACAGCGCTGTGTAATGTTCGTCGTTGATGATGACGCCCCCGCTGTTCACGCGGTTGCTGCCGTCAGGTGGGCTCGGCAGCTCGTTAGGGGCCTCGCGCGTCTGGCCCAAGTGCTGGTCAAACGGCGCTGGCGCGACTTGTCGGGCTTGCTGCTCTTGGAATACGGCGTGTTGCACCTGCGACCCGGCTGCTCCCAAGGCTTCCGCAGGGATTGCGGCAAGCTCGTGCGGCAAGCGGCCCTGCCTCAGTCGGTTTTGCAGCGCCTGCCGGTCGGCGACGAGATAGTCGAGGTGCAGCGGCAGCTGCGGGACTGGCCGCTCTTCGTTCGCCAATCTCTGAACCAGCGCGCGCGTGCCGTCCACCACGAAGACGCCGCAATCAACACCGTTGTTCTGCCGGGCCATGGCGGGTGTCACAAAGGTGGTCGCGTCCAGTCTTGTTGC
>NZ_JBVVQL010000057.1:0-433 GCF_055811195.1 Mesorhizobium sp. WSM4823
ATTTTCTGAGGCGCTTGAGAGTCGGGGCCAGACGATCTCTGGGCTGGATCACGATTCGCGGATCGAATTCGCCCAGAGGTTGTTTCCAGGCAACCGCAAGCTCCTCTCCGCGCTGCAACGGGTTCGCGATGCGGAGCCCGTGTCAGACGGGGGTCTCGAGACGGCCCGGAGGCTGTTCGATCAAGCTGACGAGCCGCCACCCAATCCAAAGGAGCTACTGCGACTGGAACATGGGTTCCGCGAAGTGCTTCAGCAACGGCAGGATGATCAAGCCGCCTCGTCTTTTTTCAGCGACCCAGGGATGCCCGCTGGACCGGGTGACCTCAACAGCATCGTGGCGGACGCTTTGGCACCGGCCGGCTCTGGGCACGCCGGAGTTGAGGCCGCCGCCCCGCCAGTGTTAGCTGCCAGCCAACAGCAGATCCGGCCCTCG
>NZ_JBVVQL010000058.1:0-425 GCF_055811195.1 Mesorhizobium sp. WSM4823
TTCTATCGGGCCAGCCCGAACTCGCTCACTCGCAATTCGATGCAGATGCTGGCCGATGCGGAAATCGTGATCGCCCGCGGCTTTTCTCCTGATCCCAGGGTCAAACATCCGGCATCGGCACACGCCAATGGAGCGATCGAGGCGAACGGCGGCACCGCTTCCGAGGCACTCGCATGGTTCGCGTTGTGGAACGCCGCGTCGGATTGCGGCAGCGGCTCGCGCTCGATCGACCCGCAGACCCTGCGCGCCCTCCCGGCAGGACGCAAATGGGCGCGTGACATCGCCAATGTGGTCCTCGATGGCGTGATGGTCGGAAGCCTGTCGGTGCCAGCGCAATTGGCTGCCAGGTGGGACAGGTTCGGCGGCTCCCTCACCGAGTTGATCATCGAACTCGGCAAGCTCTGGGACGATCCCGTCGCGGGTCG
>NZ_JBVVQL010000059.1:0-394 GCF_055811195.1 Mesorhizobium sp. WSM4823
GTGAGCAGCCTTCTTCTCGGCTCGGTTGCGGCCCTGACCTCCGTTTCGGGGGCTCGCGCGGCGGACGAAATCTCCGCTTCGGACCGGACCGAACATGTCCACATCTGCGACGTCTACGGTGCAGGCTACTTGCATGTCCCCAACACCGACACCTGCCTGCGCATCGGCGGCTACGTCCAATATGACGTCGGCATCGGTGGTGTCCCTTCGCATGAGGGGGCAAGAACATCCAGTGCGAGAACCGGGGAGGCTCAGGGCAGTTGGCGAAACAACACGCCTTTCACGTTCAAGACTTGGACGAACCAGGAAACCGAAATGGACCACTGAAGACCTATACTGAAAGCCGCCTGAACTTCGGCAACCGCAACCCTTATCCGGGTCCGGACAGTGCTCA
>NZ_JBVVQL010000060.1:0-382 GCF_055811195.1 Mesorhizobium sp. WSM4823
ACCGCGTTCGGGCGGCGAGCGCTGGGTGGGCGGCCTGCAGGCTCTGCTCCAGCAACCGGTAATCCCTGTGAATATGGGCGTCGCCCAGCAGGTCGGCGCCGAGCACCGCCCCCTCGGGGAGCTTGGACGAGCCTGACGGAAAAGCTCCGATCCGTGCATCGGAAGAGGTGGTCAGATCGACCAACGGAACACCGCGATAGGTGTCTGACAGCCTCGCGGTCGCAGGCAAGGCGTGTTCTGGAGCCTTTGCCGTTACTGCCGTCACTGCAGCTTCCCTCATCGCACCGCGATCGACAAGCCAAACCTCGTTGCCTCCCTCTGGCCTCCGGGCGGTGTAGCCGTGACCTTTAATCTCGTAGTTCCATTCCGGCTGGTCCGCGTC
>NZ_JBVVQL010000061.1:0-371 GCF_055811195.1 Mesorhizobium sp. WSM4823
GGGATCATGCCAAAGGCCTGCACGATAACCTCGACACGTCTCTTGAGGCCATGCTCAAGCAAAAAACGCTCCTCGATCGAGCCTTTCAGCGTCGGCCCAAACTTGGCCGCAACGTGCCTCATCGACATGTATCTCTCGAATGTAAGCTGCTGCGGCAGTTGCTTGTTCGTGGGGCAGCCCACGCACACGAACGTGTCGTCGAACAGCGCCGCTCTTGGATGCGCGTTCGACATGAACAATTCTGGACAAATCAGAAAATCGACGTCACCGCGCCGGAGAAGCTCACCGGGGTCCTCGTCGAGCGGCAGCAATTCGAAGCTGACGGCGGGTGCTTCGCGTGCAACACGCTCCACGACCTTTTCAAAAAACAC
>NZ_JBVVQL010000062.1:0-318 GCF_055811195.1 Mesorhizobium sp. WSM4823
AAAGCATCGACGTGATCGACCAGGGATTGGTGATTTTTTAGATCAGTCGCTTGGCCGCGAGCGCCGAGATCATTCGCCAATCGGCGAAGTGCATACTTGTACATTCGGAGCGTGCTCTCGCTATGGTGTTGCTGAGCCGCAGCGTGGGCGATCGCCTTATCAATAACGTCCTGGTGTTCGCTGGACAGATGGGGATAGCCGGTAGCACGGGCGCCACTCGCGACAGGAGCCGGATCGGCTCGGCGCGGCTCGGCCACGTGCTGCTCAAAGCCCGCTTGCCGGGCCTGGCCCGCATCCGGCAAGAGGCCATGGTGGTCC
>NZ_JBVVQL010000063.1:0-309 GCF_055811195.1 Mesorhizobium sp. WSM4823
AACGAGTCTGCTGACTCGCGGAAAATGGCGCAAACTCAAAGAAAAACTCAGCCCGCGCGCTGCGGTCGGAACGTGTGACGCGGGTTGCGCCAATCGATCCCGTCGAGCATGTAGGCAAGCTGCGCCGGTGATATGGAAACCGTGCCGTCCGCCGGCGACGGCCATAGAAACCGGCCCTTCTCGAGCCGTTTTGCATACAGCGACATGCCGAGCCCATCATGCCAGATAATCTTGATCAGGTTGCCGCTGCGGCCGCGGAAGACATAAAGATCGCCGGCATGCGGATCCCGGCCCAACGTCTCCTGAACC
>NZ_JBVVQL010000064.1:0-299 GCF_055811195.1 Mesorhizobium sp. WSM4823
CGCCTTATACCCAATTGCTGGTTTCCTCGATTTTGCAGGTTTGACGATGGCGCCAAGTCACCCCCCTCTGGCCTGCCGGCCATCTCCCCCTCAAGGGGGGAGATTAGCAGCTTTCATGCCTCGCCCCTTCTGCAACGCAGGAGAACGGCGAAACCGAATACGACAGCCGATCTCCCCCCTTGAGGGGGAGATGGCCGGCAGGCCAGAGGGGGGTGCTGTCCCGCCAACGAACGACGATTGGAGAACCTTCTGATGGCAACCCCGCTCGTCGTCTCCGACGTCGCCAAGAGCTTCACCAT
>NZ_JBVVQL010000065.1:0-298 GCF_055811195.1 Mesorhizobium sp. WSM4823
TCTGGGCGAATTCGATCCGCGAATCGTGATCCAGCCCAGAGATCGTCTGGCCCCGACTCTCAAGCGCCTCAGAAAATTTGCGGAGACTACGACCATAGACACCACGGGTGCTTGAGGCCAAGCTGCTGTCACTGGCCACTTGTTCCAAGACATGCGCGTCTGCCTTTGACGGCACTGCCGGCCGGGCAGTCGCTGAATAGTCCGGCTCATGATACGCACGCAGGACGTTCAACGCCGTCTTTATATCACCGTCTTTCGGCAAGAAAGCATCGACGTGATCGACCAGGGATTGGTGATT
>NZ_JBVVQL010000066.1:0-288 GCF_055811195.1 Mesorhizobium sp. WSM4823
ATCCAAATCTTCTCTCTACAAACAGGCCCGCCAATCGGGAGAACGGGCCGCGTAAGCGGCCCTTTCAATTGGCGGAACTAAACAAGCGCTGACTTGTCTCAAAAGTTAACGCGGGGTGGAGCAGCACCCGTCCGCCCGCAAAGGCCAAAGGCCTCGAGGACGGACAAACCAAAAAGTCCGGGCTGCCCGGCCGGCATTCGCCGTCAAGTTAACGCGGGGTGGAGCAGCCCGGTAGCTCGTCAGGCTCATAACCTGAAGGTCACAGGTTCAAATCCTGTCCCCGCAACC
>NZ_JBVVQL010000067.1:0-276 GCF_055811195.1 Mesorhizobium sp. WSM4823
GCCGCCACGGGCGCTGCGCTTCCGAGCGAAAGTGCGTAGATCAATAGGTCAGGACGATGGGGCATCAGTGAACTTTAGCCGACCTTAGTCCTGCGTGGCGATAGGCGGAGGCGGCGCGGGCGCCTGATGCCGGGCGGGAAACAACGGCACGCCACCCCTATGATGGCCGTAGCCGTAATCACCTACGTCGAGCTGGAGAAGGCAATTCGCATAGCTCTCCGTTCCAGGCTGGAAGCCGTAGCTCGCACACGCCGCCCGATGGCGAGCGGCCATTTC
>NZ_JBVVQL010000068.1:0-275 GCF_055811195.1 Mesorhizobium sp. WSM4823
TCACCAGTTGCACCCGTGTCGCCTGTGGCTCCGGTATCGCCAGTAGCTCCGGTATCGCCCGTTGCACCCGTGTCGCCAGTGGCGCCGGTGTCACCAGTTGCACCGGTATCGCCGGTCGCGCCAGTTGCACCGGTATCGCCAGTCGCGCCGGTATCGCCGGTCGCACCCGTTGCGCCGGTGTCACCAGTTGCACCGGTATCGCCTGTGGCGCCGGTGTCACCAGTTGCACCGGTATCGCCGGTCGCGCCTGTGGCACCGGTATCGCCCGTTGCACC
>NZ_JBVVQL010000069.1:0-264 GCF_055811195.1 Mesorhizobium sp. WSM4823
GAGGGTGAGGCTCCCGACACCTGGATAGATCGGGCGCGCGCAGCGGCCCGACAGCTTTCGGCAGGCGGACCGGAATTTGACATCTCCAAGGTTCGTGACCTGAGCCCCGAAGCACGCGCGGCGGAGCACTGGCAGGCCTATGTGTCGCGGCTGAGTACCCAGCCGGGCATCATCGTTGCCGAACAAAAAATGCGCGATGGCCAATTCTATATTGCCGGCCTGAGAGACCCGCTTGCCGCCGACCCGCAGTCGCTGTTGTCCGGA
>NZ_JBVVQL010000070.1:0-264 GCF_055811195.1 Mesorhizobium sp. WSM4823
TTCTTTTCTTGCCTCTCGTGGGTGGGGCTCGTTTCTGTGCCGCCCCCCGCGCCCCCCCCCCCCCCGCCCCGGCGGGGGGGGGGGGGGGGGGGGGGCGCCCCCCCCGGGGGGGGGGCCCCCCCCCCCCCACCCCCCCCCCCCCCGCGCCCCCCCCGCGCCCCCCCCCGCCCCCCCCCCACCCCCCCCCCCCCCCCGCCCCCCCCCCCCGCCCCCCCCCCCCCCGCCGCCCGCCCGCGCGGCCCGCCCCCCCCCCCCCCGCCGAGG
>NZ_JBVVQL010000071.1:0-256 GCF_055811195.1 Mesorhizobium sp. WSM4823
GTTGACGATGATGACTTCCGCCGCCTCCTGCTTGCCGATGCCGTCATCCCGGCGCAGGCGCAGCATATGCTTGGCGTGGCCGTGGCGGCTGCCGTCACGCGGAACCGACTGCACGGCGAAGAACGGGAACCATCCTTCCCGGCGCAACCCCTCCACGATGTCGATGGTGGGGACATAGACGTAACGCTCCGACCGGCTGTCATGGGCCTCTCGGGCGAAGATGGACGGGACGTGCCTGTAAAGCGCTTCGTTGTCG
>NZ_JBVVQL010000072.1:0-248 GCF_055811195.1 Mesorhizobium sp. WSM4823
ACAGGTGCAACGGGTGATACCGGAGCGACTGGTGCGACCGGTGATACCGGAGCGACTGGTGCGACCGGCGATACCGGCGCGACTGGCGATACCGGTGCAACTGGCGCGACCGGAGCTACTGGCGATACCGGAGCCACAGGCGATACGGGTGCAACTGGTGACACCGGCGCCACTGGCGATACCGGAGCCACAGGCGACACGGGTGCAACTGGTGACACCGGCGCCACTGGCGATACCGGAGCCACAGG
>NZ_JBVVQL010000073.1:0-243 GCF_055811195.1 Mesorhizobium sp. WSM4823
CCCCCACCCCCCCCCCCCCCCCCCCCCGCCCCACCCCCCCCCCCCCCCTCCCCCCCCTCCCCCCCCCCCCCCCCGCCCCCCCCGCCCCCCCGCCCCCGCCCCCCCCCGCCCCCCCCCCCCCCCCCCCCCCCCCGCCCCCCCCCCGCCCCCCCCCCCCCCCCCGGGGCCGGGGGGCGCCGCCCCCCCCCCCCCCCCCCCCCCCCCCCCCCCCCCCTGCGGGTTTGCAGGCTATTGAGACCGTGC
>NZ_JBVVQL010000074.1:0-239 GCF_055811195.1 Mesorhizobium sp. WSM4823
GCACCGGTGTCGCCGGTCGCACCCGTTGCACCCGTGGCTCCGGTATCACCCGTTGCGCCAGTTGCTCCGGTATCGCCGGTCGCACCGGTATCGCCGGTCGCGCCTGTGGTTCCGGTATCGCCAGTCGCACCCGTGTCGCCTGTGGCTCCGGTGTCACCCGTTGCGCCGGTATCGCCTGTGGCTCCGGTATCGCCTGTGGCTCCGGTATCGCCAGTGGCGCCGGTGTCACCAGTTGCACC
>NZ_JBVVQL010000075.1:0-237 GCF_055811195.1 Mesorhizobium sp. WSM4823
GTCTGCACATAGCCCGCAAGCTGCCAGATTTGATCCGTGGTCATCTTGTCCCCGAAGGGGGGCATGCCGTGCGGCCGCCCATCTCGGATCGAGGCGAAGATCGAGACCGTCTCGGGACCGTAGTACCACCAGCCGTCGAGGAAGCCAGGGCCGCTGCCGCCCTGGCCGTCGCCATGGCAGCTCTTGCAGCCGAACCACGAATAGAGCCGCTTGCCTTGGCTGAGATTGTAGGCGTTG
>NZ_JBVVQL010000076.1:0-235 GCF_055811195.1 Mesorhizobium sp. WSM4823
TCTGGCGTTCCTCGGTGATCGCAGGCTCGGGTTCGGAGGCACGCCGTTTGACGGCTTCGCGCACCTTGCGCCGCTTCAGGCGTTCCTCGGCGATCGCGGGCGCGTCGGGTTCGGCGTTGCGCTGCCTGGCGGCCTCGCGCTCCTTGCGCCGCTTCTGACGTTCCTCGGTGATCGCAGGCTCGGGTTCGGAGGCACGCCGTTTGACGGCTTCGCGCACCTTGCGCCGCTTCTGGCG
>NZ_JBVVQL010000077.1:0-230 GCF_055811195.1 Mesorhizobium sp. WSM4823
CCCCCCCCCCCCCGCCCGCCCGCCCGCCGGCCCCCCCCCCCCCCCCCCCCCCCCCCCCCCCCCGCCCCCCGCGCCCGCGGGGCCCGCCCCCCCCCCCCCCCCGCCCCCCCGCCGGGCCGGGCCCCCCCCCCCCCCCCCCCCCCCCCCCCGGGGGGGGGGGGGGGGCGCCCCCCCCACCCGAGGGGGGTGGGAAGGAACGCAAACCTCTCCGATTGAACATAGTCATTTTC
>NZ_JBVVQL010000078.1:0-230 GCF_055811195.1 Mesorhizobium sp. WSM4823
GGCCGGGGGGGGGGGGGGGGGGGGGGGGGGGGGGGCCCCCCCCCCCCCCCCCCCCCGCCCGGGGGGGCCGCGGGGGGGGGGCGGGGGGGGGGGGGGGGGGGGGGGGGGGGGGGGGGGGGCGGCGCGCCCCCCCCCCCCCCCGGGGGGCCCGGGGGGGGGGCGGGCGGGGCGCGCGCCCGCCCCCCCCCCCCCGGCGCCGCCGGGCGGGGGGGGGGCCGGCGGGGGGCGCG
>NZ_JBVVQL010000079.1:0-209 GCF_055811195.1 Mesorhizobium sp. WSM4823
GTTGCACCGGTGTCGCCCGTTGCACCGGTATCGCCGGTCGCACCGGTATCGCCTGTGGCTCCGGTATCGCCAGTGGCGCCGGTATCGCCTGTGGCTCCGGTATCGCCAGTGGCTCCGGTGTCACCAGTTGCACCGGTATCGCCGGTCGCGCCTGTGGTTCCGGTATCGCCGGTCGCACCGGTGTCGCCGGTCGCACCCGTTGCACCTGT